>MKGP02000017.1 GCA_001913845.2 Limnothrix sp. CACIAM 69d | reverse complement strand
AAGCGATTTCGGATCTTCTCAGAACGCTATCGCAATCGTCGTCGCCGTTTTGGCTTGAGGCTCCATCTGTTAGCTGGGTTGCTCAACTACCAAGCGGCACATCCAATTTGATTCGTGCAAGAGGTCTCTTGAACGGGCCTTCGATTGACCAAATCTTGATTGGGCGCAATCAAACTCGATCAGTCTCAATGAATCTCGATCCATTCCAACTCATTCAGCGAAGTCGAGATTCATTGGGATTGATCCGACCCAGCCGTATCAGGTTAAGAGAAAATTTACCGGATTCAGTCTGTGTCGCCTGTCTAGTTAGTTATCAGTAATTTTGGAGGATAATTAGACTCAGGGGGATGAATTAGTGCTAGAACAAATTTAGGTTGTTGCAGGAATCTTCCAAGCGATCGGCCATTGTCTAGCCTGTCATAGAGAAAGCGCCAAGTATGTTCTTCGTTTTCGTCGATTCGGATTACCCTCGAATTTAATTGCTTCGTAATGTATAAAAAAGCTCTTTGTTATTACGGAAATAACAGTTAAATGGAAATTAATAGGCATTTTGGCAAAATCATCGGTGAGAATTGATACAACTCCTTCGCTTTAGATTTGCAGCACCCTTGGGCCGTTCCAGTCAGCAGCAGCACATTCAGTAAAAGATCAGTGAAAAAGCTTGAACCTCAAATGACGGTGATCGGGTCATTTTCTTAAAGATAGTAAGGCGCTGATAGTTGCATAATCTTTCAAGGAATTACACCTCCAAGGAATTAGTAGTCATGAAGCCTATTCTTAGCTTGCTATTGTTTCAAGCCTCAGATGAGGATGTTTTATCGATTATTCGAGAACTATATCATCATCACTTTAATTTAAGTTGGAAGTGGGTTAAGAACACCAAGCAATTACAAATTGCCCTGGCAAAACAGTCATGGGATCTAATTATCTCTAATCATCAAGATACTGGATTAAGTGCCTTTGATGCTCTCAAAATCTTGCAATCATCCAAACGTGATATACCGCTGATTGTTATTTCAGAGGCGATCGAGGATAGCTTAGCCGTTGACCTCATGCAGGCGGGCGCGGTGGACTGTTTTGTTAAGGGCAATACAACTCGTCTCCCGGAAGTGATCCGTCGCGAAATTCGTGAGGCCCAAATTCGCAGAGAACAACGCTTAGGGGCATGCCAATTAGAGGCAGTTCAAGAGCGGTTGCAATTGGCGATCGAAAGTTCTGGGTTGGGATTGTGGGATTGGTTTATCGATCGCGGTGAAGTCACCCTCAACGAACGTTGGGCTGACATGATTGGCTACACCCTTGAAGAGCTGGCCCCCATTCAATTAGGAACCTGGCAAAAATACACCCATCCTGAAGATTGGCCGAAGGCGGTCTCGGCGCTGGATAGCCATTTTCAAAACCAAACCAGCGCCTATGAATGTGAATTGCGAATGCGCCATCGATCGGGGCACTGGGTTTGGGTGTTGGCAAGGGGCAAAGTTGTGGAGCGTGATGCAACGGGCCGCCCTCTGCGAATCACAGGGACGCATCTAGATATCACGGAGCGCAAAGAATCGGAATCATTGCTCAGCAAACGGGAGCAGTACTTAACCGCAATTGTTGAAATCCAAAAGCAACTTTTATCCAACCATACGGATCAGAATATCTATCAAACAATTTTGGAAATTCTGGGGTCAATTGCCGGAGCCGATCGAATCTATGTGTTTGAAAAGCATCAGGATCGGCTTGGGAATCCTCTCATTAGCCAACATGGGGAATGGTGTCGCCCGGGCGTTCAATCTCAGCTTAGCAATCCCCAATTTCAGAACTTGCGCTGCCATCCTGAATCAAACCATTGCTTTTCTCGACTGACTCAAGGCCAGTTAATTAACAGCTTAGTTTCTGATTTCTCGATGTCGGAATTGCCAGCTTTAATTGCACCAGGGGTGGCGGCGGTTTTGATGCTGCCCTTGATGGTGGATGGTCAATTTTTTGGGTTTATTGGGTTTGATCGCGTCACTCCAGACCCGTGGGACGCGATCGAAATTAATCCCCTCAGTTCCGTTGCGGCGGCGATCGCCCTGTTCAAGGAACGGGAACTGGCAGTGCGAGCCTTGGCGCGCTTAAACCAGGAGCTAGAGGAGCGGGTGGAGCAGCGAACTGCCGCCTTACAAGACAGCGAAGCCCGGCTACAAGCCATTATTGATTTTGCACCTGCTGTTATTTATGTTAAGGATCTCCAGGGTCGCCACACCTTGGTTAATCGATCGTTTTTGAAATTTTTTAGCTGCACCAAGCGCGAGATTTTAGGCAAAACCAACCAAGAGCTTTTTGAGCCAGAATTGGCTAACATTCTCAGTGAAAACGACAATGAAGTTTATCGGCTCGGTCGTTTTCAACAGTATGAAGAAGAGGCAGAAATTAATGGCAGATTCTACACGTTTTTATCTAACAAGTTTCTGTTGCTCGATCGGGACTGGCAGCCTTACGGTCTTTGTGGCATTTCGGTAAACATCACATCCCGCAAAGAAGCCGAAAAAGCCATTCAGCGACAACTGGCAATGATGGAAGCTGCCATTGATGGCATTGCCCTGATCGAAAATGGCCAGTTGACCTATGCGAACCAAGCCCATGCCAATTTGCTCGGTTTTGATCGGGTTGAAGAACTCATCGGTCAGCCTTGGCAAGAGTTCTATGCCCCTCTGGAAACTGAACGATTTGAGCAGCATATTTTGCCCCAGCTCCAGCGCGATCGCTCTTGGCAAGGAGAGGCGATCGCCCGGCGCAAAGATGGCAGCACATTCTATGAAGGGCTGTCTCTCACATTGTCCGAAGATGGCACTTTAATTTGCGTCTGTCGGGATATTAGTCATCAAAAACACACAGAGGCACAGTTAACTAGTCTTTCCAATCGTTTAGCCTTGGCGTTGCAATCGGCAGCGATCGGGACATGGGAATGGAACTTTCAAGATGAAGTTCAATGGGATTCGCGCATTCGTGAAATTTATGGCTGGCATAACCCCGATCGCGATCCCACTTACCAAGATTGGCTGAGCTGCTTACATCCAGAAGATGCCGTGGCGATGGAAGCCTTAAGGGAATCGATCATGAATCAACAAGGGGAATTAAACCTGGAGCTGCGCATTAATCGCCCCAATGGAGAACAACGGTTTGTGCAATGCTTTGCGATCATTGAGCACGACATTAACCATCAACCTTTGCGCATGGTTGGGGTTAACTATGACATTACTGAGCATAAACAAGCAGAACATGAAAATCAGTCGCTGAAGGAACGATTGGAATTTGTGCTTTCGTCCAACCCAGCAATTATTTACACTTGCCAGCTCGGCGAAAATTATCGATTTACCTTCGTTAGCCGCAACATTGAATCGATTTTGGGTTATCCCAAGGAAGCGTTTTTGCAGAATCATACTTTTTGGCTAGAGCATATTCACCCAGAAGACTTAACCTATGCCCTTGAAAGCCTACATAATTTAAATGACCTGAAATATCATGTTCGCGAATATCGATTCTTGAAGAGCAATGGCAGTTATTGTTGGCTGCATGACGAGTTTCGGGTGGTTTACGATACCCAAGGTAAACCCCTAGAACTGGTGGGTTACTTTGCCGATATTAGCGATCGCAAGGATACCGAAGAAGCCCTCAAGCAAACCAATGCACAACTGGAGCGGGCTACTAGGCTCAAGGATGAGTTTTTGGCTAGCATGAGCCATGAGCTAAGAACGCCCCTCAATGCCATTTTGGGCATGTCGGAAAGTTTGCAGGAGGATATTTTTGGGCCGATTACGCCAGAACAAACGAAGGCCGTTGCCACCATTGAAAAAAGTGGGCGACACTTGCTGGAGTTGATTAACGACATTTTGGATCTGTCGAAAATTGAAGCCAATCGCTTGGAATTAGATCTAGATTTGGTTTCGGTTTGGGATCTGTGCGAAAACAGTTTGGCTTTTGTGAAGCAGTTAGCTTCGCAGAAAAAGATTTCCCTGAAAGCCTCGATCGCTGAAAATCTTCGAGATTTATCGATTCAAGTGGATGGGCGACGGATGCGGCAGGTTTTAATCAACTTGCTGAGCAATGCGGTCAAATTCACGCCGGATTCTGGGGCCGTTGAGCTGGTGGTGATGATGGAAGAAGCACCGCAAAAACCACCCTATGAACCGATCGATCGAGAACCGATCTCAACATCCATTTCAGCGCCGATCGAAGCTTCAGGTTTCCAAAGTTCCCATTCAGATTTCCGACCGGCCCAAATTTGCTTCACCGTTCGCGACACAGGCATTGGCATCGCGCCGGAAAACCTATCAAAACTATTCCAATCTTTCGTACAGATTGACAGCCGCCTCAGCCGCCAATATGCAGGTACCGGCTTGGGCTTGGCGCTGGTGAAGCGCATTGCCGAATTGCACGGTGGCCGAGTCAGCGTCAGAAGCGAAGTGGGCCAAGGCAGTTGTTTCCAAGTGCATTTGCCCTGCTGGTCAAAGAGTCCGGCGCGATCGCCCAGCTCTTCTGAAGTAGCCCCGGGACTCCATAGCTCACTGCCTGCTTGCAACGGAACCCAATTGATTGATCTGCAAGCGATTGAAACCGGTCAGCCATTGATTTTGTTGGCGGAAGATAACGAAGCCAACATCATGACCATTTCCAGCTATCTAAAGGCACAAAACTATCAGATTTTATCGGCCCAAAATGGCCGAGAAGCCATCGAAATGGTGCGATCGCACCAACCCGCTTTGGTGTTAATGGATATCCAAATGCCAGAAATGGATGGGCTGACTGCCATTGCCCAAATTCGCCAAGATCCCGACTTTCAATCCTTGCCGATCATTGCCTTGACGGCCCTCGCCATGGCAGGCGACCAGGAACGGTGCTTGCAAGCGGGAGCCACTGCCTACTTGAACAAACCCGTAAAGCTCAAGCAATTGGCTAATATGATCCAGGAGTTATTAAAGCAATAACCCAAAAACCTGAAGCTCAAAACCTGAAGCTAAAAATCTGAAGCTAAAAATTACCAATACCTTAGAGGATGTCTGAAAAGCCAAAATTGCTACTGTGTACGCCCCAGCGATCGACAAAGACAAGGGGCTTAAGCCCCTTGCCCCCACGACTACTGGTGCTTGCCCGTGCCAAAGAATACTTTTTAAACACCCTCTTAGAGGATGTCTGAAAAGCCAAAATCGATACTCTGCACGCCCCATCGATCGACGAAGACAAGATGCTCAAGCCCCTTGCCCCCACGACTACTGGTGCTTGCCCGTGCCAAAGAATACTTTTTAAACATCCTCTTAGCAGCTATTTAAAAAGCCCGAGGCTGAATTTGAGTATGTTTCACGTTATCAAGCCATGCTGAATATCCTAATCTAGAACTAAATGAAACCTTGAATAGGCTTGCTACATCGCCAACCATGACCCTCGACCCCCTATCTTGGACTGATTTAGCAGCGCTGACCCAATGGCAACCGAACTTAGTCCATGGGCCCACCAATTCCCAAGCAAAATTGCGACTCTTTGGGCAATTGGACACCGAACCCCGCGTCACGCTCTATCGCGATCACCACGCTTGGTGTCCCTATTGCCAAAAGGTTTGGCTTTGGCTAGAGGAAAAGCAAATTCCTTACCGCATCGAAAAAGTCACAATGTTTTGCTATGGCCAAAAGGAGCAATGGTATAAGCAAAAAGTGCCCTCGGGCATGTTGCCAGCCCTGGCACTAGATGGGCATTTGATCACGGAAAGTGATGATATTTTGCTGGCTTTGGAGCAGGCATTTGGGCCATTGATCTATGGCATGGAGTCGGCGCTGGTGTTGCCTTTGCGCCGTTTGGAACGGTTGCTGTTTCGGGCTTGGTGCTCTTGGCTTTGCTATCCAACTTTGTCTGAGCAACAGGAGGCTCGAAATCGGCGGCAATTTCTGGAGGTGGTGACCTCCGTTGAGGCGGCCTTGGCGGCAACTCCTGGGCCTTATTTTTTAGATCAATTCAGTACGGCAGATGTGATTTTCACGCCCTATGTGGAACGGATGAATGCCAGCTTGTTTTACTACAAAGGCTATTCATTACGGGAAGAAAATCCTCGCTTGAAAGATTGGTTTGCGGCGATGGAAACCCGATCGACCTATCGTGGAACCCAAAGCGATTTTCACACCCACGCCCATGATTTGCCGCCACAAATGGGCGGCTGTTGGGAAAACCAAGATCCCCAAACTGCCATTAATCAAACTAAGGTGGATCATGGCCCTTGGTTGGGCTTGCCGGACGCAACCTATGAGGAACCAGACACGGCCCGATCGGAGGCCCTATTTCGGGTGGTGAAGCATCGGGCGAACTTAATTCGGGTGAATCCCAGTCACGATGAGCTGGTGGATCAGGCGTTGCGCTGTGCCCTGACTCGGATGATGACGGGTGAGGTTTGTGTGCCGCCATCGGGATCGGATGTGGCATTGCGATATCTGCGCGATCGAATCAGCGTGCCTCGGGATATGTCGATTTATGCGGCGAAATATCTGCGCGAAGCCCTGGAGGCGACGGCGGCCTTGGCGGGCGATCGCCAGGGGCCACCGATTCCCACCAAGCACCGCCGCGATCAGGATCCAGCGAATTTCTTGCGCTGAGGATGGATCAAGGGCGGTTGGGGACAGCTTAGTTGGCACACGATCGCACCCCATACAGCCACAGCACCACCTGATCCAGTGCGGCCCGCAGGTCACGGGTGGGGGTGTTGGCGTGGTCAATCATCAAACTGAAGGCCACGGGCCCCCATTCGGGATGATTCAGGTAGCCAGACAGGGCCGCCACGCCGGTCAGCGTACCGGTTTTGGCGCGTAACTGGCCCACTAGGGGGGTGTCCCGAAAGCGGTTGACCAACGTGCCGGTTTCCCCCGCGATCGGCAGGGAATTTTCGTAAATCTGGGCATGGGGCGATCGAGCCATGATCGTCAGCAGTTGCACGATCGCCTCGGGGCTAACCAGGTTTTGGCGCGACAGGCCCGCACCATCCACCAGCCGATAGGCCGCTGGATCCAAACCCAAATCAGTCAAAACGGTTGTGAGCCGCTCCATGGGGCGATCGGGATCCAACCAACGTAACAGGGCCTCTGCCCCCAAGTTATCGCTGGCTTGGTTCACCTGGCTGATCACCGCCGCCAGATTGGCCGATGCCAGTTCCGCCGTGGGCTGTCCCAGGGGCGCGGGCGGATTCCGCAGATTCACGATCGGGACAACGGGCGGATTCCGAAACCGATCGTAGGCAGGGACAGGCAGGGGGGACATTTCCAAGGGCGATCGCCGCCAATTCACGGTCGGCGGCGGCGGCGGGGCCACCAACGGGCGCGATCGCCCCTGGCGAAAAAATTGCTCCGACAGGCGATCGGCCATGAGCCAAGCAAATTGTTGGCCCGGCTGAGGATGGGCCACTTCCGCTTGGGCCGATGTGCCCATGGGCAGCCCCCCAGTGAACAGAATCAATCCCGTTTGTCGATCGCGCTGCAATTGCCAGGTGGGTTCCGCGTCGGCCGGCAAAGCCTGAAATCCCCGGGGCTGAAACCAATTCAACAATCCTTCCACTGGCTCTTGGGTTTGCACTTCCAAACTGGGCGCACCGTCCAAAACCTGGGGGCGAAAGGTCAAGGAAACGGCGTTGCGATCAACCATGGCCCGGTTCACCACGGGCGCATAACCATAGGTCAAGTCATCCCATTCCCAACTGGGCGGGGTTTCTGGGCGATCGAACACCACCACATCCAGGGACTCCGTGGGTGGGTGCAACGTCGCCAGGCGATCGGCCCAAGCCTGGAGCTGTTGGTGGGTGACGGTGGGGTCACCACCGGGCACAATCCACCAAGCGGGCCGGGGTTGGGTGGCGCTTTTGGGTCGCCAATAGGCCCTTGTGGGCGATCGAAACTCGGGGCCCAACGCCGCCAGGGCCGCCGCCGTGGAAAACAACTTGGCGTTGGAGGCCGGCACAAAAAATTGCTGAGCTTGGCCCTGAATTAAGGTTTGGGGACTGGCAGGATCCAAAGTGCGGGCCAGGAATCCCCAGTGCGATCGGGCCCAGCGGGGATCCTGTTGCCATTGGGCGATCGCGGAGGGCAAGTCCGCCAAGCAACGGGGTTGGGCTGGCTCCTTGGCCCCGGCAGCCCCAGCCCCCAACAGCCCGAGCGCCCCGATCGCCGTCAACCCCTGAGCAGCCCAGCGTCCCTTGATTCGATTGTCCATGACAATAGACCTCTTGCATCAATCAAGACCCTCACCCTAAATCCCTCTCCCAAGTCGGGAGAGGGACTTGACGACCAACAACAAAATCGCCGTAATTCCCGATTTCTGGCTCCCCTTCGCCCCCCTTGGGCTGATTGACTGACAAAAGTCATGGAGAGAAGGAGAAAGAAGAAATTGAGCAGCCATACCGACTACGTTGTCGGGCCATGGCGAGGGAAGCAATAGCCGGTTCTGGATCGTAAGGTTTCCCTAATTGCAAAGTGGCAAAGAACGTCGCCCCCCGAAGCAAGACAGACCGGATCCAGTCCCAGCCTAAGCGCCCGTAACTGCTGCCTCGCCACCAATGGCAGTCAATCTCGCGTCGCTTCCCCTGCTCGACCACCTGCTGATCTTGGGACACCAACACCCAAGTGGTCAACGCTAAGACCAAGCACAACCGCGATAAGGCAGGAGCTGAGTCCAATCGCGTGGACTCCAACTGATAGCCATTCGATTTCTCATCCAGAAACTCTTCCTCAATCATGAATCACTCGGCATAGTCCCCGAAGGTATCGAGGGTAACGGGCTCATCACTGGCAATGGCCCACAGATGTCCGGTGACCGCATCGCGTCCAAACGCAATCGACAGCGTAGGACTCGGGGTGGTTTTGCCGAGCCGCACAGAACGCAGGTAAGGCAATGACAGCCGAATCAGGCAATAGCGTCCCCACAACAGGGTGCTATCGAGCGCCAACACAATCACGGGGGCTTCCCACTCAGACCACCAATGCCGCGTGAACGTACTCCACCATTTGATGGGGTTGATTCGAGGGTTATGCAGCCACCGACTCAATCGGCGCTGATGACTGGCTGCGTACTTGGCTCGGGTGGTCAAAAACGGCACCCAACGATTCAGAGCCAGGGCACTGCTTGCCAGCAAGGCTACGATCATCGAGAGCAACACCTGGAGGTGGCGACGGTCGGTATAGCCCCTCTCGTCCTGCTGTTGACACAGGAGAGCTTCGATTTGACCATGGAGTTGGGAGCGAGGGGACATAGACCTGACCCGTTGTTGGTGGTACTTCAACCTTAGGTCACGTCTGCGCCACAAGCGCCTCCTCCCTCCCCTCCAAGAGTTTTGTCAGTCAATCGGCTACACAAGCCAGGAATGCTCTAGCTGCGGCGCGATTGTCAAGAAAGGGCTGTCAACAAGGACGCATATTTGTCGGTGCGGAGCTGTCCTCAATCGTGACCACAATGCAGCTAGAAATATCCTCAGTCGGGGATTGGCTACGGTAGGGCATACCGGAAGCTACGGTCTTGAACCGTGCAACGCTTGGGGAGAGGATGCCCCTACTTTGGTTGGGGAAACCCTGTCAAGGCAAACAACCTCGTAGAACCAAGAATCCCCGTCTCTTTAGAGCGGGGAGTGTCAATTCAAGAACTTGATTTTTAATGGCTTTGGATAGCCGCATTGCCCTGCATGATGCAGCATTTGTCCCAAGGGGTTTTGAATGCTTGGATGACCTGTCCGCGGCAGTTTCAACATCTTTATTTGGATTGCTTACTGTTGCCGGCCAATCCCCACCAACAGGAACGAATGGTTTGGGGAAGTCGGTTCCATTGGTTGATGCAACAATCCATTCAGAACCGTGGAGCGGAATGCAAGCTCACTGAATTGGGGGCTGAATCGGCGGCCAGGATGTCCTTGGTTTTGCAAGCAGGAGAGGATGCGGAAGCCCAAGCGCTCCATCAAGCGGTCGATCGCACTTGGGATAGCCTGCGCCAGTGGTGGGATCAATCGGGAGCCAGCGATTGGGAACTGGATGCGGAGCATCGCCGCACTTGGGCAATGGGCGATCGCCTGCTCACTGTGGTGTATGACCTATTGGCGACGCGGCCCACGGAAGCACAGATTTTTGACTGGAAAACTCACGCCCAGCCCCTGTCGCGCGATCGACTGCAAGAGGATTGGCAAACCCGTTTGTATCTTTTTGTGTTGGCGGAAACGAGCCATTTACCGCCCGATCGCCTGGCCATGAGCTATTGGTTTGTGCGATCGCCGGCCGCCCCGATCGCCGCCAACGGGCCAGAGTTGGCTTGCGAAACGTTTGCATACAGCGCAGATTGGCACCAAGCAACTCGGGCGCAATTGCTGGAGATGGCCCAAGCCATTGATCAGGCGATCGCCGCCTATCACGGGGGGCAGGCACTGCCGCAATTGCCGGCCCACAGCCCCGCCTGTCGATCGTGTTCCTTTGCCAGCCGTTGCGGCCGATCGACCTCGGCAGCAGAATCGGCCGTGGCGGCTCTGCCCTGGATGTTGACGGAACCGCTCGATCGCCTGTGGGACGCGATCGAGGAAATCCCGATTTGAATTGGATTTTAGAATTAACTTTTGAAATTTTTTGGAATTTGCTGCCAACCGATCGCGCCTGAGTTGGGTCTGAGTTGGGTCTGATCTGTCCTGGCCCCAATCTGCTCAGGGCTGTTAGCTGCGTCCTGATTTGACAGCCCGGGAGCCGCTCGATACGGTAGAAGAAAGGCTCGAAGCCTCAAACCCGCCGCCGGATCCTTGGTTTCGGCCCGGGGCATCAATGAAATTTGGGAAAATTTGGGAATTTAACATTTCCCCAAGCTTCCCCCCCTATTTCCTTTAGCTGGTGTGAGTGGTTGCGTCCCATGGATGTGAAATTGATTTTGGCGGTGTTGACCGGTTTGTTTACGGTGGCTTGCCTGTTTTTTGGCACGCGCAACGGGTTTTACGACACGGATAACTATCACGGCAACGGTTCGGCTCACTAACGAAGGGCGATCGGCCCAATGGCGGCCGATCGATCAAGGAACCCAAACCTGTGACCGAGCTAGAGTGCTTGCCCTATGCCGTGGGCCATGGGGGCGAAGGGATGTGTCTGGTGGTGCGATTGGGAACCCATCGCGTCATGTTGGACTGTGGCTTGCGGAGCCTGTCGCCCCTCTTAGGTGAAGCGTGGGATCATCCAAACCCCATCCGACCGCGATCGGGCATGGCGGGTTGGGGCCGAATGCCGGCCGATTGGGTGGTTTGCAGCCATGCCCACCGCGACCACGCACGCGGCTTGCTGAAGCTCCATGAGCAGTTTCCCCATTTGCCAATTTTTGCCAGTGGCGAAACGGCCCAACTGTTGCCCACCAACTGGCTCGATCGCCCTCTGGAGTCGATTCCGCTGTTTTGCCAGGCCCTTCCTTGGCGATCGCCCGTGGCCTTGGCTGATGATTTGACGGTGGAGTTGTTGCCCGCTGGTCATTTGCCGGGAGCGGCCCTCACCCTATTGCGATACCAGTCCCGGGCCGAATCCCGCAGCAATCGATCGCGCGAATATTGCGTGGCTTACAGCGGGGATTTTTTCCTCTCCAATGGCCGGTTGGTGGAAGGAATGCCCCTCACGGAGGTGCGCGGCCTTGCGCCGGATGTGTTGATCGTGGAGGGATCCTACGGGGTGGCCCGCCGATCGCGTCGCCGCCGCCAGGAAAATGACCTCGCGGATCAAGTCAGCCAAGCCCTGGCCCAGGGGCGATCGGTGCTGTTGCCCGTGCCGCTGTTGGGTCTGGGCCAAGAGTTGTTGATGCTGTTGCGTAGCCACCACTACTTCACGGGGCGCGAATTCACCATTTGGGTCGATCGCCAGGTGGCGGCTGGCTGCGATGCCTATTTGGCAATTCTCGATCGATTGCCGGAGTCGGTGCAGAATTTTGCCCGCCATCAAAATCTGTTTTGGGACGATCGAGTGCGGCCGCTGGTGCGGCGGCTGTCGAGCGATCAAACCGGGCCCGATTTGGCCCTGGAAGGCCCCTGCTTGCTGTTGGTGGATGATGATTTGCCCGTGGCCCAACTGTGCGATCGCTTCTGTCAGACGGGGCGTTGGTTGGTGTCTGTGCAGGCGGCTGCGGGTGGCCGGTTGGAAGCCGAACCCCTCCGCAGCCCTCATGAGGGCGATCGAATTCTTTACAGCACCTATGACCTGTCGGAACATTCGGACGGCTTGGGCACGCTGCAACTGATCCACAACATGCGCCCCCAGCATGTGGTGTTTGTCCATGGAGGCATTGATCATTTGGCGGGCTTGGCGGCCCTGGATGAACTCAACAGCCGCTACCAAATTCATTGCCCCAGTGCGGGCACTGCTTTGGAGTTGCCGATTGGGGAAAGCTTTGCCCAGCCGGCCGCCCCGATCGAGCGATATGAAGGGGAAATTAGCACCGGAGAGGGAGCCGCCACGGTGCATCTGCCCGATGCAATCGTCCATAGTCCCCGCTGGAAAGCCTTTGCGGAAACGGGGTTGGTGGAAGTGCGCTGGCAGGGATCGGATTTGGTGTTGCGAGGCATGTCCCCTCGGGAAGTGCTCGATCGCAACACCGCCTGGCCCGACACACCGGACTTGATCTGTTGCCAAACTTGCCAGTTTTATCGGGGGCAACATTGCCGAAATCCCGCCTCTCCCCTGGCCGATCGGCGCGTGGCTCCCGATGGCTGTTGTCCGGTCTATGCCAGCAACAGCGATCGACAGCCTACCTAAGCAACGTTTGAGCTGGGCTAGGGGCCGGCATTTCGGCTAATTCAAGCTCATGGTGATCAGACCCTGTTGCCCCAGCAGCACTTCACGCAACAGGCTGACCAACCCAACCCAAATGATCGGGCTGATGTCCACACCGCCGATCGGGGGGACGATCGCGCGAGTCACCTTCAAAAAGGGTTCCGTCGGAGCCACCGCCAACTTAAAGGGCAACTTTTGGGCATCCACTTGGGGATACCAAGTCAGCACGATTCGGACAATGAACAACAAAATGAACAGACCCAACAGCAGGCTCAGGGCCCACGATCCAATCACAACGGTACTCATGCCGAACTTGGGGTAGAAATTGAGAAGGGCGGGCGATCGGCCTCGGGGGGATGGCTAGCGCAAAATCTGGCTCAGAGGGCAGGGCCCGGCCCAGATGCCACCCAACCCCGCTCGGAGATAGTCAGCCGCAGCACGGATGATCGTAAAGCTTGACGGATCAATCTGGGAAATTCTCAATTCCGCTGGGGCGACAGAGCGTCGATCGGGCGATAAAATACAACCCTAGAGCCAATTGTGCGTTTTCAATCCGAGGATAACTATGACTGCTTCTTTGGCGAATTTCCTGTGGAGCCTGCTCTTGGGAGCCGTAATTGTGGTGCTGCCGATTACCGTTGGCTTGATCGTGATCAGCCAGAACGACAAGGTAAAACGCACTTTCTAAGGTTGCTTGTCGTGCCGCTCAACCCCTGCGGTTGGGATAGCCTCGGCGCGATCGCCCGCAAAGGACGGCGGTTCCGGTAACCCCATCGGAGCCGCCGTTCGTCGTTAGAATAAACCCGTAACGTTCTTGAGGGACGATGGTTAACGTTGGCTTTAGCTGGGGCAGCCTCATCGGCATCATCCTCGCGGTGGCGGGCGCTGCACTCTATTTCATTCGATCGTACAAGCCAGGACTGGCCCGCGATTACGACATCTTTTTCGCGGCGGTGGGCCTGCTGTGCGGTGGCATTCTGTTTTTTAATAGCTGGCGGCTGGATCCGATTCTGCAATTCAGCCAGTTCCTGTTGGCAGGGTCTGCCATCTTTTTCGCCTACGAAAGTATTCGACTGCGGAACGTGACCACGGAGCAGGCCAAGCGCACCGCGCCCTTGGTCGATGACGATCGACCCGTGAGTCGGGTGTATCGGGCGGAGCTGGATGACATGGAGCCGATCGAACGCCAGCCCTACAATCGCCGGATTCGGGGCAGCGACGACAGCCGCGACAACCGCGCCGCCGAGGAATATGGCAAGGAATATGGCAGCCGACCGCGCGATGGCCGTGAAGTCCGCGACAGCCGCGATAGTCGTGATGGTGGGTATGATGCGCCGCCGCGCCGCCGACCGCCGACCCAACGCCCCCCGCGCGATGACCGCGATTCCTTTGGCGGCCCCAGTGCCGGAGCCAGCCCCGATGGTGGTGGCGTTCCGCGCAAGCGTCGGCCCGCCCAGCGCCCGCCCAACCGCCCCGAAACGGGAGCCGATTGGAGCGAGCCGCCCGTGAGCCGATCGAGCCGTCGCCCCGCTGCTGACTCCACACGAGTTGACTCCACGCGAGTTGACCCCACCCGATCGGAGGAATCTTGGGGCGAAGATCGCTGGGAACAGCCCGATCGGCCCCCTCGCAGTCGGCGCGATCGACCCAGTAACTCCGAGGATCGCGCTCCCACTCGCAAGCGTCGTTCTGGCGCGGCTCCCCTGGCCGATGAGCCACCGGTCAGCCGCACCAACTACGTTGACGAACCGCCCGCCCGCAAAAGCAGCTACAGCGATAGCTATGCCGCAGAGGTGGAACCCGCCGATAGCTACGTGTCCTATCAGCCGATCGACCCGGAACCCACCGAAGAGGATTGGGATCGCTACGCCGACCAGGCCAGCAGTCGTCCCCCCCTGGATCTGAGTCCCAAGGATGAGGAAGGTGATGGCTCCCTGGGCAGCAGCCGTGACTCGGAAGCCCGTTTTTCCGATGGTAACGGCGGCGATCGCTACGAAGACGACTTCGATCGCCCCGTTAAGTTTGAACGCTAACCTCCAGCGAAACTGCCCCTAAACACCCTTGTCCGTTTTGCGATTGTCCCTCAGATTGGGTCAACGGGCCCTAAGCCGGAGCGCGGTTGTTCTCAGCACAGCCGCGCTCCTGGTTGCTTGTGGCAACGGAGCCAACCTCAACATTCCCCTCACCCTCAATTCCCGCTATGCCGATGAGCAACCCAGTCTCAGCGGTGATGGGCGGATGTTGGCCTTTGTTTCCAACCGAGGAGGCAACCGCCAGATTTTGCTATTTGACTTGCAGCAGCGCCGCTTCATTGAGCTGCCTCGGTTGAACCGCCGAGACGCGATCGCCGAGCAACCCAGCCTCAGCCAAACTGGTCGCTATTTGGTTTACCTGGCCAGTGACTACGCCCGCCCGGAAGTTGAGCTATACGATCGGGCAACGGGCCAGGTTCAAGTGCTCACCCAGGGCTATCGCGGTTGGGTGCGATCGCCCCGCATCAGTCCCGATGGTCGCTTTATTGTGTTTGAAAGCGGGGCCCGGGGTCAGTGGGATATTGAAGTGCTCGATCGGGGAGCCAACATCGAACTGGATTTACCAGAAGGACAGCCCCAACCCAGCACGGAACCCTAGAACTTCTCAGCTCCTAACCGTCACTAATTCACTAACAATTGCTGCAATTGACTAGCAAATACAGCAATCAGGAAACTTCCTGCTTCATCGCGGCGAAGTCGGCTTCATCCGCTCCACAGGCTGACACGACCGGACTGGCCGCCTTTTGCAGATTAATCGCGGCATTCAAATCGCGATCAATCTGCAATCCACAGTGATCACAATCAAACACCCGTTCCGAAAGGGATAGGGTCTCTTTTTTCTTGCCACAACGGGAACAAGTCTTGCTGGATGGAAACCAGCGATCCACGATCACCAGCTCAGAGCCATAGCGTTTTGTCTTGTAATCCAGTTGCCGCCGAAACTCGTAGAAGCCCATATCCTGAATCGCCTTGGCTAGCTTGTGATTCGCCATCATCCCGGACACATTCAGATCCTCAATGACCACCACGCCGTGGTTCTTGGCTAAGTAGGTCGTGAGCTTATGGAGCGTGTCTTTACGGATGTTGGCGATTCGCTGATGGAGTTGAGCGATCCTCAATTGAGCCTTTTTCCAATTGGCAGAGCCTCTTTGCTTGTGGCGATTCAGCCATTGCAAACGAGAGAGCTGGGACTCCAGTTGTCTGTAGGCTTTAGCACCTTCAAACACTTCTCCAGTGCTGAGGGTTGCTAAGGATTTGACACCCAAGTCAACCCCAACAATTTCAACCGCCTTGGGTGTGATGACGGGTTCGATCTCGATCCGAAACGAGATAAACCAATCATGCGCTTGGCGGCTGATGGTGACTGATTTAGGTTGAACATTTTGAGGCAAGGCTTCATAGGTCTTCAGGATGCCAATCTTAGGAACCTGAATTTTATTCAAACCCTTAATATGAATAGCTCCATCCAGTTCAAAGGAGTCATGGCGACCCTTTTTCTTGAATTTAGGAGCACCTGAAGTCTTTTTGAAGCAGCGCTCCCAAGCCGCCCGTAAATGACGTAAAGCATTTTGAGGAGAACTTTTGGAGACCTCGTAGTACCAAGGGTGTTCAGACTTGACCAAGGCTACCAACCACTTGTGCAAATCAATAGCCGATGGGAATTTAATCTCTAAGGGTCAATTCCCCGCCGCTCTGCGGCGTAAAAATCAGAGATGAGCGAATATATCCACAAAAGTCATAACGTCACAATTTTGCTTTACCACTTAGTGTTCCCAGCAAAGTATCGA
>MKGP02000074.1 GCA_001913845.2 Limnothrix sp. CACIAM 69d | reverse complement strand
GAACAGAAACTATAGAGGTGTTGGAACAATTAACTAGACTGGCAGCCCGACTAGTGGATTTACAGTGCCTGAGAAACTGGTTTACTAAGTGTTGTTATTGTACTTAACGATTGAGGTAAGGGCTGTATCAGTTTTCCAGTGGGAGCGGATTCCCCAAAATCCGAAAACGGGTCGGGTTGCCAATCAATTTTTAATCCCGCCGGACTGGGCGATCGAAATTTTATCACCCAAGCAAGAGAGCTTGGGTATTATTGATAAGCTACTGCATTGTGCCCAGCACGGAACTCAAATGGGCTGGCTGATTGACCCCGCTCAAAATGGTGTTTTACTAATTAACGGTGATTGCCAGATTTCAGTCGCTCAGGATATGAGCTATGTTCTTCCTGTCCCTGAGTTTGCAGTTGATTTTCAACTGACGCTAGGTCAATTATTTAATTGGTTAGCAATTGACTAATATCTGAAATTGCTTGACTAATTTTTCTAATAAATTAAAAGTTCTCTTCTCAAGAATTGACAGTCCACTGAATTGGTTTTGGAGGATGGGTAAATGACCGTTAGTCTAAGCGTCCCGGCCGCTGTGGAATTAGCCCCAGAGGCGATCGACCTGAACCAGTTTTTGGCCCTGCCCGATACCCAGCCGGCCAGTGAATTCATTAACGGCAAAATCATTCAAAAACCAATGCCGCAAATTGAGCATAGTGCACTGCAAATGGACTTGGGTGCAGCCATCAATGCAGCCTTGAAAGCTCGCAAAGTTGCCCGTGCCTTTTCTGAGTTACGATGTACCTTTGGCGATCGAGCAATTGTGCCAGACTTGGTGGTTTTAACCTGGGATCGAATCCCGCGCGACACTAACAATCGATTAGTTTCTCACCCAATTACCGAAGCGCCGGACTGGGCGATCGAAATTTTATCACCCAAGCAAGAAAGCCTGGGCATCATTGATAAGCTACTGCATTGTGCCCAGTATGGAACTCAAATGGGCTGGCTGATTGATCCTGCCCGAAATTTAGTTTTCACCATTAATCATGATTGCCGAATTTCAGTTTTCCGGGATGCAAATGATCGCTTACCTGTGCCTGAGTTCGCGGCTGAATTTCAACTCACGCTGGGTCAGCTCTTTGATTGGCTAGCAGTTGATTAATCGCTGCGATTGTTTTGATCATTAAGTTCTGGGTGATGATGAGCTTGGTTGTCCTTGGTAATGGAAATACCAGGCCTTGGAACTGCGAATCGCCAGCCATAAAAGCATCAGGGCGATCGTTCCCCCTTGGGTGGGTGCATCGAAGGCGAATAGCACCAGAAAAATACAGAGAGCATCTTGGGTGAAAATTGCCCAAAGGGGCAGCCCTCCTAATCGAAAAAACCACCCTACCTGCACCAGTTGCAAGACTAGGGCTAGCAGTCCTCCCACAATTCCCAACAGCACGGTGATTTGATCCGTGCGATCGGCTGCTTGGGCGATCGCCATTCCCATCACGGCCCCAGCCAAGGGACTGAACACCAATTGCACCAACTGCAAAATTCTTTGCCCCAGCAGTTTTTTGGAAGCAAACAGCTCAAACAACGACCAACTAACCAGCACCCCCAGCACCCATTGCGGCGACAGTTGCGACAGCAGCGGCACTCGTGACCAAAGGCGATCGCCCTGCAAGAGGCCAATCAACAACAGCGGCAGGGCAATGCGCATCCCTCCCGCCGCCGAAGCTGCCAGCACCGCTAGGAGTTCAACCATGACAATGGGCGCATCCCATAGAAACCTGAACTCATCTGTAATTGCACCATCGATGCCCCTTTTTGAGTCAATGCCCCTTTTTGAACTGTTCCTTCCAGGATCGGTTGTTGAGATCCGCAAAGGATGGGGGTCGATCGCTCCAATCACAAACTAGGGGCGATCGACCCATGCAACTCGGAAATTTCCCATTGGCCTTGAACTTTAGGCGATTTTGGTCAACTCAGCACGATCGAGAGCCATGGGCGATCGCCGTTGCCTAACCTAGAGTGCCACCAAGTCCGCCGTCAGCCGCCTGAAAGCCAGTCGCTCGTTTTCAATATCAACCCAAATCGTGTCACCTTCGGTAAACTCACCCCGCAAAATGCACTTAGCAATTTGGGTTTCCAATTCCCGTTGCACGGCGCGTTTTAAGGGGCGTGCGCCGTAGGTGGGATCGTAGCCAACCTCTGCCAAGAAGTCGATCGCCGCTTCTGACAGCTTCAGGGCCATTTTCTTTTCTGCTAAACGGGCTTCCAATCGCTGGGCTTGAATTTGGATAATTTGGCGTAATTCCGATTTTTCGAGGCCGTGGAAAATGATGATGTCATCAATGCGGTTCAAGAATTCTGGGCGGAATTGTTCGCGCATGGCCGCCATCACCCGCGTCCGCATTTCTTCATAGCGACTGTTATCGGCCGCCAATTCCAAAATGTATTGGGAGCCAATGTTACTGGTCAAAATGATGATGCTGTTTTTGAAATCAACGGTGCGTCCTTGGGAATCGGTGACTCGACCATCATCCAAAATTTGCAGCATGATGTTGAACACATCCGGGTGCGCTTTTTCGATTTCATCAAACAGAATCACGGAATAAGGACGACGACGAATGGCTTCCGTGAGTTGTCCGCCTTCTTCATAGCCCACATAGCCGGGAGGCGCACCGACCAAGCGCGAAACCGCATGTTTCTCCATGTATTCCGACATATCAATTCGCACCATTGCTTCTTCGGTGTCGAATAGATAAGCCGCTAGGGATTTAGCCAGTTCAGTTTTGCCCACGCCCGTGGGGCCTAAGAAAATAAAGCTGGCGATCGGGCGGTTAGGATCGGCTAACCCCGCACGCGATCGCTGAATAGCATCGGCCACCGCCGTGACGGCCTCATCCTGACCAATCACTCGTTGGTGTAGCTCATCTTCCAAATGCAGCAACTTTTCCATTTCGGAAGCAATCAGTTTGCTGACCGGAATGCCAGTCCACTTGGCAATAATTTCAGCAATATCAGATTCACTGACTTCTTCTCGCAGCAAAATTTGACCGCTCGATTGCTGAGTTGAAATCGTCTGTTCGATGGTCTGCAATTGCTGATGCAGTTCATTCAGGGTTCCAAACTTTAATTCAGCGGCCCGGTTGAGGTCATAGTCTCGCTCCGCTTGCTGAATTTCTAGCTCCACCCGATCGATCTGTTCCTTGAGGGCTTTCCGTTGCTCCAACAGATCTTTTTCCTGTTGCCATTGGGCGTTCAAATGGCTTTGGGTTTCCTTCAGGTCTGCCAGTTCCCGATCGAGCCGTTCCAGCCGCTCCTTGGATGCTGAATCACTCTCCTTTTGTAAGGATAAGCGCTCCATTTCCAGTTGCAAAATCTTGCGATCAATTTCATCTAGTTCCTCTGGCTTGGAGGTCACTTCCATTTTCAACTTGGCTGCGGCTTCATCCACCAGATCGATCGCCTTGTCCGGCAAAAATCGATCGCTGATGTAGCGATTAGAAAGGGTGGCCGCCGCCACCAAAGCACTATCGGAAATCTTGACGTTGTGGTGGGTTTCATAGCGATCCTTCAACCCTCGCAGAATCGAAATCGTATCTACTACCGAGGGCTGGTCAATATAAACCTGTTGGAATCGCCGTTCCAAGGCCGCATCTTTTTCAATATATTTGCGGTACTCATCGAGGGTGGTGGCTCCAATACAGCGCAATTCACCCCGAGCCAACATGGGTTTTAGGAGGTTACCGGCATCCATAGCCCCCTGCGTTGCCCCTGCGCCCACAACGGTGTGAATTTCATCGATGAAGAGAATAATATTCCCTTCAGAATCAGTCACTTCCTTGAGCACCGCTTTCAGGCGTTCTTCAAATTCCCCGCGATATTTGGCCCCGGCAATCAGTGCGCCCATGTCAAGGGCAATCAGGGTGCGATTTTGCAAAGATTCTGGCACATCTCCTTTCACGATGCGCTGAGCCAATCCTTCGGCGATCGCGGTTTTGCCCACTCCTGGCTCACCAATTAAAACAGGATTATTTTTGGTGCGACGCGACAGAATTTGGATCGTGCGGCGAATTTCGTCATCCCGGCCAATGACTGGATCGAGCTTCCCTTGGCGGGCATATTGGGTGAGGTCTCGGCCATATTTTTCAAGAGCTTCATACTTCCCTTCTGGATCACGATCGGTCACGGTTTGATTGCCTCTCACTTGTTTGATTGCTTCTCGCAGTTTGGCCTCATTCAGCCCAACTTCATCAAAAATCTTGCGACCGCAACGATCGTCCTTGGCAAACCCCAACACGAGGTGTTCGATCGAGAGATATTCATCACCCAATTCCTTGCGAAAAGCCTCGGCACGATCGAGCAACTTATCCAGGCTTTGTCCCAAGTAAACGGAGCCAATATCACCGGAAATTTTGGGTTGTTTCTGCAAGAATTGATCCGCTAATTCCTGTAAGCGATTGGGCTGGGCCCCGGCCTTGCTAAAAATACTGGTCGCTAATCCCTCTTGTTCTAATAATGATTTGAGTAAATGTTCTGACTCTAGCTGTTGTTGGCGATTTTGTTTGGCAACTTCTGGCATTTGGGCAATCACTTCCCAAGCCTTGGTGGTGAACTTATTGGGATCAGTGGGCTGCATGGGGTGTTCGGGGTGTGCAGGAATTACTCCGGTAGGGATCAGCCTCCGCTGCACAACCGTAGCGTTATTGTAGGCAGGGAGGGCGATCGAGCGCGATCGGCTTTTACGACCCAAGGGGTGGGGGGTTGCCGAAGACGGCAACCCTGGCAGGAACGCGATCGCGCCGAGCAGAGCCACGCCCGATCGGGTCATTGTTCAGGCTCGCTCCTCGTCCTCGGTGCTGCTGTGACCCGCTTCCTGCAACCTTGTCACGATTGTGCTGTGATTTTGTCGTGATTCTGCTGCGGTGCAGGGGGATTCAGATGACTGGAAAGCGGCATGATTACCTCCTTTTCAGCCAAAGCTAACTGAGTCAGGTCTAGCCGTTCCAGCGCCAGTTGCATGGGTTCGATGGTCAGCCCTTTGAGTCGAATCAGTGGACGCTGCGGGTTGCGGTCAGACTGCGCGATCGGAAAGCTGGGAGATGCTTAGGATAGACAACAAAGCGCAACTCATCAGGAACGACTGACCGCATCTGACGACCATCGAATCGGGTAAAGTTCAGGCAAAACTGACCATTAACTGACCATTGACTGACTATTAACCGACCATTAATGGAAGCTGAATATGAGTGAAGAATATGACTGAAAAAACGACCAATTGGCAAACTTTGCTTCTGTCACCTACGGACTTCCAATCCCTAACTGGCATTCCCTTTAAAGATGCTCAAGATCTGTCTAAAGCCTTGCATCAAAATCGCAAATTGTCTAAATGGCAAGCGATCAGTAAGCGTTGCTTGAAATATGTTTGGAATGGATTTTGGTTTTCGATTATTTGGGCAATCTTGCTCGGAATTTTTGTGATTCCAATTGCCATCGGTGGGTTTTACTTAGTTCGTCTTTTGGGCTTGTTTGCCGGAATCAGTGTCATTAACATTGTGCGCTGGTCTGCCAGTGCTTGTCTGCTGACAGGGATTCCCATGTCCATTTGGTTTTCTTGGGATGAAGAGAAAAAACAAGATACCTTGCGATCGCTCCTGCCCTTGACCCAGGAGGTTGAAAAATTTAATCGACTGGTGCGGGCAACGGATGTGAAGGCTCAACTGGCCCAAGCCTCTGGAAAGGTAATCAGTTCTGAGGAACAGGCCCAAACAATTGCTACCCTGAGCCAACTGCGATCGGAGCTGGAAAATGCCTTGAAAGTGGAACGGGTGTTACGTGAAAACCAAGATGTGGTGACGGCGCAAGTGGATGCCTTTGAAGGGGCTACCCTGGGTCAGCATATGCAACTGGTGACGGATCAAGCCCTTGAATATGGTCAGGTACTTGATGAAGCATTAAAACTGGGCGATCGGGTTCGGAACGAGCTAAAAACGTTGCACAATCGACAAGATCAATGGGATTCTGAGTAATTTTGCAAGAATGCTTCAGAAATTGTTCAGCATTCTCTCAACAATTTTCGCCATCCCCTAGCAGGGACTGAACAATCGCGCGTACACTGGACGCAATCTTTTTCTCAATTGCAACCTCACGCAGAGAGCCTGAGTTATGAATTTCAAGCGGTGGAGCAGCCAACTGATTGCCATGGGTCTGATCGGGGTTACAGTCCTCGGCACAGCGATCGAAGGAGCCTTCGCCCAATGGGACAATACCCGACCGGAAAACCGCATTGCGCGGATTCGGTTTCGCAACAATAATGCCCGTAGTTTATACGCTCTCTATATTGCACCTCGCTATTCAGGGGATTGGCAGGAACTCTTAGGCGATCGCATTTTAAAATCCGGTGAAGCGATCGACTTGGAATTTAATTACGACAACCTTTATCAATCTGGGTGTAATTACAAAGTCAAAGCCATTTATTCTGATGGTTCCCAGACGGTCTTGGAAGAACAGCCCTATGATCTCTGTGGATTGCGCCAAGTGCAATTTGGTCCCTATCCCTCGATCGATCCCTACCGTCCCAATTAATTGCTTTTTTAGGACATTTTCTCTCAGGACATTTCCGCAATTTCAATTTGTATCTGTCAATAGTGACTGATCACGACTTCAATTGATTGCCAGCGATTTCCAAGCCAATTTAGGCAAATTCGCCTACTGCGATCAGTCAGATCTGATCAGTCGAAGTTTCTAGGGGGATGATCCCAAATCCTGACAACTGAACTTGGCTAATTTCGTCGCTCAATTTCGTCGCTCAATTCCGTTAAAATTCCAATAAAATTCCAAAACTCTCCGATCTCTCCCTGCTCTTGCTCTTGCTGTGCCCTTGACCCCTTGGCGACGGATTTGGCGCAATCGCCCCAGAGGTAGCCCATCCTTTCGTAGTCTGTTGCGCGCTTGGTTAACCCGTTGCATAAACCTCCTCTTGGGAGATGGGCGACATCTCAATGAAGCGGAATTTGATAGTTATGTCGCCTGGCGATCGGCACTGATTCACCAGCGCTTGATGCTGGGATTTCGCCTAGGAGTCATTTATTTCAGCACGTTCTCAATTCTGATTGCCTTTGAAGAATCCGGTAAAGGCGATCTGCTTAGTGTGCGTTTAATTCGCCATTTGATGGCAATTGTTTTAATTTTTGCTGGCAGCCGTGAAACCCAGTCTTTAACTGAACGATATTTGGTTCCGGCATCGACTGCGGGGGCCTATTCTGCTGTTTCTCAGCAAACAACTCCTAAAGCAACTCCTAAAAATCTTGTCCCAAAGTCCTTAAGCCAAGGTGGAAAATTGCCACCCCTGATTCAGCCGAAGCTGCCTGAGCGCTTGAGCTTGGATCCGGTTATTTTTTCATCTCAATTTGGTCTATTTTTACTGCTTTCAACCACGATTTCGGTGGTGACTAATTTACCCAGCCATTGGGGAACACCCGTCATGCCCGATTTGAAGGGTTGGACATTGGGCTTTTTTAGCATTGCGGCCGTGCTGCCGTTTCGCTGGCATTGGCATCTGATTTCTCATCTGATTGCCTATGTGAATTATGTTTTGACCAATGGCTTGATGGGTCAGGCAATTTTTCCAGAGCCTTTGGATCCTGGGCAAGTTTTGTTTGATATGGTGTGGATTTCTTTGATGTCAACTTTGGTGGTTGGCCTCTATGAACGCCTATCTCGCACTGAATTTGAAGTTCGCAAACAATTGCGCCAAGAACAGCGGCGATCGGATCAATTGCTCACCAATATTTTGCCGCGCAGCGTTGCCGATCGACTTCTGACCGATTCGTCCCAAATTGCAGATTTATTCCCAGAAGTAACGGTTTTATTTGCGGATTTAGTAGGATTTACGCCCCTGGCTTCACAACTGCAACCGGGTGAAACCATTGAGTTACTCAATCGCATGTTTTCGCTATTTGATCAGTTAGCAGAGTTCCATGGCCTTGAAAAAATCAAGACCATTGGTGATGCCTACATGGCGGCGGCGGGCTTGCCGAATCCCAATCCGAACCACGCGGCGGCGGCGGCAGATATGGCGTTGGCCATGCAACGGGCGATCGAGCAATTGAATCAAACGTCCCGCTATCCCCTCTCAATCCGGGTGGGTCTCCATTCGGGGCCGGTGGTGGCGGGCGTGATCGGGCTGCGAAAGTTTGCCTACGATTTGTGGGGGGATACGGTGAATGTGGCTAGCCGCATGGAGTCTCAAGGAGCGCCAGGCAAAATTCAAGTGACGCAAGCGGTATTCGATCGCCTGGGGGGAGAAGCGAGCCTTTATCGATTAACCCAGCGGGGGTTAATTGCTGTGAAAGGTCGAGGAGAAATGTTGGTTTATTGGCTAGAGGGCGGAAAGGCTAGTTCCTAGCCCAAAGAATGAAGATTGCAAATTTGTGAGAATTTGTCTTGTACTGCATGTCGAGATGATAAAATTTAAGTAATTTAGCAAAGAGAATCACAGATCATGAAAGCAAATGAAACAACTCTGAGAGAAATTTTAGATGGAAGTCGCCAATATATTGTTCCTTTATTTCAGAGACCTTACTCGTGGAAGCAACCCAATTGGAAGCTTCTGTGGAATGATCTTACTGATCTTTACCTGGAGGACTCTTCAGAAAATGCTGTCCACTTTTTTGGGCCTATTGTAATTCAAAATGTTCCTGAGCCACCATTGAAAATCTCCGCCCATATTCTCATAGATGGTCAACAAAGATTGACTACATTATCAATATTAATTGCTGCACTGCGTGACTGTGCAAAAATTTCTTATAGAGAAGAAAGCATGGTGTCTAGTGAGTTACATGATTTCTTGACTAACCGGTATGGTCAGGGTGACAGCAAATTAAAAATCCTTCCAACTCAAATTGATCGCCCAGCTTATAAGACAGTAGTTCATGGGACAGATGGAGAATCCAACGGATTAATCAAGGAAGCTTACGAATTTTTCTGCTCATCTATCAAAGATGCGGAGAAAGATCCTGAGATGCGTCTTGATATTGAACGATTTAGCACCTTGATCCTTTCGGGTATTAGTCTGGTCAACATTTTATTAGATAAAAATGATGACCCTTACCTGATCTATGAAAGTCTAAACTATAAAGGCGAGCCGCTAAGTCAGGCCGACTTGATCAGAAACCACCTATTCATGAAGCTAGATTCATCGGTTCATGATCAGATTTATGCTGATCGATGGCTGCCTATTGAAAAGCGATTTAAGCATAATGCCAACAAGGATTACCTGAAAGAAATGACCTTATCTTTCTGGTACTACTTGCGCAAAATGGGAAGGGCTGTAAATCAGAAGCTAATTTATCAAAATCTTAAATCAGAAGTTGATCGCGATACGGGAATCAGTATTCTTGGCAAATTAGACGATCTTCTTCGATTTTCTAATTATTACCTACGAATTCATTTTCCTAATAATGAGGAAAAGGTTACAGAAATTAGAAACTGGTTTGAACACTTTAAAGAGCTGAAATTAACCAGCTACTATCCGTTTCTACTCAACATTTTCCATGATTACGAAAGCGGTTATATAACGCTGAAGGATTTTGTGGAAATTCTAGAAATTCTTGAGTCTTACGCAGTCCGTCGATGGATTTGCGGAGTCCCTAGTTCTCCGTTGAATAAAACGTTTATTGCGCTGTATCAGCAAATCATTAAGAATAGCCCAGTTGTTACACCCAGTGGTGTGCGATCTAAACTGGCTAGCTTTGATCGCACACAGCGTTGGCCTACAGATGAAGAACTGCGCCAAAATATCATTGAGCGACCTTTGTATGGTGATGCTTTTGATGGTAGAAAACGGGTTAAGTTTGTACTTCAGAGGATTCAAGAACGTTTCAGTAAAGAAATTGTTGACTTTTCCAACCTGAATATTGAGCATGTTTTACCGCAAAAATTGACTCCTAGTTGGCGTTCTGTTTTAGGGTCTGATGCTGATGTAATGCATCGTCAGTGGTCGGATGTCTTGGGCAATCTAACGTTAGTAGTTGGCTCTGAAAACTCAGAGATGTCAAACCATTCCTTTGCTGAAAAACTCAAGTTTTTACGTAACAGTAACTTGGCAATCAACAAGTATTTCTACAACCTTAAAAAGTGGGATCACACTCAGATTCAAAAGCGTGGCGAACACCTTGCTGAACAGGCAATCGCCGTTTGGCCACGATAAAGCTGGTGTGAATATGCGGTGGCAGCCCTGGCAAGTCGAAAGATTGCCAGGGGCTGTTGAAGTGCCTAGCCCTAACGGCAAGCATCCACAGAAACGACATACACTTTCCCGATCGATCCTGTGTTGCCCACCTTCACGTTCACCTGAAATGGTTGAATGTTTTGGCCGGGCCGACGACGTGGATAGGCAGGCACTTGCACCAGTTGATTGGCTTCAGCATTCACCCGTTCGTCATAGAACTGATCGTTGCTGCTGTCCCCATATTTGAGGAACATTTCAGACTTGTAGCTGCCGGAGTCTTTAAAAAACAAACTGACTCGAAAACTGGTAAAGCTTTGATTGCTAGGAACCACAAAATCGGTGTTCCAATTGTTGCGCGTAAACAGCAGGCTAGGGGCCGAAACCCGCTTCACCACTTCGGGGTCATTGCCACCAACGGGCATCAGGGGCACGGGGCGGCGACATTCCACCACGGGGGCGCTGCGGTCTTGGGCTTGGGCGTTGATGTGCAGTCCTGCCAAACCAAGGCCAAGGCTGGTGAGGGCGGCGATCGCGAGCGGCCGTTTCATAGCGCGCGGTGATATTTCTCAAAAAATGCCCCTTAAGATTAACCCAAGGTCTTGCCGCTGCGTAAAGAGTTATGGAGCACGGGGTTAAACTAAAGGCTCTGAATCGAGAGGAATTTGAGGCGATCGCGTGGCGGCAGAGCAAGATCAACCAGATCAAGAAGCAGTCTTTCACTCGCTGAATTCATCGCTGAACCCTGCATCGGGGGCGAGTGCTGTGGAAACCGGTACGGGGCCAGAGACGGCCGATCCAAAGCCGGTAACGGATTTTGAGGCCATGACCCTAGATCGGGCCCAAACACTTTATGACCAGGGGCGGATGCTGTTTGAGGCAGGGCGCTATCGCGAAGCGATCGAGTCCTTGGAAACGGGGGCAGCGCTGTTGCCGGCCAATGGGCGCTTGGGGGGTGAAATGCAGGTGTGGTTGGTGACGGCCTACGAGGCTGCGGGCTTGCGGGATGCGGGGTTGCAACTGTGTCGGCAACTGACGAAGCATCCCCACCTGGAAACCCGATCGCAAGCTCGCCGGTTGTTGGCCATTTTGGAAGCGCCCGTGTTGAGCAAGCGCCCGGAATGGCTGACGGAAATTCCTGATCTGTCGAGCTTGGAGGCGGCGGATGGTGCGGGGTTCAAGGCGGCCACCGGTCAGGCTCCGAGCCGATCGCCCCGATCGCGTCCCATGCCCGAGCCAAAGTCGATCGATCCGGCCCTGATTGTCCATGAGAATCGCTTTTTGGGCTTTGGGCTACTGCTTGTGACACTGGTAATTGCGGGCGTTCTGTGGCTGGGGCGTGCCTAAGGGGCTGACGGTTGCCGTGACTGGGACTGTGACTGGGGCGATTGGCCAATCTTCTAACCGGGCGCGTTCTAGCCGGGTGCGTTAACGAAGACCAGTGAACGAAGACCAGTCAACGAAGGGAAGGCAACGGAACAATCGCCCTCAGTCGGATGGTTTCGGATCGTTTATGCTGGCGATCTGCTAGGTTTTTCAAGTCTGTTCATCGAGTTCCAGCGCTCCCATGCCTGCTTTTTTGTTTGAGGTCGGCACTGAAGAATTACCCGCAAGTTTTGTGGCCAGTGCGGTGCGTCAGTGGCGCGATCGCGTGCCCCAGAGCTTGGCGGAAGCCAACCTAAGCGCCACATCGGTGCAGGTGTTTGCCACACCGCGCCGCTTGGCCCTGGTGATTGAAGGGTTGCCCGATCGCCAGCCCGATCGCCGGGAAGCGGTGAAAGGGCCGCCGGCCAGTGCGGCCTTCAAGGATGGGCAACCCACCAAGGCCGCCGAAGGATTTGCGCGCAAAAACGGTGTGGCCCTGAGCGATTTGGAGTTGCGAGCCACGGACAAGGGTGAATTTGTTTTTGCGGAAGTGTTCACGGCGGGGCGATCGACCCCCGATCTCTTGCAGGAATTGGCTCCCCAATGGGTGCTGGCCCTTGAAGGGAAGCGGTTTATGCGCTGGGGAGATGGCGAATTCCGATTCCCCCGGCCCATTCGCAGCCTGATTGCCCTTTGGGATGATCAAGTGTTGCCGGTGTCTTTGACCGTGCGAGCCGCCACCGAAACACGTCCAGCGGAGGTGCTGACGGCCGATCGAGTCACGACGGGACACCGGGTGTTGCATCCTGCGCCGGTCTCGATCGCCCAGGCCACGGACTACGTGACTACCCTGGAAGCCGCTTCCGTGCTGGTGAATCCCGATCAACGGCAGGCGCTGATCATTGAGCAAACCCAGGCCGCAGCGGCCCAACTGGGTGGAGAAGCGGAAATTGACCCCGATTTGCTGGAAGAAGTGCGGGATTTGGTGGAATTCCCCACGGCGGTGATTGGTGGCTTTGATCAGGAATTTTTGGAGTTGCCGTCGGAAGTGACCAAAACCGTCATGGTCACCCATCAGCGCTATTTCCCCGTTCATCAACCGGGCCAGCCCGATCAACTGTTGCCCAACTTCATCACCATCAGTAACGGGGATCCGACCAAGGCCGCCATCATCGCTGAGGGCAATGGACGGGTCGTGCGGGCCCGCCTCAGCGATGGCCAGTATTTCTACAAGGCCGATATTGCCAAGCCGTTGGAAAGTTACTTGGCCAAATTGGAAACGGTCACCTTCCAAGACCAATTGGGCAGTATGCGGGCCAAGGTCGATCGGATCGTGTCCATGGCCGATCGGCTCTGCCACCAACTGCAACTGTCGGCAGACGATCGGGACTTGGTGAACTGGGCCGCCCTGCTTTGCAAAGCAGACTTGGTGACCAGCATGGTATTCGAGTTCCCGGAGCTGCAAGGCATCATGGGCGAAAAGTATGCCCGGGCCAGCGGGGAACCGGCAGCGGTGGCGGTGGCGATCGGGGAACATTACCTACCCAAGGGCGCGGGCGATGCCTTGCCCCGCAGCCAAACCGGGCGCATTGTGGCCCTAGCCGATCGGCTCGATACCCTGTGCAGCCTGTTTCGCATTGGCCTGTTGCCCAGCGGATCCTCCGATCCCTTTGCCCTGCGCCGGGCCGCCAACGCCGTGGTGAACATCATTTGGGATGCCGGTTGGTCGCTGAATTTGGAATCGTTGATTGAACCGGAATCGGTCGATCGCTGGGCAGAGTCCGGCATGGGGACACAACTGGCAGAATTCTTCGTGCAACGGTTCCGCAGCCTGCTCGAAGATGAGCAAGGCATTGATTACGACCTGGCCTTGGCAATTGTTGGAGAACCGGGCGATCGGGATGCGGCCCTGCGGGCCCTCTACGACCCCGCCGACGTGTTGCAACGGGCGCAGTTTTTGCAATCCCTGCGGCGATCGGGGCAATTGGCTAACCTCTATGCCACCATTAACCGCGCCTCCAAGCTGGCCACCAAGGGCGATCTGAACTTCAGCGATCTGGATCCCGCCGCTTCCGTGAAGCCCGCCTTGTTTGAGCAACCTTCAGAACAGGCGTTTTATGATGCCCTAGTTGCTCTGTTGCCCATCACCCAAGCCACTCGCCAAACCCGTAACTACCAACCCCTAGCCGATCAACTGGCTCAGGCGGCGGCCGTGGTCGCGAACTTCTTTGATGGTTCCGAAAGCGTGATGGTGATGGTGGATGACGAGGCGGTACGGCGTAACCGGCTGAACCTGCTGGGCCTGCTGCGCAACCATGCCAGGGTGCTCGGAGATTTCGGGGCGATCGTGAAGGGGTAAAGCATTCATCCCCATTTTCAACCTAAGGGCCAAGGGGTGTGCTCCCATGTTTTGTAGCAAAATCATCAATTGCTAGACAAAAGACTGCCACACCCCTATAATATTGAACCGTTGCCAAAACTGTGGTTCCCTGCGCTACGCAACCTTAAAACCACAACGTTTGCCGATCTGGCAAATTTTCCAGGCAACTTTTGCTGAACCGGATACTGAGCAGATCGCTGCTTAAGTCCTAGCAAGCAAACGCGCTGCAACGATGCAAACCGCTCCAGCGCAAAATCTTCCCTCGGTTGACTGACATCCGAGCACTGGAAATCTCAAGGATTCCTCAGCGCAGATAAGCGGTCAGTCTACGTCAATCAGAGTGCCCAAAACTCAAAGTCCGTCGGGAAAGTGCTTCTGGCCCTTACGCGCTAGAGGCGCTCTTGTTGCGGCTGGTTGACGCTAGAGGGGAGGACTCTCCTAACCATCCCTAGTCTAAGGAGAACGCCATGTCTCTTGGCATTCTAGGTACGAAGCTGGGCATGACCCAAGTCTTCGATGAAACGGGCCGGGCCATCCCGGTAACGGTCATCCAAGCGGGCCCCTGTACCGTTACGCAAATCAAAACCAAAGAGACTGATGGCTACACGGCCGTTCAGTTGGGTTTTCAAGAAGTCAAAGAAAAGGCCCTCAGCAAGCCGGAAATTGGCCACCTGAGCAAGGCCAATGCAAAGCCCCTGCGTCACCTGCGGGAATACCGCTTGGCGGATGTGGCTGGTTTTGCCCTTGGTGAAGAAATTCGCGCCGATCGCTGCATCGAAGTCGGTCAAATCGTTGACGTGACGGGGAACAGCATTGGTCGCGGTTTTGCGGGTTACCAAAAGCGCCACAACTTCGGTCGCGGGCCGATGTCTCACGGTTCCAAAAACCACCGTCTGCCCGGTTCGACGGGTGCGGGTACGACCCCCGGTCGTGTCTATCCCGGTAAGCGCATGGCTGGCCGGATGGGCAATGAGCGTGTGACGGTCAAGAAGCTGACGGTTGTGCGGATCGACCCCGATCGCAACATCGTGTTGATCAAGGGTGCGGTTCCGGGCAAACCGGGGACGCTGGTCAGCATTGCACCGTCCAACCTGGTGGGTCGTCAAAAGTAAGCGCGATCGCCCGTAAGTCCGTCGAACGTGGAGCACAGCAATGGTCAACTGCATTGTGAAAGATTGGGACGGTAAGGAAGCCGGCAAGACCGAGCTGGACTTACGCGTCGCCCGTGAAGAAAACGCTCAGCACATTGTGCACCGGGCTTTGGTGCGTCAATTGGCGAACGCTCGTCAAGGCACTGTCAGCACCAAGACCCGCTCGGAAGTGCGCGGTGGCGGTCGCAAGCCCTGGCGGCAAAAGGGAACCGGTCGTGCCCGTGCTGGCTCGAACCGCTCTCCCCTGTGGCGTGGTGGTGGTGTGATCTTTGGCCCCAAGCCCCGCGACTACTCGCAAAAGATGAACCGGAAGGAGCGCCGCCTGGCCCTGCGCACGGCGTTCCAAGGTCGCTTGGATGACTTGGTGGTGGTGGAAAACTTTGCCAGCCAACTCAGCCAGCCCAAGACCAAAGACCTGTTGGCCGCGCTCGCCCGTTGGGATGTGGATGCGAGCCAAAAGGTGCTGTTGATTGTGGCTGACCAAGACGAAAACGTTTGGCTGTCGGCCCGGAACGTCCAAAGCCTGCGGTTGATTTTGGCAACGAACTTGAATGTGTTCGATCTGCTGAACGCTGACAAGGTGGTGGTGACGGCGGACGCGCTGGAGAAGATCAAGGAGGTTTACGGCGATGATTAAGCGCACTCCTAAGTACAAGACGCGCTTGGACGATCGCACGTTGGCGGATGTGGTTCGCCGGCCGATCATCACCGAGAAGGCCACGATTCTGCTGGAAAACAACCAGTACGTGTTTGACGTGGATCCCCGCGCCAACAAGCTGGACATCAAGGCAGCGATCGAGGGTTTGTTTGAGGTGAAAGTCCAGAAGGTCAACACCTATAACCCGCCGCGCAAGACCCGGAAACTGGGTCGGCTGTCGGGTTACCGTCCTCAGGTGAAGCGGGCGATCGTCACGCTGGCCGAAGGCAGTTCGATTCAACTGTTCCCCGAAGTCTAGCGCTGAAGGAGTTTTAAGACGATGCCAATTCGTACCTTCCGTCCTTATACCCCCGGGGTTCGTCAAGCCAGCGTGGCTGACTTCGCGGAAATTACCCGCAGCGAACCCGAAAAGTCCCTGACTTCTTACAAGCACCGCCGCAAGGGTCGCAATAACCTGGGTCGGATTACCTGCCGTCACCGGGGCGGCGGCCACAAGCGCCTGTATCGGAAGATCGACTTCAAGCGCGACAAGCTGGGCATGACCGCTGAAGTGCTGTCGATCGAGTATGACCCCAACCGGAATGCGCGCATTTCGTTGGTGCAATACGAAGACGGCGAAAAGCGCTACATCATCACCCCCGTTGGCTTGCAAGTGGGCCAAACGATCGTGGCGGGCCCCGATTCCCCGATCGAGGTGGGTAATGCCCTGCCCTTGGCCAACATGCCCTTGGGTACGACCGTTCACAACATTGAGTTGGTGGCTGGTCGCGGTGCGCAAATGGCCCGTTCCGCTGGCTCCGGCGCTGAAGTGGTCGCTAAAGAGGGCAACTACGTCACCCTGAAGCTGCCTTCCACGGAAGTGCGCAAGATCCGTAAAGAGTGCATGGCCACCATCGGCAGCGTCGGCAACTCCGAACACCGCAACCTGAGCCTGGGTAAAGCCGGCCGTAAGCGTTGGTTGGGTCGCCGTCCGGAAGTGCGCGGTAGCGTCATGAACCCGGTGGATCACCCCCACGGTGGTGGTGAAGGTCGTGCGCCGATTGGGCGTTCTGGCCCGGTCACCCCCTGGGGTAAACCCGCTCTGGGTCGCAAAACCCGCGATAAGCGGAAAGCCAGCACCAAACTCATTGTGCGTCGTCGTCGTAAGTCGTCCAAGCGCGGTCGCGGCGGTCGCAACGCATAGGTTTTTTCAGTGTGGCGATCGCCCGCCCGTTGGTTTAACCCTCCAGCCCTGGGCGATCGCTGCTTGAGATCGCGAATCCCTAAGAGTTCCTAAAGCGTATGTCTCGTTCTCTGAAAAAAGGTCCCTTCGTTGCTGACAAGCTGCTCAAAAAAGTAGAAGCGCTGAACGTCAAGGGCGAAAAGCAAGTGATCAAAACCTGGTCACGGGCTTCCACGATCCTGCCGCAAATGGTGGGTCACACGATCGCCGTCCACAACGGCCGGCAACACGTCCCCGTGTACGTCAACGAGCAAATGGTGGGCCACAAGCTGGGGGAATTTGCTCCCACGCGCACCTTCAAAGGCCACACCAAGGGCGACAAGAAAGGACGCAAGTAACCCCCGGAGGATCGCTCAGATATGGCACTTAGTCCCAACGAAGTCAAAGCAAGCGTGCGCTTCGTGCGGATGTCCCCCCGCAAAGTTCGCCGCGTCCTCGACCAAATCCGTGGTCGCAGCTACGCCGAAGCGCTGATTATTCTGCAATTCATGCCCTATCGCGCCTGCGAAATCGTTCGTAAGTTGCTGCGATCGGCCGCTGCCAACGCAGAAAACAACAACGGTTTCGATGCCACCTCCTTGGTGGTGAGCACGGCCTTCGCTGATCAGGGCCCCACCCTGAAGCGATTCCGCCCTCGCGCCCAAGGTCGCGCCTACCAAATCCGCAAGCCCACCTGCCACATCACCGTGGCGGTTGCTCCGGCGGCAGAAGCCTAAGCATAAGGAGACGAGGAAACCATGGGACAGAAAATTCACCCCGTCGGCCTGCGACTCGGCATTACCCAAGAGCACCGCTCGCGCTGGTTTGCAGATCCGTCGCGTTATTCCAGCCTGTTGCAGGAAGACCACAAAATCCGGCAATACGTTGAGAAGAACCTGAACAATGCCGGCATTGCCAAGGTACGGATTGAGCGCAAGGCTGACCAAATCGATCTCGAAGTTCACACCGCTCGTCCGGGTGTGGTCGTTGGCCGGGGCGGCAGCGGGATTGAAACCCTGCGGGTCGGTCTGCAAAACCTGCTGGGTAGCCGCGATCGCCAGATCCGAATCAACGTGATCGAAGTGGCGCGTGTTGATGCCGATGCCACCTTGATTGCCGAGTACATCGCTCAGCAACTGGAGCGCCGGGTGTCGTTTCGGCGGGTTGTCCGCCAGGCGATCCAACGGGCCCAACGCGCCGGGATCGAAGGGATCAAAATCCAAGTCGGCGGTCGTTTGAACGGTGCAGAAATTGCCCGATCGGAATGGACGCGGGAAGGTCGCGTGCCCCTGCATACCCTGCGGGCGGACATCGACTACAGCTACCGCACTGCCAGCACCATCTATGGGGTGTTGGGGATCAAGGTGTGGGTGTTCAAGGGCGAAATCATCCCTGGACAAGAGGAAGTGGCTCCGGCAAACCAGCCCGCGCCGCGTCGTCGCCAACCCCGTCGTCGTCAGCAGTTTGAAGACCGCTCGAACGAGGAATAATCCATGCTCAGCCCAAGAAGAACAAAATTCCGCAAGCAACAACGCGGCCGGATGCGGGGCCTCGCCACTCGAGGCAGTTCGCTGAATTTTGGGGATTTTGCCCTCCAATCGTTGGAATGCGGCTGGATTACGGCTCGTCAAATCGAAGCTGGTCGTCGAGCCATGACCCGCTACATCCGTCGGGGTGGCAAAATCTGGATCCGCGTCTTCCCGGACAAGCCCGTGACCATGCGCCCCGCAGAAACCCGGATGGGTTCCGGTAAGGGGGCACCGGAGTTTTGGGTGGCCGTGATCAAGCCCGGTCGGATCCTGTACGAAATCAAGGGTGTTGCTGAAGAGACGGCTCGCGAAGCAATGCGCCTGGCCGCGTTCAAGATGCCCGTGAAGACCAAGTTTATTGTTCGCGAAGACATCCAGTCGTAATGCCCTATGGCTCTCCCGAAGATTGCTGACGCGCGCGCCCTTAGTGACACCGAACTGGGCGGTCGCATTTTGGAACTCAAGCGCCAACTGTTCCAATTCCGGATGAAGAAGGCGATTCGCCAAGAGGTGAAGCCGCACGAAATCAAACATGCAAAGCATGAGTTGGCGCAACTGCTCACGGTGGAGCATGAGCGTAAGCTCTCGGCTGCATCTGAAGCAGCAACCCAAGCGTAGTTCTGGAGTTAACCCCCTATGGCTGCCAAAGAACGTGTTGGCGTTGTTGTGAGCGACAAGATGCAGAAAACGGTGGTGGTGTCGGTGGAAAACCGCTCGGCCCACTCCAAGTACGGCAAGATTGTGGTTCGCACGCGCCGCTTTAAGGCCCACGATGAAGACAACCAGTGCAAGGAAGGCGATCGGGTTCGCATCCGCGAAACTCGCCCCCTGAGCAAAACCAAGCGCTGGACGGTCGTTGAAGTTCTCGAAAGCGCGACCCGGTAAGGGAGGCTCGATCGCCCATGATTCAACAGCAAACTTATCTGAACGTAGCGGACAACAGCGGCGCGAAAAAGCTGATGTGTATTCGCGTCCTGGGCGGTGGCAACCGTCGCTACGGCCATGTCGGTGATGAAATCATCGCCGTCGTCAAAGATGCCATTCCGAATATGGCAGTGAAAAAGTCCGACGTGGTGCGAGCCGTGATCGTTCGCACTCGGAAAACCATCCGACGCGATAGCGGCATGTGCATTCGCTTCGACGACAACGCTGCCGTGATCGTCAACAAGGATGGCAACCCCCGTGGGACGCGCGTTTTTGGCCCCGTGGCTCGCGAGCTGCGTGACAAGAACTACCTGAAGATCGTTTCGCTGGCTCCGGAGGTGCTGTAATGGCCAAGCCCGGCAAGATTCAAGTGAATGCAAACGGCAAAGCCGTGCGCTTCAAAATGCATGTCAAAGCGGGTGACACCGTTCAGGTGATCTCCGGTCGTGACAAGGGAAAAGTTGGCAAGATTGTGCGCGTCTTCCCCAAAACGAGCCAAGTGATCGTGGAAGGGGTTAACCAAAAGACCAAGCACCTCAAGCCGACCCAGGAAGGCGAATCGGGCAAAGTCGAGGTGCGCGAGTTCCCGATCCACAGCTCGAACGTCCTGCACTATTCCGAGAAAGAAAAGGTCGCCAGCCGCGTTTGCTACACCTTCACCGACCAAGGTAAGAAGGTTCGCAAATTGGTAAAAACTGGCGAAATCATCGACTAACGTTGCGCCCGATCGCTGAAACAGCCATGCCAGCACGACTGAAAACCATTTACAAGGAAACAATCGTGCCGAAACTGATGGAACAGTTCCGGTACGAGAACATTCACCAGGTGCCCAAAGTGGTGAAGATCACGGTGAACCGTGGTTTGGGCGAAGCGTCGCAGAATGCCAAGGCCCTGGAGTCTTCTCTAGTGGAATTGGCCACCATCACCGGTCAGCGCCCCGTCGTGACCCGCGCCAAAAAGGCGATCGCCGGCTTCAAGCTGCGCCAAGGGATGCCCGTGGGCATGATGGTGACCCTGCGCTCAGACAAGATGTATGACTTCCTCGATCGCCTTGTGCGATTGTCCCTACCCCGAATCCGGGACTTTCGTGGTGTCAGCCCTAACAGCTTCGATGGTCGTGGCAACTACTCCCTAGGTCTGCGTGAGCAGCTGATCTTCCCTGAAATCAGCTACGACAGCATCGACCAAATCCGTGGGATGGACATTTGCATCACGACCACCGCCACCACCGACGAAGAAGGCCGCGCGCTGCTCAAGGAAATGGGCATGCCGTTCCGGGACAAGTAGCGTTGCAAGGAGCGAACTATGGTTAACGATCCCATCGCAGATATGCTGACGCGCATTCGCAACGCCTGCCTGGCGCGTCACCAAAAAACGGAAGTTCCGGCCACCAAGATGACCCGCAGCATCGCCGAGGTGCTCAAGTCTGAAGGCTTCGTCGCCGAAGTGGAAGAAACCGGTGAAGGTGTGAAGAAGACGCTGGTGATCTCTTTGAAATACAAGGGTAAGCAGCGCCGTCCGATCATCTCGAACCTGAAGCGCGTGAGCAAGCCGGGCCTCCGCGTCTATTCCAATCGCCGCGATTTGCCCCGCGTCCTAGGCGGTATTGGCATCGCGATCGTCTCGACCTCTCGAGGCATCATGACCGATCGCGACGCGCGTCAGCAGGGCATCGGTGGCGAAGTCCTCTGCTACGTCTGGTAATCCCTACGACGAAGGAGTTCTCAATCGTGTCCCGCATTGGCAAGCGTCCCATTCCCATTCCCAAAGGGGTGACGGTGACGATCGACGGCCAAACCGTCTCGGTCAAAGGCTCCAAAGGCGAGCTGACCCGCACCTTTCCCCCTGAAATTCTCTTTTCCCAAGAAGCAGATCAACTGCTCGTGACGCGTCGGGATGAATCGCGTCCCGCCCGTCAGCGCCATGGTCTCTGCCGCACCCTGCTGGCCAACATGGTCGAAGGGGTGTCCCAAGGCTTCCAGCGTCGTCTGGAAATCCAAGGGGTCGGTTATCGGGCCGCTGTCCAAGGCACCACGCTCAACCTGAGCATGGGCTACAGCCACCCGGTGAATATCCCCGCCCCCGACGGGATTCAGTTTGCGGTAGAAAACAACACCAACGTGATTGTCAGCGGCATTGACAAGGAATTGGTGGGTAACACCGCCGCCCGTGTCCGTGCTGTGCGCAAACCGGAACCCTATAAGGGCAAAGGGATTCGCTATCAAGGTGAAGTCGTTCGCCGCAAGGCAGGTAAGACAGGTAAGAAATAATGAAAGCCACTCGCAAGGATATGGTGCACCGTCGCCACGGGCGGGTGCGCCGCAAAGTTTCGGGAACGCCCGATCGGCCTCGCCTGTGCGTGTTCCGCTCGCACCAACACATTTACGCCCAGGTGATCGACGACACCCAACATCACACGTTGGTGGCCGCTTCGACCCTGGAACCCGATGTCAAATCGCAGCTTGAAAGCAGCCGCGATTGTGATGCAGCCGCAGCGGTGGGTAAGCTGCTGGCTGAACGTGCCCAAGCCAAGGGCGTTACCCAAGTTGTGTTCGATCGCGGCGGTAATCTTTACCACGGTCGTGTCAAGGCTTTGGCCGACGCGGCGCGCGAAGCCGGACTGAACTTCTAGGCGAGAACTCAGGAGTATTCACTATGGCAACTCGTCGTAAAGGCAATCGCACCCGCGAAAAAGAGTCCGAATGGCAAGAGCGCGTCGTCCAAATCCGCCGCGTCACCAAGGTGGTCAAGGGCGGTAAAAAGCTTAGCTTCCGCGCCGTGGTCGTGATCGGTAACGAGCGCGGTCAAGTGGGCGTGGGCGTAGGCAAAGCCGCCGATGTGATCGGAGCCGTCAAAAAAGGCGTCGCCGATGGCAAAAAGCACCTAGTTGACGTGCCTCTGATCAAGGGCGATACGATCCCCCACCCCACTAATGGTGTCGGTGGCGGTAGCTCCAAGGTGATGATGCGCCCCGCTGCTCCCGGTACCGGGGTAATTGCCGGGGGTGCAGTTCGCACCGTGTTGGAATTGGCTGGCGTGAAAAACATCCTCGCCAAGCAACTGGGTTCCGATAACCCCCTGAACAACGCCCGTGCTGCTTTGGATGCCCTGTCTTCCCTGCGGACGTTCGCAGAAGTGGCCGAAGACCGGGGTGTAGCCCTCGAGCACCTGTACAAGTAGTTCCGGTCATCGACGGAGACCAAATCCATGAAAATCACGGATGCACAGCCTAAAAAAGGCTCCAAAAAGCGCGGTCGCCGCGTCGGTCGGGGCATCGCTGCCGGTCAAGGTGCGAGCTGTGGCTTTGGGATGCGCGGTCAAAAGTCGCGCTCCGGTCGCAGCACTCGCCCCGGTTTTGAAGGGGGTCAAATGCCCCTCTATCGCCGGGTGCCGAAGCTGAAGCACTTTACGGTAATCAATCGCCAAGCCTACACCGTGGTCAACGTCGGCAGTCTGGCTAGCCTCGCGGCTGGTTCGACCGTCAACTTGGCTTCGTTGATGGAAGCTGGGATTGTCACCACCAACGACGGCCCGCTGAAGTTGCTGGGCGATGGCGAACTGTCAGTGAAACTGACGGTTGAAGCGGCTCGCTTCACTGCCAGCGCCAAGGAAAAAATCGAAGCAGCCGGCGGAACCTGCACGGTTGTCTAAGATTAAAGTTGGGAAATCCGGTTGCTGAAATTTGCCTGAGGTGTACCAACCATGGTCGTCAGTCGAGATAAAGCGCCAACAGCCCAAGAAACCTTCATGCAAATGGCCCAGGCGGCTGGCCTGCGGGGGCGGTTGCTGGTGACCGTCGGCCTGCTAGTGCTGGTGCGCCTTGGGATCTTTTTGCCGGTACCGGGAATTGATCGTGCAGCCTTTGGCAACGCGATCCAAAACAGCGGTCTAGGTGGGTTGGTTGGCTTCTTAGATATCTTCTCCGGGGGCGGTCTATCGCTGCTGGGGATCTTTGCGTTGGGAATCTTGCCCTATATCAACGCATCCATCATCATTCAATTGCTGACGGCGGCGCTACCTTCTCTGGAAGACCTCCAGAAGAACGAAGGGGAGGCGGGCCGTCGCAAGATTGCCCAAATCACCCGTTATGTGTCCGTTGCTTGGGCCGTGATCCAAAGCGTGGGGATCGGTCTCTGGGTTTCGGCGTTGGGGGCCACGACGGAGCCAGCGGGCCTGTTTGTGGTGAAGACGGCGCTGGCCCTGACGGCTGGTTCGATGTTTGTGATGTGGATTGGCGAACTGATCACGGAACGTGGCGTTGGTAATGGTGCCTCGCTGCTGATTTTCGTGAATATTGTTTCGACCTTTCCGAAGTCGGTGGGTCAAACGTTGGAGCTGGCTCAAAGTGGTGATCGATCGACCATTGGCGGCATTGTGCTGTTGATGTTGGCATTCATGGCCACCATTGTCGGCATTGTGTTTGTTCAAGAAGGGGCCCGTCGCATCCCGATCGTGATGGCCCGCCGCCAGGTGGGTCGCCGCCAGTATCAGGAGCGCAGCAGCTACTTGCCCTTGCGCCTGAACCAAGGGGGCGTGATGCCCATCATCTTCTCAACGGCGGTGTTGGTGGTTCCGGCCTCGCTGGCCCAGTTCACGAACAATGAAGCCTTGGCTCGGGTGGCCACCTATCTGAGTCCGACGGGCCCCACGCCCTGGCTGTACGTGTTGGTTTACCTGGCACTGATTCTGTTCTTTAGCTACTTCTATTCGTCGCTGGTGGTGAACCCGGTGGATATGGCTCAGAACCTGAAGAAGATGGGAGCGAGCATTCCCGGGGTGCGTCCAGGCCAAGCTACGAGTAAGCGGGTGCAGCAGATTTTGAATCGGCTGACCTTCTTGGGGGCAATTTTCTTGGGCTTGGTGGCCATTGTGCCCACGGCCGTGGAAAGTGCCACCAATGTGCGGACGTTCCAAGGGTTGGGAGCAACGTCGTTTCTGATTTTGGTTGGGGTCGCGATCGAAACGGCGAAGCAAATCCAAACCTACGTGATTTCACAGCGCTACGAAGGAATGGTGAAGCAGTGACGCGATTGATTTTTTTCGGCCCACCGGGTGCCGGTAAGGGCACGCAAGCCAAGGTTTTGTCTGAGGAATATGGCATTCCCCATATTTCCACGGGTGATATCTTGCGCGCGGCAGTTGCCCAAGGCACTTCCTTGGGACAGGCGGCGAAGTCTTTTATGGATCGCGGTGAATTGGTGCCCGATGAATTGATCATTGGGATCATCAAAGACCGGCTCGCAGAACCTGATGCTCAACAGGGCTGGATCCTGGATGGCTTCCCGCGCAATGTGGCCCAGGCCGAAAAACTCAATGACATGCTGGCGGCAACGGGTCAGGCTTGCGATCGCGTGCTGAACTTGGTGGTGGCCGATGATGTACTCAAAGCCCGTCTCCTGAGCCGAGGCACGGCGGAAGGTCGCTCGGATGACAATTTGGCGACTATTGAGCATCGCCTAGCGATTTTTCACCAAACGACGGAACCGCTTCTGAAGTTCTACAGGGCCCAGCAGGCGAACCTATTGGCGGAGGTCAATGGTGACCAGCCCCTCAGCGATGTGACGCGTGACCTGAAACAGGCGATCGCCCCAACGGCTTAGTTCACCTCCGCTCCAGTTTGGTGCTGAAGCTTCGTGCTAAAGCCGGGAACCAAACCAGAAACCCAGACCCGATCGCCCATTGTGCTAGTTTGGCAGTGAGATAGCGCTTAACAGCAAGTTCACTGATTGTCAACCAACTCGACGTTCATACAGGAGAGCTGATCCTTGTCCAAGCAAGATCTGATCGAAATGGAGGGAACCGTAACCGAATCACTCCCGAACGCAATGTTCCGGGTGGATCTCGATAACGGTTTCAACGTCCTAGCACATATTTCTGGCAAGATTCGCCGTAACTACATCAAGATTTTGCCGGGCGATCGCGTCAAGGTTGAGCTGACCCCCTACGACCTGACCAAGGGGCGCATCACCTACCGTTTAAAGAACACGGGTGGCAAAAAATAACCCCAAAAATAGCCACCCGATCGCTGGTCTAGCCAAAGACTTGCCCCGATAGGTTGATCCGGTACTCATTTTTCTCTAAAATTCCAAGTTTGGAGATTTTAACCATCATGAAAGTCCGAGCCTCCGTCCGCAAAATGTGCGAAAAGTGCCGCGTGATTCGTCGTCGCGGTCGCGTCATGGTCATCTGCCAAAACCCCAAACACAAACAACGCCAAGGGTAAAAGACAGCGTTAGGGTGGTTGTGTTTGCCTGGCATCCATCTAAAGACAGAGCATTAAAACGTTAGGGAGAACCAACGTGGCACGTATTTCCGGTGTAGATTTACCGCGCGATAAGCGCATTGAAATTGGGTTGACCTATATTTACGGCATTGGTCTAACCCTGTCGAAGAAGATTTTGGCCGCGACGGGTGTGAATCCGGATACGCGCGTCAAAGACCTCGGCGATGCAGATATCTCGGCTTTGCGGGCCGAGCTGGATAATTACCAGGTGGAAGGTGATCTGCGCCGCTTTGAGGCCATGAACATCAAGCGCCTGATGGACATCGGTTGCTATCGGGGTCGTCGTCACCGCGCAGGGCTGCCGGTGCGGGGTCAACGGACGCGCACCAATGCCCGGACTCGCCGTGGTGGTCGTCGTACGGTGGCCGGGAAGAAGAAGGCTCCTCGCAAGTAATCGACTGGTTCTGTCCCCTTTCTACGAACGTTTTAGTTCTGTTCAACAGCTATGGCAAAGCAACCCAACAAGCGCTCTGGCCCGCGTAAGCAAAAGCGCAACGTCCCCAGCGGTGTCGCCCACATTCAATCGACTTTCAACAACACGATCGTGACGATCACCGACCTCAAGGGTGACGCGATCTCCTGGGCCTCGGCTGGTTCCAGCGGTTTCAAGGGAGCCAAGAAGGGTACGCCCTTCGCCGCCCAAACCGCCGCTGAAGCTGCTGCCCGTCGTGCCTCTGAACAGGGAATGCGGCAGGTGGAAGTGATGGTGAGCGGCCCCGGTTCGGGTCGGGAAACGGCAATTCGGGCCCTGCAAGCGTCGGGTCTGGAAATCACGCTGATTCGCGATGTTACGCCGATTCCGCACAATGGTTGCCGGCCGCCGAAGCGTCGTCGGGTCTAATCACCCCGCGATCGACCCGCGCTAACTCACGGGCGCTGCGATCGCATCCTGCAAGCCAGCGGTAACCCTTGGTCACCGCGAATTTTTTCTGTTACGGGGCGGCTTCACTGCCGCATATGGATCGACTAGGCCGGTTGGGAGGCACAAAGCGTGTCGCAATTTCAGATCGAGTGTGTTGAATCGAGCACGGAAAGCAATCGCAATCTCTACAGCCGTTTGGTGCTGTCCCCCCTCGAACGTGGGCAGGGCACAACGGTGGGGAACGCTTTGCGTCGGGTACTGCTGTCGAACCTCGTGGGTTCCGCAGTGACGGCCGTCCGGATTGCGGGCGTGAACCACGAGTTCGCGACGGTTCCCGGTGTGCGGGAGGATGTATTGGACATCCTGCTGAACATGAAGGAATTGGTGCTGCGCAGCCACACGGATCAGCCGCAAATTGGTCGCCTGTTGGCCAAAGGGCCGCGGGTGGTCACGGCAGACCTGTTCGATTTGCCTTCAGAAGTGGAAGTGGTTGACCCAACCCAGTACATTGCCACCTTGGCCGAGGGGGCCACGTTGGAAATGGAGTTCCGAGTGGAACGTGGGGTGGGCTATCGGGCGATCGATCGGGGTCGTGATGATGCATCGGCGATCGACTTTTTGCAGATCGACTCGATGTTTATGCCCGTCCGCAAGGTGAACTACACCGTTGAGGATGCCCGGGTGGGCGAATCGCTGGAGAAGGATCGCCTGGTTCTGGAAATTTGGACGAACGGCAGCATCACCCCCCAACAGGCGCTCAGTCAGGCTGCCACGCTGCTGGTGGATCTGTTCAACCCGCTCAAGGACTTCACCATCGAAGCCACCAAGAGCGATCGCCCAGAGTCCCAAGACCCCAGCAGCCAAATCCCGATCGAAGAATTGCAACTGTCGGTGCGCGCCTACAACTGTCTGAAGCGGGCGCAAATCAACACCGTTGCCGATCTTCTGGAATTCACCCAAGAAGATTTGCTGGAGATCAAAAACTTCGGAGCCAAGTCGGCTGAAGAAGTGATCGAAGCGTTGCAGCGGCGTTTGGGCATCACCCTGCCGCAAGAAAAGGTGGCCAAAGCCTAGCGGCCACCGTTCACCCCCGGCTCTAGCCCGTTCTAGATCCGACCCCCCTAGTTACTAATCAGTTGAGTAGAGATCGGAGCTATGCGTCACGGTCGTCGCGTTCCTAAACTTGGTAAGCCCGCTGACCAGCGTCGCGCCCTGCTGCGGGCCCTGGCCACGGAAACCATCCGCAATGGTCAAATCACCACCACCAAAGCCCGGGCCCGGGCTGTTCGCGCCGAGGTTGATCGCATGATTACCTTGGCCAAGGACGGTTCCTTGGCTTCCCGTCGTCGGGCTTTGGGCTACCTGTATGATGCCGATTTGGTTCATGCCCTGTTCGAGCAGGCTCCCCAGCGCTATGGTCAGCGGAATGGCGGCTATACCCGCATTTTGCGCACCGTGCCCCGGCGTGGTGATAATGCCGAAATGGCCATTTTGGAATTGGTCTAGGCCAAGACCAATCGCTGGGGTGTAGAGCAACAATCATGGCCGACTGTCCCGCCGATCAGCAACGCGTTGCTTTGGTGATTCAGTACCTGGGAGCAGGGTTCTGTGGTTGGCAGCGGCAGATCCGCGATCGCAGCGTTCAAGCCACGATCGAAGACACGATTGCCGAGATTCTGGGGCATCCCGTTGTCATTCATGGTGCTGGACGCACTGACACCGGAGTTCATGCCTCTGCCCAAGTGGCCCACTTCGATGTGGCCAGCCCGATTCCCCCTCACCGTTGGGCGAAAGTCCTCAACACAAGGTTGCCAGATGATATTCTGATTCTGGCCTCCTGTGCGGTTCCGGGGAACTGGCACGCTCGGTTCTCGGCCTCGTGGCGGCGTTACCGCTATGTTCTCTACACCGATCCACAGCCGAACCTGTACCTGAAACCCTTCAGTTGGCACTATTACGAGCCAATTCAAGTGGAAAAGATGCAGGCGGCGATCGCCCCCCTCGTGGGTCGGCATCACTTGGCCGCTTTCCACCGTGCCGGATCAAAACGTCCCCATTCTTGGGTGGATGTTCAAGAAGCCTGGTGTCGGCGGCGCGGGCCGATTGTGGAACTTGAAGTTCAAGCCAGTGGCTTTTTGTACGGCATGATGCGGCTGCTGGCGGGGATGTTGGTGTTGGTGGGGCGCGATCGCCTCAGTGTCGAAGAGTTCACCCAAATTTGGCAGAGTGAACGCCGAGACCTGGTGAAATATGCCGCGCCACCCATGGGATTGTGCCTACTGCGCATTGGCTACCCCAACTCGCCCCTGCCAGAGATTGCTCGCACCAACACCCTGCCTTTGTTTGACCTGACCCAAGACGGCCCGGCAACCTTCAGCCCTCCCGTTACATAAAGATTCTAGGCTTAACGCACTACGCGATCGCCCTAGTTATAACTTCCCCGATTCAGCGACTTTCGCAACCCAACCAACCCCTATGTCCATTCCCACCAAGACTGCCCTGCCCTCCGTAAACGACGTTGACCGGCAATGGTACGTCGTTGATGCCGCTGGTCAACGCCTTGGCCGCCTGGCCACCGAAGTGGCTTCCGTCCTGCGGGGCAAAAACAAGCCCACCTATACGCCCCACCTGGATACCGGTGACTTTGTGGTGATCGTCAACGCCGACAAAGTGGAAGTGACCGGTAAAAAACGGACTCAAAAGGTCTACCGTCGTCACTCTGGCCGTCCCGGTGGGATGAAGACGGAGAGCTTTGAAAAGCTGCAAAATCGTCTGCCCGAGCGGATTGTGGAACATGCCGTTAAAGGGATGCTGCCTAAAAATGCCCTCGGTCGGCAACTGTTCCGCAAGCTGAAGGTTTATGCCGGCGCAGACCATCCCCACACGGCACAACAACCCCAAGTCCTGACGATCAACACCATTCCTGGAGGTGAAGGCTAATGCAAGCAACGGATAACAATGGGCGCGTGATGTATCGCGGCACGGGCCGTCGTAAAACCTCGGTCGCTCGCGTGCGCCTGGTGCCTGGCTCTGGCCAACTGACCATTAACGGTCGTCCTGGCGATAATTACCTGCAATACAACCCGGTTTATCTGGCTGCGGCCAAAGCACCTCTGGAAACCCTCGGTTTGGAAGGGGACTACGATGTGCTGGTGAGCGTGGTGGGCGGCGGCCTGACTGGCCAGGCTGACTCGATCCGCTTGGGTGTGGCTCGGGCTTTGATTCAGCTTGACCCTGAAAACCGTAAGCCCCTGAAGGTTGAAGGCTACCTGACCCGCGACCCCCGCGCCAAGGAACGTCGCAAGTACGGTTTGAAGAAAGCCCGGAAGGCTCCTCAGTTCTCGAAGCGCTAATTTTCCAAGCGCCGATTTTCGAGGGGGAGGCCCCGGTGGCTTTCCCCAACGAATGGACAGGCTGGGGACTGGTGATCAAAAGACCCCGTTTGGAAGTCGCGATCGCCAGCTCTTTTGTGCAAATTCCCGCGATCAAATCCATGCACTTGAATGCAGTTCGATCGCCCTTAAACTTTCTAAACTTTGGTTGAGGTTCGCATCATGGCAAAAGAAGGCATTCACCCCGAGTGGTATCCCGATGCAAAGGTCTATTGCAACGGCGAATTGGTGATGACGGTTGGCTCGACCCAACCGGAATTGCATGTGGACATTTGGGCTGGCAATCACCCGTTCTTCACCGGTACCCAGCGGATCATTGACACTGAAGGTCGTGTGGAGCGATTCCTGCGCAAGTATGGGATGGCAACCGAAACCAAAAAGGACTAGGGTTCCTTGGTTTGGTTGGCCAACTAATGGGCCAGCTAAAATTGGCCAATTCAAAATTCTTCAACCAGAAGAAACAGAAAAAAGGAGCAGTTGCTAAATCAGCGACTCTCCTTTTTATTTGCCAGCTTTTTGCCAGCTTTTTACGTTCCAGTTCTAGCCTGTTCTAGGCTCTGTTTTTTCCGGGATCTCTTGTTCTAGATCCTCTTGTTCTAGGCTCGGCGTTTGGCTAGAGATTACCCATGCGATCGAGTGGCCAAAACCGCCAAACTGCATGGCCAACAATCAAATCTTGCGGGACGACTCCCCAACAACGGCTGTCGTAACTGCGGTTGCGATTGTCGCCGAGCACGAGATAAGAGTTGGGGGGCACCCGCACCGGCCGGGCCAGAAAAGGTTGCGGATCCCCTACGCAAACATTGGTATCCGTGCGCTGCACCGCATTGCCATCCGCGCTCAGGCTAGCCGGGCGCTCCCCTGAGCCACTCGCAGGATTGGGGCGACCGGTTGTTAAGACCGACTCGCGGGCAATATAGGGTTCGTTCAGGCGCTGGCCGTTGATGTAAACCTGGCCATCTCGCAACTCCACCAGTTCACCCGGCAGACCAATCACGCGCTTAATAAAAGCATCTTTGAGGTTGTGGCGGCGCAGTTCGGCGGTCGGCATGAAGACAATGATGTCGCCGCGCTTGGGGCTGCCGCCAAATCGGTATTGTAGTTTTTCGACAATCAACCGATCCTTCACCAGCAGCGTCGGCACCATTGATTCAGAGGGAATCCAGCGAGCTTCGGCCACGTAGGTACGAATCCCTAGGGCCAGGATAATGCTGAGACCAATGGTTTTGAGGACTTCAACCCAAGCGCTGTCGGTGGGGGGATTGGTGGATGGCTCTTTATGCGAGGAAGCGGGTTGATCGGTCACGAGAAAAATCCTAAATGCACTAAAGCAGTAGACGAGGGCGCTTCTTGAAACGCTGGGCGCTGAGCACCTTGGGCCAAGCCCGGGAAATGCAAACCAGGAGAAGCGCGATCGGGGTTCAGGATCCAAGATTGGGACTTGGGGAATGCGGGTGTGTCGGCATGATTGACCATTCTGCTTGAAAACTTGGAATCAATCCGTGCGCCGTTAGCCAGAAACTGGAAACTCTCAACTCCTATTACAGGCTATTACAGCGGCGAAAATTCCGGCTGGTCTGTTGTTGAGAAGATATACCGCAAAACCGCGAATGATCGCCGTTGACTACTGAGGAACTGGATCCGGCGAGGCTGTGGGGGTGGTCGGTGTCCCCCAGCGATCGAGGGGAAAAAATCGCCACATGACTCGCCCTACTAGGGCTTGGCGTGGCACGTAACCGTAGGTGAAGGTTAGGGCTGGGGCACGACCCAAGGCGGAACCATCGCTCATGACAAAGTAGGTGGCGGCGGGAACTCGCACGGGGGCAAGATCCCCAATTTCGATCGCCAGGGACTGGCCATGGGCGATCGGGCGCTGATTAACCAAGAGTTGACCGCTTTGGATTTCAACCCGATCGCCGGGCAAACCAACGGCCCGATTGACCAACACTCCCTGAGGTTGATTCGGCGCGCCGGGCGGCATGAAGGCCACTAACTCGCCTCGATCGGGATTGCGCCACTGGTAGCTCGCCTTGTCGATCAGCAGGCGATCGCCCGGTTCCAGGGTGGGCCTCATGGTCGGCAGGGTCACCAGATAGGAATCAATGACGAGCGATCGCATGGCCCCCATGGTCAAGAGCACCACCAGCCCCGACCCCCACCAATGTCGCCGTTGCCAAGTCCAAGTGGGGGCCTGCCGCAGGGTTGCCGTCAGGGAAGGGAGCCACTGCTGCCAATGCCACCGCCCGCCCTGGTTACCCTGGGGAGCCGTGGCGGATGCTGCGTTGCGGGAAAAGGGGCGCAATGGTTGCCCGTTTCTCAACCGCTTGGACTTTGGGGGTTGCGTTGACATGGGCGTGGCTGATTCCGCTTGCACCGCCAGTGGGTGCGGCGCTTGATTGTCGGTTGACCTAGGGACTGATCAACCTCATTCAGGATACCGAATCCAGACCGGGGGATCTGCTTGATCGTGCTGGTGCGCTCGTGACTCCCCGCGATCGGTGGCCAGCACAAGGGGCGATCGCCCCGCTGGAGTGATCGCCCCTATCCAAGATCTTGGATCCTTTCCCAGAGTCCAAAAACCATCAGTGCTGACGCTGAGCGGGAACTAGCCCCCCACGCGCAGCAATTCCACATCAAACACCAAGGTGGCGTTGGGAGGAATCACCCCGCCAGCTCCCCGGGCCCCGTAGCCCAAGTCCGGCGGAATCACTAGCTTGCGGCGACCACCAACCCGCATGGACAGGACACCTTCGTCCCAACCCTTGATCACTTGACCCACGCCAATGCGGAAGCTGAAGGGCTGACCCCGATCGCGCGAGCTGTCGAATTGTTTGCCGTCCGTGAGCGTGCCGGTGTAGTGAACCGTGACGTTCTGACCGGGCGTGGGGGCTGCGCCGGTTCCCACGGTGATGTCTTCGTATTGCAGGCCAGAATCGGTGGTGGTCAGGTTGCTCGCGTCGGCCACGAGGGTTGTCTCCTGGGTATCGGTGGGCAAGGTGGCGATCTCAGGCGATCGCAGTTGGGCGGCCGCGTCGCTAATGAGACGGGCCGCCAGTTTGGAACCGTTGGCAGTGGCTTCGGCCGCCGGTTGACTGGATAGGGGATTCGCTTCGGCGGTGGGGGTTTTGCCCGTGAAGGTGACCATCAACACGGCCACTAGGCAAACCAACATCACCCCAAAGCTGATTAACACATCACGCAAGGGTCTAGTCTCCTCGATCAATCTGCGAGCAAAGTGGGTCGTTCTTGATCCTAACGAGCGATCGCCCTAACGCCACAGTCGATTTTCCAGGTCGCGCACTTGGCGCTCTAGCCGATCGATCCGGCCGCGCAGTTCGTCCACCTCTGAGCGATCGGGCACACCAAAATCCTTCATCACCTTCCGAAACTGCTGCTGAATCAGGGAATCAAAACTTTCGCTGGGGGAGGGATTGCCGCCGGACTGCAAACGCTGCATCAGGTCATCCACCACCTTGCGGGCCTGTTCTGGATCCAAGCGGCCGCTGCGAACCCATTCATCGCTGGCTTCCTTGAGGCGTTCTGCAACAATGGCCGTTGTTCCCAAGCCAATGGTCAGCAGTTGTTGCAGCCAGTTATTTCCATCCATCGGACGATCGACTCCGTATGCCTACCAGGGTTCATCAACAGCTCGGGCTGACGCTCGGACTGAGTAGCCCCGCCAATCATCGTTAGGCTAACACGGGCGATCGACCCTTGTGGGATGCGGATCAGTCGCGATCGCCGCCCGATTCGTCCCAAGGTTGTCCCAGGGCCTAACCCAGGGTGCTGGAAACCACGGGCATGGGTTCCGGCAAGGTCAACCCATCCCGATAAATCAACAAGTCAAACCAAAAAATCGTCCCCACGCCCACTTCGCTGATCAATTTGACGCTGCTTTGGTGCTTGTCAATGATGTTACGGACGATCGACAGACCTAACCCCGTGCCTTCGAGGGTATGCACCCGGTTTTCGACCCGATAGAACCGATCGAAAATGGCATGGCAATCTTCGGGGCCGATGCCAATGCCGGTGTCGGCCACTTCCACCCGCACCACGCTCACCACCTCGGGCTGGGATTTGGCTGGGCCGGTTGCCGCATTCACCGGGCAGGTATCCCAGAGGGCCGGTTGAACGGCGGGGTCTTGGGGGATATAGGCTCGGATCGCCACCTGGCCGCCCTTGGGGGTAAATTTCAGGGCATTGCCCACCAAGTTGGCGAACACTTGCAGCAACAGATCATAGTTACCCAAAACGGGCGGCAGGTTGGAGGCCAGCTCCTGGGTCAGTTCGATTCCCTTGTCGCGAGCATTGAGCTGGTAGGTGCGCAGGGTTTGTTCGATCGGCTGCACCAGGTCGATCGCGTCAAACATGTAGCTACGGCTGGATTCCAACCGAGAGAGATCCAACACGTCATTGACCAACCGGGTGAGGCGATCGGTCTCGCGGTTGGCGGTGTCCAAAAACTCCCGCTGCTGTTCCGGCGACAGCTCATCGCCATAGTCATGGAGCGTTTCAATAAAGGACTTGATGTTAAACAGCGGCGTGCGTAGCTCATGGGAAACATTGCTGATGAATTGGCTTTTGGCCTCATTCAGCTCCACTTCTCGGGTAATGTCCTGCACCGTAACGGCAATCCCTCGGATGCTTTCACGGTAGCGATCGCCCGGGGCCTCGCCATCTTGATCGGCATAGAGATTACATTCCCTGGCGAGGGGCCGTTGGGCATCGCTGCACTGATCCTGCTGATGGTGCTCGCAGGTGTCGCACAGATGCCCGTCCCCGATCGCCCGTTGGGACAGCACCGGCGACAGCAAAATACGCACCGTCCGCTTCACCGGCTCCATCAGGGTAATGCGAAACTCTTCGCCCTCGTCGGCCTTGCCTTCCGCTAACTGGTAGAGCGGGCGCGTGAGCTTCACCTGTACCTCGGGTGGAAACTCATAGAGCACATTTTTGCCAATGATCGGCTGGCCGTCCGTTTCGCGATCCCAGCCAAAAATCTGTCGGGCCGTGGGATTCACCAGCACCACGCGCAGATCCGTATCCAACAGCAGGGCCCCATCGACGATCGTGGCGATTAGGGTTTCGAGCTTGGCCTTGCTGGCCGTCAGCTCTTCAATATTCTGCTCTTCATAGCGCTCTAGGCGCTCCGCCATGTCGTTAAAACTGGCAATTAGCTCCCCGAGTTCACCACCAAACGGCAGGGTAATTCGCTGCTTAAAATCCCCAGAGGCGATGTTTTTGACACCGATCAGCAATTCCTTGATCGGCTTGGTGATGGTGAGGGCATTAAACACAGCCCCCAAAATTACCATCACCCAAATTGACACGAACACCGCGATCGTCACGTCGCGGGTCAGGCCCGACGAGGCCACCACCGTTGGATTGGGATTGGTACCCACAGCCAACACCCCCAAATATTCCCCCTCGTGGGTGAGGGGCACAAACACATCCGTAACTTGACCGTTGGGGGTGAGGTGTTGACGCACCAAGGGGCGATCGAGATCGGCCGCATAGTCCGGCGGCAACTGAATCCGACGACGCAGGGTTAGGGAGTTCTTTACCTCCGTATCGGAGAAGGGGATGCCGTAGAAGATATCCCCGTCCACGTCGGCATAGAGCAAGTACCGAACGCTGGAGGTGCTGTTATAAAACCGGCGCGAGAAGCCAGCCAAGCCGCCCAAGTCTTGCTCTGCCACCAGGGGCGCAGTGTTGGCAGCCAAAAGCAGCCCCAAATCTCGCCCAAAACGGGTGTCGTTGAGCCGGGCATCCTGCTGGATGGTGTTGACGGCCCAAAAGGTTAACCCGCTGGTCAGCAGAGACACCACGAGGGTTGCCACCGCCATCAACCGGGTTTGGAGGGTGAATTCTGACCACCAGCGACGCAGGATTTGCCGCAACGTAACGATCGCCTCAAGCATGGTCTCGGGGAGCGTGCAGATTGATTCGATCTTAAGGGGCTTCGGTGGGCATAGGGTCACTGGTGACGATCACACCGGGCGAGGGCAGGGTTTCCCAAGGTTGCTGGCGCACTTGATAGCCAATGTCGCGACGATAGGTTTTGTCGGCGTAGTCAATGGTCTCAATCGCCCGGTAGACGGTTCCGAAGGCTTCGTCAAAATCTGCCCCGATCGCCGTGACCCCTAGGACTCGCCCTCCATCGCTGACCAGTCGATCGGTGTTGCCGCTCGATCGCACCAGGCGCGTTCCCGCATGAAACACCATGGATCCCACCGCTTCCGCCTCTGCCAAACCCGCGATCGGGGTGCCCTTGGCAAAACTGCCCGGATAGCCTTGGGCCGCCACCACCACACAGCCGGCCACACCCGTTTTCCAGGCGATCGGGGGAAACTGGGCCAGCCGCTGCTCCACACAGGCCAGCATCAGCTCATGGAGCGGCGTTTCCAGCAACGGCAACACCACCTGGGTTTCTGGGTCGCCAAAGCGGCAGTTAAATTCCACCACCTTGGGATCCCCCTCGGGGGTGATCATTAATCCCGCATACAAAACCCCTCGGTAGTCAATGCCCCGCGCCGCCAGGGCCCGCACCGTGGGCTGCAACACTTCCGTTTCAATGCGTGCCATCAGATCCGGCGTAACCAAGGGAGCCGGGGCATAGGTTCCCATGCCGCCCGTGTTAGGGCCGGTGTCTCCCTCGCCAATTCGTTTATGATCTTGGGCTGGAATCAGAGAGCGCACGGCTTTGCCATCGGTCAGGGCCAGAACGGATACTTCCCGCCCTTCCATAAATTCTTCGATCACCACGCTGGAGCCAGCGGAGCCGAATTGGCCGCCAAAGATGGACTCCACCGCCTTGAGGGCTTGATCCAGGGTCATGGCTACGGTTACGCCCTTGCCTGCCGCCAGTCCATCGGCCTTTACCACGATCGGGGCCCCGGTCTGCTGCAAATAGTCGCGAGCGGGGGCCAGCTCCGTGAAGGTGGCGGATTGGGCCGTGGGCACGCCCGCTTCGGCCATGAGCGTTTTGGCCCAGGACTTGCTTGCTTCGATTTGGGCCCCCGCTTGGGTGGGGCCAAACACGGGAATTTGTCGCCCGCGCAAAAAGTCCACAATCCCGACGGCCAAAGGCGCTTCGGGGCCCACCACCACCAGGGAGACCCCTTGGGTTTGGGCAACGCGGGCGATCGCTTCAAAATCAGTTGCAGCGAAGGCAAAGTTTTGGCAACGGGGATTCAGGGCCGTTCCCCCATTTCCGGGAATACAAAAGACCCGCTCCACCTGTTCCGACTTCAACAACATGTGGGCGATCGTGTGTTCACGGCCACCATTGCCAACCACTAAAACCTTCACAGAATCTTTAACCCGCAGTTGTGAACAGAACTCGGCCAGGAGCCAGTATCTCAGAATATCGCACGTCCGCTCCTCTCACCACCGATCCCCGCTGGGAGGCTGGATCTTGTCCAATTTCGACTCAATCGCGGTCGATCGCCGATCATCAACGACTATTTCTGGGTGGGTTGTTTCCACGTTTGGGTGCAAAACTTCCTAGACTGGGCTAGGCGAAGGGCCAAAACTTGGGCTAAACCTAGACCAGCGATCGGGCGATCGCGCCAATTTCCCCTCAACGATTGCAAAACGGCGATTTCTGAACTCCCCATGACTACCAGCATCGTGACCGGCGCGGCCGGCTTCATTGGCTCCCATCTGGCGGAAACGCTGTTACTGCGGGGCGATCGGGTCATTGGCATTGATCATTTCAATGACTATTACGACCCGGCCCTAAAGCGGCAAAACGTTTCGCCCCTGTTGGATCATGGCCAATTCCAACTGCTGGAGGTGGATTTGCGAGCCATTGACTGGGCCCCCCTGCTGGCGGAAGCGGATGTGGTTTATCACCAGGCGGCCCAGGCGGGGGTGCGGGCCAGTTGGGGAACTGGGTTCCAGGACTACACCGATCGCAACATCACGGCGACCCAGCGCCTCTTGGAAGCCGCGAAGCAGGCCCCGAATTTGCAACGACTGGTCTATGCGTCCACGTCGTCCATTTATGGCGATGCGGAAACCTTTCCCACCAGCGAGTTGGTCTGTCCCAAGCCCGTGTCGCCCTACGGGATCACGAAATTAGCGGCCGAACAGCTCGGGCGGCTCTATTGCAACAATTTTGGGGTGCCGTTTGTGGCCCTGCGCTACTTCACGGTTTACGGGCCCCGACAGCGGCCGGACATGGCGTTTCACAAGTTCTTTAAGGCGGCGATCGCCCATCAGGCAATTCCCATCTATGGGGATGGGCAACAGACCCGCGATTTTACCTATGTCAGCGATGCGGTGGCGGCGAATTTGGCGGCGGCGGTGGTTCCAGCGGCGATCGGGGAAATTTTCAACATCGGTGGCGGCAGTCGCGTGGTGCTGACGGAGGTGCTGGAGCAAATGGAGGCGATTGTGGGCCACCCGATCGCGCGTGATTATCAAGATCGGGCGATCGGGGACGCTCGCCACACCTCCGCCGATGTGACCAAGGCTCGCAATCTTTTGGGCTATGACCCTCAAGTCACGATTCGCAAGGGTCTTGAGCAGGAATGGGCATGGATTAAAAGCCTTTATGCGGCTTGATAGTTTCTCGGTTCAGCATTTTAAAAAATTATTGCAAACCATTGCCAAACCTTGACTAATACTGGGCTTGACAGGCTTGGGCAGATCTGAACTAAATGGGTCTGAAGCTTTTCATCGCTTCAGTACTGACTGACAGGATCAAGAACAATGAAACGGTTTGTATCTTGGGCGATCGCTCTGGTTGCTGCTTGGTTGAGCTTTGCGGGCGCTGCCCATGCGGCTGATGTGGCCAATGGAGCCAAAATTTTTAACGCCAACTGTGCCGCTTGTCATGCGGGTGGCCGTAACGTGGTGATGGCAGACAAGACCTTGAAGAAGGATGCCTTGGAAAAATACGGCATGAACTCGATCGAGGCGATCGTGAAGCAGGTCACCAACGGTAAAGGCGCGATGCCGGCCTTCAAGGGCAAGCTGACGGACGAAGGTATTCAAGATGTGGCATCCTTCGTGCTGTCCAAGTCGGAAGCCGGTTGGTAAGTCATGCAAGCCGGTCAAGGCAACATTCCTCCACAGATGCCTTGACCGGTTTTGAGCGCTGGTCAGCCCTGGCGCTGTTCCTGATGGCTAACCCACCCAATTGAACCCGAGTGTTGAATTGCCTTTTGGTGATTCAACAGGCTTCTGACCCTATGTCCGAACCCGATCGAACCGGGCGCTGGGCGATCGCGCTGCTGCTGAGCGTGGTTGTTTGGGGCCTCGCAGCCACTACCTATTGGCCATCCCGACTGACTCCGGCTAGTGTTCCGGTTTCTAGTCCGCAAGACCCGATGACGCTGGGTGCATCAGCTTTTAACCGTGGTGATTACGCGGATGCGCTAGCGGCCTTCGCGATCGCTGCCCATCAGGCTCCGGATGCCCACCAACAAGCCCGGGCCCACCACAACCGTTGCCTGACCTGGCTAGCGCTCGCTGACTGGGCGGCCGCGATCGGGGACTGCACAACGGCGCTGGAACTCAACCCCCAGCTTTCGGATGCATACCTGAACCGTGGTTTGGCCTATCGTGGGCAACAAAACCGAGCCGCCGCCACCCAGGATTTTGAAGCGGTGCTGCATCAACATCCCTTGGATGGGCGAGCTTGGTATAACCACGGGCTGGTGATGGCTGAACAACAGCAGGGGCACGAGGCGATCAAAGATTTCAACCGGGCCATTCTGCAATTCGGCCATGAATCACTCGATCGCCTCGCTCAGGTGTATTACGACCGGGCGATTACCTGGCTGGATCAGGGCGATCGGCCCCAAGCCTTAGCCGATCTCGATCGCAGTTTGCGCTACGGCCCCCAACAAGCCAATGGCTTTCATCTGCGCGGTTTGGTGTTACAAGCCCTAGGTCGCTCCACGGAAGCGATCGGCAATTTTGACCGGGCGATCGCCCTGGCTCCCATGAACGGCTTGTCCTACATGGCCCGCAGTCAGCTTCACCAACAAATGCATTGCCATCAAGCGGCGATTCATGACTTGGAATGTGCTGTCCGTTGTTTCTATGACTGTGGCGATTGGGGTGCTTTCCAGACGGCCTTAACGGCCCTGCACCAACTCCAGCAGAGCAGCTCCGTGGCGATCGGCTAAAGCTGCCAGTTAGATCGTCCGCGTTCTTTTTATTGATGCGCTGAATTAATGCGTTGAGCGGTTGATTGGGTTATTTGCTGAGTTTTTCGGTTGCGCACGCCTCACCCCACCATCTTCCTGAAGAAGGTTGGTCACCGGTTCACGATTTCCTCTGAAATCCCCAAACTACCCTTCGCCTGCTATGCCACTGAAGTTATTTCGTTCTCGTGTTTCCTGGCGATCGATGGGCTTGACTCTGGCGGTGACGCTCCTCAGCCCGATCGCCCAATCCATTTACCAGCCAGCCCGGGCCGATGGCAATCATCACCATCACCCATCCAGTCCCCCAGCTAGCCCTTTAGCCAGCCCGCACAGCCCCCACGATGGCAGCGGCCATGGCGGTGAGCATCAGCACGGTCGCTTTGATATTCCTGCTGGTCAGCCAATCCCCACTGTCAGCCTCGCCGTATTGCCGGATCCCAAACAGGGTTGGAACCTGCAACTCACGGTTCAAAATTTCCGATTTGCCCCAGAGCAAATTAACCAACCCGGCGCTTGGAACCAAGGTCATGCGCATCTGTACCTCAACGGGCGCAAACTCACTCGGCTCTATGGCAACTGGTATTACTTGGAATCTCTGCCGAGTGGCAGCAACCAAATCCAGGTGACCTTGAATACGAATGATCACAAGGATTTGTATGCCAATGGTCAACGGGTTGAAGCCCAAACGGTGGTTCAGGTTCCCTAGTCAGCCGCTGGTTTGGAGAGTATTAGAAGCAGGTTAGAGGTTGAATTTGAGTCTGGTTGTAGGCATTAAAAACAAGCTGCAAAACCAGTCAAAACAAACCTGAAATCCTGTGTCCATGCAGGGTGTTAATTGTTACATGGCGTTGCAACTGATGGCGTTGCATAACGTTCAATATCGATCGCGTCACACTCGAAACCACCGTGCCTAGTGATCTTTAGGATCAAAAGGAATGGGGTTGGTTTCGGGTTGATCGCTTCACACACCTCCAAGCCGATCCCTCCCCATTCACAGAGGCCAACGCGCTTGCGGGTTCACGCTTTTTGGCCCTGGGCCGGGCGATCGAACCCGCATCCGAGAGCCATTTAGGTTCGTAGGAGGGCAGGGATAATGGATCGGATCATGGAACACCAGCCGCCGATCAACACCGAGGAAGTTGGGGGTGAAGGAACCTGGCTGAGGAAAAACTGGCCGCGATCGAGCGCTATTGCTCTGTTAACGGGGCTGTTGGTGCTGGTGCTGGCCCAGCGTGTGGCCAGCCAAACGCCACCGCTCCCCGACGGCAAGGCCCAAGACCTGACGGCGGCGGGCGATTTGGAGTGCGATCGCGCGGCCATTTTGCCCATGTTGGCGCAGCTTGAGTTGCCCTACAGTGAGCTAGCCACTTGCCAACAATGGGTGGAATATGGGCTAGGGGGCCCCGAAGAAATCCCGCCGATCGTGGATCCAGGGGACGGGTTGGAAGTCTACTACGGGCCCGAAGGGGAATCTGTATTGCTGCTGAGTGCTGGGGCCAAAACCGAGCAGCAGGCTCGCTATGCCCAAGGAATCAGCACCGAAGACAGCGGGCGATCGAACCTATGGCTATTTGGTCGTCAGAGCGATCTCACTCGGCCCAGCAGTTGGGCGGCCACCCAGTTGCGATCGAATCTGGGCCGCCAAGAACCCCTGAGCCAATTTGCCCCCGACGATGACCAAACGGCCCTGCGGCTGGAATGGTTTCTGGGCCGCCCCACGCCCTAGGTGCTTCTACGGCTGATTGTCCATCGCCCAATCGCCGGAACAAGGGGCTTCAGCCCCTTGCCTTTCACGATCTGCCAGCGGTGATATGGGGGATCTAGGCGAGTTAACGATCAGCCCTACACCGTCGGTTCAAACCTCAAGGCCCGACCACGCACCGACTCATTAACCTGACCGTTTTCATAGGCCACCTGGCCGCCCACGATCGTGTAAACCGGCCAACCCGTGAGATTCCAACCCTCAAAGGGACTCCAACCACATTTGGACAGCATTTCTTCCCGCAGCACCGGACGGTAGTGATTGAGATCCACCAACACCAAATCCGCATCCAATCCGGGAGCGATCGTCCCCTTGTTGGGAATGCCAAACCCCTTGGCCACATTGGTTGACATCCACCGGGCCACCTGAGCCACCGTGCAGCGCCCCGCCGCCGCCTGGGTCAGCATCAGGGGCAAGGAGGTTTGCACCCCCGGCATTCCGCTGGGACTGTTGGGATAGGGTTGCGCCTTTTCTTCCAGGGTGTGGGGGGCGTGGTCAGTGGCAATGAAGTCAATGACTCCATCTAGCAGGGCTTGCCACAAAATTGCGCAATCTTCAGGCGATCGCAGGGGGGGATTCATTTGCGCAAAAGTGCCGATCGTTTCGTAGGCGCTCACATCCAGCAGCAAATGTTGGGGGGTAACTTCACAGGTCACCCATTCGGGCTTGTCCTGACGCATCAGGTTCGCCTCATCACCCGTGGACATGTGCAAGATGTGCAGCCGCCGACGATGCTTCCGCGCCAACTTGAGGGCCAGTTGTGTGGCCTCCAGCGCGGCTTGGTTGTCTTGAATTTGCGAATGGATTGCCGGATCGGTAATGCCCGCAAATTGTTCCCGGCGCTGACGAATCCGATCTTGGTTTTCGGCATGGACAGCAATTAAGCGCCCATAGCCCGCCTGATCGGGCTGTTGCCCCATCGCAAAAATTTGATCGAGGATTGGCTCCTCATCCACCAACAAGGGGCCATGCATCGACCCCATGAAGATCTTGATGCCGCAAACGGGGTTCGCCGTGATCAAATCCGGCAACCGATCGGCGGTGGCTCCAATGAAAAAGCCATAGTTGACCACGCACTTACTCGCCGCGCGATCGAGCTTGTCTTGCAGCGTGGCTTGAGTGGTGGTTAGGGGCTTGGTGTTAGGCATCTCCAAAAAGGAGGTGACACCGCCCTTGGCGCAGGCATGGCTGGCGGTTCGGAGATCCTCTTTATGCTCTAAGCCCGGTTCGCGGAAATGAACTTGAGGGTCGATCGCGCCCGGCAACAGGGTCAAACCCGTTGCGTCAATTTCACGGTCGATCAGCCCGATCGTGTCGGGGGAAATTTCAGGAGCCACCTGCCGAATCTGATCGCCTTCGATCCAAACATCACCTTGCAGGAAATCCCCTTCGGGCAACAGGATGCGAGCGTTCCGAATCAGCAGCGCAGGTCGATCGGTCATGGTTTTAACCCGTTGAAGGAAGAGAGAACCAAGCGGCAGAAACCCGAGCTGGGAATCTTTCCAGCTTGGCATTGTCTCCGATTCCTCTCGATCTCTTGCAGGTGCTTCTTTAGATTTCCTGCAATCTTCCCGATCGGCGATCCCGTTGTACAGCTTTGGCTTACCTATCAGTCAGCGCGGCGACGACGACCCAAACCCAGGACTCCCATGGCTCCCACCAGGAACAAGGCCCCGATCGATCCCGGCTCCGGCACTGACACCGGATCCGTGGGCTGTGTGGGTTGCGGCGCAGGCGTGGCAGAGGGGCTAGGGGTTGGGCTAGGGCCGGGTTCCGGAGTCACAGTGGGTTCAGGACTGGGTTCAGGAGTCGGCTCAGGACTGGGCTGTGGAGATGGCTCCGGAGTCTTGACCTGAGACAGACCGCCCACCGTCATGTTGTCAAAGGCAAAAACATCGCCTTGACCCGTTGACATGCTGAAGGAAACGCTACTGAAAGCCTCCTCCATGGTTTCCGCAATAATGCCAAAGAACAGCATGGAACCATCCGTGCTGCCCGACGAGCCGATCGTGTTGTTCACCGTCACCTGTTTTGTGGTGGATGCGCCCGTCAACGTCAGGGTTAATTGGCCACCAAAATCGCCAATATCAACCCCATAAAACCCAAAAGCTCCTACCTGCTGACTGAAATTGATCGTGAAGCGCCCCCCAGCGTCCACTTCCCAAAATTGAGTCCCAGAAACGGCATAGCGACCAACGCCATTTGTCCAGCCCACGGGCACACTTGAAATGCGACCATTTCCCGAGAGCGTTGCGGTTCCAGCTCCGGGAAATGAAACATTCAGAAGATTGTTAGTACCGGTGATCTGACTTTCAAAGGTCTCAGTACCCACACCGGTCAAATTTGACAAAAAAGCGGCTTCCGCTGCCTGAGAGTTGGTGCGATTAGAGGTTGGAATCCAAGGATTTGAATTCAAGTCTTCGCCTAAAAACATTCGATAGGCTTGGGCTGGTGCAGAAACTGCCAAGCAGACGGCCACTGAAGAAGTGACAATCGCAGTCAAGCTCAGAGCCGTTTTAAGAAGCTTCATAGATCTATGGGGGGAATATCAAGATGAAGACAATTCAATGACTGTCACCCTGCATTGATTATATCGATAGATCCGGAGATAAATAAGCTTTAATGTATCAATTAAAACCTAAAAGACATTCGCCAAATCGATCGTTTCTGAGTTTACTTTTCACGAAATCTTTAACTTAAGCAACTAAAAACCTTTTTTCGGACAATTCTTCATTCGATCTTTAATAAAAGCCTTTAATCATTGCAAGAGCGGGGGCCGGCGGGCCGAGCAAGGGCGATCGCTCCCCCATCAAGTGGATAAAATTGCCATAGGAGATAGTGACGGTGATGGCGACTAAGGGCGATCGGGTGGGTCTGAATCAAAGGCTGGGGAACTGGGCAGGGCGATCGCATTGCGATAAAGCTGCGTTAAGGTTCCCGTAAAGTCGATGGATTTGAGTTGGAATTGATCGGCGCGATCGGGTGTGTAGGTGGTCAGCACCCAGTCATCTTCTGAGTTGCGGCGAAAACATTCAACGCGCTGACAACTGGTATTAATCAGAGCATATTCTTGAAGACTTTCGATCTGTTGATAGTCAAAAAACTTGCTACCACGATCGCGTAGTTCTGTGGTGTCTGACAGCACTTCAACAATTAAGGTTGGAAACTGTTTAGCGTAATTATTTTCAGGCGTAATGATTGTGTCTCTGGGATCGCAAGTCACCAGGAGATCAGGATAAAAATAGCGATTCTTGTTGGCAATTTTCAGGCGCATATCGGTCATATAGATCCGACAAGGCGGCGCAATGTGTCCCAACAGCGCGGCAAACAGATTACCCACGATCGCCACATGGGAATCGCTCGCCCCGGCCATGGCCACCAAATAGCCATCCCAATACTCATGCTTGGTGGGGCTGACGGCTTCTAAGGCGAGGTAGTCAGCAACGGACAGGCGATCGGGCAGAGCAACCATGAGCTGGGGTGAGCAACGCTGCAAACCAGGGGAACTAAACCCCAGTCTAGCAAGGGCGATCGCTCCCCCCATCAAGTGGACAAAACCGCAGGATTACTGGAGACTTTGGCGAAACTCACGAATCGTGCGGGCGCTGCCGATCGCCTGGGCCTTGGCGAGTTGAGCCGCCACAATCGCCGGTAGATCCAAATCGGGAAACAGCAAACCGCGATCGTGCAATTGGTACTGTCCCGCATCCAGCACAAAAATCTTGAGCAAGCCATCGGCGTAAATCCAAACCTCCGGCACACCCAAGGCTGCATAGGCTGCGAGAGAGGTTTTGGAAGTCACATCGGCTTCGATCGCCAAGTCCGGCGGTGGGTATTGGGCTACGTCTACTCGTCCTTGGCAATCGCGCACTCGATCAGCATTGGCCACATAAAAACAGGTATCGGGTTCCAATCCGGCCAGGTTCTCGCGCTCAAAACGGGTCGAGCCAAAGTCTTCCCAGTCCAAGTTGCGGGCATCGAGCAGGGCCGTCACAAGGTAGCCAATCAGCCGGTGGGGGCGCTCATGGCGAGCAAGGGGCAACACAATTTCGAGTTGTCCTTGGTAGTAAGTCAAGCGGGTGTGGCGATCGTCCCCCAGTTCGGCGGCAATTCGCTGGAAGTCTGCCCAATCGAGATCGGCGATCGCGATCGCGCTGCCGGGACGCAGGGTAATCCGATTAAGGGGAACTGTGACGACCATAGCGGCTAGGGGCGATCGGCTGGGTTCGTGTCCAATTTAGTTGGGACAACCGAGGAGTAAATCATGAGAATGAGTTGGTCTGCATTACCTAGTAAAAGGGTTAAACGTCACAATGTTGCAATCTTCAAAATCGCGAATATTTCTGGTTATTAGGGTTAGTTGATGAACTTGGGCGGTAGCGGCGATTAACAGATCGGCCTGTGTTCGGGTTTGCCCTTGTAACCTGAGCCTTCCTCTCAAAGTTCCTGCTATCTGAGCGATCTCATCTGTCACTGGTAAAATCGTGCAGCTTTCTGTAAAAAACTGCTCTATGAATCGTTGAATTTTCTGATTGGGCTTAGCAGATAACCCATAGTAAATCTCCTCAAGGGTGATCACACTAACCATGATGTGATCAACAGATTGAACCCACTGGAGAACACCGAAGTTGGGCTGAGGTCGTGCAAATTCACTAATAATATTGGTGTCACAGAGCATCGTTTGCTACTCAAATGCACTGGGACGATCGTGCCGATCGGGAATTTCTAAGGTATAGGCTTCTTTTTCACACAGATGATGCAGGTTCAGTAGTTGTGTGGCAGCAGAATGGGAAGTGACTAGAGGATTTGATGGTTTCTCTGTTGATAGGTGGTGTTGTTTGGTTGGGGACAATAGCGTTTTGAAGATACGCCACAGCAGCACTAAGCGATCGCGCCAGGCCAGGTGCGAGATTTGGGCAGTGGTGCGATCGAGTGGGGTCATAGTCATGGGCGCAAGTTGGCTATATTTCCCAGTCTAGCAAGGGTGATCGCGCCAATCCCAATGGGCGATCGCCTATTGGCGTTGATGGGCAAGGGCGAAAATATCGGCGGCAGTCAAACTGAGATCACAACCCAGTGTAGGTAGGCGATCGTCTCCGGTGTAGATGTCCGGTAAGTTGTCGCCTGCCTAGACCCAAATTTGTTGGCGATCGAGGTCAATTAACCAGGCTAATTGCGTGCCGTTTTGAAGACAATGCAGGATTTTGGCTTGTAAGTTGAGGGTGCTTTGGTCGAGTGATCGAATCTCGATTAACCAGTCTGGTGCGCCCTGAAACGGCCCGTCTTGATCAGGAAGGCGATCACGGGCGATCGCCACAATATCGGGTACGGGTGAATAGGGCGGAATGATGCAGCGTAATTCTTAGATCGCTTCAAATGCCTCGCTGTGAGCATTCAGCCAATTCACCAAATTCCGCTGCAACCGCGAGTGAAACAGGGTGGGCAGCGGTTTTTGGAGTTTGCGCCCATCGATGAGTTCCCAAGCTGGAGATTCCTCTAGGTTTGGGTGAGTGAGGAATGCTTCAAGGGTGAGCGTTGCCAAAGCAAGGGTCATGGCAAGCTGGTGCAATTTGCAGCGGGTTTGCTGTCCAGTTTAGCAAGGGCGATCACTCCCCCATCGAGTAGGTAAAGTTGCCGCAGGATTGCTGACGGGCCGCAGGGTAATCGGGTTAAGGAGGGCGCTAGCCCAAACTGATTGATCGCCAATAACCAGTTTTTTCAAAGGGATTGAAAGTACTCGGTGAACCTATCGGAACTCCAATTTCCCGAGACAGGGTGATTTTGGGCGGAATTCCGCCCAACACTTCCCCAATTGTTTTCTGGGATACTTGTGGGAAGCTCTCTTTGATGACTTGTCCTACACCAAGTTCCATCGAGCCAGTCATGGCTACGGAAAACTTGGTATCAAAATCTAAAATCGGACGAACTCTAAGAGCTTGAGGAATGAAATTCAAGGACTTCATAGATGAACTTCCTAAACTAATCGTAAATTCATTACCATTGTCACTATTTTCATCTGGATCAAACAGAAAACCTTGAAGCTCTGCTTCGGACTGTTGTTTCAATAGCAACCCGATTTTGACATCTAGGAAGTTCTTCCAGTTCTGGGGTAATCCACCTGCAAGGCTAGCGCTGAAACCTGCTGTATCATCTGCCTTTAACTTTGATCCGTCGTTCCAGTAATTAGCGTTGAGCTTTAGTCCAAAGTCTACGTCTACGAATTCTTGAAGCTCCTGCGGAACACCCAATACTGCTCCGAGAGCCTTTTTAATCATCTCATCCAGCGTGATTTCAAATCCACTACTGAGTTCTGCAGAGATCTCCTGTGAAAATAAATTTAGACCCGCTTTGATTCCTGCTTTTAGTCCTAAGCCTCCTCCCATACCGAAGTAAGTTGATAGATATGGTTGTCCTGCACTTGCTGTACTGATATTGACAGTGGAAGTTCCATGAGCTGGATCTGCCTCCAGGGAAACACCAAATTTCCCTGACAAACCTAAATCCAGCGTTCCTAGACTTGCAAAGGCATATGCTCTCGCTTCTGCAATAGCTCCTAGCGTTACGTTGCCCACCTCATTAGAGAAAATAGAAATGGGCCACTCCTGCTCAGGATTCCATACGATTTGAGCATCAAAATCTGAACCATACCCTATGGAATCTCCCCACAAGCTTGCGTTGTCTAGCTCAAAGCGCACTTCAGCCGCAGTATTTTTAACAAAACCTGAGGGCGTAGTAGCAGTGGTTGTGGTATTGGTGGTATTACCGCCTGTCGGAGAGGATGTATTCGCAGTTGGATTGCTATTTCCACCATTCACCCAGGTATTAGAGCCTGAATTACTGCCACCGCCAAAAGTTCCAGGATTAGATGTTCCTGTCGTAGTAGTTACAGCTGGGTTAACGGTCAGGTTGAAAGTGTCTATTTCGCTCCAATCTTTGCCATCAAATGCGCTGACCTGAATGGGGTAAGTGCCAACCACAGAACCATAGATGCGCACGTTATCCAATTCGCTCGCAGGCATCAGGAATGTGCCCAATGGTTGACCTTCCGCAGACCAACCCTGCATATCCACCTGCGTCGGATCAACTTGAATCTTGTAGATCTGAATTGCATCACCATCTGGATCAGAAATTTCTAGCTCACTGCGATACTGACCCAGGGTAAAACTCGCCCCCTTTGGCATAGTGAAGTCAGGGAAGAATAGTTGAGGCGGCTGGTTGGTCTTGGTTGGCTGTGGCATTTCACCCAGGCGATAAGCCCTCACACTGTTATCAGCGGGGTTAAAGAAAATAAACCCTCCCTCAAAGTCCGTGCGTTTACCAAATTCCCATTCGTACTCACGACGAGTTGGGAATCCGAGCCACCCAGACGAGCCTCCATTCTGCCCATAAACATCATTTAGCCCAAACCACAGGGCAACAGCACCATACTTTTCAGTCCAGTGAATTGAACCATTTTGGTAGGTTTGCCATGCGCCGGTTGTGCCTTGGGGTGAAGTACCAGCAATGGCGATCGGCCCGGTTGATTCGCCAACCAGTGATTTTAGGAATTGAGCTTCCTGAGCAATTGCAGTCTCAACGCTCGGAGTGCTGCTGGTCGGGGGTGCTGGCTGACGAGGCGTAAAGACCCCACCATAGGGAATTCCTTCAAGGTCATCCACAGGCACTTGAGGCAAGCGCTCCCAGGTGCGTCCTGTATATTCCCTGACTTTTTCAAAGGGGATTGAGAACCGCTGACCATTTTTGATGTGATAAGCATTACCGTCGTAGCCCCGGAAAAACTTTCCTTCAATGCTGCTCAGGCTGCTGTCAATCCGGTAAGTCAGCTCATTAGCAGTGAAACCCTCCACCGACAAGAAGTAGGTTCCCGGCTCCAGGATGCGAGTAATTTTCCGTCGTCCATCTTCATCCGTAAATGCCATATCTGTGGCATTATTAGCCGGATCAATCAAAATCATCTCAGCCTGGTTTGAGGCTTCATTTAGGGTCAAGGTGACTAGGCGACGGGAAGGAACAATGAACTTATAGTTATCACGCTCATCCTGTCCACCAATTCGCCCGATCTGGCTTCCAAGCTGAAGCGACTTGGCACGCAACAGAACATCATCACCATCAGGATCAGTTAGAGAAATCGGCTCAATCCCAAACGTGGATGGCGCAAAGTTGGGCAGTTGAATTTTTCCATACCAGAATCCTGAACCATTCGGTTGAATGATTAAATATCCATTGTTGTAGTAGTGAACAACTACACCATTCTGGCTAAGATGAGTGCTGCGGAATACGCCACCATCTTCCGGCACGCCTTTTTCACCAGGCTTCGGTGCGGGAGGTAAAGATACAGCAGGAGGCGTTGGCGTAACAGGGGTAGGTGCTGGTGGATTGGTCGGTGGATCAAATGTTTGGAGAGATGCTCCTGCCAAGTCACCTGTAACTGAAATACGAACACCCGTAGTACGAGAAACTCCCGTTGTGGAATTGATCTCAACTTGAATGCCTGAGCGAGTGTAAGCCAGAAGCTTACCCTCAAAAAGGGTTAAGCCATAGAGGTCGCGATAACCTAGATTGCTGGACAAAACCTGTGTTGTATTTGTATTCAAATCATAGGCAACCAGACGATCATTCCCAGTGTTATAAGGACGGCTTGTGAAGACGGCATACAGCTTTCCAGCATTGTCAATGACCAGATCTCCACTGCTATTTCCTCCTAAAGCAATGAGGAACTTCAGATCACCAGTGGTTTGATCAACCTCATACAGGTTTCCTGTATCAAAATCAGTCGCATACAGTTTGCCATTAGGGGCAAACTCCAACGCATTAATCGAAATTGCTGGGCCGGGGCGCGCTGGATTAGGAGTTAAAGCACCAATGAACTTCTCAGTTCCCGTAACCGGATCAATCTCGTGTAGGGTCGCAAAGGTTGATCCAATAATCTTGCCGTCTGAGCGGACTGCAATATCAGTGAAGAACCTCCCAGCAAAGCCACTAAAGACCTTGGCTTGTGCTCCAGTCGTTAGATCACGCTTATAAATTGAGCCATCGCTAGTCGAGAAGTACAGCAGATTTTGACCAACTGCCTGCTCGATGGCAATTACGCTCCCTTCTCCACTCCACCAATCTGGTGCAAACCATGGCTCTGGTTTGTAGGGTTCTGGCGTAATTAACTTGGCTAGGGACATAGCTGCCAGAGGGTTGACAATCCCATACCCCGTAAGGTTGTCATAACCTGGGCTTTCGATATCGGTAGCAGTTTTTGTCAAAGCATCTTTGACTTGCAGGTAGTTCAACCCAGGATTACTTGCCCAGGTTAAAGCAGCAGCACCCGTGACTTTTGCTGCTGCCACAGACGTACCCATCATCAGACCTGCGCCTGTACCCGTTAGCGACACTACTTGATCGCCAATATTGCCGCCGATCGCACTAAGGGTCAGCTTCTTACCACTGCCGGAATAGTCGGTCTTGGCCACTCCATCAGCGATCGCCACCGAGCGATCGATCTGCTCCGCCGCCGCCACTGAGATGATGTTGTCAAATTCTTGGGCCGCCTGGGCCAACACGGACATATCCCCCGTGCCACTGTTGCCCGCCGCCACAACTAAGACCACACCCGCTTGGCGAGCTGTCTCGATCGCCACCCGCTCTTCCGGGGTGAACTCGTAGCGTGTCGAAATCGTGCCGTCAGCATTCTTTTGGGTCAGATCAAAGCTCAGGTTCACCAACCCACGGGTTTGACCCTTGCTCTTGATGTAGTCCACATAATCGACCAAAGCCTTGGCCCAGTTGCCCGACCCCACGGCCCGCGCCGCCCAAATCGGTGCATCGGGTGCGAGGCCATCAATCCCCACACCATTGTTGCGGAGGGCGGAGATCAGACCCAGGATGTGCGTACCGTGTTCGTTGCCCTCGCCAGGATTCAGCAGTGGGTCAGCATCGTTGTCGATGTAGTCCTTGCCCCAGACGATTTTGCTGTAGTCCAAATCCGGGTTGCTGCGGGCAAACCCCGTGTCGATCACCCCAACGATCGGGAATTTGCTGGCGGGTGTGATGGCTGCGGCTGCTAGATCCTCAGGCGTTGGGTAAGTCCAGGGGAAAGTGCCCAGCGGTGAAATAACAGGCGTAGTGCTGGGAACTGGAATGCTGGGGGCTGGGGGTTCCGTGTTGGGCGGCGTTGGGCCGGGGGCTGGGGTTGGTGGGGTAGTTGTGCTGCTGGATGGATCGTTGCCAGGGGCGGGACTAGGACTAGGGGTGGGAGCGCTGGGGGTTGGTTGCGATGGCTCAACGGTGACGTAGGGCAAGGCATCGGCTAACAACAGCTTGCCCGCTTCTTCCTTGCGCCAATCTTTTTTGGGGTCGATGTATTGGTCGATCGAGGGGACAGAACCACTAAACCCACGCAACCGCACGACGATATCGTTGTAGTCCCGATCGCTTCCTTGATCGAGGCGTAAATCTTCAAAAACGTAGGTGTTGCCCCGAGTTGGGTCTGAACCCACTTCCACCAACTGCCCAGCTTGGAAGAGCTGATCGGGGTTAGCGGTGGCCATGGAATAGAGCGGACGGCGCGACCCCTCCGCCTGGGCTGCACCCGTGGCGATGTCCGCCAGTTTGCCATCGGGAATCAGGATCAAGCCATATTTGGCCCCGGGGGTGATGCTGAAGGTTTTGACTCCGTTGAAGGGGCCTTGGTTGAAGTTGTCTTCGTTGCTCAGTTTGCCGCTGAACTTTGCGCCTTCGGTGCGATCGTCAATTAACAGGTGGCCGGTGGGGGAGTTGGTGGTGGCGCGGCGGGCGGCTTCTCGGTGAAAGGCATCGCCCGTGAATTGCTCCATGCCTTCCAGGGAAAAAATGCCTAACTGAGTATTGCTGTAGCCGCCACCATCCCATTGAAATTCAACGCTGGCCGTTGCGCTCAGGGCCGTGAAAGCGCCGGAGGTGAACTGAATGCCGGGGGATGTGGGGGCGGTGGACAGGCTGGTCAGGGCGGGCGGTGGTTCGATCGCCCCAGTGCTGCCATCTGCTGTGGTGGATGAGTCATCCAGTGAGTCACCGGTCAAGGGGTCGATCGGTGGGGTTGTTCCGCCCAGTCCGCCATCGCCGGTTGGCGTGGATGTGCCGCTGCCCAGCGCGGGGTTACGGCGCACATTTTGGGTGCGGCCTGCTGGAACCGTGGCTTGTGGGTCGGAACCTAGGATGGGATCCGTGAGGCTACCGGTTTGTAATTGCTGGATTTGTTCCAACCGCTCGCTGGTGGAAAGGCCATTGGCCAGGACAGGTGGCAACAGTCGGCTGAGGTCGATCGTTGGCTGTGAAGTGGGTACAACGCCCAAAGGAGTGGGTTCTACAAATTCAGGCAAGCCAAAGATGGAGTCCGACATGATGATGCCACCAAGTAAGAGTAGACGTGCGACCCAACTGAAATCAACTTAAGTGATCAAAAAGTTAAATCACAAGACTTATAAACAAAAACTGTCGGGATCAAAAACTGGATTAAATAAATCAAAGTCAAAATTGCACAAATTTGGCATGAGGCGATCGATAAAGATAATCCCGTGCTGTTTAGTGGCTTAAAGGCCGATCGAGCTTGGGTCTTGCGACAGGCTCTGCGAGGTCACCGGCAGGGGCTGAGGCAAAGGCTGAAAATTCTATGCTCAGAATGGGTTTTGCGGCATTGAGTCAGCAAAATTAGCACCTCTAGAGAAACTGAGGAGCCTGTGATTGGGTAATGTTAATGTCCAATCTTGGGTATTTTTGGTCACATCACCGGTCACATGGACCGATCGCCCCGGTGGTTTAACTCGGATCGACGAAGGTTCGCGAATGAACCATGAATTGGCTATTGCTTGGGGGCGGATCGCTTAATGCGAGATTGAAGTTTTGTGAATTGTTGAATTAGGGAGAGCACCCAGGTGATTTTCTGAAGATTTGCTTCGAGGGCCGGTTCAAAGGCCCGGTAGGTTTGGCGAAATCCATAAATACCGCGCTGGCCGATCGCGATGTTTTGCGGCGCATTGCCCAGGACGGCATGGGTGCTGCGGGCGGCGGATTCCAGGCCCTGGGCGGTGTTCCGCAGGGTGCGCCGTAGTTGCCACAGTTGCCAAGCCAGCCACAGCAGGCCGATCGACAGGAGGCCATCAATGCCCACAACAGCCCACAGGCTGATCGCGCTGGGAACCGAAGGCACTGTGCCCAAAACAGGCTGAAAGGGGAACAAAACCATGGTGGCCAAGGGCGATCGGAACAGAAAACAGCAGTTTCCCGTAGGCTAGCATGGGTCACTTGGTCAACGGGCGGTTGGGGAGCAAGGCCTGTTGATGGAGGGTGGCTTGCACCAACTGACGGAAGTAGCTGATTGGTTGTAATTGCAGTCGATCGCGCGTGGTCACCAACACCACTTCTCGCTCGATCGCCGGATCCGCCAGCGGTAATACTCGCAAGCCTGGATCTTCCTTTGCCTCCAGCACGGCTGACTCTGGCAAAAGGGCCACGCATTTTCCCTGGCGGACAACTCCCCGAAAGGCATCGAGGGTGTTTAGCTCCAAGGCAACCCGCAGGGTAATTCCCTCGCGGGCAAACTGTTCCTGCACCAACCGCTGCATTCCGTAGCCATCCTTGAACACCACGTGGGGATATTCCCCCAGATCCAGCCAGGACACGGGCCCGTGGTTGGCGAGGGGATGGGATGCGCTGACGAGGGCCACCACGGGTTCCTTATAAAGGGAATCCACCACCCAATCGGTGTTATTGGTCAAAAACCGGTTATTCATGACCACGGCCACATCAACTAGCCCATCGCGCAATACCTTGAGCGATCGATCGCTGCCCAAGGCCGTCACCCGTAACTGCACCTGGGGATAGGTTTGGATAAAGTCCTGCAAAATGGCGGGCAGTCGGTAGGCGCAAACGGAGTGAATGGCGGCGATGCAGAGTTCCGGCTGTTGCCCTTCGCGCAGGTTGGCGATCGCCCGATTCGCCAAGTCCCACTCCTGCACCATGCGGCGGGCGTGGGGTAACAGTTGGTTACCAGCGAGGGTGAGTTGGATGGGGGTGCTGCGGCGAATCAGGCTTAGCCCCAGGGTAGACTCCAGGCTCTGAAGTTGGCGGCTGATGGTGGATTGGGTGACTCCGCAACGCTTAGCGGCGGCCTGGAAACCGCCCGTATCCGCGATCGCAAGGAAGGCCTGTAACTGTTCGAGTCGCATGGGCTGGGGCAAGCAAGGAACCCAAGGGCGCGATCGGGGAGGTTGGGAAAACAATCCGCATCAAGGCCCGATCGCGGCCTAAGCCAGGAAACTTTGCCATAGTTCCCCGTTTCCTTGCGCGATCGCCCTGAACATTGCGCGATTCCGGCCCATGCTGTTTTTGAATGATGGGTTCATCAACGGTCGGTTAATTACCCCTAATCACTCCTACTCACTTCTAATTACTCATGGGCCAGCCCAGCGGTTGTTGATTAGCCCCGCGATCGAATGAGCCGCTGCACGGCCGCGATCGCGGGATTCAGTTCTGGCCCTTTGCGGTGGGGATCCGCCTCAAACGATCGCTGCTCCTGCTCAATCATCAACACATCCTGCTCCACCAACCCTTCCAGCAACTTGGCCGCCGCGTTGAACATCCGATCTTTCACCCACTGGCGGAATCCTACCGGCAACTGATGCAACCGCCCAAAGGCATGAAGGGAGGTGAAATGCACCAAATAGGCCCGGGTGCGGGTGGCGCTCACGGGACAAAACAGGCAATAGATTTTGAATTCTTGGCCCAAGCTAGAAGCCCAGTGGGGATAGACATAGCTCACCGAGAGCGGCTCCGGGTGCAGTTGGCGCATGGCGGGGATAAACAGTTGCGCCACCGCCCAAATTTTGTCGATTCGGTAGTAGCTTTGGGCTTCGTAGAGAGCATCGACCCGATCAGGCGATTCGGTGAGCTGCTCCAACTTTGCGGAAGCCCAAGCCTGGTAGTCCTGATGCAAATGCCCATGGTACATATCCATCAGGTTTTCGATCAGGAAGGAAAAATGCCCCTGACAATCGATCGTGGTCATGGAAGCGATGTAGTTTAAATGGTTCCATTCCGGCAGCCCCATCGGTTCCGGCAACACCTGCCCCGGTTGCAATTCCCCTGGCCACAGCCAAATGAACCCATCCAGTTCTCGCACCGGGTAGGTACGAATTCGGCAACTGGGCAGCTTTTGGTGATCTCCCAGGTAAGGCACATCCACGCAGGCCCCAGCGCTGTCGAACTGCCAACCGTGGTACATGCACTCGATGTGATCGCCCACCACACGCCCATCCGACAACTTCACCAGCCGATGGGGACAGCAATCCTCCATCGCTTGCACTTGCCCTTGGGTGTCGCGGTAAAGCACAATTGCCCGCCCCCAAAGTTCTACGCCCAGCGGCTGGCGAGTGACTTCCCGATCGCTCGCCACCACATACCAATGGTTGGGGTCGATGCCGGTGGTGCGTAAGTGGCTGACCTTGGCGGTAGCGGGCTGAGCAATGGCAGTTTCGGGAGACATAGGCAAAGGAAAAGGGAACTGGGCAGCGCAACGGGCCAGTAACTGACGATATGCTGTGGGGCCCGTGGCTGAGATTCGGAAAATCTCGGCGCTTTCAAAGCTAGCAAATCATCGCTCAGAGACCAATTCGCGAGACTAGCCGCTGTTGGCTCCCAAATCCAATCCATGCCTTGCGATTGGATTTGGGAGCCAATCCAGAAGATCGCTATGATTCCGGTGGGCAGTCGATTTCTACCTTGGGTGAAGTTCTGCAACGAATTCCTCGGTGGGCCCGATCGCCCTTTACCCGATCGCCCAGTTTTGTTTGTGGCTTGTTTGTAGTCTCGCGTGGTCTGACGAGCTTGTTGTTGGTTGGCTGGTCATTAGCTGTTAGTTGGTTTTTGAACTAATCCGTTCTCTCTGTCCCTTGTCTGAGCTACCCGACTGGATTCGTTTGCAGAAGGCCCTGGCCGTGGAAGCGGAACGGGGCTTTGGGGATTTGGCTGGGCGGGAATATCGATTCAGTGAATTTTTGTGTTTGCAGTTTGGCCGGCCGCCCCAGGGACTGTCTGCGAGCGATCGACGGCGGTGGCGGGAAACGGCGGCCCAGTTTGCGGACTATCCCAATTTGGACTTGGCCCAACGCAAGCGGATTGTGGTGAACACGCGGCAGTTTTTGCATCAGGTACAGCGGGCCTGTGAGGGGGCGATCGCCGAGGCTGTGGCTCCAGATGCGGCTCCCCGATCGCCCAAGCGCCCAAAAACCAAGGATTTGAACCAACTTCAACCGGCGTTTAGCACGCGATCGCTGACGTTGGATCTGCCCCTGTCGCAGGTGCGGGCGATCGGGACGCGATCGGGGGGGCGGTTGGCCAAGCTGGGGCTGTTGACGGTGCAGGATTTGCTGTGCCATTACCCTCGTGACTATATCGATTACGCCCGCCAGGTGAATATCCGCGACTTGGAAGGGGGCGAAACGGTGACAATTGTGGGAACGGTCAAGCGTTGTAATTGCTTTACCAGTCCCAAAAACTCAAAACTGACGATTTTTGAACTAATTCTGCGCGATCGCACGGGTCAAGTGCGAATTAGCAAGTTTTTTGCAGGAACCCGCTTTAGTTCGATCGCCTGGCAAAAGAGCCAACAAAGTCTCTATTCCTCAGGCACGCTGGTGGCCGCGTCCGGCCTGGTGAAGCAGGATAAATATGGCATTACGCTCGACAATCCCGATCTGGAAGTGATCGACAGCGCCGACGGGACGATCGCCTCCTTGACGGTGGGGCGGGTTGTGCCGGTCTATTCCCTGACCGAAGGAGTAACGGCGGATTTGGTGCGGCGATCGGTCTTGGCCGTGTTGCCCGCCGCCAGCCAAGTGCCGGAAGCCCTGCCCCGTAGCTTTCGTGAACGCTACAACCTGATCAAAATTGCCGACGCGATCGCCCAAGTGCATTTTCCCGCCGACGATGATCAGTTGGCGGCGGCTCGGCGACGGTTGATTTTTGATGAATTTTTCTACCTCCAGTTGGGATTGCTCCAGCGGCGATCGCAACAAAAGCGCCAGGAAACCAGTGTGGTCTTGGCCACCACTGGCCCTCTGATTGACCAATTTCATCAGGTGTTACCCTTCGAGCTGACCGGGGCCCAAAAGCGGGTGGTGGGCGAAATTCTGGAAGACTTACAACGACCCACCCCCATGAACCGTTTGGTGCAAGGGGATGTGGGATCTGGAAAAACCGTCGTGGCCGTGATCACCATCCTGGCGGCCATCCAAGCGGGCTACCAAGCGGCCCTGATGGCTCCCACGGAAGTGCTGGCGGAGCAACATTACCGAAAGATTGTCGGTTGGTTTAACCTGTTGCACTTGCCCGTGGAATTGCTGACGGGTTCCACGGGAGCCAAAAAACGGCGAGCCATCCATGCCCAATTGCAAACGGGAGAGTTGCCCTTGCTGGTGGGAACCCATGCCCTGATCCAAGACAAGGTGGAATTTTCCCGTTTGGGCTTGGCGGTGATTGATGAGCAGCACCGATTTGGGGTGCAACAGCGGGCCAAGCTGCAACAAAAGGGATTTCAGCCCCATGTGTTGACCATGACCGCCACGCCGATTCCGCGCACCTTGGCGCTGACGATCCATGGGGATTTGGATGTGAGCCAAATTGACGAGTTGCCGCCCGGCCGGCAGGCGATTCAAACCACGGTGTTGCGATCGGGCGATCGCCCGGCGGCCCATGACCTGATCCGCCGAGAAATTGCCCAAGGTCGCCAGGTTTACGTGGTGTTGCCGCTGGTGGAGGAGTCAGAAAAGCTCGATTTGAAATCCGCGATCGAGGAATATCAATACCTCTCTGAGGTGGTGTTTCCAGAGTTTCAGGTGGGGTTGCTCCATGGGCGCATGAGTTCAGCGGACAAAGACCGGGCGATCGAGCAATTTCGGCAAAACGAAACCCAGATTTTGGTGTCCACCACGGTGATTGAAGTGGGGGTGGATGTGCCCAACGCCACGGTGATGATAATTGAACATGCGGAACGCTTTGGCTTGTCTCAGTTACACCAGTTGCGCGGTCGGGTGGGGCGGGGGGCGGCCCAGTCTTTTTGTTTGTTAATGAACACCAGCAAAAGCCCGGAAGCCAGCCAGCGGCTGGAGGTGTTGGCCCAATCTCAGGATGGCTTTTTCATTTCAGAGATGGATATGCGGTTTCGTGGCCCCGGTGAAGTGTTGGGCACGCGCCAATCGGGGTTGCCGGATTTTGCCCTGGCCAGCTTGGTGGACGATCGCGATGTGTTGAACCTGGCTCGATCGGCCGCTGAGGATTTGATCAACACCGACTCAGATTTGGCAAACCATCCTCGAATTGCTGCCGAACTGGGTTATCGGTATCGCAAGCTGTTGGGGGGTATGATTTTGACCTAGGCAAATTGGCGGCGGCGATCAAAGTGCGCCCCACCGCTCAAAGTCCAATCTTTCACGATACCGAATCATGCCAGGCGCTGTGGATCGCTGTGGGACAGTGCGGCTTGTTTGTCGGCATCTCTGTACACATCCATATATATGTATTGTTGAACACAACTGTTGGGCCTGATCGGCCGCCCGATCGCTGATCGAAGTTCGCAGTAGTGGACTGGGGGCCTGATCCAATCGGGGTTGGATGGGAATCACAGGGGTGGCCGGGCCGCTGTTTGCCTGGGGAAGTTCCCTGGGGGCCTTCTGAGGAGCGATCGCGATCGATTCACGATTGATTATGTTTTTCAATCGCGATTAATGATTGGCAATTATGATATTTGACGAATTTTAAATTATTTTTGATAATCAATCGAGATTCCCGGTCAGTGATTAAAAAAATCTATAGTTGTCAGCCTCCCTCAGCAGGCGAGTCAGGGTGAAAAATCTTGGTTCGTTTGCCGATCTCAATTGAGCGGTTTGGGGTGAATTTCCCTGAAATACCGTCGTCTCAGTTCCTCAGTCGCCAAAAAATTTCATGCAACCCCAAATTGTGCTGGTTAATCCTCAAATTCCGCCCAATACGGGCAATATTGCGCGTACCTGTGCTGCCACCGGTACGGAACTGCACCTGGTGGGCCCTTTGGGCTTTGAAATTACTGATCGCTACCTCAAACGGGCTGGATTGGACTACTGGCCGTTTGTCAAGCTTCGCTATCATGCCGATTGGCCGACCTTTGCCGAATTTCACCGCCCGATCGGGGGACGGCTGATTGGATTTTCCAGCGGTGGCAGCACGTCCTATCACCACATCGCCTATGCCCCGACGGATTGGCTGCTGTTTGGCAGCGAAACGGAGGGGTTGCCAACTTCGGTGCTGGAAACTTGTGACCTGATTGCTCGGATTCCCATGGACTGTGCGGGTGTCCGTAGCCTGAATCTATCGTCAAGCACCGCGATCGGGCTGTTTGAGGCTCGGCGGCAGTTGGGATTGTTGGGGTAAGTCCTGTTGCGATTACAGGCCCTGGGTAATGAGGAGGTTGAGGGGTAATGAATAGCAAGGACGGTCATGGGATGGCGATCGCCTGGAATTGGCTCATCTTGCCCAGTGCTGACGGGGCCGATGGATCGTCAACTGTCTGATTTGACCGTCCAGGCAGATGGGAGCCGATCGCGATCGCCCGTCAGGGGCTAAATAGAGTCGCTTAAGGCGGCTTCTGACTCCCGATCGCCGATCAATCGCGGCTGAACCATGGCTGGGCCGTGATTGCTCAGGCTTAGTCAGCCCTTCACCTCTTCGGGGCGATCGCCGTGGCGGGACTTTCGTGCCTCAGTAAGGGCGATCGAGGGTCTGATTAATAAGAAAATCCTATCGATGAATCGTCCGAATTTTGCAGCGAATTTTACATTTTTTTTAATTCATCAGGCTCTAAAACGACATATTCCCTCCTCGGAAATCTTGACTAGGCAATCCAAGACACAGCGTAGGATTACGGTGATCCTGACCGGTCGGCTAAGTCTTGAAAGGCAGGTAATCCGATACGCGTTGTCAATGGTTTGAGCGACTGGAAGTCTTTTGAGAAAAGGACTTTGGAAAAATGATGATTAAATAAGGGGCGCAATCCTGAACGGCAAAACATCACCGAAAGGCCCAATATTCATCAAGAAAACAAATACCGAAACTGTCACAAATCAGTTGCCAATCTGGTTAAACTTGCCTAAACCACAAAAGCAGGGTAGTCTTGCCTAAGCCTTAACTCGTATTAAGACCCCGGTCTAACCGAGCTTATCGCTGGCCGCCGCGTCGCACCTGAGCGGTGATCTAGCCATCCAAGGCGCTTGGGACGGCAAGGTTGATTCAATCGCAGTCCAATGGGCAATCAACGATTGAGCACCCCACCCACGACCAGAGTCGAGGCGAGTTCTGTGGTTTACCAGCCCAAGGCTTGCTGACTGCTGAGTTGCCAGCGCCCCAATGACCAACAATCCACATCGTGCGATGACCGAACAGTACCAACAAGCTCCCACGGAGACTAGTCGGAAGACCCGCGCCTCGATCGCGACGCTAGGGTTGGCAATCTCAATGGGTGCAACAGGGTTGCTGTTGCCCCGCCAAGGCGACCACGCGATTGCGGCAGAACCCAACCAGGCTCCGTCCCTCAGTAGCCAAACCGTGGCGGCGGCCACCAGCAAGACCCATACGGTTCAAGCCAACGACACGATCGCGACCATCGCCCGTCAATACGATGTTGCGCCTGAAGCCCTAGCGGCGGCGAACCACCTGTCGATTGATGCCGTCCTGAGTGCTGGTCAACAACTCACCATTCCAGCCCGCAGCATTCCCCAACGCACCGTTGTTAGCGCGATCGAGCCAATCACCGCCGAAGTGGAAACGGCGACCTTGAGCGCGCCCACCGTTGAAACGAGTCAAACAACGGCTGAAGCGAATTCCGAGCAATTTTCCGCCTCCCTGGCCCATAGCGAAAGCGAAGCCGACGGCCAGCCCACAGCAATCACCCTCGATCGCAGCCGAATCCCAGCCCTCCCGGAAAACCAGGTTGAAGTGGCTGCGGTTGTACCGGAAGCGGCGGTTGTGATTGATGCTTCGGCCACTGCGGCCGAGTCGGCTAGCGCCAACAGTCCTGCTGTGACGGAAGTTCCCGTCGCGGAAGCTCCTTCTTCGCCCAACACGATCGACCTGCTGGCCGATGCCGCTGCCATCCGGAGCATTGATCGCTTGCAAGCCCAGAGCGAGCGACTGAGCCAAGCGCTGCAATCGCTGGCGGCAAACACCGGAAACCTCCTGGGTTCCACCACCGAGGCGATCGAGCTACTGGCCCTGGAACCGCAACCAACCACTGAATCAGCAGAGAGTCCCACGACCGATCGCACCGCAGAAACCGTTGCACTGCAACCGGCGACTGCGGCTGAGCGTGCTTCTGCAGATGCGGTCACTCCCACTGCTAACGATCTGGTGGTTAGCATCCCCACCGCCGCTGATTATCGACTCACGGCCGTTGCGGTTCCCACGCAGCGCCTCGATCGCCCGGCTGTGCCCGTGAGTGCCGCCGCCGCCCGCACCGTTGCAACGGAAGAAGCCGGCGGTGGTGCTGTCAACCTTCTGAGCCATGCTGCCACCGCCCAATCCCTAGCCGGCGCTGCCGATGTGCCCACCGCCAGCAGCCGCCTCCAACAGGGAACAGCAAACAGCGACCTAGCCAGCCCGCGCTACAGTCCCTACATTGACGGTCTGCGAGCTGAAATCCAGGCCCTGCAAGCTCGCTATCAAAACCAAACCGGCGAATCAAGCCGCAGCGGTGCAATCAGCCTGTTGGCTCCGGCCGCCGCCACCGCTGTGGCCGCCAGCCAAGCCAACACTGTGGCCAATCAAGCGGCAACCGTGGCTGTGCAGCCGCCCTCTGCGCCCCTGAGCGATCGCCCCCTGGCCCTAAGCCAACCGATGCCGGAAGCGGATCCGCGCCGCGGCCAACTAATTGCCGCCGCCTCCGAACCGCTAAACGCCCGCAACCCCCGTGTGCAAACGCTGCTGAACGCTAGTGTTTCGCCGCAACTGCCGCCCCTGTCGGATCCTTCGGCTTACCTGCCGGGCGCACAGCCCCAGACCATGCGCGGCTACATCTGGCCGAGCCAAGGCATTCTAACCTCCGGCTACGGCTGGCGTTGGGGCCGGATGCACCGAGGCATTGATATTGCAGCCCCTGTGGGTACACCGGTTGTGGCTGCGGCTGACGGCGTGGTGGCAGTCTCCGGTTGGGACAGCGGTGGCTACGGTAACAAGGTGGATATTCGCCACCCGGACGGTAGCTTTACTCGCTACGCCCACAACAGCCGCCTTTTGGTACGGGCTGGTCAAACCGTCCGCCAAGGTCAACTGATTGCAGAAATGGGCAGCACCGGCCGCAGCACTGGCCCCCACCTGCATTTTGAAATTCGCCCATCGGGCAAAGGCGCAGTGAACCCGATGGCCTTCTTGCCGAGCGGTGGACTACGGGCGGCTCGTTAGATTAACTGACGCTCCAATCCCTGCTTAGGTTCCCCTAAACTAAACCCGTGCTGGGCGCGATCGCTGCATCCAGCATGGGTTTTTTAGTTGGCATTTTTTAGCTGGCGTTAATTTTGGGTGTTTTGGGTGTTTGGGGTGAGTCTCTCTGGAGATGCCTCTGGGGAACTGGTTTAAGGTTTCGAGTTTAAACTGAAAAGCATTGTCCCTAACGGGCCATGCATCAGGCTGACCTTGCTAGTGGCTTTGCTTGCTAATGGCTTTGCTTGTTCGTGGCTTTGTTAGATCGAACCGTTTGCGGGAGAGAACCATGCGACTACTTCACACCATGCTGCGGGTGGGCGACTTGCAGCGATCGCTCGATTTCTATTGCAATGTGTTGGGGATGAAACTCTTGCGCCAAAAGGATTATCCCGACGGCAAGTTTACGCTGGCCTTTGTGGGCTATGGGGACGAGTCGGAAACGGCCGTCATTGAGCTGACCCACAACTGGGGCGTGGAGTCCTACGAACTTGGGACGGCCTACGGTCACATTGCTTTGGGGGTAGATGATATCTATGCCACCTGCGAGGAAATCACAACGCGGGGCGGGCGAGTGACCCGCGCCCCCGGCCCCATGAAACATGGCTCGACGGTGATTGCCTTTGTGGAGGATCCAGACGGCTACAAGGTGGAACTCATTCAGCTCAAAAATCAGGATGCTGCGCCCTCTCCATCCCTAGCAACGGCAGCTTCCTAGGTGTGGATGGTTCAGGCGGAGCGTGGGGCCCGTTGAAAGTATCCGGGCCCTGATCGGGAATTGGTTAGGAGTCCATCAACCCGGCGGCCAGGCGAGCGATCGCCCGCCCAGCACATGGAAGTGCAGATGAAAAACCGTTTGTCCGCCATCTTCGCCTGTGTTGGCCACCACGCGATAGCCCTGGCCTAGGCCTTCCTGTTGGGCAACTTTTTGGATCACAAGCATCAAATGCCCCAACAGGGCTTGGTCTTCCGCCGTGGCCGCCGCCAGGTTCTCGATCGGCTTTTTCGGAATTACCAACAGATGAACGGGAGCTTGCGGATTCACATCCCGAAAAGCCAAGGCCAAGTCGTCTTCATACACGATCGCGGCGGGAATTTCGCGGCGGATGATTTTGCCAAAAATGGTGTCGCCACCGACAGTCATGGGGATAGGCTCCTTCGGAACGCAGAAATAATGCAGAAATTGGGAACATGAAAGCATGGGGGTGCGAGCGGCCCTGGTGCGGGGAACCACTCGCCGGCCGGGCGATCGAGTAGACTCTAGCACTCTGCTGTGGGTTCGATGATGGTTCGATCGCCCCCCCAATTGGGTTGCGTCTCAGAATGGGTCGGAAAGCCGATCTCGCTGGCTACCGCCACAAGCCAAGATGACGAGCCAAGCTCACGGCTCAGGATCAAGGGGAGCGATTAATCAACCGTTACGGTTAATCCTCAGATTTCTTTAAGATTTGCGGCGAAAACGTTACATCTGGTAATATTCAGATGAGCGAGAATCCTTAGCCCATCAACACCTGGGCCCATTGTTGGTCAATGCCACCGACTGGAACTGATCTCAATTAGTTGCGATCTATTCCCTAAACCGTCGGTTACTGGTGACTTGTCAATCCATTGGGTTGAAGGGCGATTGCGTTCAGACCGCACCGTATTTGACAGATGCGCATTCACGTTTCTTAATTTTTCTTTGGCGACTGAATGACACCATTCAACCGTCGAAGCCCCTTCTCCGTTGATTGCTGAAGTGTTCATCAATCGGCTACGATCGGCTGATTTTGCTCGAATTGTTCTGAAACAATTCATGAATCAAAATAACCAGCCCAATCAGCAGCCAACGTTGATGAATAACTGCAAGCTTTTTAAATGAAATCAACAAAAATGTTGGCAGAAAATTCCTTGCAGACGATCACAGAATCAGGGCGATCGCGCGGCAAAATCCTGATTGTCGATGACGAATCGGCATTGCGGATGATCCTGACTACGCGCCTTTCGCTGGCGGGGTATGAAGTCGTGTCGGCGGCGGATGGAGAGGAGGCCCTCGAGGTATTTGACCGCGAGGATCCCGATCTGGTGGTGTTGGATGTGATGATGCCGAAAATTGACGGCTATGGCGTTTGCCAAACCCTGCGCCAAAACTCCGACGTGCCGATCATTATGTTGACGGCCTTGGGCGATGTGGGCGATCGAATCACTGGCTTACAAATGGGAGCCGATGATTATTTAGCTAAACCTTTTTCCCCTAAAGAATTAGAGGCGCGAATTGCCTGTGTGCTGCGCCGGGTGAAGGACAAAACCACGCCGCCCCCGATCGGGAATGGCACGATTCAAATTGGTTCCCTGCGAGTCGATACCCGGAAGCGCCAGGTTTATCGCAGCGATCGGCGGATTCGCCTGACCCATACGGAATTCAGCCTGTTGGAATTGCTGTTTAGCCGCAATGGGGAAGCCGTGCCTCGGGGCGAAATTCTGCAAACCCTGTGGGGCTATGCCCCTCGGATCCAAGCGGACATGCGGGTGGTGGATGTGCATGTGGCGCGGCTGCGATCGAAACTGGAAGACGATCCGCGCAACCCGGAGATTATCTTGACGGTGCGCGGCACGGGCTACGCGGCTCCTCGGATGACCGATAGTTCTGAGGCGATCGGGGCTTAGGGATTCGCTTAAAGGGGTCTGCCCAAAAGAATCTGCCCCAAAGAATCTGCCCAACCCATGGCTCATCGATGGTTAATCGGCCGAGGGCGCGGGGTCAGGGCATTTCATGATCGTGCGATTTCATGATCGTGCTTTGATCGCCTTTTTCGATCGTCTTCTTTAATTTCCTTCTTTGATCGCCGTGCTCCTTCTGGGCTGCTAGCTCGATCGCAATCCATTGCGCCCGTTTGCGAGGTCGGTTGCTACGATCGAAGGGCGGGGCAAGCTCGATCGCTCCGGCTGGATCAGAAGGCAACATCATGACATTTGACTACGACCTCTTCGTTATTGGTGCAGGCTCCGGCGGGTTGGCCGCTTCCAAGCGAGCCGCCAGCTATGGCGCAAAAGTGGCGATCGCAGAAAGCGACCTCGTGGGTGGCACTTGCGTCATTCGCGGTTGCGTGCCCAAAAAGCTCATGGTCTATGCATCTCAGTTTGCCCACTGGTACGAGGATGCCACGGGCTACGGTTGGTCAGCAGTGGAGCCAGAGCACGACTGGCCTAAGCTGATCAATGCGGTGCAGACGGAAGTGATGCGCCTTAATAAACTACACATCAGTTTTCTGGAAAAAGCGGGCGTAGAGCTGATTTCGGGTCTGGGGCGATTTGTGGATGAGCACCGGATTGAAATCGTTAGCCCCAGCGGCACGCGCGAAGTGACCGCCCGCTACATCCTGATTGCCGTGGGTGGCGAAGCCGTGCGCCCAGATGTGCCCGGCATTGAACATACGATCACCTCTCGGGAGATGTTCCTGCTGAAGGAGCGACCCCAACGATTTGTGGTTTTGGGTGGGGGCTATATCGGCGTGGAATTTGCTGGAATCCTCAAGGGCTTAGGCTCTGAGGTGACGCAAGTGTTGCGGGGCGATCGAATTCTGCGCGGCTTTGATAGTGATATTCGGGATCAAATCCAGCAAGCCATGGTCGATCGAGGCATTGTTGTACATACCCACGCCGATATCGCCACCCTCCAAATTGAAAAAACCGATGCCGGCCTGCGAATGCAGTTCAAAACGTCCGATGGCGCGGCCCATGAGTTGATGGCCGATGCCATCCTGAGTGCCACGGGTCGCAAACCCAAACCCCAAATTGAGCCGCTGAACCTCGATCGTGCCGGGGTGGCAGTGGTGAATGGGGCGATCGCCGTGACGGCCGACCACTGCACTAACCAGCCCCACATCTATGCCGTGGGCGACTGCACCGATCGGGTCAATCTCACCCCCGTGGCGATCGCGGAAGGGCGTGCCTTTGCGGACACGGTATTTGGTCACCAGCCCCGTACCATCAGCCATCGTAATATTCCCTCCGCCGTGTTCTCGCAACCGGAAGCCGCCACCGTGGGCATGACCGAAGAGGAAGCCCGCGCCGTTTATGGCGATCGGGTGAAAATCTACCGGGCCCGCTTCCGCCCAATGATCTACAGCCTGACCGACTGCACCGAAAAGGTGTTGGTCAAATTGGTGGTGGAAGGTGAAGACGAGCGAATTTTAGGAGTGCATATGGTGGGCAAAGATGCGGCAGAAATTATCCAAGGTATGGCTATTCCTGTGGTGATGGGGGCAACGAAGGCCGACTTCGATCGCACCATGGCCATTCATCCTTCCACCGCTGAAGAGTTCGTGACTTTGCGATAGATTGCCCAGGGCGATCGCCCCATTCCTGATTAATGGATCATTGATTCATGCGCAACTCATGATTGATGTGCGATGTGTCGATGATCCATTCATCCATGGGTTGATCGTGCTTGATTCATTCATGGACAATCAGCAGCTTATGGCCAATTATTTCGCTGTTGGTTTGCAGTTAATTTGCAATTGGTTTGCAATTCGTTCATGATCAAGATCACGATCAACGCAATCATGATCAACCCAGGATCAATTCATCATCAATTGGTTAGCCACTCATTGGCGACTGATCAATGATTTGGTAATTGATTCGTGGCTGGTTCCCGATCGGGTTCCGATCACCACCTTCCAAACACCCTAACTCTGGATCGCTATGACCCTCGCTCAAGATCGCGCCCAAGAAACCAACGCTCGGGACTTGTTCCGGGCCGCCTACGAAAATCGCTATACCTGGGATGCTAACTTTCCGGGTTACACCGCCGATGTGGAACTGCGTCAAGGGGAAGAAAGCTATCGGGGATCCGTGGCGATCGCGGCCGATTTCAGCGTCAGTGTCACCGGCATTGACCATCCCGAAGTGTTGAAAACGTTGGAACATCAACTGCGCGATATTGTCACCCATCGTCAGCGCAGTAGCTTCGACAAGGCCCACGGCCAAAACGAATTTACCTTGGGAGCCACTGACGAAACGGGCGCGGTGGAAGTGTTGGTTGCTGGGAAATCCATGGGATCCAGCTACAAAGTGCGCGATCGGGAAATTTGCCATGTGGAGCGTCCCGTGGGCCCCATGAAATTCATCATCGACACCCAAACAACGATGGATACCGGTGAAGGCTATTTGCCCACCTTGACCGATGCTAATTTCTATAAGCTGCCGGAAAACCAACTGGTGAAGCAGGTGCGCTATGAAGACACCCATGAACGGGTTGGCAACTACGTTTTGATGAGTTCTCAAACCATTCGGGTCAAGGAAGGAGACCAAGAAATCGTCACCACGATGACGTTTTCTAATCTGAAATTGCAAGGATAAATCAGGTAAAATTTCTGCCTGATGATTCCTTGTTGATGCCGGTTATCAGTCATTTGTCAGTAATTGCCAGCGCATTACTTGAAATTGGCTGCCCCCTTGCTAGTGGCTTGCCGATCATTGGTTGGTTCATGACTAACGATTGACTAGCAATTACTAGCAATTAGTAGACCATTGGCTAACAATGCGGGTGGAATTTTTCCGCCCGCTTTTTTGTTGTGAATCGCATCAGGAATCCAGTACAAGGGCCCTCAACCATTGCTCCGGGAATTAACCTCACGCCTAAAATGGGAGAAAGATTGGTTCGATCGCCCCCTATGCCTTACCCGCTGCACGTTGCCTTTGTTTGGCATCAACATCAGCCCCTCTACAAAAGCCGTGGCAACCTGGCCGAAACAGCCTTGGCAGACGTGCCCCAACAGTCGGAAGAAGCGCAATATCGACTGCCTTGGGTGCGGTTGCATGGCACCAAGGACTATCTCGATTTGATTTTGATGTTGGAACGGTTCCCCCGGTTGCGGCAAACCGTGAACTTAGTTCCTTCCCTGATGTTGCAAATTGAAGATTATGTGGCGGGCCGGGCGATCGACCCCTACTTGGCCTTGGCGCTCACCCCTGCTGAACAACTGCAACCGACACAAAAGCGCTTTGTGCTGGAGCATTTTTTTGATGGCAACCACCGCACTTTGGTGGATCCCCATCCTCGCTATTGTCAATTGTTTGAACAACGCAATGATTTGGGAATTCCTTGGTGTTTAGACCATTGGAAAACTGAGGATTTTGGGGATCTGTTGGCTTGGCATAACCTGGCTTGGATCGATCCGCTGTTTTGGGATGATCCCGAAATTGCCCGTTGGTTAGAACGGGGCAAGGATTTTTCGCTCACCGATCGCCAGGAAATTTGGGCCAAACAACGGGAAATTTTGGCGCGAATTATCCCCAAGCACCGATCGATGCAGGAGTCGGGTCAGTTGGAAGTGACCACCACGCCCTACACCCATCCCATTTTGCCCCTGCTGGCCGATACGGACGCGGGCCGGGTGGCCATTCCCCAAATGCAACTGCCCGCGAGCCGGTTTCAGTGGGCGGAAGATATTCCCCGGCATCTGGAACGGGCCAAAGCCATGTACCAAGAGCGGTTTGGCTGTTTGCCTCGAGGGCTGTGGCCTTCAGAGCAGTCCGTGAGTCCGGCGATTTTGCCCGATGTGGCGGCGGCCGGTTTCCAATGGCTAATTTCCGATGAGGCGGTGTTGGGCTGGACGATCGAGCATTTCTTCCACCGCGACGGATCCGGCAACGTTCTGGAGCCACAGTATCTTTACCAGCCCTATCGCCTAGCCACGGATCAGGGAGACTTGGCGATCGTGTTCCGTGACCACCGCCTTTCGGATTTGATTGGCTTTAGCTACGCGGGGATGGAACCCCAACATGCTGCCCAAGACTTGATTGGCCATTTGGAAGCCATTACCCGGCAACTGAAGCAACGCCAAGGGGACGATCGCACCAGCCTAGAGCAGCCTTGGTTGGTGACCATTGCTCTGGATGGGGAAAACTGCTGGGAATATTACGATCGGGACGGGATGCCCTTCTTGGACGCGCTCTATAGCCGCCTCAGCCAGCATCCTGAAATTGAGCTGGTAACCGTGGGTGATTATCTCGATCGGTTCCCGCCCCGCGAAACCCTGCCGGTCGATCGCCTGCACAGTGGCTCTTGGGTGGATGGCTCCTTTTCCACCTGGATTGGCGACCCGGCCAAAAACCGCGCCTGGGATTTGCTGACGGCGGCCCGCGAAGCCCTGGCTCGCCACCCGGAAGCCACCGAAACCACAAACCCAGCCGCCTGGGAAGCGCTCTATGCGGCGGAGGGTTCCGATTGGTTTTGGTGGTTTGGGTTTGGCCACTCGTCGAATCAAGATGCCATTTTCGATCGCCTGTTTCGGGAGCACCTGTGCGCCATTTACCAAGCCCTGAACGAACCCATTCCCCCGGAATTGTTGGAGCCGGTGGAAGTCCATGAAGCCACGGGCGATCGCACCCCCCAAAACTTCATTCACCCGATCATTGACGGCTGTGGCGATGATCAAGACTGGAACCAAGCGGGCCGGATTGCGGTGGGTGGTTCCCGGGGCACGATGCACCAATCCAGCCCGATTCAAACCATTTGGTACGGGGTGGATCACCATCACTTCTATGTCCGGCTAGATTTCCAAACCGGCAAACAGCCCGATGAAATTCACCTGTGCTGGTTCTATCCCGATCGCCCCGCCCACAACAGCCCCGTGCCCCTGGAGCAATTGCCCGATTTGGCCCCGGCCAACTATCACTACCGCCATCACATTGGTCTGAAGTTGCCCACTAAAACCCTTTGGTTCTCGGAGGCGGCGGAATTTGACACCTGGCGGGCCCGACCCAGCCGCGCCCGCTTCGCCGTGGATAGCTGTTTAGAGCTGGCAGTTCCTTGGGATGATTTGCCCGTGGAGCCTGATTGGGGGTTGCGCCTAGCCCTGTTTGTGGCCCATCGGGGTGAATTTAGCGAAGTATTACCCGGTGAGGATTTGATTCAAATGGGCGTGCCCTAGGGTCTGTCGTCGTTTCCTGGGATCCAGTGAAAACGGTTGATCTGCCATACGCTAACCATCCTAGACAAGGGGCTTAAGCCCCTTGCTCCCCACGATCTGCTCACGGTGGAGTCAGGGGTTCAGGCAATTTGAGACATACCCTAGGAACATACAGCCCTTACCTTAATCATTAAGTACAATAACAACACTTAGTAAACCAGTTTCTCAGGCACTGTAAATCCACTAGTCGGGCTGCCAGTCTAGTTAATTGTTCCAACACCTCTATAGTTTCTGTT
>MKGP02000062.1 GCA_001913845.2 Limnothrix sp. CACIAM 69d | reverse complement strand
GCGGGGGGCGGCCATCAGGTCAACCACCTTGACCGGCAATCCACCGCGTTTATGCCAGCCCGTCGCGCTCCGGTTGGGGTCGCCATCTACTAGGAGCGTTGGGGCTAGCTTTTGCAGGTAGCAGGCGAGATGTACGGCGGTTGTGGTCTTGCCCACGCCGCCCTTGCGTCCAGTGACGGTGATGATCATTTTTGTATTTTCGCCAAGGCGAAATTCCGTTGTGATGAGGAGCGGGCGATCGATTGGGGCTGCTCTGAAATTGTAGTGTCTTGAATTGCGATCATTTTCGTATTTTCGTATTGGCGAAATTCAAAAGATTTATGAGTAAAGAGTTTCAGAGACTTATTCAATAGAAGACCTGTAATTTTGTATTTTCGCCTTTTCGCCTTGGCGAAATTCAGAAACGCTTACCCAATAAAGCGATGGCGAGTTTTGGGATGATTCGCTGGCAATGATCACGATTGAATTTCGCCTTTTCGCCAATGCGAAATTCGGAAACCTTTACCCGTAGAGAATTTCACCGCTTATTTGCTTGCTGCATCTGAATTTTGTATTTTCGCCTTTTCGCCAATGCGAAATTCAAGAATGGGCGGCAAGGTTGTGAAAACCTGTGGGATTGGAGTGTTCGGATTTGTGCCGTGCATAATGGTGTGCTGGATGAAGCGCAAAGCAGCACAGGTTACGCATGATCACGGGTGAGCTGAAATCGAAGGTCGATCGCCTCTGGACAGCGTTCTGGAGCAATGGCATCAGCAACCCGTTGTCTGTGATCGAGCAAATTTCGTACCTGCTGTTTCTGAAGCGGCTGGACGATCGGGAGTTGTTGCGGGAACGGCGGGCGCGGCGATCGGGTCAGGCGCTCGAAAATCCGCTATTTCCGGCTAATCGCCAGCTCAGTCGTTGGTCGCAATTCAAAAATATCGATGATGCCCAAGAGCTGCTAACCCATGTGCGTGATGAGGCCTTTCCTTTTGTGAAGGATGTGGGCGCGCAGTTGGGGGGTGAGGGCGGTGAAACGACCTACGCGCGGTTTTTGAAGGATGCGGTGTTTCTGATTGTGTCGCCGGGGCTGCTGAAAACAGCGATCGACACGATCGAGGAGCTGCTGACGGATATCGATCGCCAATCCCAGGAAACGGGGAAGCCTACGTTGATCTGATGGGCGATCTGTACGAGTACATGCTGGGGAAACTCAGCACGGCGGGGCAAAATGGGCAATTTCGCACGCCACGCCACATCATCCGCTTGATGGTGGAGCTGATGGAGCCGGGGCCGCGAGAGGTGGTCTGCGATCCGGCCTGTGGCACGGCGGGGTTTTTGGTGGGCGTGGCGGACTATCTGCGCGACCTGAAGGATGCTGAGGGCAACCAGGTGCTGAATGCGCCGGGGAATCGGGAGCATTTCAATCGGGAGATGTTCCACGGGTTTGATTTTGACGCGACGATGTTGCGGATCGGGTCGATGAACCTGTTGCTGCATGGCATCGAAAATCCCCAAATCGAATCCCGCGATGCGCTCTCGCAGGATCATGCGGCGATCGAGGAAGCGTTTACGTTGATTTTGGCGAATCCGCCGTTTAAGGGGTCGATCGACTCCCTAAACATTGCGACGGATTTAACGAAGGTGGTGAAGACGACGAAGACAGAGTTACTGTTTTTGGCGTTGTTTTTGCGGTTGTTGAAGGTGGGCGGACGCTGTGCGGCGATCGTGCCGGATGGGGTGCTGTTTGGCTCATCGAAGGCGCACCAAACGATCCGCAAGACGTTGGTGGAAGATCACAAGCTGGATGGCATTATTTCGATGCCGTCGGGGGTGTTTAAGCCCTATGCGGGGGTGTCTACGGCGATCGTCCTGTTCACGAAAACGGGAGCCGGGGGCACGGATTCCGTTTGGTTTTATGACATGCAGGCAGATGGTTTTAGCCTGGATGATAAGCGCCAACCGATCGAGCAGAATGATATCCCTGCTCTGTTGGCGGCCTGGCGATCGCGCGGTGAGGCTTCTGGGGCGGATGATCGCGGGGGCAAGGCGTTTTTTGTGCCCAAGGCGGAGATTGTGGCGAATAGCTATGATCTATCGATCAACCGCTATAAGCAGGTGGAGTATGAGGCGGTGAGCTATGACCCGCCGCTGGAAATTTTGGCTAAGTTGCGATCGCTTGAGGATGAGATTCGCCGCGATTTAGATGAGTTGGAAGCATTGCTATGAGTGTTTTGCTTTTGGGTAAGGATGATGTTTTTCGGTTGCTGCAAGAGCATTGGGAAACCCTGCTAGGGTTTGGTGTGCGGCGTTGTGGGCTATTTGGTTCATTTCGACGCGGTGAGGCAACGGATCAGAGTGATGTTGATTTGTTGGTGGTCTTTGAGCCAGACCTCAAGACGTTTCGGAATTTTATGAATCTATGTTTTTTTCTAGAAGATTTGTTTGAGCGCAAGGTAGATGTTGTTACGCCAGAATCTTTAAGCCCTATTTTTGGTCATAAAATTTTGGAGGAAGTAGAGTATGTCTCATTCTCCTAAGGATTTTCTGGGGCATATTCTAATCGAAGCGACTTTTATTTTAGATAGTTGTCAAGGATTAGAGAAAGAGCAATTTATCAATGATCCAATTTTAACGAGAGCTGTTGTTAGAAGCCTGGAAATTATTGGAGAGGCAACTAAAAATTTATCGGATGAGTTCAAGCAGAAATATCCTGAAATCCCCTGGAGACAAATGGCGGGAATGCGAGACAAGCTGATTCATGATTACTTTGGTGTTGACTATGATGTGGTTTGGAGTGTAATCGATTTAGAAATTTCAAGTTTGATTCAAAAAATTCAAAAATGTATTAGTGAAGATATTGGTTGAGGGTTTGTGAAGATGACTAAATACGAAATTAAACCACTAATAGATGTAGCAACTTTACAGCGTGGCTTTGATTTACCTATTCAAGATCGAACCCCTGGCAAATATCCTATTTTCGCCGCTAATGGCTCGGTGGGAACTCATAGCCACGCAAAGGCAAAGGCTCCAGGAGTTTTAACGGGGCGTAGTGGAACTTTGGGTAAAGTTCACTATGTTGAGGAAGATTACTGGCCACTGAATACATCTTTATGGGTCAAAGATTTCCATGGCAATGATCCAAAATGGGTCTTTTGGCTTTTAACTTCGATGAAGTTGGAGCAATATACAAGAGGAACTGGTGTTCCGACTTTAAACCGTAATCTGATTCATGACGTAAAAATTTCTGTCCCACCGATCGCGGAGCAAAAACGGATCGCGGCAATTCTCGACAAGGCGGACGCGGTGCGCCGGAAGCGTCGGGAAGCCATTCGCCTAACTGAGGAATTGTTGCGATCGACCTTCCTAGAAATGTTCGGCGATCCCGTTACCAATCCAAAAGGCTGGGAAAGGAAAAAAATACATCAAGTGGCTAATGTAGTTACCGGCAATACTCCACCTAGATCTAATCCCGATAATTATGGTGATTATATTGAGTGGATTAAATCTGACAATATTGCTGATAGTAATCACTTTTTGACTCAAGCCAGCGAGCTTCTCTCTGAGACAGGTATGAAAACCGCTCGTCTTGCGCCAGAAGGATCGATCTTAGTAACTTGTATCGCGGGAAGCCCTCAAAGTATTGGCAAAGCAGCTATTGTTGATCGCCTAGTGTCTTTTAATCAACAAATTAATGCTATTGTTCCAAAAAACATGGAAGATCGCTATTTTCTATATTCTAGTCTTTTTGTTGCTCCCAAGTTGGTGCGATCAGTTTCAACACAATCAATGAAGGGACTAGTTAGCAAAAGTAAGTTTGAAAACATTGATTTAATCTATCCACCTGCAAAAGAGCGAGCGATATTTTGCAACTTCTTTGAGAACATGGTTCGCACTCAAAGTATTTATAAAGAGTCATTAGAACAGTCAGAAACTTTTTTTGATTCATTGTTGCAATGCGCTTTCACTGGCAATCTTTAACTAGTATCATTCCCTCGCAAATTAGGATAATTAAACATCGCCCAATAGCCTAGGAGTTCTTCATGCGATAGCCTAGAAATAGCCTCATTGCTCAATCGTGCCCTGATGGACTTCTACGGCGGACGTGATCCGCGCCATTTGCCCTGTTACAACGCACCCGACGCGGCCCGCTATTTGCGGATTCCAGCCGCCACCGTCCGCGCTTGGGCAAAAGGCCGGAAATACAAAACCACCAACGGCCATCGCCAATTTTCCCCCGTCATCACCGCCAGCCAACCGAAACCCCTGCTACTGTCGTTCATCAACCTGATTGAGCTGCATGTGCTGCGTGCCATTCGGATTCAACATCAGATCGACTTGCCCAAGGTTCGAGCCGCCCTCGACTACCTAGAGACACAGCTCCAAATTTCGCACCCGCTGGCGCATCAGGAATTTCAAACGGACGGCGTTGATCTGTTCGTAGAACGCTACGGCGATCTGATCAACATCTCTCAGCAAGGGCAAACCTCCATCAAAGACGCGATCGCCCAACACCTCGAACGCATCGAACCCGATGACCAGGGCTTGGCCATTCGGCTCTATCCCTTCACCCGCGATCGAGAAAGTAACAGCCCGCGCATCCTGGCCTTTGACCCGCGCATCTCCTTTGGCCGCCTCGCGATCGCCGATCGCGGCATTCCCGTTGATGTGATCGTCAGCCGCTACCGAGCGGGCGACAGCCTCACCGACCTAGCCAAAGATTACGATTGCCCCATTACCTCCATCGATGAAGCCGTTCGCAGTGCCCTCCCGATCGCCGCATGAGCGTAGAGAACGCCCCTAAACCCCTAGTCTTTTTTGTCGATCGTTGTCTGGGGCGTAAAGTCTTCAATGCCCTGAAACAGGCCGGTTTAACCGTCAAGTTTCACGATGATGAATTTGCCCAAGGCACAGAAGATCAAGACTGGTTATTGGTTGTCGGCCAACGGGGCTGGATTGTATTAACCAAGGATCAAGCTATTGGGCGAAACTCCATTGAACGGATCGCCGTCGCCAGCGCCAATGTCCGATTTTTCACACTGAATCGTCAGGACTGTACGGGGGCCGAAATGGCGGACATTTTTTGTAAGGCCATCGGTGCAATGCAAAACTTTATTCGCAAGCATCCCGCGCCCTTCATGGCCAAAGTCAACCGAGCTGGCAAAGTGGAAGGCTGGCGCGATCGAGATGAGTTGCTGCGCGAAATTTCGTCCTAGAGTTGCACGGAAGTTAGCCCCATCGCTCCGTTAAGCTAGGAGAACCGTTAAACCAGCTCCGGGCGATCGGCATGGCCTCAAACTTTGACTTTTTGGCGGCGGACTTTCCAGACCTGTTTCAGTTTGCCCAGCGCGCCGAAAACTACGCCCAAAGTGACCCGCGATCGAGCTGCTTTTGGGCCCGCTACACCCTAGAGCAACTGGTGAGCTGGCTTTACGACAACGACACCTACCTCGATCGCCCCCGCGACACCAGCCTCAACAGCCTGATTCATGAGCGCACCTTTCAGGAAAATCTGAACCCGCCTAGCCTGTTTCACAAAATTCGCCTTGTGCAACGGCTAGGCAACCGAGCCGCCCATGATTCACAACCCCTCGACGCGCGAGAAGCCCTGCAATGCCTGCGCGAGCTGCATCACTTGCTCTATTGGCTAGCCCGCTACTACAGCCCCAACGGCCGGAACTTGGGAGCCGTGCCCTTTGACCCGGCCCTGTTGCAACCAGCCGATCGCCCCCAAAGCACCGCCAGCCAAAAACGGATCGAAGCCCTAGAGCAAGAGCTAGCCGCCGCCCAGCAAGAGCGCGATCGCCTGGAAACCGAGCGCCGAAAGCTAGAAGCCGACTATGCCCGCCAAGTGGCCGATCGCCAGCAAGAGCTAGCCAGCCTCAAGCAACGGAACCGCGCCGTTCCCGATCGCCACAACTACAACGAAGCCGAAACCCGCAAATATCAGATCGATTTGTTGCTGCGCGAGGCCGGTTGGAACCCCAACGATCCAAGGGCGATCGAGGTGGCCGTCTCAGGAATGCCCACCAGCACCAACCCCAGCGGCAAAGGCAAAATCGATTATGTCCTCTGGGGAAGCGACGGCCGCCCCCTGGCGATCGTGGAAGCCAAACGAGCCAGCAAAGACCCCAAGCTAGGCCAACAACAGGCCAAACTCTATGCCGATTGCCTAGAAGCGCAATATGGCCAGCGGCCCGTGATTTTCTATAGCAACGGCTATGAGCATTACATCTGGGATGATTTGCGCTATCCACCCCGCGCGATCGCTGGATTTTTGAGTGCCGATGAACTGGAGCGGATCATTTTTCGCCGCCGCCAGCGCAAGCCCTTGGAAATCATGCAGCCCAATCCCGAAATTGCCGGCCGTAGCTATCAAATAACAGCCATTCGGAGCATTGCGGAACGGTTCGATCGCGGCCACCGCAAAGCCCTGCTCGTGATGGCCACCGGCACAGGCAAAACCCGCACCGCGATCGCCCTCATTGACCTCTTGCAGCGCGCGAATTGGGTGAATCGCGTGCTGTTCCTAGCCGATCGCACGGCGCTGCTAACCCAAGCCAAACGCGCGATTCAGAAAACCATGGGTGAAAAGGTTTCCGTTGCTGACCTCACCCGCGATCAAGATGCTGCTAGTGCCCAAATTGTTCTGTCCACCTATCCCACTATTTTGAATCGGATTGACCAGACCGATAGCAATGGCAAGCGCATTTTTGGCTCTGGCTGTTTCGACCTGGTAATTGTTGATGAAGCCCACCGCTCCATCTATCAGAAATACCGCGCCATTTTTGAATATTTTGATAGCTTACTAGTTGGACTTACCGCCACACCCCGCGATGAAGTACACCGAGATACCTATGCCGTTTTTGATCTCGATCCGGGGCTTCCCACCTTTGCCTATGAACTGAATGAAGCCATTGACGATGGCTATTTGGTTCCGCCCACCGGGATTGATGTGCCTTTCAAGTTTTTGCGGCGGGGCATTAAATATCAAGAGCTATCGCCCGATGAGCAGACAGAATATGAAGCCCGCTTTGCCGATCTAGAAACGGGCGAAATTCCCGATCAAATCAATGCAGCCGCGCTAAATCAATGGCTATTTAATGAAAACACGGTTGATCAAGCGCTGGAAGTGCTGATGCAGCAAGGGCTAAAGGTAGACCAGGGCGATCGGCTCGGCAAAACGATTATCTTTGCGCGCAACCATCAACATGCTGAATATATTGTTGAACGTTTCAATTCCAACTATCCCCATTTTCGAGGGCAATTCGCCAAGGTAATTGATAGCAAGGATGGTTTTGCTCAGACCTTACTCGATGAATTTTCTGATCCTAAAAAGGATCTCTCGATCGCCGTCTCCGTTGACATGCTTGATACGGGGGTAGATGTGCCGGAAGTGGTGAATCTGGTTTTCTTTAAGCCAGTCTATTCGCTTGTGAAATTCAATCAAATGATTGGGCGAGGAACCCGGCTCCGCCCTGATTTATTTGCCCCGGGTGACAACAAAACCGCATTCTTGATTTTTGACCTTTGCAGCAATTTCGCCTACTTTGCCCAACCGATCAAAGAAGTTAGCCCAAAGCTACGCGATAGCCTAAGTGCCAGGCTGGTGAAAATTCGATTACAGCTCAGTCAGGCGATCGATTCCCAAGCCCCAGACCCACAATTAGCCGACTTACAAACCAACCTATTATCTGAGCTGCATCAGCATGTGGCCACGATGGAGCCAGCGAATTTTCTAGTCCGTCGCCAAGCCCGGCTCGTACAGGAATTTACCGATCGCGATCGGTGGAATCGCCTCAGTCGAGAAGATGTACAAACCATCAGCGATCGCTTGGCCAACTTGCCCAACAGCCAGCCCACCGAACCGCCACAGGTCAAAGCCTTTGATGAACTCTGTTTGCAGATTCAACTAGCCCGATTGCAAGCCCTTGATCGCCCGTTTATTGCCCTGCGCGATCGGCTGCGCGATGTGGCCAGCGCCCTCGAAACCAAGCGCACCATCCCGCAAATTCAGCCCCATCTTTCCCTGATTGCCGACATTCAAGAGGAAGCCTGGTGGCAAGATGTGACCGTCACACAAATCGAAACGGTGCGCCAACAACTGCGATCGCTCGCCACCTTTATCGATCGGGAGAAACAAACAATCCTCTACACCCAATTCACCGATGAACTGATGGGGGAAATTACCGAGGCCCATGTCCCCACCGTGCAATCGGGCTTCAGTCGTGAGCAGTACCGCAAAAAAGTAGAAGCCTACATCCGCGCCCATCAAGACCACATCGCGATCGCCAAGCTCCGGCGCAATATTCCCCTCACACCATCCGACCTGATAGCCCTAGAGCAAATGCTATTTGAGTCCCCAGAAGTCGAAGGACGCGATCGGTTTGAGCAAGTCTATGGCGCGGATTACTCACTACCTAAATTCATTCGCTGCCTGGTAGGACTCGATCGCCAAGCCGCTAAGGAAGCTTTTGCTGAATACCTAACGGCCCAACGCCTCAACACCGGCCAAATTCGGTTCGTAGAGATGATCATCGATCACCTCACCCAAAACGGCATCATGGCCCCGGCACTGCTCTATGAACCGCCATTCACCGATCTGCATCAAGACGGCCTCGATGGATTGTTTGGGGACGATCGCGCCGATCAAATCGTGGCGATCGTGGAATCGATCAACCAAAACGCGGAAGCTGCCTAATTTGCTCAACGTTGGCAACAGACCTGTGCCAGTCCAAAACCAGACCCCGCAACGCTTCCAGGATTGAATACAAGATTACCATAATAAAATTGCATTCACTGAATAGCTGAAACTCAAGCCCTGCAAAGGTTAGACCCTAATCAGTCCAATGCAGCAAAAATAATCACCCCTCTGTTGAGAACGCACCCCCTACTACTGACAACAACTCATGGCCCGCCCGATCGCCTCATCCCCCATCCGGTGTGACAGTGATTAAACGCGCGGCCCTTAGGTATCGCGCGGCCCATGTTCAACCCTTAGGAGCCGAACATGGCCAATTTCATTTCCTGCTAGTCAGAAACGAAATTGGCTGCAAAATTTGCATCCTAGGAGTCTCGCGATAGCAAAAGCTGGGTTTTGCCCCAAAGCTTCCCAACAAAAATCGCCCGCCTATCTCTAGGGGGCGATTCGTCGATTTTGAGTGTCTATTGGGTGTCAACCGTCGGATTGTAGGTGAAACCTTTGCCAGAACTGGTTTTCAACTGAGGCGATTAGAAATACCAGTCCTAATCAGCTCACCTTTTTCGCGGCAATCATATGATTTGGCGCTGAATCACTCGAAAAGCTCGCAGGCAACGGGTAACCAAGCGTCTGATGATTGATCGCTGGGGCTGCTGGCCTGTTCGCTTTCCCAGGTTTCCCGCAAGCACCTGGTGTAAGCCAGTATTGAGGGTGCTAGGTGACGCTTGCGGGCCATGTCTGGATTGATTGACAGCAACGGGAAGTTCTTTAGCCATAGTCCGTTTACAGCCCGGAGCTTGTCTGGTTTGTGTCCCGGTTGATGTCCTTTTACGTATGTCACACTATCTTGTATTCATGTCAACTGGATGATATGAATCATTCAATAGAATGAATTAGTAATCAAGAGAAACATGAGCAAACGCCACAGCCCGGACTACAGACAGGTGTGTGCCTACATCCCAAAACAGCTTGCACTTCAGTTCAAAGCGGCCTGCGCATTGGAACAGACCAACCAATCAAGCGTGATTGAGGTGTTGGTAGCAGACTGGCTGGCCAAGCGTGATGCACGTCAAACGGAAGGGAGCGATTGCCCATGACCGATCCGCAAAATGAGATAGAACCTTTGGAAAATCGCCACGCTGTCACCCATCCCTCTCTCTGCCAAGCAATGGGGCGCAAGTATCAGCTAGGAAACCTGAAACGCATCGAACCGACTAAAGATCCGATCCTCAAGTGGGATTGCGTCTTTGAAGGGGAGCAAACCAGCTTTGAGGATGACCGCAATGGATGAAGTTAAAAATATCTGGATCCAATACGTTGCCAGCCAGGATCACCCACTGCCTGAAGGAGCTGAATCGGTGATGCGATTACCCTTTGGGGGCTTTACCTGGCTGCTGTCTGAGGAATGGTCGTTTACTGGGAAGCTCCCTAATCCGGGCGATCGGCCACGGCTCTATCGCACCAACTATGCAGACGGTGGCGACGATATGCAGTCACGCCTAGGCGATTGGGTCGTGGAAGCAGTGGACTTGTTTATCAGTACCAAGCCCACTGAATACGAAGCGATCGCCGTCTGTACTTGTCGATTTGCCCCCGTGCCTCAACAGGAGCAGGTATGGCGTGAAGTCCCTAGGGCTTCAAAACCCGTCCTAGAACTAGAGCCAGCCTAGGAGCGATCGCCCGTGACCACCCACACCAAAACACCAGCCCCTTCACCAACCGCAACACCGACCCGTGATATTGCCTACTGCATGGATGCACTCATCCCTGGCTTCTATGCCTGGTGGGGAAATGCCGTGCTGAGAATCGGTGGGTGCGAGGCCGAAAACACTTACCCCGGAACGATTCACGATTTTTGGGGTGTGGCGATCGTCTTGCCCGGTTATCGAATTTTTACGAGCTATCAAGGGAGCTATGACCCTTGATAAGCATGAGCTACAGGGCATTGGGCGGATCGAACGTCGCACCATGCCCCGCTCTGAGTTTGAGACCCTGCTAGCCGATCACGGTTACTACCGCACAGGATCGGCCCCCGCCAATGGGGGAAGGCTAAAAGTCTGGTATGGTCACGCTACCCATGACCCGATCGAATCCATCCATAGCGGTGATGGTCGGATCGTGATCACGGCATATCACCCCGGGCCACAACCTTAGATTGGCGGGACTCAGCGAGATTGGCTTGGATCCTCTGATACCAAGGTTCGCCAATTGGCGAAAAAGATCCCATCTTACAACTGCTAAAGACAAGATCTAATCTTTTGCGGATCTAATTTTGAGTGATGACTGAATGCGAGCGTATGTACCCATTTTTAATATCTCGAATCCCATCTAGGGATACTTCGGGATGCTTTGGGATCGAGCAACAAAAATCTATACTGATCACGGCTTTCAAGCGCTAACTCTGAAAACTTGGTTTCGATCACTAAGTGAGTGCGCTATAATTTTCCACAGGTACGACCGACGCTCCAATCCAGTTTCTAGGATTAATTGTTATGCACAACAATTCCCCAAAAAAGCGAGTACCACCAGTTAGTTTCCGTGCATCTGATGCAATCAAGAAACGACTTCGTGAGAAATCTCTAGAACTCAAGATTTCCAAGAGTCAACTAATCCTAATGGCTCTTGATCAATTCTTGAGTAATCAAGCAAAAACCCCAGCAGCATAAGGCTTCCGGGGCTTTCGAGTTTTTTATAAACACCCATTTCTATAGCTTAAAAACGTCTGCTAGTTTGGCGACCGGTGACGTTTTCAGCCTTTAGGAATGGCCACCCGCGCCATTAAGCGCAAGGCACTGTTCATGTGTAGTACCAGTCTAGCAGCCCTTTGTAACGATATCTATAGCGGCGCTGAAAACCTCTCACCAAGCCAGTTTCAGGGCGGCCATCCCATTAATCATAGCCTAATACTGAAATCCCCACTAAATACAGGTAGATTCAGGGATTTAATACCTGATCGCCCCTGCCCCCGTTGTTGGAAGTGGACGGGCGGGCGGCCCTGGGGCGGATCAGCTCAGCTCTGGGGCTATCACTGCCAATGCGGCTGGCAACGGGTGATCACCAGCCCGGCGATCGCAGAGGCTAAAGAGCGCGTCCGCAATGCACGTTTGAACCGGGTAGGGGGTGCAAAGTAATGGCCCCCAAATGGATTCGCTACAACCGTGAAAAATGCCCCGTCTGTCAGGGCGCGTCAAAAGAGTGCCGGGGCTTTAAGCGTGATGATGGGCGCTTACAAGTCCATTGCCGGGGTAAGGTTTCCGCCCCGATCGGCTGGGGCTATATCGGTGATGACGCGCATGGTTTTGCCAAGTTCGTAGAGGGCAAGGGCGATCGCACCGAACGGGATTGGGCCGCAATTGAAGCTAACCGGGCCGATCGACTGGCCAAGGAAGCTGAGGCCCGGCGGAAGCTCACCACGGCCGATCAACGCGATCGCGTGTTCCGTGCCCTGCTACCCAACCAACGGCTAGCCCAACGCCACCGGGCTGAATTGCAGCGGCGCGGGTTGAATGACCAGCAAATCGAATTGGCAGAGTCTCAGGGCTGGCTGAAAACTTGGGTCAAGGGCACGGCGGCCCACAACGCCCCAGACAATATTCCGGGGCTGGTGAGAAGCTGGCACGGAACGATCGAGACTGGCATCAACGAAGGGCTAACGATCGCCGCCCCAGACCTTGAGGGGCGATTGGTGTTGCATCAGGTGCGTCCCGATCGGTTGCCTGCTGACGGGGGCAAGTATCGCTATCTGGCAAGCGGCAACGGGGAATTAGATGGGGAAATGCCCTTACCCGTGTTCCAACACCCCGATCGCCCCCTCGATCGCCGCCCCAGACTTTGGATCACTGAAGCCTACCTAAAACCCCTAATCACCGCGCTACAGGCTTGGGAAGCAGGCCATCTGGACGTGATCGTGGTTGGGGCCGGCGGTTGCAACTGGGCATCATCCCCCAACTACTTGCGGGCGATCGTCGATCGGTTCAACCCCTGTGAAACCATCCTGCTACCAGACGCGGGATGGGCCAACCCACCCAAGCCAATCCCGGGGCTACCCAGGAAAGAGCAATCGGACGTTGCCACACAGATTTTCAAGTGCCTAGAGCTGTTCCCAGCGGCGCGGGTGGCCGATTGGGGGCAATGGCGATCGGCTAAGGCCGATAAGCTCGATCCTGACGAAGTGCCCACCGATCGGCTGTTGGCAGCGGATCGGCGGATCGTAACCAAAAATGATCTCAATCCCAAGCGCTCCAAACCCGTTGGATTTAAGCCAGCGCCTGGGGCCAAGGCCATTGCTCCCAAAGATGGGGCGATCGTCCTCTACCACTCAAGCTATGCAGCCACGGGCCGCGGGCAATGGTCATGGGCATGGCCTCGGATCGCAGCCACCATCACCTACCAGCCCGGTTGCTTGCCAAGCTCTGAACTGTGGCAACGAATGGATCGCCCCAAGATTTGCTACCAGCCCCAGGATCGTGATGCCCTGTGGTCAGAATTGCGGCGCAAGGGATATAAGCGGGCGATCGACACATCAGAAGCGGGGGGCGGCAAAACCCACACCATCGGGGAATATTTGATCGAAGTTCAGACCGAAATGGATCGCGACTATGCGATCGCCCAAACCGATAACCCCGATGAGGGGAGCAAGAGATCGCGGGCCATCTTGCTCGATACCGACCATCGCAACCCCTCCACAGACCCCACAGCAACGCTCACCCCCTACCCCTCAAAACATGGGGGGCTGGTGATCACCCGAGAGGGCAAGGTCAGGGTAGCTAGCCCCAACATCCCAGAGGAAGAACTATTTCAGCCTGCAAATTGCCTATCGGCCGACATTCACCAGCTCCTAAGTCAGGAGGGGGCGATCGCCCCGATCGGGCCTGAGCATCCCGTGTGTGTGGCTTGCCCGTCCTTTAGGGAACACAAGGGCGATTGGTCTTGCCCAGTGACCGAGCAAGTGAAGCAAGCGCAAGACGGGGGTGCATGGATCGGCCACCCTGCTGCTGTGCCGGTGGCTGATGGGAGCGTGGTAGCGATCGACGAAGCGGATAAAACGATCGTCACCGAACGGACGCGCGACACAGACTACCCCAATCAGGAATGGGGGCGAATGCAAACGATCGTCCCAACTCTTTACGAGGGACTGATGGCCGACGGGGTGCGATCGGCGCAAGACCGGCTCACGGCCCTGGCTGGCAAGTCGAAACACGGGCTAGACCCCTTGGATACCCGCGCAACATTCTTAGGAGCCTTACCCGTGGGGCCTGAGGGAATGTTTGACCCCTGGGGTGATGGGGGAGCTGTAGCACGGTTTAACCGGGTTCTAGGCCAGTCCCACATGGTTTACCTAGGGATGTTTGGAGCGATCGAGGGGAATCCAACCGATTGGTTGCTGCCCAGCGATCCTAAAAACCCTGCCAAACTCAAAGCGCAAGTCTCCCCAACTCGTTTCCTGCACTGCTCACGCTTCCCCCGAAACCTTGCTGAGTTTATTGGGCGCTTGGGGGGTAATCCACTCGACACCCTGAGAGAGTTGGGCGATCGAGCCGCTAGCCCTACGATGGCTAAGGCTGCGATCAACGATGCCAAATCAGTGCGGGCGATCGGTGACTTGCTGCAAATTGCCTTTAGCTCTCCAAAATCGGGAACCTCGATTGCAGCCGATACCTACGGACTGACCATCACCACACGCGATCGCTCGATGGTCAAAAAGCTCAACAGGGCTGATTTTGTCCTGTTGGCCGATGCCACGGGCCGCCTGAAAGAAACGGCCCAACGACTGGGATGGGCAGCCGATTCGATCGTGGAAATTCAGTCCATCCGCTCAGACTATGCGGGCAAGCTCAAAATCGACAGCATCACGGGGGCCGGCAACTTTGGGGCCGATCGGCGGGATGAGTCGGAATTTTGCGCCGCGCAACGGGTCAACATCCTGCGCCAACAGGTGCAAGCCCTACACCCTGGGGAACCTGTAGCCACATTCGATAAGCTGGCCCACCTGACGGGCGATGGGATCGAGGGGGCCTATTTCCGTGACAGCCGCAAATCCAACGACTATCGCGACTGCCAAGCCTTGCTGATGATCGGCCGCCCTACGCCTAACCTGATAGCAATGGCTGCCATCTATGAGGTGCGAACTGGTGAGCCGGTAGAAGACCCCCTGGGGCGTTGGGATTTTGAGGCCACCAACGTCCGGGGCCATCGTCGCTATTGCCGGTGGTTACGCGCGCAAGTGATCAAAGAAGCCGTCCAGACGATCGCCCGGTTGCGTAGCCAACACGGGAACAGCGAGAAAGTGGTGTACCTGGCTAGCGACTGGCCTCAGTGGCTAATCGATGGGGTGCTGGCCTATTTCCCTGGGGCGGCATTTGAAACCCAGACGATCCATCAGTTTTGCCCTGAGGCCGCGCCTAAGGGTAGCCAAACTGAGAAGCGGGTTATGGAGACGATCGCGCAAGAAATTGTGGACGGCATCAAGCCCACCCTCGCCGGGGTAGCAGCCAAGCTCTCGATCGTTAAGTCAACCGTCTCTAAAGCCGTGAAAGCAGTAACGGGTAAGACTTTCCGTGATGCGATTGGAAGTTTCCAAATGTTATTTAGCAGCCTTAGTAACAAATGGAAACTTGAGGATTTACCCCCTGAAGCAAAGGCTCTGGCTGAAACCCTGAAGCAACTGTCCATTGATCTACTGGACGGCACGATCGCCCCAGATGAGGCGAGAGCGCAACTGGCCCAATCCTATATCGAATCGGGTGAAACGGTTACGGCGCAAGCGATTGAAGCGTTACCGGCGCGTGAACGCAGGGCATTGCACGCGATCGTTGATCGATCGAGCCTGGTGGAATGGCTTGAAGCACAGGTGGCCATCTACGGCCGAGCCAGGGTTACAGGTAACCGGGCGATCGAGCATCTGGACGATCGAGAGTTAGCCAGGATTGCAGTTGATCGCCACTGGTAGCAGGTATCCCACCGGGTCGCACGCGCGATCGCCTAAAAGTTGGTTAGGACGATCTCACCGCCAGCCATCAAAAATTCGGGCAAATTCGATCGCCCCTGTCTACGGCTCCCTATCTTGGGTACGTCCAGAAAGGGCGGGGCCTTGCGAGGTAATTAGCCAATCGGCACTGGGGCATAGAGCTGGCGACTACTCCGGTTTTGGCTGCTCGATCGCCCTCAGCAGCAATTCCGCCTTTTCGCCTTGGCGAAATTGCACCCAAGCCATCAGTAGCGCATCCACAAGCTGGGATTTATCGATCGCCTGGCCCTCATGCTTCAGGGCCAGCAGCTCCGCCTCGATCGCCTGGTCAGTGGTCTGCTGAATGTAGTAGGTGCGGCCAACCCAGCCGGGATTGCTGCGTTTGCCGGTGGCGGGGCGGCCCCGTTTCTTGGTGGGTGACGGGTCGGCGATCGGGGGTGTTGCTGGTGGGGGTGATGGTTCTGAATTTCGCCTTTTCGCCTTTTCGCCTTTTCGCCTTGGCGAAATTTGATCGCTAGTGGGTGATGGTTCGGCCCCGTCATCGGGAGGTGTTGGCGGGGCTGGCTCCGGCGCATCCGTCGGCTGGCGACGGCTATCGAGCAGGTTTTTAAACGGGTTGGCCTTGGGTTCCGTCATGCCAGCAGCTCCTGTCCAATGCGCTCGTAATCGTGCCAAGCAATACGGGCGTTGCGATCGCCCTTGACCTCGTAGACCGGCACGCCCAACAGGGCCGCCTTCTCGTAGGCGATGAACCGGCGCACATTGTGCTGAAACAAGGGCAACCCCGCCAGCGCTTCCCGGGCCTGATCGGCGGCGGTGACGGGTTTGGGATGCACCATCGTCAGCAAAATTTTGAAGCGATCGCACCGAAAGCCCTGGAGCTGTTCTACCGTTTGCAGCATCGCATCCAAGCTCATGGCATCGGGGGACGTGGGCAAGACCAGGCGATCGCAGCCATCCGCCAGCGCTTCCAAATCTTCCGAGCTAGGGCCGCCGGCCGTATCGATCACCAGGTGCTCATAGTCGCGACTGTGGCGGGGGGCGGCCATCAGGTCAACCACCTTGACCGGCAATCCACCGCGTTTATGCCAGCCCGTCGCGCTCCGGTTGGGGTCGCCATCTACTAGGAGCGTTGGGGCTAGCTTTTGCAGGTAGCAGGCG
>MKGP02000031.1 GCA_001913845.2 Limnothrix sp. CACIAM 69d | reverse complement strand
TAGACCTCCTGCACGAATCAGCTAACAGCCCTCATCCCCCAACCCCTTCTCCCAAGGGAGGGCGAAGGGGAGCCAGAAATCGGGATTTACGGCGATTTCGTTGTTGATTTTCAAGTCCCTCTCCCGACTTGGGAGAGGGATTTAGGGTGAGGGTCTTGATTGATGCAAGAGGTCTGATGTCTGAAAAGCCAAAATCGATACTCTGCACGCCTCATCGATCGACGAAGACAAGATGCTCAAGCCCCTTGCCCCCACGACTATTGGTGCATTGCCCGTGCCAAAAGACACTTTTCAGACATCCTCTGAGGGCACGTCCATACTCGAATCCACGATCAAAGTCAGGATTACCCTCTCCCCAAGGGCGATCGGCTTCGTTGAGGGTTTTTTGTTGAGGGTTTTTTGTTGAGGATTCTTTGGGCAGATTTTAATCTTGTGATATCTGTACGAATATTGTACATTAATCGAAGTCGCCAATCGAGGTCGCCAATCAAAGTCGCCTCCAGAGCGAACGCTATTAACCAAGCTGTCGTTACAAACTCGTCTCTCAGTGACCGTTCTCGCGGGGCTGTCTGTGGGGCAATCTCTGGAGCTGCCTTTGGGGATGACTGAGGATTGCTAGCAGTCTTTCTCGGCAAGTCGCAAGCAAGAAGCACTCACGATCATGCGTAAAACCCTTGACTTTGACACGGTGCGCGTCTATTTGCAGGAAATTGGGCGAATTCCCCTCCTCACCACGGAACAGGAGCGAGAACTGGGGGCGGCCATTCGGGCTTGGCAATCCCTGCGCGATCGAGATCAGCCCCAGTCTGCGCGGGCCAAGGCGATCGCCCGGCGAGGTCGCCAGGCCAAGGCGCGGCTGGTGGCGGCTAATTTGCGGCTGGTGGTGTCCATTGCCAAGCACTACACCGGTCGGGGCCTGGATTTGCTGGATCTGATTCAGGAGGGCAGCTTGGGGCTGGATCGCGCCGCTGAAAAATTTGATGAACGCTTGGGCTACAAGTTCAGCACCTATGCCACTTGGTGGATTCGGCAAGCGGTGGCGCGGGCCCTGGCCAACCAAAGCCGGACGATTCGGCTACCGATTCAGGTGAACGATCGCCTGCGCAAGGTGCGGAAGGTGACGGCTCAACTGTCGGGGCAGTTGGGTCACCCGCCCACCACGGCACAGGTGGCGGCGGCAATGGAGCTGACGGTTACGGAATTGCAGACGTTGCTGGCCTACGGTCGGCCGCCCAAGAGTTTGGATGCGCCGCTGACGAATCATTGCGATTCTGACCATGCGATCGACCTGATTCCCGATGCCAGTGTGAATCTGGATCAGGTGTTGGATGCGGTGGACGATCGCGCCGCTTTGGTAACCCTGTTGGGCCTGTTGGATCAACGGGAGCGACTGGTGGTGATGCGGCGGTTTGGCTTAATTCAAGGGGATGCCCGACTGGCGGCGATCGGAGCAGATTTGAACCTCACTCGGGAACGGATTCGCCAAATTGAACGGACTGCCCTTTCCAAGATGCGCGCCGCCGCCGCCACGATGCTGTCCTAGGGAAGGCGCGGGCATACGCGGGATTTGGTGTTTGATCAGCCGTCGATTCAGTTGATTCAATAAAGTTGATTCAATAAAAAGGGCTGGATTTGCCAGTGGATCGATTAGTTTGATGGGATCGATCGACTAGGGGCGAAAGCGATTGCGGCAGGCCCGCGCCAGTTGCGTCAAGTTGCCCGCCGCTTCGCCCTTGGGTCTCAGGTAATCCTGGAGCCAACGACAACTGCGATCGAGCAAGTTTTCCAAGTCCAAATCGCGAATCACCAACTGCTGATCAAACCCCCCCGAGACCAGCAGCTTGCCATCGGGGCTGAACCGCACGCCGCCCACGCCGGATTTGTGCTCCCGAAAAACCTTGATCATCTTGCCGTCCAGGCTCCAAAGGGTGACGGAACCATCCCAACTGGCGGCGGCCAAAAACTGACCATTGGGGCTAAACCGCACGCTGTTAACCGCATCCCCATGGCCCAACACTTGCAGTAGGGAACCGTTGGCGCTCCACAGGCGAACGGTGCTATCGTCCCCGGCGGAGGCGATGTAACGCCCATCGGGACTGAAGGTGACATCATTCACGAAACTGCTGTGGCCCGCGAGGGTGCGGATGGGTTCCCCTTGCAAAGTCCAAAGCCGAATCAGGGCATCATCTCCACCCGTGGCCAGGATGCGGCCATCGGGACTGAAGGTGATGCTGTTGAGTCGTTTGGCCCGATCGTCGCTGGAGGTGAGCTTGAAGGCGGCCACCTGTTTGCCGTCCGGTTGCCACAGGTAACCGCGACCACTGCGATAGGTGGCGGCGATTAGCTTGCCATCGGGACTGAAGGCCACGCTGGAGATGTTGTTCGATTCGATCGGGTTGTTTTGCAGCACCAGTTCATCGGCAAAGACCCGTTGCAGTTGGCCCGATCGCGACCAAAGCCGCACCCGCCCATCGTTGCTGCCCACCAAAACCCAACGGCTGTCGGGGCTGAAGGCGGCCACTCGCACCCCACCGCCGGGATCCTGGAAGTGGGTGGGGCGGTAGGTGTTGCGATCCCACAGTTTCACCTGTTGATCGCGGCTGGCGGACAGGATGGTTTGCCCATCGCGGCTGATGTCTACGCCATAGATGCGATCGGTGTGGGCCGTAATTTGGGTGATCGATTCCGGCTGCAAGCGCCAAAACCGAACGGTGCGATCATAGCTGCTGGTGACCAGGGTAGACCCATCGGGACTGAAGGCCACGCTGGTGACCCGATCGGTGTGGCCGGCGAAGTTTTGCTCTAAATTGCCCCAGAACGTCCAATATTTAATGGTCTTGTCTTCACTGGTGGAAGCCAGATAGCGCCCATCGGGACTGAAGGCCACGCTTAAGACCCCATCCCGGTGTCCCGATAACATGCGCACGGGTTTGCCCGATCGAGTCCAAATGCGGATGGTTTTGTCCAAGCTGGCGGAGGCGAGGAATTGACCATCGGGGCTGAAGGTCACATTCATGACACTGTTGCCATGGCCACGGAGGGTGGCCAGTTCCTGGCCGTCCAGGCTCCAAAGCTTGATCGTTCGATCGTCGCTGGCCGTGGCGATCAGTTGCCCATCGGGGCTGAAGCTGGCCCATTGCACGGGGCCGCCGTGGGTGGTCAGTTGGCGCACCACCTGACCTTGCAGGTTCCACAGGCGCACGGTGCGATCGTCGCTGGCCGTGGCGATCAGTTGCCCATCGGGACTGAAGGCGGCGCTGTTGATGCGGGCCGGATGTTCACCCAATTCCCGCACCAATTTGCCCGCCCGGTTCCACAACCGCAATTTGCCGGCGGTTCCCCGTTTGCCAGTGCTGGTGGCCAAAAATTGCCCATCGGGGCTGAACACCACGTTGGTCACGGCCCCTTCATGGTTCAGCACGATCGGTCGCCCTTGGTTGTCCGTCAGGGGTTCCCCATTGCGCTGCCACAACCGCACGGTGCGATCGCTGCTGGCCGTGGCCAAAAACTGCCCATCGGGACTGAAACTTACGTCCCAAACCGTTTCCACATGGCCCAAGCGCCCTTCAATTCGGTTCACCTCCCGCACATGCTTGAGGGCCTGCTGCAAACTGGCTCCCACCTTCAGCTCCGTGGCCAAGCGGGCGTTGGGTTTGGCCCACAGCAGCCATTGACGTTGGCTCCGTTGCTGCCAGGCCTGCAGACCCGAGAGCAGGGCCTCAAAGGGCTGGTTGGAACCAATCAGGGCCTCAGAAACGGCGGTGCTGGCATCAATTTGGGCGCTGATTTCATCGGCTCCCAACAACACCGCAAAGCTGGAGGAGGACAAAAACAGAATTCCGAGCACTGCGCCAGCGGCATAGAGTTCCTGAATTCGTTTTTTGAGGATGGCGTTCAGTTGGGACTGGGTGAGACGATAGCGGGCCCGTTCGTCGGCTTGGCGCTGCTGGCGAATGAAGGTGACGAGGTAGTCATGCACCAGTTGATAGAAGTCGGCGGTGGACTCCCGAAACATGACCACCAAACCGGCTCCGGACAAAATGTTCAACACCAGTTCCAGTTGTCCATCGCTGGCTCCCAGTTCAACGGCCAGCTCGGTGCGGGTTTTGAGGGGGCGAGTGCCATTTTCGGCGGTGAGCAGGAATAACACTTGGCGAGCGATGTTTTCGCCTTCGGGGCCGCAGTCGCGAATGGTGTTTTCCAAGTAGCGCTCCACGAGCACCTCCTTGGAGCCATATTCCCGCTGGTATTCGGCCAGGGTGACGATCCGATCGGCCTGGAGTTGGGCCCCCACCACTTGCAGCTCGATCGGGTTGACTTCACCGGTTTCGCGGGCTAACTCACCCACCAGGGCATCAATCAGGTCAGGTTCCAGGCCCAGGCGCGATCGCTCCGTGAGGCTCTGAATCGTGGCACGGGCATCGGCGGGGGAAAAGTCTCCCACGTAATAGCGAACCTGACGTGCCAACACGTTGTCATCAATGATTGACAAGTCCGTGGCCCGTTCCCACTCCAGCAGGAAATGCAGGTAATCTTCCCGCATGGAGATGATGAGCTTGACGTAGGGCACATTCAGGCAATCGCGCAGAAACTCAAAGAAGGGCTGGCGATCGACCACCGTGGGCCAGTGGAAAAACAATTCCTCAAACTGGTCAAAGATCAGAATGATGGCGAAGTTTTGCTGGCTCAACTGCTGGAGTCGATCGAGCAAGGCCCGCAATCGTAGCCCTTGGCTGTTGACCGATAGATCCAAACTGGGCAGCGCAATATTTGCCTCGATCGCCAGGTCGTCCCAAGTGGTGAGGGTGCGATCGCTGTCGAGACCCTTTTGGTCAACCGCGCGATCGAGGGCATTTTCCGTGGCTGCGATCCAGTCTGTATAAACCTCGATCGTCACCGGCAGCGCATCCCGATCGCCCAAGGCCCGCCGATGCAACTCCGGCACCAAACCCGCCTTCAGCAGCGAACTCTTGCCCGCCCCCGAATGGCCATGCACCACCGTGAGCTTTAGATCGGCCCGGGCCAAGCGGGCGATCAAATTTTCCACATCTTTTTGTCGGCCAGAGGCGGCAATTTCCGGGGCCGCCACCGGCAACACCATGCCATCGTCCACCAGGGCCGAGGGTTGCGGTTGCAGTTGGCCCGCGCCAATAAACGCTAACCAACTGCATTGGTGCTCCACCCGCCGCAGTTCCTGCTTCGTTCGGAAGGCATCCAGGTAGCGAGTTTGCTGGAAATAAACTTCCCGCAACCGCGACAACAACCGCACCGTCAACTGGGGTTGCTCGAAGTTCCAAACCGTGGCCCGGGCCCGCTCCAAGTGGCTGATGGCCAAACCAGAGCGCCCCAAATGCCAATTGGCTTCCCCCAACAGAAACCAAGCTTGGCTCTGGCGCAACCGCACCGCCCGCAACAGATCGGGCCCCAGGGCCGTTGGGTCATGGGCGCTGGCATGGGACAGATGGTTCAAGGCCCGCTCCGCCCACTCGCAGGCCTGTTCCCAACGGGTTTGCACCAGGGCCACTTCCGCCAAAAAGCAACAGTCCCGAGCCAACTCAGCCCGGTTTCCCGGATGATCCGGTGCGCCATGGAGCGCCGTTGCCACCTGGGCTAACTGCTCCAGCCCCAACCAGTCGTGGAGTTCTTGGAGCACTTCCCCGAGCGACCCAATGAACTTGGCCGTGAGATCGGGGCGATCGAGCGCTGCGAAACAATCCGCACAGGCCTGTAGCGATTCCCGAGCCAGTCGCCAGCGCTGAACCCGGGCCGACTGGCTTTCCGGCAATTCCACGGGATTGCTGTTGCCCAGGGCCAAGCGTGCATGGCAAAACCCCACATAAAACCGCAACAGGCCTGAACGCACTTGGGCTTCGATCGGGGAAATGGGCAACCGGCCCTCCGTTTCCGCCGTGGCCGACACCAACGAACTCCCCGCCTCCGGTGGCAGAGCTTGGGCCAAGGTTTGCCAACTGTCCAGCGCATTGCCAAACATCTTCAGCGCTAGCTCATAGTCCCCCCGGCCCATGGCCGTCCACCCTTCCAGGAACTCCACACTAGCCAGCAAATCCACATCTAACTGCACGCCCCGCTTGGCCAAGTCCGCCCGCGCCGCCGCCAGTTCCTGCCGGTGACGGGCCTCCGCCAAGGCCGGCGGCAGTTGATAAATTGAATAGCCCGCCGAAGCCGCAAAGGCCCGATCGAACGCCTGACTGGCCCGCTCCCGCAGAAAGTCAATCACCCCCTGCGTGTCCATCTCCAGCCGAACCGGCGTGGCGGCCCAGCTCTTGAGATCCGGAGCCACCCGCTTCAGCTTGTCCAGGCTTTCATCCGTCAGCCACAGCACGATCGGGAACGGCAACTGCTTGAAGCGATCGCGCATCTGGTTCGCCAGCGCAAACACCGTATCCAGCGACTCCGCCATCTCCAGCCCCAGCACCATCACCGCCCGGGGCGGACAGGGATCCGAAATCGCCGCCACCAATGGATAGAGCGTCTTGATGGTGGGCGGAACCACCAGGCAAGTCACCCGATCGAACGGCTGCCCTTCTCCCGAGCGATCGGCCACCCAATCCAACACACTCTGGCGCAAGCGCTCATAACTACAACGCACCAACACCAGAGAAAACTGACCCTCTGACAACACAATTGCCCGCTCTAAAGTTCGCAGGGCCCGCTCATTCGCTTGAGCAGTTTCTTGATCCATCACCAACTGCACTCCCTGCGATTGCAAACCAGTCGCAAACGGCTTGACCTCCGACAATCGCTCCATAACCCCTGCACCCTTTCCATCTCTCCGCCAACAGCCCTTGCATCCCCCTTTCCCCCCTCAAACTCCGTCATAATTATTACCAGCATGGCAACAACAGAATCGGCAATCAATGCCACCAAGTCAGATCCTGCACTGGCTCTTTAGATTTCCCATGGATACCTCACGGTCAAGCCCTTGGAGTGCCTAGAATCCAGTTCGATTTCCAGGCATAAATTGAAGACCAGAATCATTACTGAATTCAAGTTCCCCTAAATAATTATCCCGTTTTTATGGAACTTGAAATCACTGATCTCAGAAGAAAACCACAAAGAATTGGGACGATGCATTGATGATTTACAACTTGTCTGCAACTGACCTGTAATTCATCTTCAGCGACGTTGAGGACTAGCCAGCACTCAAGCCAAAATTGGGTTAGAAGTCTATCCATCATCAAACCGAGTACGCAATTGAGTTATTCGATGGAATTGATTGAGAAATTTGTCAAAAATTTGCAAGTAGTGGAATTGATTAAAAATCACGAAAACCTCTAAATAGATCCTGGCACAGATCATCAAAAAAACAGAAATTTTGCGTATCAAAGCGAACATGATTTGACGAAAAAACAATTGAAAATGATAAAAACAGAACAAATCTATAGGTTATGAACAATCAGAAGTTACTGATTTATCGTTGCCAAACAGACTAAGCGGCTTCATCATGGGTCTCAGCAACTGGGGGTTAAACCATCGATTCGGAAGAGAGTTGAACCATTCAAGGGGCTTCCCCCCCACAGGCTATTGATCGCGGAATTGATCGCGGAAATCTTGCGATCAACCAAACCGATTGAAGCGATCAGACCCAGTGCCCCAAAGTCCCAGAACCCCCACCAAACCACGCATCAGAGGGGGCAGATGGATTGATAGACGGGGAACCCAATCAACACGTTCAGAGTCTGATTCAGTGTCTGATTTTGAAACGATCGGGACTGGCTAGAAGGGAAGAGCGTGACAATCTTTCGCAGGGAAAGAAGGCCGTGGAGAACGTGGCTGTGGAGAGTGTGGAGTTCGTGGTTGTCCCTTGAGCACACCAGCTCGATGATAATCGAACGGTTGTTTATGGAAAATTTAGGAACAGCTCAAGATCAAACGAAACTTTATCAAATTTTTAAACTTATTAATTGGGCATGATCCCAATCACGTCATTGCCATCAAAATATCAATTGGCATTAGTGATCGCGATCAATGCAAGGAGCGAATTAATCCATGGGGGATGGTTGAGCGGTGATTCTAGACCCGATCGCCCCTGAAGTCATGCAAATCCCTCAAAGGTCGATCGCCAACTCAGTCCATAGGACACAAGTTCACCGATGATTAACCGGCACAGGAGAGACTCAGGTTTTACGTGTTTGAGAAAATTTTAGAAGTCAAATTTGATACTAATTTTGTCGCGATCACGGAGGCAGTGCAGCGCTTCCGTGCTTCGCCTAGGCCTCCGGGGCGATCGAGCCATGTATTTTCAGCGCTGTTTTTCAGCTCTGTTGCAGGTAGGCCCGGTAACCAAGGCGATCGAGCTGGGTTTGTTTGTCTTCCACCATTTGCCGCAAGCCGTCCCGATAGGCTTGCACCTTGGCCAGCAGTTCCGGGTCATGGGCCGCCAACATTTGCACCGCCAACAGACCGGCGTTTTTGGCATTCCCGATCGCCACGGTGGCCACGGGAATTCCCCCCGGCATTTGCACGATCGAATACAGGGAATCTACGCCACTGAGCTGGCGGGTGCTCACGGGCACGCCAATCACCGGTAACACCGTCAGGGCGGCAACCATGCCGGGTAAGTGAGCTGCGCCGCCTGCGCCTGCGATAATCACTTTCAAGCCCCGATCAACGGCAGTTTTGGCATAATTCACCATCCGATCGGGTGTGCGGTGGGCAGAGACGATCGCCACTTCGGTGGGAATGCCAAATTCTTCGCAAACGGCGATCGCGGCTTCCATGGTGGGCAGGTCGGAATCGCTGCCCATGATGATGCCAATCAGGGGGGAGGCGGTGGTGGCCATGGTTGTGCAGGGGGGAAGGAGTCAGTTAACCTGTTCAAATTTAAGGCGTTGGCGCGATCGCACAGCACCAAGCTGGGTGATCAATCAGCAGATCCATTCAGATCCATACATTCATATTCAGATCCACATCGATCCACTAGATTCACCCACTAGATCCACCGGGCCGGTCTCCGCCCAAGTCACCCAATCATGATTGATCGATGACCCATTGGCAAAATCGACGCATCCACCGCGCCCGGCTGATCGATCGACCGGGACTCTATGACCTGACCTGCGACGATCGGGGGTTGGTGGCGGAAATTGACCCCCATGATCCCAAGATTTTTGGCGTGGGCGATCGGGCAGACACGCTGCTGAATGCCGATGCGATCGACCTGCATGGCGATTGGCTCTCGCCCGGTGGGGTAGACCTGCAAATTAACGGAGCATTAGGTTTGGCCTTTCCAGACCTGACCTTAGCCGATTTGCCCCAAGTGGATCGCATTTGCCAATTGCTGTGGCGGCAAGGGGTACAGGCTTTTTTGCCCACGATTGTGACCACGGCGATCGAGAAAGTTCACCAAAGCCTGGCCACGTTGGCGGCCTATCAGGACTATCGAACCCAATACCCAGCGGGCGATCGAGCGGAAATTTGGGGCGCACATCTTGAGGGGCCGTTCCTCAATCCCCAAAAGCGCGGGGCCCATCCACAGCAATTCCTGTTGCCCCTGACGGTCGATCGGGTGGTGGCGGTGGTTGGCTCCCACGCGGCCCAGGTGGCCAAGATGACCCTCGCACCGGAATTGGATCCCACAGGTGAGGCGATCAATTGGCTGCGATCGCGCGGGATTACCGTCAGCCTTGGCCATTCCCAGGCCACGGCAACAGAAGCCATGGCCGCGTTCGATCGGGGAGCCACCATGGTCACCCATGCGTTTAATGCCATGCCGCCACTGCACCACCGGGAACCGGGGCTTTTGGGTGCGGCCATTGTTCGATCGGGCGTGCGCTGCGGCTTCATTGCCGATGGGGTGCATGTGTGCCCCACCATGTTGCAAGTGCTGTTGCGGGCCAGCGAGGGGCCCAGGGGGCTGTTTATGGTGAGCGATGCCTTGGCTCCCTTGGGATTGCCCGATGGAATTTATCCTTGGGATGAACGCACCATTGAGGTGAAAAACGGCACAGCTCGCCTGTCCGATGGCACCTTATCGGGCACAACCCTTAGCCTGTTGGAAGGGGTTTTGAACCTGATTCGTTGGCAACTCTGCACCCCGGAACAGGCGATCGCCCTGGCCACCATTGCGCCGCGTCGGGCCCTGGGTCGGCTGCCCGAGTCGGCGGATCCCTACGGGGGCGAGTCGCCGGCCCAACTGCTGCGTTGGCATCGGCAGCCAGACGGCCAATGGACTTGGCGACGGCTACAGGGCCCCTAGTAGCACGGCTGCCTTAATTCGCTGGGTTAAATGACATGGCTGTTACCGTCACCTAATCGTTACGCAGCAAGGGGCTTAAGCCCCTTGTTACCACGACTGACTCCGGAACTTTGACCCAAGGCCTTAAGCCCGTCACGCTACTAGGGTGAGAAGAAAAAGGAAGAAGGGAGAAGGAAAAAGGAAAATTTGGGCTAGCCGTTCTATTTCTCTGTGTTTTTTGCCTTTTGCCTTTTGATTTTTACCTTTTTTGAACCATGTCTTTAACGATCGTGCTGGTGGAACCGGCCGGGCCGCTGAATGTGGGTTCCGTCGCGCGGGTGATGAAGAATTTTGGGTTGCGGCGGTTGGTGTTGGTGAATCCCCAGTGCGATCGGCTGGGGCGTGAAGCCCTGCAAATGGCCATCCACGCAAGGGATTTGCTGGAAGAGGCGATCGAGGTGGCCAGCTTGCCCGAGGCCCTGGCCGGGTGCGATCGGGTTGGAGCCACGATCGGGCGAGATTGGGATTCTCCTGTGCCGGTGCGGGAACCAGCGGCGGCCTTGCCCTGGTTGCGGGCCGGGCGATCGGCTGCGTTGGTGTTTGGGCGGGAAGATCGGGGCTTGAGCAACGACGAGCTGAAATATGCCCAACAACTGATCCGCATTCCCACCAGCGATGACTATCCCTCCATGAACCTGGCCCAAGCGGTGGCGGTTTGTGCCTATGAGTGGGCCCGCCCAGCCCCAGCAGCCAACCCTGGCCCCGAGGTTGCTCCTTACCCCGAAGTGGCCCCCGAGCCGATCGCCCTGGCCCCGTTCGAGCAAGTGGAGCATTTCCATCAAGATTTGGCAGATCTGTTGTTGCGATCGGGCTTTTTATATCCCCACACGGCCAGCAGTCGCATGGAAAAATTGCGGCGAATCTTGCAGCGGGCAAATCCTTCCCAAAATGATATGGCGCTGTTGTGGGGAGCCATTAAGCAACTGAATTGGGCGATCGACCATTTGCCGCGCCCCAACTCTGGCCAGTAAAATGCCAGCCATCCCGATCTTGAGATTGGCTCGGGATGGCCGCCAAATTTTGGGCTGAAACCGAACTTGCCATGCCCCAACCGCCCGATCGCCCCCGCCCTTTGCCCGCCCCTCGGCCCCTGGCTGCTGTGCCCCCGCCGCCCGGTGCGCGTCGTTCCCGTTCTCGGCCTCCCGCTCACCAAAATTGGTTGCAAAGTACGGTCGATCGGCTGACCCGGCCCACCGCCCCAGAACCGGGCCAAGCCAACGGGCGATCGCCCCGGCCCCGCCCAACGGCCCCAGACCGGCCACCCACTCGCCGCAGCAAGGGCGATCCTCTGTGGTTACAAGCTTTGCGCACCTTGATTGTCGGGGCCGGCTTAGGGGCGATCGTGGGCACGGTGTTGATGGCCTTTGATCCGGCCATGCGCCAAACGGCCTCCCCCGCTGGCACGCAAATTAACCAAGTGGTGCGCCAAGGCCAAAAACAACTGGCCAGCCCCGCGTTGCCGCCGCCGGGATCCGCCTTTCGCCAGCCGATCGCCCCCTTGAGCGATCAGTTCCAAAAAATTGCCGCTCGTTATCCCAGCCTGATTCTTCATGCGGCTGCCTTGGATTTGGATACGGGAGATTTTGCCGCCTGGAACGACACCCGATCGGTCGCCGCCGCCAGCACAATCAAAGTGCCGATCCTAGTGGCCTTTTTTCAGGATGTGGATGCGGGCAAAATTCGCCTTGATGAAATGCTGACCATGGAGGCGCGGTTTGTGGCTCCCGAGGCGGGCACGATGCAATATCAAAAGCCGGGCCAAAAATTCTCCGCGATCGACACCGCCCGCCAAATGATCGTGATCAGCGACAACACCGCCACCAACATGATCATGGCCCGCACGGGCGGCTCGGGCCCCCTGAACCAGCGGTTTCAATCCTGGGGGCTACAGGGCACCAATATCCGCGACTTGCTGCCGGACATTACCGGTTTGAATCGCACCACCGCCCGGGACTTGGTGCAATTAACGGCGCTGATTAACCGGGGCGAATTGGTTTCCATACGATCGCGCGATCGGCTATTGAGCATCATGCGCGGCACGGCGGCCAACAGCCTGCTACCGAAGGGCATTGGCAAAGGTGGTGAAGTGGCTCACAAAACTGGCACATTGGCCAAGCTGTTGGCAGACACAGGCTTGGTAGATACCCCCAACGGCCGCCGCTACGGAATTGCCGTGTTGGCAGAACGGGCCCCCAATGATCCCAAGGCTGCCGAAGCCATCCGCGACTATTCCCGCGCCGCTTACAACCACTTCAGCAACCTGCCCCCGATCGCTCGCTAATGGCGATCAACTTCAGGAAGCGTCTCTTGCTCCTGAGTCAACGCCCAACGGAACGGATAACACGGATAGCGAACCCAATCACTCGCCACTCCGTCATTTTGTGATTCCGTTATGTTGAAACTCGCGCTTTTCCAGCGATGGGGCCATGCTTTCACCCTGGCGCTCATGGCCACCGCCACCCACCCGATCGCGGCTCAGGCCAACGCAGGCCCAGCTAGTACGTCCCAAGCCAGCACAACCCGTCTTACCTGCGAAACCATGGCCACTTGGGGATCCAACACCACCTTGACCTATCAAGTGGCGGGGCCAGTAGTGGGGCCCGAATCTTCCGGCACAACCCCCCTCACCCTCACGGTATTGGCACAAACCCGCAACGGGCATCTGCAAACCCTGATCCGAAACGCCGTGGTTCAGGATTACCGGCAATTGGCTCCCGATGCGGACTTTTCCCGCTTGCCCTTTGATGGTGAGTTTCGCGCTCAACCCAATAATGGCGATCGGCTCTATGGCACACCCGCCTCGGCCCATGGGCTTTACGTCAGTTTGCGACCCATGGCCGGCCAGCCCAAACAAATCCAGATTGTGCATTACTTCGGAGCTGGCAAATTTGCCCGATCGACCATTGGGGCTTGCCAAACCGAAACCCCAGCCACCGACGCAGCGGCCCGCCAACTGATTGCCCAACTCCAAACACACCTGCAAGCCCAAAACTGGGTCGAGGCCGATCGCCTCACTCGCCGCCTGTTGGCCCCCGAATCTGCCACCATGCCACCGGCCAGCCCCGCCTTGACTGACCCGGCCCTGATTCGCGAAATTGACCAAGCCTGGCTGGCGGCCAGCAACGGCCGCTTCGGCCTCAGCGTGCAGTTGCGGCTCTGGCAAGCGGCCACCCTTGCCCATCCCACCAACCTGGAAGCGGCCGTAAACAACTTCCGCGATCGCGTCGGTTGGAAAATCGCCGCCCCCCGCACCGAACAGGACTTCATCAGCAGCGATTGGCGCAACGAGTCGGAATTAAACCGCTCCCTGCAAAGTCCCGTGGGTCACTTGCCCTGGGCCGGCGTTTCCGATCAAGTGGTGCAGCAGATTGCCGTTCCGCCGCCAGGAGTCCATTGCGGCAGTTGCAGCATTGATGCGATTCAGCTTCGCCATGATCGGTTTTATACCTACATCCCTCGCCTGATGATGCGTTTAAAGTTCGCCTTGGGCTAATCCCTAGCCTGTCCATCCCGGTTCAGTTCAGCGATTCAGTCAACGTCCCTTCAGGATCGATCGCGGCTTGGGATCAGTGAGTCCTTGCGGCGAAAGCGAGTCATCTTAATGACGGCCCTATCAATAGCAAGCCTTGACCTCAACGGACGTTGACTTCGATCGAGATTTGCCATTTCAGCAATCAAAATTTTAGTTAAAGATATATGTTCAGGTGTTCAAATTCATCCAATCATCGATCAATTGCTTGATTTTGATCGATCTAGATTCAAAGCCAAATTTCAGTTTACATTTTTCTCGGATTGATTTTGAATTATTTTCTCAGAGTTACTCTTTATACAAACAAACGATCCGATCCGGTATCAATTGATCACAGCAGTAATACTTCTAACAAGTCAATTCAGTTTTGAAATAATGACAGGGATTGCAAAAATCGATTTTTCTTGATAATTTCGTCGAAGCAGCAAAATACACTATCAAGAAATCATGAATCAGCATGGTTCTTGGTCTTCCCAACGCAATCAGTATTGAATCTGAATTTCAAGAAGGCGAGAACCGGGGGGAATGCAAATTGATTCACGAGGTTGGTTCACTTAGTGTTGCAATTTCCCTCTTTATTGGTTGCGGAGCAAAAGTTCATGATTGCGCGCAAAAATTCACCCCAGTATGTGACTGACTTGGAAGCAGTTTATGGTGGCCCCACTCAGTCGCTTCTTGGCAGCGCTGTTTTCTATGAGGTTTTGAAGCCCGAAGATGACCTCAGCCATGTAGCACTGAAGAAGTACAAGTATGTTGTGGGTAAGCACTGGAGTAAGGCTTATCGGGATGCATGGAAAATGGTCTATGGACGATCAATGGATGCATCCCGGGCGATTATTTCAGAGCTACGATCGTTAAATGATTTCCAGGCGGAACTCTCTGCTTCTCTGATTTTGGACAACATTGATGAGGCAGAAGCAGGTCAACGGGCTTTGGTTGCTGCTTTTGATGACCCAAAGATCATCGAACTGACAATTCACAAGATGGGCGATGGAGAAGCCATTTCAGGATTGGTCATTGCTGGCCGCCGCGCCAATGGGGAAGCAACATTCTTGGTTTCTATCAGTGATTAGTCATCGTCAATGGGTGCTCAGATTGGGGTTAGCTTTTAGGGACTAGGGCGTGTCATCAAATCGCCTGAAACCTTAATTCCATCGTGACGAAATCGTGGGGGACAAGGGGCTTAAGCATCTTAGAGGATGTCTGAGAAATATCTTTTAGTATGGGCTAAGGATCAATGACCGTGGGGACAAGGGGCTTAAGCCCCTTGCCTACGTCGATTCCTGGGGCGTACAGAGTAGCAATTTTGGCTTTTTAGACATCCTCTTATGACGATGATTGAGGTAAGGAAAATCAACTGTTTTCGCTTGACCCTAGGAAATGACGACAACCCCTAGCCCACTATCAATTCAATGACGATTAGCCCGATCGACTCTCAAGGGTTCGATCGGGCTTTTGGGTCTGCAAACTTGCCTTTTCGCTGAGCAAACCTCTGGCACAACCCAGGGCCGAACTACTGTCCCGATTCCGCCGCGCTAAATTCTGCCACCGCATCCATCGCATGACTGGCATACATCAACGCGGGGCCGCCTCCCATCACAATCGCCACACCAAGCGCGTCTGAAATTTCTTCCGGCGTTGCACCAGCATTCAAACAGGCTTGAGCATGGAAACCGATGCAGTCATCGCAGCGCAGAGCAACGGCGATCGACAGGGAAATCAGTTCCTTGGTTTTGGCATCGAGCGATCGGGCCTCGCCCCCAACCCGATTCAGCTCCCGAAAGGCGCGCATTACTTCCGGTTGTTGTTTGGCAAATTTGCCAATCCCAGCCCGGCGCTGGGCAACGCGATCGGAATAAGAAGAGGTGCTCATTAGATTTAGCTTCAATGACCATATAACTCAATTGTAATTCAACCAGAAAACCTAGAATCCGGGTCGCGAGTCATGGCTCAAGGAGCGCTGGCCACCGTGGAAAAATGCTGATTAGCCCAACTGGACACGGATCTCTTTCCAGCCCAGCATTGGGGCGCGTTAGAGTGAGAGTGATTGGGCTTCATGCAAAATTGACACTCCAGACCATGACTGAATCCCAGCTTCTCGAAGCTATTCTGCAACTGCCTGAGGGCGATCGATTAGACCTCCTCGATCAGCTCATGGGCGCTCTAATTCACGATTCTGGAAAAGCGAAAAATCTTGTTCAGTGCTATGCTGCATTGCAAGATTCAAGTTGCTTAGTAGGGCTGACTCCCGCAGAGCTAAATGTCTTAGCTCATAGTCAGCTTACGAGCGATCAGCAAGCGGAGTTGCTTGAGCTGTTGTCTCGTAACTGTCGAGGCATGAATAGCTTAAGCAACGATGAGAAAATTCAAGTAGATGAAATTTTGGCTGAAATTGATCAATTAGGGCTATTGAAAGCTAAAGCTCTCTACACTCTTCGATCGTTCTAGTGTATGGGAGGATTAGCATGAAGCATATATCAATATCAAAAAATTGGTAGAACAATAGTGACGATTGAAGAAATAGGCACAAAGTTTCCACCCTGGTTCGATCAGATTCAAAGAACAAAAAGGCTACAAACTGATGAATGATAACCGTTGGGACGAAACGTGGCACAGACTGCGTGAGTGGACAAATGGTCAAGCACGTTCCGAAAGACTGGCAGCACAAATTCTTATCCATGAAGGCTATACAGGCTTAGATCCTAGCCATCCACTGGGCGGGAAAGACTGCAAAAAAGACGCTCTTTGCAAGAAAGATAGCCAGACTTGGGTGATGGCTGTGTACTTCCCTAGGGGACAGAAATCGTTCACAGAAATCAGGAGAAAATTTTTGAATGACCTGATAGGTGTGAAAGCAGATCAGGCAGACGGATTAGCGTTTGTCACTAATCAAGAGCTTTCCCTTTCGGAACGAAAAGAACTCAAGTCTATCCAAGATACTGCCATTGATTTATTTCATCTTGAAAGAATTACTGCTATCCTGGATAACCCTAAGAGCTGATTTATAAAGCAACTATTAATCATCTAGGGCAGCCAATCTTCTCACCATCAAATGCATTAAGCAGCCATAGATCATTCCTTCGCTCGTCTCCGAATACAACTCATAGTCCTTGCTCA
>MKGP02000033.1 GCA_001913845.2 Limnothrix sp. CACIAM 69d | reverse complement strand
GAGTCAGCATTCTTCTGCCCTCGCCCTTTTTGGGAGAGGGGCTAGGGGTGAGGGTCTGAGCAAATCCTGCGTAAGTCCTGCCTGATCAAACCTTGAGCGATTTGTGGTTAAGTGCCGGTCGATCGCTGGTTAAAATTTGGGCCGCTTGCGGTCTAGAGGATGGCCGGTTCAAAGGCGCACAAAGTTGCATCAAATCGCACAAATTGACGAAAAATTACAGTCGATCGGGGTGAATCGAGACGGATGCTGCCATCGGAGCTATTAATTCATCGACGACGCGGCGAACAAATTATCCCGAAGCGCTTGCCTGTGGGCCCCGAGCATCTCAGCCAAGCCCAGGCCACAATCGCCCAATTTCAAGCGGCCGTGGGTCAGCCCAAATTGCAACTCGATCGCACCTTGGCTGAACTAGAAGGCACTAGCCCAGATTTCAAAGTGCAGCGAGGATTTGCGCATTTGTTGGAATCGGGATTTTCGACTTTTGAAGTGGTCAGCCCGATCGAGCCGTTGGCCCTCCGCCAGCGGGTCTTTGCCTTAGCCAATGCTCAGCCACCCAGCCGCGATCGCGCTTTGGCCATTTGGGAACAGGTAGCCCGAGAGTTGTCCACGGAGGGCGATCGGGAAGTTTTGCCCTCGGAATTGCAGCAATCTTTATATGCTGATTTGCCCCAAAACCGAATTTTGACGCAATTTGATCCTCCCACCCCCGAAGCCCTGATTCATCGCTATAATCTGTCCCAAGTTCAGGGAATTTTCTATCGTGCTAGTCACCTAAAAATTGATGCCTATCGCAATGATCCCGGCGAGTATAAATTGCTTTTTCGCTATTTAAAACTCTTTCAGTTAATGACCTATATTGAAGGCGATGAAGATACGGGATTTACGATCAGTGTGGACGGGCCCGCCAGCTTGTTCAAAGCCAGCACGCGCTATGGTTTATCGCTGGCAAAGGCGATCCCGGCCCTGTTGCATGTGACGAAATGGCGAGCAACGGCCACCTTGCAGGATCCCGATCCCCTCACCCGATCGCCCCAAGAACGGTTCTATGAACTGACGGCGGATTGCGGCTTAGTCAGTCACTATCCAGCCGGTAAACCCTTTGACAGCTTGATTGAAGAATCTTTTGCCAAGCGCTGGGAAAGCACCAAAACCGATTGGAAGCTGGAACGCGAAGTGAACCTGATTCCTATTCCTGGCAGCGTGGCCATTCCGGATTTTCGGTTGGTGCATCCCGACGGGCGATCGTGGATCTTAGAAATTGTTGGCTATTGGCGACCGGACTATCTGCGCAAAAAGTTCGCCCAGGTGATCAAGGCCGATCGCCCCGATTGGGTTTTGGCCATTTCCGAACGCCTAAACCTAGAAAAGGCAGGTCTCGATGCGCGCCAATTGCCGGCCAAGGTGATTTGGTTTAAGGATCGGTTGGCTCCCAAGGCGGTTTTGGAGGTGATCGGGGAAACCGATCCCTAGGGGCGAAAACACCGATCGCCTAGAAGGATGTTTGAAAATTGAGAGCTTCAAGTAGATAATGTTATGGCAGAATGGGGTGAGTCGCTGTTCAGCTTGGCCATGACAATGCACTGTCCCCATTGTGATTCTCAAAACATCATTAAGAGTGGTTTAGTCAAAGGTCGT
>MKGP02000096.1 GCA_001913845.2 Limnothrix sp. CACIAM 69d | reverse complement strand
TGCGGGTAGGATTGGCAATGACCGGGAGACGACTCATGAGCTGGGTGATGCTTCGGGTAGGTCTAGCCTAAAACCAGATTTAGAGCTGCCAAGTCGGCTTTAGCTTCTCTTTATGAATTAGCTGTAAAATTGCTCGGATTTGCGAAATGTATGCCCGACGGCTCCAAGTGCAAGAGCGGTTGACGGCCCAAATTGCCGATGCGATTCAAGGGTTGCTAATGCCCCACGGGGTGGCCGTGGTGGTGGAAGCAACCCACATGTGCATGGTGATGCGCGGGGTGCAAAAGCCAGGATCCTGGACTGTGACCAGCGCGGTGCGTGGAGTTTTTGCGGAAGATCCGAAAACCCGCCAGGAGTTCATGGATTTGGTGATGCACCAACGAGGATTCCGCGCCTAGATCTCTAGGCTTTAGATTTCTAGGCCTGGGTCTCTAGGCTGAGAGGATGTCTGAAAAGCCAAAATTGCTACTCTGTACGCCCCAGTGATCGACTTAGACAAGATGCTCAAGCCCCTTCCACGACTATTGGTGCTTGCCCGTGCCAAAGAATACTTTTTAAACATCCTCTGAGGTCTCTAGGCTAAAGATCTAGAAGTCTCTTGCTGGCGGCGACATTTGGGGGGCTGCTGGCCCCCTGCCAGCCAATCTGGTCTGTTGAGGTGGCTGATTTCGCCGGGTTAGGCAACCCCAATCCATCGCCACCAGGGATGGAACCAGCAAGGAATTGATCAAAAAATGGATAAATCCAATAAAGAATTCAGAAATCGAAAATAGAGCAACAAGAATAGAGCAGTAAAAAATAAAAAAGGACTGCCTAGGCAGCCCTGGATGATTCCTTAGGTGATGGATTCTTTAGAGATCGAAGGGAAACTTAATGTTGATTGACCAAAAGAAGAGTTGCTGAGAACGGATCCCTTGAAAAATGAGAATCCGTGGGTCTCGGGTGGCGGGTCAATTACAGATTGGTGAGCCAAGTTACAACGCCATGGCCGGTGACCAATTCCACAGCCAGGGCAGACAGGAAGCCAATCATTGCCAGGCGACCGTTCAGTTGTTCGGCGTATTGGGTGAAGCCCACACGCTGCACGTCGTCTACATAGACCTTGGGTTCAACAGCAAAGTTGTTCAAACGACCCAGTTCTTCCGTGGTGTAGCCGCGTTGCGTCATGGTGGTTGCTCTTGGTTGGGGTGTTGTAAACAATTGTAACTGCTTTTTAAGAAATGTAAAGAGGTTTGTAACTCGTTTTTAACTCAGGGGCTGCCCGATCGCCCCGTGATCCCAAACACCAACGCAAAACTGCCCGATCGCCCTCGGCCACCCATGCCACAATAGTCACTGGTTTTGCCGGATCGTGACGATTACTCTGGGGCCGTTTGTTGGCTGCATCCGTCACTGGCTGCATTCCCCGCCACCAGCCCCAGCCCGATCGCCCGGCCAGACAACTTTTGAACGTCCTGTCTTGTAACACAGGCTTGTGCGATGGAACCGCTTTACGAGTATGCGTGGCTCGTGCCGGTCTTGCCGTTGCTTGGTGCAGCGCTGGTCGGCCTGGGTCTGATTTCTTTTAACCAATTCACCAACAAGCTGCGGCAAATTAACGCGATCGTCATCCTCACCACGATCGGTGGGGCCATGACCATGGCCTTTGCCCTGTTTTGGAGCCAGCTCAACGGCCACGAAGCCTTTGCCCGCAGCCTTGAATGGGCGGCTGCCGGAGACTTCCACATCACGATGGGCTACACGATCGACCACCTGAGCGCCCTGATGTTGGTGATTGTCACCACCGTGGCGTTTTTGGTGATGATCTACACCGACGGCTACATGGCCCATGATCCGAGCTATGTGCGGTTCTATGCCTACCTGAGCCTGTTCAGCTCCTCGATGCTGGGCTTGGTAATCAGCCCCAACCTGGTTCAGATCTATGTGTTCTGGGAACTGGTGGGGATGTGCTCCTATTTGTTGATCGGCTTTTGGTTCGATCGCAAGCCCGCCGCCGAAGCCTGCCAAAAGGCCTTCGTGACCAACCGGGTGGGTGACTTTGGCCTGTTGTTGGGGCTGTTGGCGCTCTACTGGTGTACTGGCAGCTTTGACTTCAACGTGATGGGCGATCGCCTGCAAGAGCTGGTCTCTTCCGGTTCCCTGAGCGCGGGCGTGGCTAGCCTGTTTTGCATCCTCGTATTCCTCGGCCCCGTCGCCAAGTCTGCCCAATTCCCCTTGCACGTCTGGCTACCGGACGCAATGGAAGGCCCCACGCCGATTTCGGCCCTGATCCACGCGGCAACGATGGTGGCGGCGGGTGTGTTCCTGATTGCCCGGATGATTCCGGTGTTTGAAGGGCTGCCCGACGTGATGACCGTGATCGCCTGGACGGGCGGCTTCACGGCCCTGCTCGGCGCTTCGATCGCCATCACCCAAAACGACATCAAAAAAGGCCTCGCCTATTCCACCATGTCCCAGTTGGGCTACATGGTGATGGCCATGGGTGTGGGCGCATCCAGCGCTGGGATGTTTCACCTGATGACCCACGCCTACTTCAAGGCGATGCTGTTCCTCGGTTCCGGCTCCGTGATCCACGGCATGGAAGCAGTGGTGGGCCACAACGCCGTTCTGGCGCAGGATATGCGCTTGATGGGCGGCTTGCGGAAATATATGCCCGTGACCGCCGCCACGTTCTTTATTGGAACGCTGGCGATCTGCGGGATTCCGCCCTTTGCCGGTTTCTGGTCAAAGGATGAAATCCTGGGTCTGACCTTTGAGGCCAACCCGGCCCTGTGGGCGATCGCCTGGGTGACGGCGGGCGTGACGGCGTTCTATATGTTCCGGATGTACTTCAACACCTTTGAAGGCGAATTCCGGGGCAACGACAAGGCGATCCAAGAACAACTGCTGGCGGCGGCCGCTGTGCCCGTGCCCGTGGAAACCGTGCCCAACTTCGGCCCCGGCGCGATGGATCCCAAGGAACTGAGCCACGACCACGACCATCACCACGCCCACGAGCCGCACGAGTCGCCCACCACGATGGTGTTGCCCTTGGTGGTGTTGGCGATTCCGTCGATGCTAATTGGCTTGCTGGGTGTGCCCTGGAACAACCTGTTTGAGCATTTCCTGGAGTCGCCCCACGCCGCCGAGCACGCGGAGCACGCCTTTAACCTCACCGAATTTTTGGTGATGGGCGGCAATTCCGTGGGCATCGCGCTGATCGGGATTACCTTGGCTTCCTTGATGTATTTCAAGAAGTCGATCGACCCCAGCGCGATCGCCCAAAAGATTCCCTTCTTCTACCAACTGTCCCTGAACAAGTGGTACTTCGATGAAATCTACGATCGGCTGTTTGTCCAAGGCAGCCGCCGCCTGGCTCGCCAGGTGATGGAAGTGGACTTCCGGATCGTCGATGGCGCGGTCAACCTGACCGGTTTCGTCACCCTGATTTCCGGCGAAGGCCTGAAGTACTTCGAGAACGGTCGCGCCCAGTTCTACGCGCTGATCGTGTTTGCGGCGGTCTTGGGCTTCGTGGTGCTCTCGGGCATCACGGGCTAGCGGTCTTTTGCTTTGTGGTGCTGTCGGGCATCACCCGTTAACCACTGAATTGACGGTTGAACGACCTGTTGAATTGCCGGTCAATTCATCACCCCCTGAACTGGTTCCTGGTTCAGGGGGTTTTTGTTGATTGATCCAAACCCTTGAACTCAGCCTGATAAAAATTCCAGTGTCCCCACGTAGAGCTAGGGAGTTTTCCCAAAACCCATGACAGCCAACAAAGCTTGATTGTTGAACTGTTAGTGGCCAATGGTGAAGTATTTGGGGGGTAGGGCTGACAACACTCTACCGAGAGTGAATCTGAATTTGCTAGACTCGGAATATGCTCATACTTAAGTGTTATTAAGTGCCTTTTTTTACATCAATTTGCTGGTGCTCGTGGTTGCCCCCTGGTTGTCATCACAAACCTTCGCGACTGATGAGCCAGCATTGGCAGAACTTGTCAGAAATTGACGCTGACCAAGGCAAGTCCCTGTTGAATTGATGTTGATCAAGTTGCTCAACTGTAATCATCAAGCAGCGGTCCTCAACAGCTATCACACAGCTATCGCTGGGACTGATGGCTGCGATCTCAGTGAGTGAAGGTTCCGGGCTAATGCGGCAGGTTGGTGATCCGTTTGGAATCAGCAATTTCCAATATTCAACCCCATTTAACGTATTGTTTCCGGTTCATTGCATCTACAACCGATGGGTTTTCGGCACAACTCCACCATGGACGCTCTCCTGCCATCCTCTCCTCTTTCTGCCATGAGCGATCGATCTGCCAGCCGCCATCAGTCCGATTCTCCGGGACTGGGAGCTTCGCCTGCGCCCAAGGGTGAACTTCCAAGCCGTTTAACAGTGCCGCAAATTCAAGACATTATTTTTCAACATCTGATTCGATCGGTTCAGAATCTTTCGCCGGAGGAAGTTCTGCACGAATTTGGCTGCTTGTTTATTCACTGCTGTGACACAACCGATAGCAAGCCTTTAAATGCTTTATATCAACTGGTTTTTCTCAATCATCAAGAAGCCTTTCAAACGACCCTCAAGCGATCTTGCTACATCTTGATTAATAACTGGGCCAGTCGTCGCAATGAGGCTTTTATTTATCGCCTGATTGCGATGTTTGAGCATTCCCATGAACATAGTGATAGCGCGTCCTTATCGTTGAATCGGGTGCGCAAGTGGGTTGCGGATTTCGTTAGCAGTAATGACTATGACGAGCTAAAACTTTTCATTGCGCGTCACGAACTGGATCACTCCCAAGCTTCTGATCAAAGCCAGTCAGAAATGACGGCCACGCGCACTCGATGGCAGTCCGATCAGATTACGGAAACGGCCATTGCACCCGAGGAGCAGCATTGGAGCAGTCGTTATGTAGGGCAACTGTTGGTGGCTCAATCGGTGGATCCCAACAATCCCTTGGAACAACGGGAAGCGGCGGCGGCCTATGCGCGACAGTGGCGGGAGCGCTTTAAGTTTGATTTGGCGATGTATATGGCCAAGTCTCAATCGAGCCGGAGCGATCGAGAGCGCCTGAAAAATCCAACCAATTTGGGTGATCAGGTGCTCAAAATTGTGAAATCAATTGTTTTGCGGACGGGAAAATATAGCTACTCCAGTTTGGCCAATTTGTTTTTGCAACAAACGGAAGGGCTGAGGTATCACGGCTATAAAAAAAGTCTGCTGAAATACATCATCTTGGAAAGTACCCAAGATCATATGACAAAGGTGGTTCGTCAAAAGTTGCAAAACAAGTTGACGAGCCTGTTAGCAGAAGATCATGATCAGGTGATTACGGAAGATTTGCAGGCGGAAACTTGCCGCCATTTAATTCAGTTTCTGACGACGGAGGATTTGCATAACCCTTCGCGGCTTTTTCTGCTCATTTTGTCGAATGGCAGTGCCTTAACGTTGACTATTTTCCTGCTGAAGTTGGTTTTGATTGCCCCCAGCACCCGATCGCACTTGGATTTGTGTATTGCGCGGTTGGTGAAATATTACGAACAATTTGATGAGGAAAAATGTCGCTGGGCCATTTATTTCTTTGACATTTTCAATGTGACGTTTGCGATTTACACGGAAAATGTCCAGTACAACCTGGTTTCGATCGATGGGCCGGAGCCATTACCCTTGGCCCCGGAAACCACCCAGACAGAAGATCGGGTGGTGCTTGAAGGGTTGTATGACAATGAGTTGCGCCGCAGCCTGCGATCGGCCCAGTTAGATCGCTATCGGCTGTTTTTGCAAATGGCTCCCCATGCTCAATTGCCGTCCACGGGGGATTTATTGGAAACGGATCCGGTGCTCGCGGATTCGCTGATTGCCGATGGGCCCGATCGCTAGGGAGCTTCAGGCCCTTTGCGCTTGGTGATCGTTTCCGTTTCGATCGTGCCGTCCTCCTGCACCCAAGCGAGTCGTCCGATGCGACGGGCCCGGGCGCGATCGCGGGCCGACTCCCGAGTCACGGTGGGTTGCAAGTCCAGTTCCACCCGAATCAGGCTGGGGGCTTCCGTGCGCAGACGACGGGCATAGACAAAGGCTGCGGCTCGGGCGCGGGGCCCCGCCGAAACCACTAACCAGTCACTGGCGGGCAATTGGTTGGGGAGTTTCTCGCCGCTGGAAAGAACGCGGTGCAAGGGTTCCAGGTTTAAACAAAAGCCAATGCCGGGATAGCTGTTGCCGTCGGGGTCGTATAGGCCCAGCAGTTGATCGTAGCGCCCCCCTTGGCCAAGGATTTCGTGGCCGGTGTCGGCGCTGCTGATCGCTTCAAAGACAATGCCGGTGTAGTAGTCAAAGGTTTGAATGAGGCTCAAATCCAGAACGATCGGCAGGGTTTGTTCGGTGGCTCGACCGTAATCTTGCAGCAGGTCAACGGTGGTTTTGAGCCGATCGAGCATGGCTTGCTGGTCGGGGGTCAAGTCCAGTTGGCCCACCTGTTGAATTACGTCCATGGGGCGGCCGCGCAGATCAAACAAAATCAAAGCCCGATCGCGCAGGGCGGGGTCAAGGGGCATGGCTTCGATGGCCAGGCGATCGAGCCGCGCCATGGCCGAACGCACCCGATCGCGCCAGGGTTGCGGGAAGGGTTCCAAGAGCGATCGGGTCAAGCCCGCCTCACTCAACAGCAAGTGCCAATCGGCCACGCCCGATCGCTCCAGACAGTCCGCCAGCAGCAACAGCACCTCCACATCAGCCGCCACGCCCCCAACCCCCAACAGCTCCACCCCCGATTGGAAAAATTCCTGCTGGCGGCTGGCACTGCCCTTGGGCGGCTTGCGAAATACATTGGCGCTGTAGCAAAGGCGCTGGGGGTGGGTCACGCCGGCCATGCGGGTGACGGCGGCCCGGGCGATCGAAGCCGTCAGCTCCGGCCGCAGCCCCAGATCCTCACTTTCACTGTCATAGATTTGAATCACCTTGTCCCGGCGCACCGAACCGCCCGCCACCAACGCATCGACCCGTTCCAGGGTGGACGTGACAATCCACTGATAGCCCCAGCGCTGAAACACGTCTTGCAGCTTGGTTTCGATCCAATGCTTCTGGGCCACATCAAGGGGCAACAGATCGCGCGCGCCGGTCGGGGGTTGGTGAATTGCCATGGTGTCAGGGGGGAAACGAAATCGATCGGGCAGTGAACATCGGCCCCCTACTTCTTACGGCCAAACAGGCCCCCAAACAACCCACCGCCGGGTTTATCTTTGCCGCCCCCGATCGTCTTGGGCTGTGGTTTGGTGGTTTTGGCGGTTTGGCCCGTGGCTTGGCCCGTGGTTTGGCCGCCCGTGGCGCGATCGAGTTCCTGCTTGGCGGCCAGGGCGATCGCATTGCGCGGATCAATCGCCAATGCCCGCGTCAAATGCACCTTGGCCAAGGTTCCTTGCTTTTGGGCCAAATACACCTTGCCCAACCAAGCATGGCAATCGGCATTGTTCCCATCAATCTTCAGCGCATCCTTCAACTCCTGCATCGCCATCGCAAATTGACCCTTGGCGGTTAATTCCTCCGCCCGGCGCAAAGCCCGCAGCACAAACTGCGTATTGCTGGCGGCCCCTTCTCGGGCCCCCGTGGTTTCCCCGCCGCTGGTGGGGGTGGATGCTGGCCGCTGGGCCGGCGGCGGTGGGGGTGGAGCAGCGGCCGGACGCGCTGGGCTGGCGCTACCCGATGTGGTTTTGAGCAGGTAAACCAAATTCAGTTCGCTGATTTCGGCAATCCGGTTCAGCACCTGTTCCAAATCGTCGTATTGGCTGGCGGTGAGGGTTTGTAACGCCTTGAGATACGCGCCCTGTACATTGGCAGCCTGACTTAGCTCACGGGCCAGGGCCCCTTGGATGGCCACCTTGTTGGCCTGTTGGGGCAGGCGGCTATGCAACGTGCGCAACACGGCCTCGTAATCTGCCCGCTTGGCATCGTTGGAGAGGGTCGCGTAGGCGGGGTTCACCAGTCGCGACATCAGTTGCTGGGCATAGGCCTTGCCCTGAGCATTGGCGGCGGAGCAGGTGTCGGGATGCAGCCGGGGGGCAATTTGTAAAAACCGCTTGCGCACGGTTTTGGGATCTGTCCCCAACGGAATGCCCAGGATGGCATAGTGATCCGTCACATCGTGACCAAAAAGCCCTCGTTGAATCTCGAATGACATAGCGCGCCGCCGGTGCTGTGAGTCGCTAAAGGGGGATGGGAGCAGGGGAAGTAGACGAGACAGGGGCAGAGCCTGGCCGGATAGAGCCGGGCTGAATGCCGTTGGGATAGATGCAGCCTAAGGAGCAATCTGAAAGATCGCCGTTGAATTGCTATTTGGTTAATCGCTATTTAGTAGTGTATCGGGTTCCTGGGATGGTCATGGTGATCTTTGTTGCGGGTGCGAACTGAGGAATCTGACGGTTGATGAACCCCCACTGGGCCCTATTGACCGACTTTGGGCCAGGTAGCGGGGGGCTGGTGCCAGAGGTCGAGCTTAGGAACCGCTGCCAGAGCCGCACAGAGTTGATCGTGTAGGTGGCCATTGGTGGCCACGAGTCGGCCACTGCTGGGATCAACGGGGCTGCCATCGTAGGCGCTGACTTGACCGCCGGCCTCTTGCACCAACACGATACCGGCGGCAATGTCCCAGAGGGAGAGGCCCCGTTCCCAATAGCCGTCCAACCGCCCACAGGCCACATAGGCCAGGTCGATCGAGGCTGATCCGCCGCGCCGTACCCCTTGGGTTAAATGGGTGAGGTAGCAGAATTCAGGATAGTTGGTGTCGTTGGTGTCGCGGCGATCGTAGGCAAAACCGGTCACCAACAGGCTGCGGCTCAGTTGATCGGTGCGTGACACCCGCATCGGGATCCGATCGCGCGTGGCCCCGAGTCCTTTGGCCGCTCGAAACAGTTCCCCGCGCTCGGGATCGGCCACGACCCCAACGATCGGTTGCCCCTGAAAGAGCAGCCCGATCGAAACGGCAAAGAACGGATATTGGTGAGCAAAATTGGTGGTTCCATCCAGGGGATCAATCGCCCAAAGATAGTCACTGGTTTGGGTTCCCCCGATCGCCCCGGACTCTTCCGCCAAAATGGGAATTTGCGGACAGTGGCGATTCAGTACCTCAATGGTGGCGGTTTCCGAGGCGCGATCGGCTGCGGTCACCAGGTCGCCCGATCGCCCCTTTTCCTCGGCCTCAATTTTGCCGAGAAATGATCGCACCACTGCTGCTCCGGCCAGGGCTGCTTCCGTGGCAATTTCCAGCAGTCGTTGCAACGTTGCCTGATCCGGTAACTGACTCATGCTTCAATCCCACGTTTTTTAAGGTTATGCATCCTGCAAAAGCCTCGCAGTCTGTCTCCGCCAGTTAGGAGGGGTTTTGGCGGCGGAATTCGCTGGGCCGCAACCGCATGGGCGATCGGGGATCCCAAACACCTAACTCCAAAATCCGAGCATATTCCTGGGCGTAGAAAATGCGGCGATCGTACTTCAGCAGCCCCGATCGACTGGCCGGAACCGCATAGCCCGCCTTGGTCAGTTGCTCATTCACCAGTTGCCCATCCCGCCAAACGTAGGCCAAGAGGCGACCGAGGCGATCGCGTGCTTCCCCGGACTCAAATTCCAACCAAACCGTTTGCCCCGCCACCAGTTCCATCAGGGTTTGTTGGGCCTTAATCCCCCAGGGCTGTTGGCGCAAGTCCGGAGCATCAATGCCCAAAAGGCGGACGGTTTCCAGCCGTTTGGCATCGGCCCCCGTGCCGCGCACCTCCAGGGTGTTGCCGCTGGGCACGCGGTTCACCACCACCTGCACCCCGGTGAGGGGCGAATTACCACAACCGGTGAGCAACCCCAGGATCAAGCCAAGGGCGATCGCCTTTGGCCAAGGCTGGCTGCGAATGACTTGGGGGAGTGGCCCGGTGCGGGATTGAGTGGGCGTTTTGGCAAGCTGTTTGGGGCTGGTGGCTGTCTTGATGTTTGGGATTGCTGATAGGGTCGCGAATGGGCTGGTTGATGGGGTGCTCGATCGGCCTTGGGGCGACGGTTGACCCCGATCCAGTGGCTTAATCTTCATCCAGGGGCAGGCCGCGGCGGACTTTGCCCTTGCCAAAATAGCGGCCAAATTGCAGTTCATATACTTCGTCTTCGTCCTGGGTTTCCACCACCAAATCCGATTCGGCATAGCTGACACAAAGCAAGGCATAGCCCCGATCGCGCAAAGCTGGTGACAGGCCCATGGCCTCCGGCTGGCTCAGTTTGCCTTCCAACACGCGCACCGCACAGGCCGTGCAAGCCCCGTTGCGACAGGAGAAAGGTAGCGTTGCCCCTTGATTTTCTGAGGACTGCAAAATGTAACGATCGCCGGGCACTTGCACTTCATGAACCGTGCCCCGTTGGCGGTTATGAATCCGCACCCGATAGGTTTGGGCAGCGGTCGATCGATCTTCAGCACTGTAGGTCATGGGGGATTTGGGCATCTAGGGGCCAACCAGTACAGCGCGATCGGGTCGTGGGGATTGCCGCCGCGCTGAAGCTAGATTTTACCGTTCTCTTCCCATAACCGGCATGAGCCTGATAAGATAACGTCCTGTCATCTGGAGAGATGGCCGAGCGGTTGAAGGCGCAGCACTGGAAATGCTGTTTAGGGGTAACTCTAACGAGGGTTCGAATCCCTCTCTCTCCGTTTTTTAAGATCGATCAAGCTCAGTTCCCTCAAGGGCGAGGGAGTCCTGGCCAATCAGCGCACGGGGCTGACCGCTGGCTTGGGCCGGCGGACTGTGGCGATCGATGGCCCAACCCAAGCGCTGCGAAAGTGGCTCAAACGAGCTACTTTGAAAAGCGATCTTGATCGTCCTCACTGGCTGGCGATCGGGAGGCTTCTATCGTTCCGCTGGGTGGTACTAGGCGATTGTTATGGTGACTTCCACTCCGTCCAATCAAGCTGCTAATGCCTCGCCGCTCGAGTCAGAGTCATCTGCACCGAGCACCGTTTCCCTCGATCAGCACGAGGTGCAAAACAGCGTGCGCCAGGCGGGCATTAATCCCAATTTCTGGTACGCGGTGGCTTGGTCTAACCAGTTGGCAGCGGGGCAAGTGTTGGGTGTGGAAGTGTGGCAGCAAAAAATCGTCCTCTATCGGGATCGATCGGGGGCGGTGCAAGCCATCGAAGATGCCTGTCCCCATCGCGGCGTGGAACTGAGCCGGGGCAAGGTGATGGGCGACCATCTGGCCTGTCGTTACCATGGCTGGGAATTTGACGGGGCAGGCCAATGCCGCAAGATTCCCTACTTGCCGCCGAGCCAGAAACTGCCCTGTGCCCAGGCCAAAAGCTATCGCGCGGTCGATCGCTACGGGATCATTTGGGTGTTTCCCGGCGACCAGGGCCTAGCGGATCAAGTGCCGCTGCCAGAAATCCCTGAATTCGAGGATCCCCAATGGCTGGCTGTGCCGGTGACGGGGCAGTTTCGGGCCCATTTTTCCGTTTGTAATGAAAACTCGATGGATGTGTTCCACGGATTTTTGCACGAAGAATTGCAGGGTTGGTTTGATCCGGTGTTACTGAAGCTCAAGGACGAAGGCAACGCGATCGTGGCTGATTACCAAGTGTCCTATAAGGGGCAAATGGCCAAGTTTTTGGGCTTTACGGAGTCGGCCGATCAAGTCACCACCAAAACCGTGACGGTGCAATATCGCTATCCGCACTTTTTCAGTCGCCTGGAAGGGGTTTCGAGCCTTTACTTAATGCGCCTGCCGGTGGGGCTGCGAGAGAGCCGATCGTTTGCAATTTTCTTTTTGCGGTTGGGGTTGCCCGGTTGGCTGGTGCAGGCGGTGCGACCCTGGGCCGCTCAGCTAATTGAGCAAAAAATCTTTATGCGCTTTCTGAATCAGGACATTGAAATGATGGAAAGCGAACAACGGGCGATCGATCGCGATCCACAGCGGCGGTATGTGGAAATCAACCCGGCAATTATTGCGGTTCAGCGCATGATTTTGCGCCAATATCAGCACTTTTTAGCGACTAAGCCCAACTCTCAAGGTGAATCAGCCCTCAGCCATAAGCTGGATCGCCAACCTAAAGCGGATCAGAAACCTTAAGCAGATCAGAAATTTGTGATCTACATCACTCTTTGATCCTGAGCGGGGGATCACCACAGCATCCCAATCACAACCGAATTGCCCCCATGCCCGAACTCGCGATCGGGGCCAGAAAACCTTGACAGAGACCTAGCTTCCAATCCCGATCAATCGGTAAACTAGGTTACGATCGCACCGATCGAAGTCATGTTGTGGTAGAGCTTCCCTTCGATGTGATCGTTTGCCCACCGTTTACTCTTCGCCTTTAGAGGTTCCTGCTCGTGCGATCGCGAAACGCTTCCCAAATTGACTCTTCGATCGTGCCTGTGACGCGGCGCACGGGCGCTTATGCTCTGCTCGATAGCCTCTGCCGTCATGGTGTGAAGCACATTTTCGGCTATCCCGGCGGCGCGATCCTGCCGATCTATGACGAACTCTACGGCTTTGAAGTATCGGGCCAACTGAAACATATTTTGGTGCGCCATGAACAGGGCGCGGCCCACGCGGCGGATGGCTATGCCCGCGCCACCGGTCAGGTGGGGGTTTGCTTCGGAACTTCCGGCCCCGGAGCCACCAACCTGGTGACGGGGATTGCCACGGCCCACATGGATTCGATTCCCTTGGTGGTGATTACCGGGCAGGTTCCCCGCACGGCGATCGGCACCGATGCGTTCCAAGAAACGGACATTTGGGGCATTACGCTGCCGATCGTCAAGCATTCCTACGTGGTGCGCGATCCGGCCGATATGGCGGCGATCGTGGCGGAAGCGTTCTATATTGCCTCTTCCGGTCGTCCGGGCCCGGTGCTGATTGATGTGCCCAAGGATGTGGGCCTTGAAGAATTTGACTATGTACCGGTGGAGCCAGGATCGATCCGGCCGGCGGGCTACAAGCCGACCGTGAAGGGCAACCCGCGCCAAATCACCCAGGCGATCGAACTGATTCGCCATAGCCAGCGTCCCTTGCTCTATGTGGGTGGCGGGGCGATCGCAGCCGGGGCCCATGCGGAAATTGCCCGTTTGGCCGACCATTTCCGCCTGCCCACCACCACGACCCTGATGGGTAAGGGGGCCTTTGATGAGCATCACCCCTTGGCCTTGGGTATGTTGGGGATGCATGGCACGGCCTACGCCAACTTTGCCGTGACCGAGTGCGATTTGTTGATTGCGGTGGGGGCACGGTTTGACGATCGCGTCACCGGCAAGCTCGATGAGTTCGCCAGTCGCGCCAAGGTGATCCACATCGACATTGACCCGGCCGAGGTGGGCAAAACCCGCGTGCCCGATGTGCCGATCGTCGGGGATGTGAAGCAGGTGTTGATTGAACTGCTCGATCGGGTGCGAGAACTGGAAATCGTCAGCAATCCGGCCCAAACGGCCGCTTGGCACACCCGCATCAACCAATGGAAAACCGACTATCCCTTGGTGGTGCCCAGCTACGACAACGAAATTGCTCCCCAAGAAGTGATTGTGGAATTGGGTCGCCAAGCCCCCGATGCTTACTACACCACCGATGTGGGTCAGCACCAAATGTGGGCGGCGCAGTTCCTGAAGAACGGCCCTCGTCGTTGGATTTCCAGTGCTGGCTTGGGAACCATGGGCTTCGGGATTCCGGCGGCCATGGGTGCGAAGGTGGCCTTGCCAGATCACCAGGTGATTTGTGTAGCCGGTGATGCCAGCGTGCAAATGAACATCCAAGAGCTGGGAACCCTGGCCCAATTTGGAATCAACGCCAAGACCGTGATTGTGAACAACGGCTGGCAGGGGATGGTGCGCCAATGGCAGGAAGCCTTCTATGGTGAGCGCTACTCCTCGTCCAACATGGAAGTGGGGATGCCCGACTTTGGCAAGTTGGCCGAAGCCTTTGGCATCAAGGGCATTTTGGTGACGGAGCGCAGCCAGCTTGCGCCGGCCGTGGCGGAAATGCTGGCCTATGATGGCCCGGTGTTGTTGGACGTGCGGGTGCGGCGCGACGAAAACTGTTACCCGATGGTGGCTCCCGGCAAGAGCAATGCCCAAATGTTGGGTTTGCCGGAAGTGAAGCGGGAAACCCCCGTTAGCCACCAAACCTGCGCCAACTGCCAGACGGATAATCCCCCGAGCCACCAGTTCTGTTCCCATTGTGGGGCCAAGCTGTAGGGCTTGAGAGTTGGCGAGTAGCGTGACAGGCTTAAGGCATTGGGTCAAAGTTGCGGAGCCAGTCGTGGTAACAAGGGGCTTAAGCCCCTTGCTGCTTAACGATTGGGTGACGGTAACAGTCATGTAATTTGACCCAGCGAATTAAGGTAGCCGCGCTACTAGGAGCTATTGAAAAAGCCGGTTGGATCTACTGGAGTTGGATCTGGTTGGATCTATATAGACCGCTTCTGATGGGTCTATCCGATCCAAAACAATCGACAGGTTCCAACGGCCCGACTCGCAATTACTGCCCAAGTCTGAAATCACAGCGGCGATCGACCCATTCTCCATACCAGATCTACGCGATCGGGCTGGAGATGAGTTGGTGGCCGCTCTTTGTTGTGGGTTTGGGTTCCCGGTTTCCCGATCGCCCGCACTGGCCCTCGCCGACGATCGCGTTACGGATCGCGCTCTTCAATCCACTCAATGCTTGATGATTTGATCGATACCCCTCCTGGATATGGTTGCCATGCCCTCTGATTTGCCCTGCAATTCCCAAGCCCCATCCCCGATCGCCCCTGGAACCCCGATTGAGACTGAAACACCCAAGCGGCAATCACGAATAGAAAACAACAATTCAAGTAATGATTTATACATCTCTTGGGAAGACTATCATCGGGCGATCGAACGGTTAGCCTGTTCAGCGCATCAATCAGGCTGGGCATTTGACCAAATCGTCTGCTTAGCCCGTGGGGGCCTGCGAGTGGGTGATATTTTCTCGCGCCTGTTTCACAAACCCTTAGCCATTCTGTTTGCCAGTTCCTATGCCGGAGAGTTGGGGCGAGAGCGGGGGCAGCTCAAATTTGCCCAAAGCCTGGCCATGACGGGCGATCGCCTGGGGCCGAGGGTGTTAGTGGTGGATGATTTGGCCGACTCGGGAGCAACCCTGAAGGCTTCGATCCAGTGGCTGCGCGATCGCTATGATCTCAGCGACCTGCGCACGGCCGTGATTTGGTACAAGGGCTGCTCATCGATCGCCCCGGATTATTACGACTGTTATTTACCCCATAATCCCTGGATTCATCAGCCGTTTGAGCGCTATGACGTGATGAAACTGGCTGAGCTTGCTTCCTCGATCGAGGCAGATTAATCAAAGTTAACGACCATTCATGGGGCGATCGCATGGCCGGGAGGCATCATTGGGGCATGTTACGCTTGAGGCGGAGCCTAGAATCCCGAAAATTCTCCGTAATTACTCGGATGACAAATCCAGTGCCATAATATTCTGAACATGACCAGATTCAACGATGGCAACCCCCTAGGGGGCGAAACCCCGCTGAACCCTCCGTTAACTCTGTAATAACGTGGATGGTCAGTTCCGTTGCTCCGTTGCAATCCAGTCCCTTTCCTTCTCTGGTGGTTCCCGAATTCGGCTTTTGCGGAGGGACGCATCTGGATTCTGCCCTGCCATGATCGCGCTCCCGCTTGTATCCCTTGTCGTAGTAGAGGTTGGCTATGGAGAATCAACCGTCTCCCAGCACAGATCGATCGGTCTCGGGACAGCCAGCAGCTTGGCCCCGGTCGATCGGCCTTAAGCCCCTGGGTCAATACCTTGTGGAGGCGGGTTTGCTCGCGCCCGCTCAAGTCACGGTTGCTCTGAATGATCAGAGTGTGACGGGGTTGCGGTTTGGGGAAATTTTGTCGAAACGGGGTTGGGTTCGCGAACAAACCATCGAATATTTCATGGACAAAGTGATCGAGCCGGAACGTCGATCGCTCCGTCAGTCCATGGCTGCGGCAACCCAGCGCACCAGTGCCGCCCGGGCCGCCGCGCCCGCCAGTCCCCACCGCAAAGGGTTTGTCCGATCGGCTTCGACCTCGGTGGAACCTAACAAGCGGCCCCCGGCTCCCCCGTCCGCCCGAATGCCGATTGCTGTGTCGGATCCGGCGGGCAGTTTCCGCACCGACGATGCTAGTTTGCGCCACCGCAAGCATTACGGCCCCACCAGCGCAACAACCACGGCGGGCTTAACTCCACCACCACCGCCGCCGCCTTCCTTCCCACCGCCGCCGCCCCCACCCGATCGCCCCCGCGATGGTGAGGAGTCCCCGGAAATTACCACCTGTAATGGTGTGTCTGCGTCCGACGATTTTCGAGACGCGGCTGAAAATTTGGTCTGGATTGGCTAGCAAGTCGCTCAAGGCGAGTTAGAGCGCGACCAGGAAGCATTGGGGGCGTTTGGGTAGTGCCGTAATGGGTAGTTGCCGTAATTCAGGCATGATCAGCTTGTGAAAGCCTTGCAGCGTCAACGATCACTCGCCGTAAGTCACCACCTCACAGGCACTACCAAACTTCAGAAAATCCACCCCAGCAGGGCCGGGCTTTTTCCCTTTTTTGGGGTCAGCTTCCCAGCTTGAAAGCCTCTAAGAACAGGCCGTAAACCATTCCTAATTTCAGTAAATTCAAAACCGACAGCCACAGGGACGATCGCCCGTTGAAATCCGTAGCCTGAGCATTCCAGCGGCGATAGACCACAATGCTCACCACCTCGCAAAACACCGCCAAAATGCCCGCCATGGACAAGTCCCAGGCGGCCTCTTGGCCCGCTGTGGTGATCAATGCGGAAGCCCCAAAGAACCCCACCAACACCGCCAAACACTGTACAGAAGTGCGCCGCCAAGGATTTTGGAGCCATCCTCCTAATCCCCGGGCGATCGCGCCTAGGAGGTTGTTGAGCCTGGTATCTTGCACGATTTCAACGCCAGCTTCAATGGATAGTGTTAACGCCGGTTTAATTCAATATCGCATCTCAATATCGCATTCCAATATCGCCCCAACAGCGCCTTAACATCAAATCGCCACTCAATAGACCTCTTGCATCAATCAAAACCCTCACCCTAAATCCCTCTCCCAAGTCGGGAGAGGGACTTGACAACCAACAACAAAATCGCCGTGATTCCCGATTTCTAGCTCCCCTTC
>MKGP02000002.1 GCA_001913845.2 Limnothrix sp. CACIAM 69d | reverse complement strand
ACAAAGGTTGTCTCTAAATCAGTACATATGGTTGACCTGACCATGGCATTATTTGCCAAATTTCGGGTGAATGGCACGATTGATCTGCTACGCAACTGGCGCTTAGCATTACTGTCTTGAAGCTCTCCGCAAAATAAGCTGTTGATGAACCCTAACAGCGCGATCGCACCGGAAATCACCAGGCGATCGCGTTGTTATGCTGGGCGATGACGCTTGTTTTTGAGGTTGGTTCATGGCCGATCCCGCATCTTTTGGTGGTTCTCAGGTTGTTCCTCAGGTTTGTCTCGATCGCTTCAATGAGGCAGCCCGGTTGGCCGGTGAAGGAGACATTACCAGCGCCCTTGCCCAATATGAAGCGGTGTTTGCAGACCTGGGCAACCAACCTTCAGGGGTGGTGACCGGGCCATTTTTGGCGCTGGTGGAACTGCGCAAGGCCTATTGCCTAATGAGCCTGCGGAACTATGCAGCCGCTCAGGCAATTTTCCAATCGCTCGATCGGGGCATGGCCGGGCAGTTGGAAACGGCGGAAATTTTTGATTTCTATCTGGCCTATGGCAATACGTTGGGGCATTTGTCTTTGCTGGAGGAAGCGATCGATCGCTTTGCCCATGCCATGAATGTGGCCACGGAATATTTACGGGATGCCGAGCGATTTCGCACGGTTTGGTATTGGGTTTTGTATTGGGAAAAATATCACGGCGCTTGGGCGGCGCTGGATGAGCATTGCGCCGATGTGAATGGTTTTGGGATAGAAAACCAGGATCCGCAATTGCAAATTATGGCGCTGGAGTTTCGGTGTTATGCCGATCGGGCGTTGGGACGATTGGCGGCAGCCCGGCAAGGGGCGGAGGGAATTTTGGCTTGGAAACAGCAAATTCAGGCCGATCCTGCGGAAATTGCCCAGTGGGAAGCGTTTTTAGCGTCACTGGTTCAGCCCGATTAACAACCCCTCTGTTGGTGTTGTCCGTTAATGTTGCTTCCCGTTGGTGCGGTGGTTGCTCGGTTTCCCCTCTTGGAGTCGTTGCAAGTATTCCCAACCCCGCTGGGGCCAAACCCGATCGCGCCCGGTGCGCTCGGCAATCCATTGGGCCACCTTGGGCCCCGACCAAGGGCCCCCGTCGGGAGCCGGTTGATCCAGCAATTGCGCTAATTCCTGTTGTTGCTCTGTGGTCAGGAGCGATCGAGCCGATCGGTGGCGTTGGCTGGGTCGCCGGTCGATCGCATTGGGGCCCAGTTGGTTATAGCGACGAACCAACTCCTTGGCATAGTCGTAGCTCAAGTCCACCACTCGGGCGGCTTGGGTAATAGTCCAGCCTTGGGCAATTAAATAGAGCAGGTGCCATCGGCGGGCCTCGGTGGCTTCCTTGGCTTGACGGTAGCGATCGCGCAGGCGATCGAGGCTGAGATGGGGGTTCAGCGTGACGCGCGGCGGCATAGGAACGACCTGGGATCGTCAATCAAGCGATCAAAAAACGGCAAATCAGGGGGCCAAGCGATTGGCCTGAGCCAGCACAACCACCTTGGGCTTGCGGTGTCTAGCCAAGGCCCGGCGGTCATATCCCCACTTTGCTCTTCTGGCTGGCAGGGTTGAATCCGGACGCTTTTGATTCACCCGACCCGATCGCCGCGATCGCCACACCCTAGGGGGTCAAGCGCTGCCAAGCCAACCGGGCCGCTCCGGCCATGCCCGCCTGATTGCCCAATTCCGCCACCACCAGTTGCAATCCTTCCCGGGAGGAGGGCAGCACCCGCCGGTTCACTTCCGCTTCCATGGCCGGGAAAAACCACTGGGCCCCGGCGCTGATGCCACCGCCAATCACCAAGGCTTCGGGCGTGAAAATGTAGATTAGGCTGGCTAATCCAGCTCCCAAGTCTCGGCCGTAGGCGGCCCAAAAGTCGATCGCCTCAACATCGCCTGCCGCTGCCTTGGCCGCCACCTGGTGAGGTTCCAGACCCGTGCGCCGCCGCACCGCTTGCACGGAGGTGTATTGCTCCAATGATCCTTGATTGCCGCTGTTGCAAGGGGGCCCGTCGGGATTGAGGGTAATGAGACCCAATTCCCCGGCGGCTCCGGTGCGGCCCGTGAACAGTTCGCCCCCCAAGATGACGGCTCCGCCCACGCCTGTGCCCAGGGTCAACACCAGCAGGTCTTGGAATTGGCGACCGGCCCCTAACCAGGCTTCTCCTAAGCCAGCGCAGTTCGCATCGTTGGCCAAAATGGTCGATCGGCCCGTGGCCGCTTCGATCCAATCGGCTAAGGGCACATCGCGCCAGCCTTCTAGGTTGATGGCAACTCGGGCGATCCGGCCGGCCGCGTCGGCGGGGCCCGGCGTGCCAATCCCGATCGCGATCGAGGAGCGATCGGGGTCGAGTTGCTGAATGGCGGCGGCGATCGCCTCCGTGACTGCTGTGGGTGTGGCCGGCTGGGGAGTATCAATCACCAACGAAGCCAAGCAATCACCCGTGGCCGTATACCGTCCCAACTTGATGGCTGTGCCGCCCAAATCTACCCCGATTACCGTTGCCGAACCCATGGCTCTGTACCAAAACTCCGCCGCGCTATTTTGACATCTCGGTTGGTGGCTCGATCGGGTCAAAGCCCTGGTTAACGGTCAGCAAATCCAAAAATGGGTGACGAATGACGATTTGAATGCAAGATTACTAAACTAATCTTGCATTCAAGAACGCTAAATTGGGGGTCGAAACCCCATTACGTGACCCAAACCCTTCGATGGCGACTCCAACCGCTTCTAGACCCCAAAATCGTCGCCAAAATCGTTGGCTATTGGCCGGCATTCTGGGGATACTCACGGCCCTCGGGTTGGGAACCAAGCGCTACCACGGCCCCCTGGAAAATTGGGTGCAACATCACCTGGGCGATGTGTTGGTGATGATTTTTCTGATTGGGGTGGCCCGTTGGCTATGGCCCCGGCGATCGGCTGGGGTGCTGAGTGCTTGGGTGATGGCGATCGCGATCGCGATCGAACTGCTGCAACTGTGGCATCCACCGATGTTGCAAGCGATTCGCGCCACCTTCCTAGGGCAAATTATTTTTGGCAGCTACTTCGATTGGTGGGATTTCGTCCACTACGGCCTTGGGGCCTTGCTGGGCTATGGGGGGTTGCGGTGGCTCGATCGCTGGGGGCAAGAACAATCCCAAGTGGCCCCGTCCGATCGCCCCTCGATCGATCAGTGACAAGTAACGGCGCTAACGGCGCTAACGGCGCGATCGCAACCGGCTTTGCTGCCACTGTTGCAACCGTTCAATCCATTGCCCCCCATCTTCCTTGGCTTGGTTCAGGAGATGGACGATCGCCGCTTCCACGATCGTTTCCTTATAGGGGGCGTTGTTCTTGCCCAGGGCCAATTGCAGTTCCAAATGAAAGCGATCGAGTTCGTCCAGCACCGACTCCCGCACTTGAAAAGTGGCCCGGCGCAAGCTGGCCGCCTGGCCCTTGGGTGCGGGCGGCAGCGAATCCGCCTCAGATTCCGTGGGTTGCAGATATTGCGCTAACAACTGATCGCCGGCCGTGGGTTCTGGAGACATGGTGAATTGCAGAATTGGGAATTTGAACCGAAAAGTGGATAGGGAAAATTAGGGAAATTGATCAATCAGATCAATCAGTTGATTAGTCGATCAGTCGATCGGTTGCAGCCTCCATCGAAGAGACGAGTAGCGGCGATCGATCAGGTTGGATGAGTGGGTGAGGGACGATCAACCAAAACCGCCGCGATCGCCTCATAACCTTGCAACACAACCGATCGGCGTTGGCGAACAAGTCCCGATCGCAACAATTTTCCATCGACGGTGAGCTTGGGGAAACAAGCCGATCGGGGAATGGGCGGAAACAGGGCGATCGCGCCTCGGCTGGCCTGGGCCCAATCTTGCAATCCCGCCAACACCTGATCGCACCAAGGGGCCCGTCGTTCACTCATGGTCGGCAACACCCCCACAACCCGCAAATTGGGATTGAGCTGCGATCGCACACTGGCCACCGTTTCCATCAGAGCCAACAAACTGCGCAAGGCCAAGGGTTGGCATTGTACCGGAATCAACAACCCATCCGCCGCCGCCAACGCACTCAGCGTCCAAAACCCCAATCCCGGCGGGCAATCCAGCAACACCAGAGGGCTTTGGGTTTGGGCGGGAGAGGTTGCCAAAAACGGCTTGGTTTTCTGCTCATCAAGTTTTCCCAATGATTCCAGAGGTGGCCAAGGTTGCGCCAGGGCCTGACGCAGCCGCAACAACCCCTCGGGCGATCGAGCCAAGGCCACCGCCGCCGACTCCAAATCCAAACCACCCGGCAACAACCATCCTCGATCGCCCGCCGCAACCAGTCGATCGCCCGCCGCAACCAGTCGATCGCCGATCGCCCCCTGCTCTTGCAACGTCGTCGCGATCGAGGGTGAATTCGTCGCTCCCAGCAGGGCCGTTAGGTGTGCTTGGGGATCCAAGTCCACCATCACCACAGGCGATTCCACCGGCGATCGATCCGTCAACAGTTCCGCCAAACAAAGCACCGTCGTGGTTTTGCCCACGCCCCCTTTGGGATTCACGATCGCGATCGTTGTGCTTGCCACCCGTTTTGCCCACATCCCAGACCACAGGCGAATTCTACCGCTTCACCCACCATCTTGCTCACTGGTCAACCATTTAACCACTCAAAAATAAAAGAATTTAAATTTATGAGAATTTAACGTCTTAAGAATTTCAAAATACAAATTCATAAGAATACAAACATTTAAATTGTCAACTTGTTAAAAACTCAAAATAATTTCTGATAAATCGATCAAAACAGAACCGTCAGCACCAGTCCCCTAACAGACCCATACCCCTCAACGAGCCTGACCTCGCCGCCAATTAGTCCCAAGGCGCTCCAGAAACTAGAAGTTGCGATACAAAATTGCGGTTCATGCCTCAACTGCGGTCTATGCCATCTCAAATCCGGCCCTTAAATTGCCAATGCCCCCAGTACAAACAGACAAGGGGCGTAAACAAATACAAACAAATAAACAAGGGGTTTAAACCCCTTGTCCCCCGTTAAACACCAAATTTCTCAGTGCTTCCTTTCTTCAAAAGCAGCGGTTTAACGTCGCCAAATGCCTTGAACCTGCGACCACCAAGCTTGGGGCCGATCGCCCGATCGCACCTGCCAGCTCAACATCGATCGAATTAGGGGCCAACCGCCCGATCGCAACGCCGCCGCCACATGCAGCCCCAAACACAGCACCATCACCACCCAAGCCGCCAAATGTACGGAATACCAAACATGGTGAAACTCCCCGGCTGGCAGCCATTCCTCCTTAATTTGCCGGCCGGAAACCACCGCCAGCCCCGCCGCCAACAACATCAATGTATTCGCCAGGCGATGGAGCGATCGCTTGGCTTGACCCGCCTGTTGATTGCCCAGTTGCCGCAGCGCCGCGATCGAAAGCAACCGATGGGCACCCAAATAGAAGCTGTATAGCGCCAGCGGCAACAACATCACCAGGAAAAACAGACCGAATGTGCCGTGCAAGCCTTCAATGTCCGCGATCGGGGGCAATGGCAAGCGTCCCCACCGACCATCGTAAGTGTTGTAGGTCAGGGCCGCCGTCACAATCGCCCCAATCCCCAAGCTTGCACTGATGCCATGCAAAAACCGCAACAACGAAGGTTGATAGGGCTGAGCCTTGGCCATGAATTTTCCTCTCAAGTCATCCTGATTGACTGAAAAAGATCGTCGCGAAAGACCATCTCATCGGTTGAATCTAGTTTAAATAGTTTAAGGAATTCCAGAAAAAATAAGTTACGGCAGGAGCTGCCCAGCGCCAGAAAATCATCACTCACCAAAAGTCAAGATCAAGGGTCAAGAGAACACCTGGATGGTATTTTGGGGTGCTCGCAAGTCTCCAAGGGATTGCAGGAGATTGAGTCCAAGATTTTGAGTTGAAATTCAAATTTAATTCATTTTCTATTCATTATCATTTCATTTTCTTCAAAATAAATTTATTACTACTGATCTTGAAGGTTTCCACATTACTACGATAATCGATCAAATACAGATTTAAACCAAGTCATAATCGCTCAAAATGCCCTGTCAGTAAATATTCCAAGCAAATTCTCTTATTGGAATGAAGGGATATTATTAGTCCGAAGAAAGTCCAAAAGTGTGATTATCTTGCTCAATTTTTTCTGATCAACCCAATTTTGATCAACTCGCTGGAATTAATTTGAATTAGAAAAATGAATCAAAAATGAATCAGAAATAAAACAATAAAGATAAATTGAAAAGATGAATTGAATATGAAACAAAGAAATCAAAAAGTTATCTATAATGACACTGTTCAGAATTGAAATAAAAATTTCTGATTTTATGCTTGATGAATTGTTCCCCATCAGAAATCAAGCATTTTTATAAACATCCTTGATTCCCAACTCAACTAGGCTCCCCAACAACCGCCATGGACATTTTAACGGCAGCTTCTCTAGGACTAGGACTATCAGCAGATGCCTTCGCGGTCTCTGTTTCCAGCGGCTTATCCATGAAGTATGCTCGCTGGCACAAAGCCATCAAAATTGCGCTGTTTTTTGGTGGGTTTCAAATGTTGATGCCGATCCTGGGTTGGGGTCTGAGCCTGACCTGGCGATCGAGCATTGAAGCCTACGATCAATGGATTGCCTTCTTGTTGTTGGTGGCGATCGGGGCCAAGACAATTCGCGAAGCCCTGGGTGATGACGACGACAACCCCAGCGAGCAAGCTTGCAACCCCGCTGACACCAGAATGCTCACGGGCCTGGCGATCGCCACAAGCATCGATGCCCTGGCGGCGGGTGTGGGGCTAACGGTGGTAAACACGCCCATCCTGCAAGTGGCCGGCGTGATTGGCCTCATCACCTTTGCAGTCTGCTTGGCGGGGGTCTTTTTAGGGAAGTCCTTTGGCTGCCGACTCTACTGCCACGTGGGCAAGGTGGAGATTGTGGGCGGTGTGATTCTGATTTTGCTTGGCTTCAAAATGTTACTAACTGCGGGATGATTCAGCAAAGCGGCCGTCATTATGTCAATAATTGAAATGGTATAGCAGGTATCAAGAACCTGTAGTTTGGGGAAGCTAATCTCGATTAGCTCCCCTCTTTTTATTTCAGAAAGCAGCTTTTCCTTCCTAAATAAACCCTGTTTTGTCAAATTTGGGTTCTAGCCACCCAAATTGGCTATTACGAAGACCCCACGCTTGTCTAACAGTTCTATGGCCGTTTAGGGTGCAGTTCGTGGCCAGCCCCAAACTCCGGCCCGCAATAGGATTGAGGCGGGGGAACCTGGCTTGGCTGGATGCAAATGGGTGCAAAAAAGAAGCGATCGCCTATCAGAGACGATCGCGCAGGGGGAAGGGTGATAATTGCAACTGATTCAAGTCTAATGAATACGGATCAGACCGGCATCAATCCAATTGGCACAAGTCGCCCGGTACAAGATGGCTAGCTGGATTTGGCTGACGGGTCGATCGGGCCCGCATCCAGATCGGCCCCCGGATTGGGCACAGAAGCGGTGATGCCATCCCTGATCGGGGAGATCGGGGCCGAGTCGCCGCCATCCCGATCGCGGGGAGCCTGGGCATGGTGAGCACCTTGGCCGTTACTGTCGGACTTCGGTGATTTGGTTGTGGTGGTTGCGGAGTCTGGGCTTCGGGGCTGGGACTGTTGGGCCAGGGTGTCGCGCTCCGCATTGTCGCGCTCCTCTGCTCGATCGCGCGCCCCATTGTCCTCCATTTCCAAAGGCACGATCGGCACAGGCGCTTCGGCCTGACCCGCGAGACCAATTTGGGCCGCATTAAAGGCGATCGCCACTCGCCGCCGAAATTCTCGGGCCGCGCCCCACTGTTGCAAGGGAGTGGTGCGAATCCAAACCCGCACCATAGAACCACTGGCGGAAAACTCATCAATCCCCAACACTTGGGGACGATCGAGCAAAATTTCTGACCACTGCGGATCTGCTGCCAGATCATCACTGAGCTGATTCAAAATCGCCAGGGCTTGATCCAAGTCGGCTCCATAGGCGATCGGGATTCGTAAATCCGCTTGGGAATAGTGGTTGGACAGGTTGGCCACCGTGCGGATTTCGCTGTTGGGAATCACAATCAACCGTTGTTCTGCATCCCGCAGCTTCGTGACCCGCAGGGTGAGCGCCTCCACCCGCCCGGTCAGATTGCCCACCGCGATCGCGTCGCCCACGGAAAATTGATCCTCCGCCAAAATCAAAAACCCATTAATGGCATCCTTAATCAGGTTTTGGGAAGCCAGCGACAGGGCCACCCCAATTAACCCCGCCCCGGCAATCAGTGGCCCCACATCTACGCCAATGCCAGCTAGACCAACGATCGCCCCCAAAATGACCAGCAACACGGTCAGGAAACTTTTGAGGATGCTGGATAGGGTGAGGACGCGCTGTTGCAAACGGGGACGAGTGCGGGGCGCAATTTGGGTTCCGGCCGTGAGGATCGCCGTTGCCCGATCAACGGCGATGTAACTCAACAAAATTGCAATGTAGGTGACCAGAGTGGCCAAACCCAGCTTGAGATAGGCCTCAAGGGCATCAAAGATCCGGGCCTGGAGCCAGCGGGTGGCGGGGAAGTTGCCCAACACCCACAAACTGGCAGCGGCCCATACGGAAGGCTGGGCAATTTGAATCAAGATCCGCCCGATCGCCAGCCAATGATCTCGGCGCTGGCGTTGCAACCAAGCGGCCAGGGGAAAACTGTCGTTGGGTTTCGGGTCAACGGGCGGGGTGCTGTGGCTGAGTCGATCGAGCCGTTGCAGACCCCAACCCAACATCAGATGGGCCCCCAAGGCCACTAACCAAATGGCCAAGCTCGATCGCACCTGTTGCCCCAAGGCCGCCGGTTGTCGATCGGCCCGGGCCTGTTGCAAGGATTCCTCAATGGCCGTTTTCACGGAAGTGGCATAGATTCGGGGCTGGGTGAGCTGGGTTCCCGCATCCAGGGCCGTCACCGTCATGATGTAGCGCCCATTGACCAAAATTCGAGGCGCATCAACCAAAGCCGCAGTAGGCAAGGGCGCAGCGGAGGCCGCAGGAGCAGCAACGGCGGGAGCCGACCCGGGGCCGGGAACTGCCGCATTGGAATTGGGAGCCGCAGGGGCGGACGCACTGAGTTCGATCGTGACCGCTAACGTTTCCTTGGGGTCGCTGAGGAACCGATCGCCCGCTCCCTGTAGCTGGGTGGTGATGGTGGCAGTCCGCCGAGCCAACTCTTTGGGGGGAGCCGCAATCTGGAACACCGGCCGCCCATCAAATTCAATCCATGCGGCCTGGGGGCGATCGGCCTCAGCGCCCACCCAAGGAGCAGCCCAAGGCTGAATGAGGCTATTGGCCCAGTTGGTTTCCAGGGTCGAGCCGGCCGGAGCCTGAGCATTCAGGGGACTGCTGGCCCCCAACCAGAGGATCAGCCCCAGGACGATCGCCCCCAATGGCCAGCGTCGTCCTGCCGATCGCCCCGAGCGACGTTGGATGATGGTTCGGATTGCTCGCTGGATGGCTCTCTGGATCACGTTGGGGATTCCGACCAAGGTCGGCAATTGGAATGGACTTCAATATATTGATCGAAATTTAGAAGTTAATCGAAATCTCAATCAGGCCTTTCATCGGATCGATCTTGATCCGGATCGGGATCGATCGAACCTTGGCCCATTAAATTGCTACCCAACCGATCGTAAGCCCGCCCGATCTCCACTAGGGCTTCATCCATCGGCCCATTGCCCGTCACCCACTGGGGCAACGCACTCGATCGCACCCAAGCCCATTCAGAATATTCATCCTCACTGAGTTGCACTTGGGCCGCCTGGGCCGCCGTCAGCCTCACGGCAAAGGTTAGATTCACACTGTGCAACCCTTCCTCGGCCGGTGGCTGCGATCGCTCCGCAAACTCCGTGGAATAGGCCCCAATCCACTGCAACTGGTTGGGCAAAATTTCTAGGCCAGCTTCCTCCTTGGCCTTGCGGATGGCGGTGCGTTGGGGACTTTCGCCGGGAAACATTCGCCCGCCCACCAACCACCAGCCCACCCGGGGCGGCCGTCGTCGAAAGCCCAAAAGCCGTCGATCGCCCTCACAGAACAACAAATCCACACAGGTAATCACCAAAGCGCTCAGGGCCTGGCCATAGGCGATCGCATCCAAATAGGGCCGGGGCGATCGCGTCCCCCGAGGCTCCGAATCCCGTTCCGAGTAATGCGCTGGTTCCATGCGTTGGTTGCTGTCCTGAATTGGCTGTCTTGAACTGGCTGCCCTGACTTGGCTATCACTGGCTATTTTGAATTGCCGGCCCCGGGCGATCGGGTGCCAATTCGCCCCAACCACCCAAAACTTCGTCACTCCATGGCCGCGATCGCCAACCCGCCGTTTAGAATGAGTTAACAAAGTTTTACACCACCCCTATCCTCCTCCATGCTCGCTTTGATTCCCGAGCTGATTACGCTCGAAACTATCGAAGCGCTCGCGCAAGAATATGGCTACTGGGCCGTATTCCTGGGAATTGCCCTGGAAAACGCCGGTATCCCTCTGCCGGGCGAAACCATCACCCTTGTGGGCGGTTTTTTGGCGGGCAGTGGCGAACTGAGCTATGGCGGTGTTCTGGGAACAGCCATCGGCGGCGCAATTTTGGGCGACAACCTGGGCTACTGGCTGGGCCGCTGGGGCGGTTGGGCGCTGCTGGTGCGGCTGGGCAAACTCTTTCGGATTGGCGAAGAGAAGCTGGAAGGTGCTCGCGAGCAATTTAGCAACAATGCCGGTAAGGCTGTGTTTTGGGGCCGGTTCGTGGCCCTGCTGCGGATTTTTGCGGGCCCGATGGCGGGCTTGGTGGAAATGCCCTACGGCAAATTTTTAGCCTATAACGCAGCCGGGGCCGCCGTTTGGGCCGGAGTCACGGTCACAGCGGCCTACTTCTGCGGGCGGCTGGTGTCCTTGGAAACCCTGATGAGCTGGGCTAGTCAGTTCACCTGGGTGGCGCTGCTGGCGATCGGGCTGGTGGTGGCCGTGTCCCTGTGGCTCGAAAACCGCAAATCCACACCATTGGGCTAGAAAGGGGGCGATCGTGCGGGTATTTGTGACCGGTGCAACGGGATTTACCGGGTCTCATTTGGTGCGGGCCCTGGTGCAACGAGGCGATCGGGTGGTGGCCCTGGTGCGGCCCCGGGCGGATCGATCGCGCCTGGCCGGCCTGCCCATTGAAATCATTGAAGGCGACCTTCAGCAGCCCGCTGCCCTGGCCCAAGGGATGGCCGAAGCGGACTGGGTATTTCACACGGCGGCCTATGTGGAATTGGGCCTGGTGGACAGCGAAAAAATGTGGCAAACCAACGTGGAAGGAACCCGCCAAGTGCTGGCGGCGGCCCAGGCCGCTGGGGTGAAACGGTTGGTTTATTGCAGCACGATCGGGGTGTTTGGCCACACCTTTGGCCAGGTGGTGGACGAAACATTCCAACGGGTGCAAGCTCAGTTTGATTCCGCCTACGACCACACCAAATATGAAGCCCAAGTGCTGGTCGATCGCGCGGCTGAAAACGGACTGGCCGCCATCAGCGTCATGCCCTCCGGCATTTTTGGTGGCGACGATCCACACTTTGGCCCCGTCCTGCGCCAGTTTTTGCGCGGGAAACTGCCCTTTTGGGTCGGGGGCGATCGCCCCACCGGAATTGTGCATGTGGATGACCTGGTGGCGGGCATGATTTTGGCAGCCGAGCGGGGCACGGCGGGCGGCTGGTATATCCTCTCGGCTGGAGAATGTCCCACCCGGGAAATGTTTCGGATGGTGGGCGAGACGGCTGAAATCCCTCCCCCCAAAGAAGTACCCGCTTGGTTGGTGCGAATTTTGGGGACGATTCTTGACCCGATCGGGCGGCTATTTCGTTGGCAACCGCCCCTCAGCCGCGAGCGAGTGCGCTACATCTACGATCGCTGCGTGCGAGTGGATGCCACCAAAGCCCGTCAAGAGCTGGGCTGGCAACCCCGATCGCTGGCCCAAACCCTCCGGGACGTGGTGGCAGAAATGGTTGAATAGGAAAAGCCTGGCGAGGACAAAGACAAAGGGCTTAGAGGATGGATGTTTGAAAAACCAAAATTGCTACTCTGTACGCCCCAGCGATCGATGTAGACAAGGGGCTTAAGCCCCTTGCCCCCCACGACAATTAACCTTTAGCCCGTACTGCAAGATACTTCTCAGACATCCTCTTAGGGCCCGTCGTTGTTTCCTGGAGGCAAGCTGCATGTCTCTCGATGCGAGGCTGAAACAGTTGATTTTTCGTACCTCAATTGTCGTAACAAGGGGCTTAAGCCCTTTGCCCCCCACGATCCGCTAACGACAAAATCAGGGTTTCAGGCGATTTGACGACAGCCCCTAAGCCCCTTGTCCCCTCCGATCTGCTAACGGCAGATTGTGGGTTTCGGGCTAATCGATTTAAAACCATTCAGATCAGAACCATGAGCGACTCGGCAACCACAACCCCGGAAAATCCGTTCACGGCCCAAGTGAGCGATCGCATCTGTAAGCACATGAACGATGACCACGCCGACGCGGTGTTGGTCTATGCCCAATATTTCGGCCAGATCACGACGGCCACCAGCGCCCGAATGCGGTCGATCGATTCAGTGGGCATGGACTTAGCCGTGGAAGTGGACGGCCATCTCCAGCCCCTGCGCATCGAATTCAAAGCACCTTTGGCCGATGCGAAGGCCGCTCATCATGTTTTGGTAGACATGATTAAAGAGGCGCAACAGGCCAGCGATCGCTAATCTAGCAATGGCCCCGACAATCAGCCGCTAGTGCCGTCCACAAAAACTCAACGCCAAAATCGGCCACTAAAACCGAGATTTGTGGCGCAAAATACCCGATGGGGCCAATTTTTTGCAGCAAAGCCATTCATCAGCAGGATTGGGCCACTGAGCTATCCCTAGCCGCTCAATCCTGTACGATCGGGTCTGGCTGGGTTGGCCAGTCCCCGCTCCGTGGTTTTGAGGAGGCATGGTTTTGAGGAGACTTGGTGTGCAACCGTCAAACGGGCCAATGGGGGGGATGCGCGATCGCTATGTGGTCACGGCGGCCCAAATGCAGGCGATCGAGTCTCGAGTGTTTGCGGCGGGAATGCCTGTCGCAGCCTTGATGGAAAAAGTGGCCGGACTGATTACCCAGCGAGTCATGGCTTGGCGATCGATCGCCCAAGGGCCGCGGGTGGGAGTTCTGGCCGGCCCTGGCCACAACGGCGGTGATGCCCTGGTGGTGGCCCGGGAGCTACACCTGCGCGGCTATCAAGTTACCGTTTACTTGCCATTCGAGCAGCGCAAGGAACTGACCGATCGCCATGCCCAATACGCCGCCAGCCTGGGTATTGAGGTCAGTCCTGATCTAGCCCCCGTTTTGGCGGCCGATTGGCTGGTGGATGGGTTGTTTGGCTTTGGTTTGGAACGGCCGATCGAGGGAGCCTTGGCCGAAGCGATCGAGCAAGTGAACAACAGCGGCAAACCAATCGTTAGCATTGACCTCCCCTCCGGCCTCCACACCGACAGCGGCGCAGTCTTGGGTAAAGCCATTCGATCGACCCTCACCCTCTGTTTGGGCCTCTGGAAACGGGGTCTGCTGCTCGATCGGGCCCTGGATTGGGTGGGCCAAGCGGAACTGATTGACTTTGACCTGCCCCTAGCCGACATTCAAGCCATCCTGGGCCCAGACCCCCAACTGAACCGAATCACCGCCCACCTCGCCCAATTACCCCTCAACCGATCGCCCGCCACCCACAAATACGAGCAAGGTCACTTGCTAGTGGTGGCGGGTTCCGCTGTTTATATGGGGGCCGCGTTCCTGGCCGCCTTGGGGGCCCGATCGAGCGGCGTGGGCATGTTAACCGTCGCCGTGCCCGCCAGTCTAAAGCCTTGGTTGGTGGCCCAAATTCCCGAAGCCCTCGTGGTGGCCTGTCCCGAAACGGATATGGGCAAAATTGCCCGCGTTGATCTGGATCTCGCCCGCTACGACGCGATCGCCTGTGGTTGTGGCCTCACCCGAGAAGCCACCCCGATTGTGCAAGCGGTTTGGGAGAGCGATCGGCCCTTGGTGCTGGATGCAGACGGCTTGAACGCCTTGGCCCAACTGGGTTGGCGCGATCGCCAAGGCCCCGTCATCCTCACCCCCCACTGGGGAGAATTTCAGCGGCTGTTTCCCAACTTGGTCGCCCAAACCAGCGATCGACTGGAACTGGCCCAACGGGCGGCCCAACAAACCGGGGCGATCGTCCTGTTGAAAGGGGCCCGCACCGTGGTGGCCGAACCCGGCGGCCAAAGCTGGATGATACCCGAAAGCACCCCCGGTTTAGCTCGGGGTGGCAGCGGCGATGTTTTAGCCGGATTACTGGGGGGCTTGGTCGCCCAAGCTCGCCCCACCAGCCTCACCGATTGGGGCTACTGGGCCGCCACGGCCGCCTGGTGGCACGCCCAAGCGGGCATTCAAGCCGTACAGGAGCGATCGATTTTGGGAGTGAATGGAGCCAGCCTGGCCGATGGTCTGCTCACCGTTGCCCGTCAGCAAGCCATTGTTAACCACACAATCTAATCGCACGATCTAATCGCACGATTGAACCACGCAAGCTAATCACACGATCAAGACGATTAATTGCCCCATGATTTATCAATGGATTATCAAATTATCGAATTCATAACCCAATCAATCATTCATGCACCATGGATCGCGAAAAAGTTTGGCAATCATTAAACTCTGACCTATCACGCCTCATCATTGGCTTTGTGCTGACCACTCTGGTTGGTGGATTGCTCACCCAGTGGTATCAAGATCAAAATTGGCGCAGACAATCCCAGTTTGAATACGAAAAGCGCCAATTGGACGAAGCCCAAAAATTCATGGATAGGCTTTCCAATTCCGTCAGCCTGCACCTTTGGAACTTGCGCGAACTGGAGCTATTGCTATCAAGCACCACACCGGCCAACCCAGAGGAATTAGAAAAGGTTTGGGCCGCCTTTAGGGAGGGCCGCAACAAGTGGTACATGGACTTACCACTGCACCAAAGCAAGGCGAATTTACTCTTAGCTCCGGGCATGAAAGAACTGTTACGCACCGGCAACGAAACCCAGGATCTTAACTTGCAAAATCCCAAAAGCTTGGCAGGATTTTTTGCGATCGCGGAACGATCGACCCTTCGCGTCACCGACTGTGTGCGGAGCAAAACCTGTCAACCCACACCGAATGACATTGCCCAAATGAAAGCCAGCATTGATCGCCTAGAAACCGCCGCCACACGCTACCTAGAATATGCCTCCAACCTCATTTATCGAAAGTCGATCGACCTGCAACCCCTAACGTTTGAATAGACTGCAATCAACCCCGATCGCCCTCCTAGAGATCTCAAAAGCGGCTCAGGATTAGCTCAAAACCATCGCTCAAAATCACCACTCCATGAATCATCAATTCTGAACTGACCTCGGGCTGACTTTTGGCGCGATCGCTAGCCTTTCCGACCCGATCGCGCTAAAAGTGTTGTTCAAGCATTGGAGAAATAGCCGTGAATTTGCCCACTTGGATCACCGTGTCGCGGTTGGCAGCAGTGCCCCTATTGTTGTGGTGGCTCAGCGGCGAACCCACCACAGCCGATCGCTGGTGGGCGCTGGGCGTGTTTTTGGTGGCTGCGGGCACAGACTGGCTGGATGGATATTTGGCCCGCAAACTGAACCAAGTGACGGACTTGGGCAAATTTTTGGATCCGTTGGTGGATAAGTTGCTGGTTTTGGCTCCCTTGCTGCTGTTGGTGGAGCTGGGACGGATTCCGGCTTGGGGCGTTTTTGTGATTTTGGCGCGGGAGCTGACGATCGCGGGGTGGCGCGTGAACCAAACCAGCATTTCCGGCGCAAACCTCTGGGGCAAACTGAAAACCGTCAGCCAAATCGCCGCGATCGCCCTGCTACTAGCCCCAGTGATGGATGGTTACTCCCTTTGGGCGATTGGTCTCTTTTGGGTTTCCGTGGCCCTAACCATAATCTCTGGCGCAATTTATCTGATTCCCAAGCAGAGCGACTAGCTCTTTTGCATCCGTCACTAATTCACTAACAATTGCTGCAATTGACTAATCAATGCTGCAATCAGGAAACTTCCTGCTTCATGGCGAGCTAACGCGGTGCGTTGTTGGTTGTTGAGCTTGAGTTGAGTTTTGAATCCGAGTAGCATCTGTTCATTGTATGACAGCCCCTAGGATGGATTCGCATTTTTCAGAAAATATGAGCAAATGACAGGAAATCAATCACTGTTGATTAACCCCTCAATCATTTCAATGACCCGCTGCATCTCGGTTTGTAAACCGGTAATCTGGCTTTGTAGCGGCTCGACTGTTTGGGCGATCGCCTGCTGAATGCCATGGTCGATCGCTGCCAGGATTGAATCAGTGCGGTCTTCCAGTTTTTGATCAAGCCGCTCAATGCGTTGCTCAACATGATCCACACGCTCAGTTAACTTTTGATCGAGCAGCTCAATGCGTTGCTCAATATGATCTACGCGTTCAGTTAGCTTTTGATCGAGCAGCTCAATACGTTGCTCAACATGATCCACTCGCTCACTCAGTCCCTCGATCGCCCGAGTTAGCCCCTCGATTGCCTTAGTATTGCTGGCCACCAACTCCGCCAAATGATTAAACCGTTGGTTCCACTCAAAGGATTGCTGAGTGGTGATGCTGGCCAAGGTGGTGACGTTGATCGTAAGCTGCTGGAGCTGGGCCTCAAGTGTGTTCAGGCGTGTTTCGATGGTCATGGGCAATCACGGCAAGCGCATGTAACCTAGCACTATGTATAGGTTATCTTAGTTACAACGAGATCCTGACGGGAGTAATCGTTGCAGAGGGTCAAGAGAGGCTAGAGCACCACGTTGACATCGTGGGGGTCAGACGAACAATACTGTTAATCAATCAGTATTCACTGCCAACGATCGCCCTATGAATGCGACTGATTCGATCACCTATGAATCAGACTATTATGGCTGGATTCAGCAACAGGTGAAACTGCTAAAAGCTGGGCAACTCACTGAACTAGATCTGGAACATTTGATTGAGGAAATCGAAGGGTTGGGGGCATCGCAACGGGCTGCATTAGTTAATCAAATTGCACGGCTGTATCTCCACCTCTTGAAGTGGCAACACCAACCCCAAAGACGATCGCGCTCTTGGGAATTGTCGATTCAAAATGCTCGCATCGAAATTGAAGAATTGCTGGAAGATAACCCCAGTTTCCAACCTTGGCTGGCGATCGCCGTTGCCAAAGGTTATGCCAAAGCCCGCAAGCAAGCCGCAGCCGAAACGCGATTAGCCATTAACACATTCCCGATCGCGCCACCCTTCGATTTTGCCCAGGCCATGACTATTGAAATTGATGGTATTGGTTAGGGAAACAAAATTTGGTGGAGCGATCACCCAACTCTTGTGACCCTAACTCGCTTTATTGTTGTCCTGACGGGGCTTTGCGTCATCTTGGCGCTAGTGCTGTGGCTCGTCAGCGCCCTGCAACAACTCTACTGGCAGGTGAGTTGGACGGCTCCGTTTTTGGGACCGGTGGTGGTGGTGCTGACCTTGGCCCTGTTGGGGGCCCTGCTGGTGGCGTTTTTTCGGTATGTGCGGCCCCTGGATTGGCCCCAAGATTGGCGATCGCTCTGGCAGGTGACCCAGCGATCGATCACCGGGCAAACGCCCCCCACTCCGCCGGAACCCAGCCCCACCGTTTCCGAAGTGAAAACCGAAGCGGCTGGCGCGGCGCTGGAGGCCGTGCGGGCCCAGGTGGATTTAATTCGCGATCGGGTGGCACGGCAGGCCCTATTGGATCGATCGCGCGAAATTGAAAGCAGCTTGGCCCGGGGTGAGTTGCTGTTAGTGGTGTTTGGCACGGGGTCGGCGGGCAAAACCTCCTTGGTGAATGCCTTGCTGGGACGAGTAGCCGGAACCATTGGCCCCACCATGGGCACAACGGAAGAGGGCGAAACCTATCGCCTGGCCTTGCCGGAAATCGATCGCGCCTTGTTGATTACCGACACGCCGGGCATTTTGGAAGCAGGGGTGGCGGGAACCCAGCGCGATCGCCAGGCGCGGCGGCTGGCGGCGGAAGCAGACTTGCTGATTTTTGTGGTGGAAGGCGACTTGCAGCAGTCGGAATTGGAGCCACTGCAACAGTTATTGGCGATCGGGAAGCGATCGCTGCTGGCCTTCAACAAAACCGATCGCTACCCCGAGGCCGATCGCACGGCAATTTTGGCCAAGTTGCGGGAACGGTTGGCAGAACAGCTCCCCACGGCGGATATTGTCCCGATCGCGGCACGGCCGGCGGCGGTGCAGTTGCCCAACGGGGAAACCCTGACCCCCGACCCGGAAATTATGCCCCTGATTCGGCGGATCGTGGCGGTGTTGCGGGCCGAAGGGGAAGAACTGATTGCAGACAATATGTTGCTGCAAGCCCAGCGCTTGAGCGATCGGGCCCGCCAACTGATTGATGCCCAGCGACGACGACAGGCCGAAGCCGTGGTCGATCGCTACCAGTGGCTGGGGGCGGGGGCCGTGGCTGTCACACCGATTCCGGTGGTGGATTTGTTGGCCACGGCGGCGGTCAATGCCCAGATGATTTTGGAGTTGGGCAAGGTCTATGGCTGCAACTTAAGTGGCGATCGGGCGCAGGAGTTGGCCCTGTCCCTCGCCAAAACCATGACTGGCTTGGGCATCGTCAAAGGAGCCATGGGAATTTTGACGACCGCGCTCCAAGTGAACATCGCCACCGCCATCATCAGTCGAGCCATCCAAGCGGTGACAGCGGCCTATTTAACCCGCATTGCCGGCCGCAGTTTCATTGAATATTTTCGTCACGATCAAGATTGGGGCGATGGCGGCATTAGCGAAGTGGTCAAAAAACAGTTTCAGCTAGAGCAACGCGATCAGTTTGTGAAACGGTTTGTGCAACAGGCGATCGCGAAAGTGGTGCACCCGATCGCCCAAGATACTTCGCCGCAACCAACGCCGCCCGATCGCACCTCTCCTAACTCCTAATTTCTCCTTTATTAAGCTGTGGCCAATTCCCCAAAAATCATCTCCCAGCAGATCATCCCAAAAAGAAACCACCCCATGGGGGTGGCTCTTTGATCCATTATTCAAGCAATGTTTGATCAGTATTTGATCAGCCAATGTTCAATTAGCCAATATGCAATTAGCAATTCTTCAGGACTTAAAGCCCCAATTTGATTAGCTAATGTACAATCAGCATTCGGTTAGCGTTCGTGCAGGACTCAAGGGCCCAACCCGAACTCGATCAATATCGATCCCATTTCAATCAGGATTCTTCGATCGGGATTCAGTTTTTCACCAAAGCTAGAGATTTGACGTTCGAGATTTGATCTAGCAAACTCGCCAATGTTCAACCGACTGACTCGGCCAATTCAGCTAATGGAATGAACCTTCAGAATTCAATTGAATTTTTCAATTGAAATAATTGGACGCAATTCGACAATGGAAACAGTTCGGAATTCAACAGCAAACCTTCGGAAAGAAAGCTCCTGGCAAGAAACGTTCAAAAACCTCAGAAACATCAGCAACAAACGTTGCCATGGGCAGGCTTGCAACCGACACAGGCGACCCAAACCCTTTGACCAAATCGAGGCCAATGCTTGGGCTGGCGATTGCTAGGACAGTGCTCCAGCGGTTGCCGACATGGCCGTTTCCGGTCTTATTTTGAGCCTCAGATCACCATGCTCATGGCCGATACTTGAGAATTTGATGGTGGAATGGGGGCTTGGTCTTAGGCGAATTTAGACCGACCGAATCTTTGAGACTGAAAACTACTTAATCCAGTTCTCGTCCAACCAAGCCCAACCAAAATCCAACATCATCAATCGTCGTTAAATGCAAGTCAAATCCAAATCAAACAGCAATCAGAGAGGAATTAGGGAACCTCCTAAGTCATCAGAAATGTTTGAGGCGAAATATTGGAGACTTTGAGATATCGAAAGGGTGGCCCATGATGTTCAGTGGAGCCAGCGAGTTAATTAGAACTCAAGCCAGCCATCAACATCATCAAGGTCGAAAAGCCGAGAAAACCTGTCTTCAGTTGCCAGCAGTTCCACAAAACAAGCAAGAACTGACTGATCAAACGATCAATGAGAAACAGCGAACCGCAAAATCGTGAAAAGCCAACTGCGAAAGACGGATAACCAACTGCGCTTTAGCTGAGCTAACGAATTGGCTAACGAATTGGCTAACGATTATTTTAGCCAACTAAGACTTCCGAGGGGATTCTGATTCAGAATCAATGACAATGCTGCATGTTACAAGCCCATCAAAACCACTGGGGTTTTGGTTAACGAACAGAGCTACAAGGTCTATGTAGCCCTCTACGAAACGAGGCAATAACTTGAAACAACGATGGTTAAGGGAGTTAACTAACTAGGTTGTCTAGCGCTAACTGATTTGATTCTAATGGGTTTGATCCCCGTAGGTTGAAATAATTCGCAACTGTTAAAAAATGCGATCTATAGCAATACAGAAGTCAGAAATAGGGCTTTTTGGTTGCGATTTACTTACAAATGGTTATGAACCCAATAGTGCTTGCTAGCAAGTTGGGGAAAATTTATGCGATCGCCCTCCATATGTCAGGCATTCCGGCAAGGACTGATCCCGGCTTGCGGATCCCGGCTTGCGGATCGGGTCAGACAAAGATTGATTTAGATTCCAGACCAGGTTTTGAAACCCCTTGCCCCGATCTCGCGCCCTTGATCCCGATCGGGCGCTGGCAGGGGGGCGATACATTCCCGGCAGCCATTACCCAACACCCTACCAGAGACAAATTAGGGATCGATTAGGGACAGGTTAGAGACTGATTAGGGACAGGTTTTGGAGTACGGGATGTTGGAAATAATTTTGGAAGGAACTTTGGAAGGAATTTTGGGCCGATCGAACCTGGCTGCATTTCCGTGTGCCAGGACGCTGCCAAAGTTGGGATGGGTCGTTTACCATCAACTGCAATTGTCGTTGTTTGCCTGCGACTGCCATGCCTCTCGATTGCAGCCATATTCAGTTTCGCGATCGCGCCGAAGAGATTGATTTTGACCAACTCCATCAACTGTTTCAAGACACGGCATTTTGGGCGCGCGATCGCCGCCGAGAGGACGTGGAATTGGCCGTGGCCAACAGTTTGCCGGTCATTAGCGCTTGGGATGGCGATCGGTTGATTGGGTTTGCCCGGGCCACCTCCGATGGCATCTATCGGGCCACGATTTGGGATGTGGTGGTTCATCCCACCTATCAAGGGGCTGGCATTGGGCGCAAATTGGTGCAAACGGTTTTGGCGCACCCGCAACTCTGCCGGGTGGAGCGAGTCTATTTAATGACCACCAATCAACAGGCGTTTTATGAGCGAATTGGTTTCCAGGAAAACCAAAGCACCACCATGGTGTTGTTGAATCAACCCTTGATTGAACCCTTGCCGACTTGCCAAGGGGCCGAGGTGGTGTCGGTGGCGGAGGCGGTGGCCCAGCCCACATCGGCCTAGGGACTGCGGCACAATGGCTAGGGTGTCTTGCGATCGAGGCCGGCCGTGAAGTTTGCAACTTGGACAGTGGGTTTACGTCACCTGTGGCGCGATCGCCCTTGGGTGGTGGGTTTGGGGGCTGCGGGAGCCGTGGCCTTGGGGGTCGGTGCGGCCCTGTCGCCCATGGGGGATTGGCTGGCCAATCGTCAGGCTAACCAATCTCCCGCAACGGGATTAGCCGAGGTGGCCGCGGCCCGAATTCACCAAGAAACACCCAGTCCCGAGGCCACGGATCCCAAAGCGGCCAAAGTGCCTCCCCTGACGGAACTGGCGGAATCGGCCAGCCCTTTGACTCGATCGGGCGCACGCTATGTGTTGGCCACGGAAGCCCTGAGCGTCAAAGACCATGCAACGGCTCTGAAGTGGCTGGAAAAAGCTGATGATCCGGTGCTGTTAGCTCCGGTGTTGGCCCTGCGGGCCCAGGCACAACTCCAAGGGGGCGATCGGGCGGGGGCCAGCCAAACCTGGCAAGCCCTGCTGAAGCAATTTCCCCAGGATCCGGCCACGGCGGAAGCGCTCTATGGATTGGGGCAACAGGATGCAAAGTGGCTCGATCGCCTGGTGGCGGCCGACTCTCCTTGGAAATCGCATCCCCGGGCGATCTCGGTGGCCAAACAACGGTTAGCCCAAACGCCCGATCGCCCCGATTGGTTTCTATACCTATTGCGCCATGCCCCCGATGCGCGGGATGTGGGTAACTATCTGGGGCCCCTAGAAAGTCAGTTCGCCACCGCCATCGCCCCCGCCGATTGGGCCACGATCGGGCGGATTTATTGGGATCGTCGTCAATACGCCAAGGCCGGCGATGCCTACGCCAAAGCCACCCCCAGCCCCCTCCATGCCTATCGGGCCGGGCGGGGGGCCCAACTGGGCGGCAAACGGCCCGAGGCGATCGCCCGCTATCGTCGGCTGATTCAGCAATTTCCCCAAGCTCCGGAAGCGGCCTTTGGCATGACCCGTTTGGCCCGGTTAGTGCCGCCGGCCGAAGGCTTGGCCCTGCTCGATCGCGCCATGGCCAACGCTACCCATGCCCCTCGGGCCCTGTTGGAGCGAGTGCGGATCCTGAAAAATCAGCCACAGCCCGCCACGGCCGATCGCGATCGACTTTTCAAAACCTTCAGCAACAGCGACGCGGCCGGCGATTTGCGCTGGCAACTGGCCGAGGAAGCGGCCGCCACCAGCCCCCAAACGGCCCGCCAATGGGCGATCGCCCTGGTGCAACAGAACCCTGAGCATGAAGATGCTCCCCGGGCCAGCTTTTGGGCCGGACAATGGGCCGCCCAGTTGGGAGACCAAGCCGCCGCCCAAGCGGCCTACCGCCACACCCTGCAACAGTATCCCGAGTCTTACTACGCCTGGCGATCGGCGGTGAAGTTGGGGTTACCGGTCGGAGATTTCACCACCATTCGATCGGGGCAACCCACCCTGCAACCGCCGCCCCCCCGCGCCCCCCTACCCGCCGGATCGCCCACCCTGCAAGCGCTCTATCAACTGGAGCAAGATCGCGTCGCCTTTGACTATTGGCAAACGGAATTCCAAAACCGCAACCAGCCCACCTTTGCAGAGCAATACACAGATGGCACGTTGCGACTGGGCAATGGCGATTATTTAGCCGGTCTTTTTGCCCTGGCTAATTTGCGGTGGCGCGAGGAACCGGGCGATCGGGAACAGTTTGCGGCCGCCCGTCGAGACTTGAACTATTGGCGGCGGCTCTATCCCCGTCCCTATTGGGAGCCGATCGCCGCCGGGGCCCGGGCCCAAAACCTGAATCCGGCCCTCGTGTTGGGGCTAATTCGTCAAGAGTCCCACTTTGAACGCGACATCCGCTCGATCGCCAATGCCGTGGGCTTAATGCAGGTGTTGCCTTCCACGGGCGAATGGGTGGCCAACAAAATCGGCTTCAAGGATTACAGCCTGGAAAATCCCCCAGACAACATCAAACTTGGCACTTGGTTTTTGGACTACACGCACCGGGAATATGACAACAACAGTCTGCTAGCCGTGGCCGCCTACAACGCCGGGCCGGGGAATGTGAACCGCTGGGTGAAGCAATTTGGCACGGCAGATCTCGATCGATTTGTGGAGCAAATTCCCTTTTCGGAAACGCGCGGTTACGTGGAAAACGTGTTGGGCAATTATTGGAATTATCTCCGGCTCTACAACCCGGAAACCCAAGCAATTTTGCAACCACTTCAAGCTGATTCCAAACCCAAAAACAGCCCCTAGAGGATACTTAAAAAGTCAAATCAGGTCAAATACCAATCTGCTTCTCACTCCATGTAATCAAAAAAAACAAGGGGGTTCGAGCTGTGAATCGAATCCCCCAAAACCTTGAAATTACTGCCATGAAATCGTGCGAGACAAGGGGCTTTAGGGTCTGTCGTCAAATCGCCTGAAACCCTGATGATCTCGCCCTCCCAACCGATCAGTCGTAGGGGCGGGGTCTCCCCGCCCAGCCCCCCGTGATCCTTGGGTATCCCCGGGGTAGACAGGGTTGTATCGATCACTCAGGTTAGGGTTGGGAGACCCAACCCCTACGGCGATGGAAATGACGACAGGCCCTCAGCCCCTTGTTAACGAGGTAAACAATATAAATAATGAATAATTTCCAGAAAGATATTGCAAATCTTGGCTGATTTTCAGACGGATATTGAAAACAAAAATTTAAATTTATTTAGAATCTGAATTCGGTTGAATGATTGAGCAAAAATTGGCGGTACAGTTCACCCAAATTCCCCCACCGACCCCCGGTTTTCCATGCCCAAACTTTCCTCCTTCGCTGTTTTATGGGGACTGTTGCTTGGCTCTGGCCTGGTTGTTTCCAGCGTTGCCGCCCAAGAAGCTCCTGTAAACCCGCGATCGCGCCGTGATGCCGAAGCCCAAGTGAGCCAATGGCTGGAGCAACACCGCGCCAGTCCCCCCGCCATTCGAGCTTTTGTGCAGCGAATGCCGAAAGGGGGCGACATTCACACCCACCTGAGCGGGGCCGTTTATGCGGAGCGTTATCTGGAGTGGGCCGCCGCCGATGGCTACTGCATTGATCCCCAGGCCCTGACCCTGATTCAACCGAGTGCCTGTGGCCAAAACAGCCGCTATTTTCCCGCTTCGCAGTTGCCCAATCGTCCTGACACCTACGATGCCCTGATTAATTTGTGGTCAACCCGCAATCTGCCCTTTGCCAATCGATCGGGCCATGATCAATTTTTCCAGGCGTTTGGCGGCTTTTCGGAGATTTCTTCTGCTCCGTCGCGCCAGGACGACATGGTGGCCGAAGTGGCCAATCGCGCCGCTGATCAGCATATTTTCTATTTAGAACTGTTGATGACCGTTCAAGGCTCTGAGGTGCGTCAACTGGGGCGGGCGGTGGGCTGGAGTGGCGACTTTGCCCAGATGCGGCGCGCGTTGCTCGATCGCGGCCTAATGGAGCTGGTCACCCGAGGCAGCCAGGAGGTGGCGAATCTTGAACGCCAGGTCGCCAGCACTTTACGCTGCGATACGCCCATGGCCCAACCGGGCTGTGAAGTGACGGTGCGCTATTTGCAACAAACCACACGCACCAAAGCACCTGAGGAAGTGTTTGCCCAATTTGTCTATGCCTTTGAGTTGGCCAAAGCGAACTCCCGCGTCGTGGGTATTAACTTAGTTGCCCCAGAAGATAACCCGGTGGCCCTGCGCGACTACCAGCAACAAATGCAGATGTTGCAATTTCTAAAAACGCAGTTTCCGGAAGTCAAAATTTCCCTTCATGCGGGGGAACTAACCCTAGGCTTAGTGCCACCCAATGATTTGCGTTTTCATATTCGGCAAGCGGTGGAAGTGGCTCAGGCCAGTCGCATTGGCCATGGGGTGAGCATTCTCTATGAAAACAACCCCTTTCAACTGATGGCAGAAATGCGCAAACGGGGGGTGTTGGTCGAAATTTGCCTCACCAGTAATGAGGTGATTTTGAATGTGGCTGGCAACCAACATCCCTTCCGCGAATATTTAGCGGCCGGTGTGCCCATGACGTTGGCTTCCGATGATGAGGGCATTGCTCGCATTGATCTGAGCAACGAGTATGGATTGGCAATCTTGCGCTATCAGTTGAACTATGCCGATCTCAAACGGTTGGCGCGCAATAGTTTGGAATATAGTTTCCTCTCGGGAGCCAGTCTTTGGAATTCGTCAAATTTTGACGCAGTGACTGCCGCTTGTGCCCAAGATTCGCCCAACGTTGCCGCCATTTCGGCGGGTTGTCGGGGCTTTTTGGCCCAGAGCGATCGCGCCCGGGTGCAGTGGAAACTGGAGTCTGAGTTTGCCCAGTTTGAAGCCTTGCCCTCGTTTCGCACTGGCCCATAGCGCCGGAAACTCCCGATTTTCCTACGGTTGAAAGAGCTGGGCCAGGTCGATCGCACAGTCCGGGAAAGCCAGCGGCGCGATCGGGCGATCGCTCACCGTTTCCGCTTGGCTGTAGCGGCCCGCTTCCGGTTGCCGGAACACCACCACCCGCCGGTTCACCAAATCCACCACCCAATATTCCGGAATTCCCACCCGCGCGTAGAGATCCCGCTTGTGGGTCAGGTCTGTGGCCAGGGTCGATCGGGCAATTTCAATCACCCAAAACAGATCCGCTGGCCCCGGGTGGCGATCGCGAAAGTCCGATCGAGGCAACCGAACAATCGCTAAATCCGGCTCCGGCTCCGAGTCATCTAGCGTAATCGGGTGTGCCTCACTAATCCAAGCTCGATCGCGCAACAGCACCCGCAGCCGATCGCCCAAACTACTGCATTGGTAGCGGTGTTCAGGCCCTTCCGGTGACATTTCAATAATTTGCCCGTTCAACAGTTCCACGCGGCGATCGACCAACAGCCCCGCCGCGATCATTTGGTGATATTCCGCCACGGTCCATTGCGCCAGGGTCAACATAGGCGACCAGTTTCGATCGGGGAACTGCCCCCAGTCTATCAACAGGGTTGATGGGTTAGGGCGCGGCGTTTTGGGTCTGGACTAGGGCGGCAAATTCAGCGAGAGACTGCCACAATCGATCGCCTGCTGATCGTCCAGCCCCCAGTACAACGGGTCGTTAAGGGGTCGGTTTCGATCGTCCTGAGTTGATCGTCCTGAGACTTTAGCAACATCAAGGTTGTAAAATATCGCCTCAAGACTGGCCTTACAGTCGAGAGAGTCGAACCACTAGGTGAATTGCCCATGACCGCCACAACCCCCGCACCCACGACCACGCCTGCGTTTTGCGACGGCATTCAATACTTCGGTGCGCCTTGGCCCGAATTTGACACCCTGGGTGCTGCGCCAGCCGTGGATGCGACCACAGGGGCGATCGCCAGTCCGAGTGATCGAGCGGCGGCCTTCCAAACTCTCCTGGCGGCCGATGCCCTGCGCTACCTGATCGTGCAAATGACCGCCAGCAAGGAATCGGGCCACCCCGGCGGCTATGCCAGCTCCGCCGATGTGATGGCGGCGCTGATCATGCTGGGCTACAAGAACTTCACCACCGAAGTGGGCCACCACGCCCCCGGTTTCTATTCCCAGGTGTTCTTGGATCGATCGCTCGAAGCCATGGGCATCACGACGGTGCAGCAACTGCGCGATCGCTTCCGCGAAACCCACGGCCTGCTCGGCCACCTGTCGGGGCAAATCCCCGGTCTGCTGGCCCCCGCCGGCCCCCTCGGTCAGGGTCAGCACTTCGCCATGGCTGGGGCCAAGCTGTTCCCCGGCACGCTGTTTCCCGTGACGATCGGGGATGGCGGCCTGGGCGAACCCTACATCATGAGCAGCTTTGGCCACTTCAACACCGCCTACCCGCAAGCCACCAACTTCCTGCCGATCCTGATTTGGAACGGCTACAGCCAAGAGCACCACAGCATGGTCTCCACCAAATCCAACGCCGCCATGGAAGCCTACTGGCGCGGCAACGGGTTTGAAGAAGTGGTGCTGCTGGATGCCAAGGCCTTCGATGATGCCGACCAGCCGGGCGATTACGTCGATAGCACCCAGTTCTCCTTTGCCCAGCGGTTGGTGTTTGCCCAGGCGGTGCTGGAAGCCACTGACAAGGCGGCCAAGCTAGCCTTGGGCGGCAAGCTGACGGTGTTGATCATCAAGCAACTGAAGGGCGCGGGCGTACACAAGCGCGGCGCTCAGTCCCACAACCTCTATCCCGGCGACAACCTGGAGCGGGACTACATCGTGGCGGCCCTGAAGGAGCGGGCCCTGTCGCCGGAGGCTTGGCAACTGGTGCGGACGAACTTTGAGCGATCGGGCGGTGGCCCGGCGGCCCAGGTGGCCGTGACCGAAAAGGTGCGTCCCTTGGCAGATTTGGGCAAGCTGAACCTGGTGGAATTCCCGGCCGGCGAAAAGAAGGTTTCGACTACGGCCATGGGCGATTTGGTGGTGCAAGTGGGTCAAGCCGATCGCGACTTCATTGTCACCAACGCCGACGGCAACGCCGCCTCGGGCATCAACAACATCAACGTGGGCCTGAAAATCGTTCACCCCACCACCGACCCCATCTATTTCCAACAGCCCGACGGTCAGGTGTATGAGCCTCTGAACGAGGATGCCTGCGCCGGGTTGGCGGTGGGTCAAGCGCTGTTTGGGGCGCGATCACTCTGGTGTTCCTACGAATCCTTTGCGATCAACGGGCTGCCGATTTGGCAAACCGTTACCCAAGCGATGGCCGAACTGCGCCGCCCCACCCCCGCCACAGTCTGCCTGTTTACGGCGGGTGCGCTGGAGCAGGGCCGCAACGGCTGGACGCACCAACGCCCGGAAATCGAAAACTACTTCGCGGCGATGATGCGTAACGGCAACATCTTCCCGCTGTTCCCCTGCGATGCCAACAGCACCCAGGCTTGCTACGACTGGGCGCTGGCTCAGGTGAACAAGGGGATCACGATTACGGTCAGCAAGTCGCCGCTGCCGATCGTTTCGACCTTTGAGCAAACGCGCCAAGCCTTGCAGGATGGTGGCTTTGTGCTGCAAGAAACGCCCGGCGAAAAAACCGTGGTCTTGGCGGTGATTGGCGATATGACCTTGACTCCGGCGCTGGCTGCCGCTGAACAGTTGGCGGCCCAAGGGATCGGTTCGCGGATCGTGTCGGTGATCAGCCCCCGCCGCCTCTACCGATCGACCGATGTGGCGGTGGAAATGTGCTCGGAGCCAGACGCGCACTTTGTGGATGATGCGACGTTCGATCGCCTGTTTGGTGGCGATGCATTGTTGGGTGTGACCGGCGGTACGAGTGCGATGCTGGAGCCGATCGTCCTGCGCAGCACGGCCCCGCGCGATGTGTTCGCCTGGAAGCGCGGCGAAACGACGGCCACCGCTGGTCAACTAATGGGCCTGAACGGTCTGACGGCGGAGAACCTAGTGAAACGGGCGATCGCGCTGTTGGGCTAG
>MKGP02000003.1 GCA_001913845.2 Limnothrix sp. CACIAM 69d | reverse complement strand
TTAGTCTTGAATCGCAGCCAGCAGCAATTCCTCGATCGGGCGATCGCCAAAGGTACTAGCGGGGAACGTATCAACCACGTCAAATTTGGCTCCCAGCCCCATTAATTCATCATCCAAAAACGTTAAGAAATTGGTTGCGCTCGGATCGTTCCCCACTTGCACAAAGCTAATGGCTAATTGTTCATCAGCGGACATCTTTTTGGTGGCCGCGACGATCGCTTGGGCTGCAGCGGCCTTGTCATCGGGCTGACCATCGGTAATCACCAGTAGGGTCAAGGGGACTTCCGCTTGCCATTTCTTCAGCAAAACTGTATTCAAAAGCCCTGCCAAATTGGTGGAACCAAAGGGTTCATTTTGGCTAAAAATTTCGGCCACTGTCACCGCCGTTGCATTGCCAAATTCACGAATTTTGCTGGCAAACGTGTAGACCTCAATGCCATCTGGATCTAGTTTTTCCACCGCTTGGGCCAAACCAAAAGCCGCTTCAGCAACGGCGGCCCAGCGGGTTTGTCCATTGGGAAGGGTCATGCCCATGGAGCTGGAAGCGTCAATCGCCAAAATGTAATCGCGCTTGAGGCTAATCATGTCTCAATTTGATAGAAAAAAGGTGGTTAAACGATCAGAGTGTCTAGAGAAGTCATGCAACTAATGCCCATGATTTTCAGGACATTGGTCGCTGAATCATGATCCATTCACTGATCGTTGATGTTTCAACATTAAGCACATCGATTTCTCTTAATCTTGGATGGCAGCCAGCAAGATTTCTTCAATCGATCGATTGCCAAATTCACTAGCGGCAAAGGTATCGACCACATCGAATTTAGCGCCCAATCCCATTAATTCGTCATCCAGAAATTTCAAGAAATTGGTTGCTCCTGGATCATCCCCAATTTGAACAAAGGTAATTGCTAGTTGCTCGTCCGATTGCATTTTTTTGGTGGCGGCAACCAAAGATTGAGCGGCGGCGGCTTTGTCGTCTGGTTGCCCGTCCGTGACGATAATCAAGGTGGTGGGCACTTCGGGAACCCACTTTTGCAGCAACACCAGGTTCAACAGTCCAGCCAGGTTGGTTGACCCAAATGGGCGATTTTGGCTAAACAAATTGGCAACGGTTTGAGCGTCGGCGTTGCCATATTCCTTGACCCCAGAGGCAAAGGTATAAACCTGGATACCATCGGGATCAAATTGTTCGATCGCCTGGGCCAGTCCAAAGGCCGCTTCAGCAACGGCGGCCCAACGGGTTTGGCCGTTCGGCATCTGAATACCCATGGAACTGGAAGCGTCCACGGCCAAAATATAGTCTCGGGTTAGGTCAGTCATGGTTTCACACAGGCAATTGCTTTCCAATATCCTAGATACTGCTAATTCGCCCCCATTGATCTCAATTGACCCGATTAAATTAAGGCGTTTGAATTCATGCTTGTTGAAGCTCTGGGATCAACTGACTCAATGATTCTCTGGGATTACCCTTGATTGCGCCATAGAGATCAATACCGGGGTATCAATGCCGAAGTATCGATACTGGAGTATCAATACCGGAGTATCAATGCTGGCCAGCGGTGAAATCTGGCAAGGACTGACTAGGTAGAGGGCTGGCTAGATATCCGTGCCGGGTTGATTGTCGGGTAATGGATCGCTGGGGGCGGGGCTGTTGGCACCGGAGGGTGAATCGGCGGGGCGATCGGGGGCGGCGGGGCTGGCGGCGGGGCTGGGCGATTCCAACGGCGTGACCCATTGGAAGTCGATCGCAATTTTTTGGTCACCCACCTTCACTTGGGTCACTTCAATTTCGCGGGTTCCGGCGGCCAGGCGCTGAAAACTATCTGCCAAAAGCTGATTCACGGTGATGATGCGGGGGTCAGCCAAGGTGATGCAGGGCGAATCCACACGGGCAATTTTGGCTTCCAGCAGTTGCCGGGAGCTGGCTTGCAGCACAAAATCGAGGCTCCCCGGTTCTAGGCGCTTGTCGGGACAAACGAATTTGCCAAAGGCGCGCACCTGTCCCTCTTGAATTTCAAAGCGATCGATGGTTTCCACAAAGGAAGCGGGATCGCCTTTGAAGCTGATGGGGTTTTGGTTGAGCAGGGTTTCGGAAACTTCGTAGCCGCTGTTAACCACCAAGTTGCCGTTTTGGATGTCGGCTTTGAAGCTGAATCCACAGCCCACCAAGGGCAACAACAGGGCGATCACCGCAAGGGTGGGAACGCCGGGCCGTAGCTGGAAACGGGCTTGCGATAATCGAGATTGCCTAGCCGATCGATTCACGGCGATCGCCCCTCCCTCTGGGCTGGTTGCGGTGCGGAATGCTGAAGAATGGCTGTTGATCAGCCTGTTCGGTTCCCAACCTAGCGCGATCGCCCTAGGCAGCATCCACACCGGGAACCCGTACCCCATTCATCGGAAATCCGCTGGGGGATTGATTTTGCCCCTGAATTAACTGCCCGATCGCCTCTCTAGGGTTGGGGCGACAGATAGGGCGAGGCGATCGGGGCTTGGCGTTTTTGCCAAACCAAGGCTTGATAGAGCGCCACGGCCACATCCGCGCGGGTTGCTGGCCGCTGGGCATCCAGGCGATCGCGCAAGGGATAGTAAGTGACCAAGTTGCTTTGGCTGGCGGCAGCCACCTTGGGCTGGGCCCAGCGGGCTAGGGCCAAGCCGTCGCTGTAACGCTCCAGTTCCCGTTGGCGATCGGGCGGTTCCGGCAGCGGCAAATTCAACCCCGAGGCAAGGGTGATATAGAGTTCGAGGCGAGAAATCGGTTGGTCGGGGGCGAATTGTCCATTGGGATAACCGCGCATTAATCCCAACACAACGGTTCGATCGACAGCGGATTTTGCCCAATGGTCGGCCGCCAAGTCCGGGAAGGGCAGGGGCGATCGCACCGTGGGCCCCGCCCAGGCATCCCGCAAAATGGCCGCCAATTCAGCCCGGGTCACCGGTTGATCGGGCTTGAAGGAACCATCCTCAAACCCGGCAATAATTTTGTCTTTCCGCAGTTTTTCAATGAAGGGATAGGCCCAATGTTGCCCGTCCACATCCTGAAAGGGCGCGGCCACTGGCTCCGAGGCGGCTGGCGCAAGGGCTGGTGCAACAGATGGCGCAGGGGCGATCGGCTGGGCCGGAGCGGCAGGAATGGGGTTGGGCCCCGGCGCAGGAGCAGCAGGAGCCAGGGTTTGGCTAGCCCCCGAGGGAGCCGTGGGGGAGGCTGCTGGGGCCTTGGCGGGCGCGTCGGGCTGGGGCTTCGGGGCGATCGCCTTTGTGGGTTCTGTCCTCGGGCCCTTGGGCGCTTCAGGGGCAACGGGGCGCGATCGCAGCAAGCCCTGCCAACCCGCTGGGATCGATTGGCGACTGGCAAACCACCAGAACAATCCCCCAAAGATTAGCAGGGCTACTAAGACCGCAATCCATTCGTCATTCGTCTCGCGGGCCGATCGCGATCGATCCTCGGGCAAGGGCCCATCCGGCAATTGAGACACGCACCACCTCCAAACTCAGGCCATGGCCGGGGTTTTCATCAACTCGCACCGGAGGGACGAGGTAACCCCGGGGCTTAACCGTTCCCAGCCCTTTGAAGGTCGGTGGCGGCTAAGTCTCCGGACAGCCTAGCAAATGGCCCGCTGGGAGGCAAAATTAGGGCGCGATCGCGGCCGCGCTCCTAGGAGTCCCGCAAGTCCAAGGACTGATGGCGACGCTGACGGCTCATTTCATAGAGCGCCATCCCCGCCGCCACCGAGGCATTCAGGCTGGGCGTGTGGCCGCTCATGGGAATGGACATCAGCACATCGCAGGTTTTTTGCACCAACAGGCTCAGACCATCTCCCTCTGCGCCAATCACCAGCACGATCGGGCCCGTGAGGTCTACCTTGTCGATCGGTTCGCTGCCCTCAGCGGCCAAACCATGGATCCAGAAGCCAGCAGCTTTCAGGGTTTCCAGGGCTTGAACCAAGTTACCCACTCGTGCAATGTTCAGGTGCTCGATCGCGCCGGCCGCCACCTTCACCACCGTGGAAGTCACACCCACGGCCCGCCGTTGGGGAATGATGATGCCCTTTGCACCCAAGGCTTCGGCACTGCGGGCGATCGCGCCCAAATTGTGCGGATCCGTCACCCCATCAACTGCTACCAACACGGCGCGATCAGTGGCCGCTTTGGCCTTTTCAATCACATCGGCCAAGTCCAAGTAATCGTAGGCCGCCGCCTGGGCTGCCACGCCTTGGTGATTGCCTCCGTCCGTCAGCCGCGCCAGTTGGCTGTAGGTGGCTTCGTCGATGATCGTGCCGTTGGTCTTCGCCGTTTGCAGCAGCCCCATGAACCGGGAATCGTAGCGCAACTGGGGCACGATCCAGAGTTTGTGCAGGGTGCGCTCGCTCTCTAGGGCTGCCAACACCGAATGACGGCCGTAGATGATGTCATTGTTGGTTTCGGCTTCACCCGTGGTTGGGTTGCCATTTTGGGCATTGCCATCAAAGGAATGGGCAGCGCGATCGCGCCCGCCGAAGTCCCGGCCTTGGCCATCGCGATGTTGCTCGCGGAACCCATCCCGGCGGCCGCCAAACTTGCCCCCTTCGGGACGACGACTGAAGGCCGGGCGATCGCCCCCGCGATCGAACCGAGGAGACCGATCCCCCCGTTCACCGCGATCGCTCCGTTCACCGCGATCGCCCCGGGGTGAACCATAGTCGCCATCCCGACGCTCATCCCGGTTGCGCTCCGGCCGGTCAGGGCGATCGGGTCGATCGCCAAAGGGGCGGCTGAACTTACCTTGACCCTTGCCAAATTTCTTGCCCCGGAAGTCTGAACCCTCGCCACCGCGAGAGTCCCGGTTCTCTTCCCGGTTCCAATCGCCCCGGGGGCTAAAGGGTCGATCGCCTCCACGGTTCGGGCGATCGCCATCCCGACCACGGCGCTCAAAGGACTGGCCGCCCTGGCCGCCCCCAAAAGGCTTGCGGCCAAAGGACTTACCACCAAAGTCCCGAGACTCGCCGTCACGCTGGCCGGAGCCATAGCCCCGCGATCCTTGCGATCGATCCTGGGATCCTTGCGATCCCTGAGAGCCATAGCCCGATCGCCCCTGGGAACCATAACCCGATCGACCTTGGGAGCCATAGCCCGATCGACCTTGGGAGCCGTAGTCCTTCTTTTCCTTGCCAAAGTCCCGGTCTTTGCCGAAGTCCCGGCGCTCGCCCCCGTCATAGTTGCGGCGTTCCCGGTCTTCCCCGGAGATCCCGAAATCATCCGCGCGATCGCGTCGCCCCTCGTAACGCCCCTTCGAGCCTTCTCCCCCTTGGGAACCTTGATACCGTCCCTTGCCCTGAAACTGCCCGCCCTTAACCGGTTTCCCCGGACGCTCAAACTTGCTGGATTGACCGGCTTGGCCTGCTGAATTGCCGGTACGACCCTTACGATACGAAAAATCAGTCATGATGAAGAGTTGCGATCTAAAGTCGCATGAGAGGAAACAGACGGCGACAAATCCAACCGGGCCAACAACTCGGTCAGTCGGGACGGCTGGGTTAGGTAGAGATAACCCACCAAGGTTTCAAAGGCCGTGGCGGCCTGGTATGTGCCACCCGCGAGCCGTTTTGGCCGCTTATCAGTGGCATTGCGACCGCGCCGAACTATCTCACGTTCAGCCTCGGTCAGGTGGGGCAGCAGCGCCTCTAAATGGCGGGCTTGGGTTTCAGCGCGAACTTGGGCAACCACGCGATCGTGATAGGTTCGGGTGCGTGATTGCGGCAAGAGGTAATAGCAGCGGATGTAAAGTTCGTAAACGGAGTCGCCTAAATAGGCCAAAGCAGCCGGCGACAAACGTTGAATTTCGGCTGCGGGAATTGACGAACTGAGGGGGAGGGGCGATCGCAAGGCCGCGGCGGCTAGCCAGCCTGCTTCGACACTCGGAGAATCCGTCGCGATCGCCGGTTGTAACTCCACAGCCAATCTTAGCCTTGATTCGATTCAGAAACGCGCTTAATCGCCACTTCAACCGAATCCTGGAGCGATAGGAAGCTTTCGAGACGCACGAGTTTAACGGTCTGGGTGACGCGGGGATTCGTCACAATCTGGAAACTACCACCTGCACTCTGGGCCTTTTTCGCCAGTTGCACCAGAGCGCCTAGCCCAGAACTATCTACAAAATCGATATGCGCTAGATCCAGCACCACATGGGGCGGGCCGTCTTCAACATACTGCCCCAGCTTTTTGCGGAACGTGGGTTCCGAAAAGGCATCGAGCAGCCCTGTGAGGCGGAACAGTTGACAATCTCCCTTAACTTCGCGCGTGCCTCGTAAGCTGACGGTTAGGGTAAGTTGCTCGGGAATAATGACCTCCTAAGAACACCGTCGCAATCTAGACAACATCCCAATATAAGGATTCCGAGCCTGGTTGTCCACTGAATTTTGTGCGGGTAGCCGCCCGGCTTTTGGGGCTGGGGTTCTTGCGGGGGCGTTTTTGCGATCAATATGCGATCAATTTTAAAGATCTTTGGAGATTTTTTGAAGATCTTGGAGATCTAAACCTTGACGATCTAGCTAGAAAAAGATCCCTAGAGGGGATGTGCTGACTGAACCCGCTGGCTGAACCCGCCCGCCACTAGCAATATTTCTCGATATTTCTCAATTCCAATCGCGATCCCGATCGCCCTCTAGATCCCGATCGCCCGGCGGAAAAAATCGCCCAAATCAGCCCGAGCCACCACTAAGCAAGCGTTAGAGCGTTTGCCATAGCTTTCGCCAGGGGTGAGCGGAAAGGGTGGATAGGCTTCCAGGGAAATCCAGGTGGCTCCGGCCGCTTGCAGGATGGGCCAAACGGCGGCAATGTCCCAGGCTTTGGGCGTTAGCTCGTAGGCTCCCACCATGCTACCGGTGGCGACGGTGAGCAAGTTGTAGCTAGCGGACCCGATCGCCCGAATTTTGCAACAGAAGGGACGTGGGGCCCGCTCAATGCTGCGGGTGCAAAAACTAAAGGTTTGGTTGGGGCCCGGGTCGGCGCTGGTGGTTCGGATCGGGCGGCCGTTGCGAAAGGCTCCTGGTTCGAGATCCAATCCCGTTTCACCGGGCCAAAAACCATAGCAAGCTTCTTGGGTGGGGGGATAGTACAAATAGCCAAAGACGGGCCAGCCACGATAGAGCAGCCCGATCGAAATGCCCCAAACCGGGATGCCGTGGCTGAAATTGGTGGTTCCATCGATCGGGTCAATGATCCAACACCAATCCCGATCGGGCAAATCATGGTTGCCCTCTTCGCTGAGCAAGCCGTGATCGGGAAATCGATCGGCGATCGCCTGGCGCAGGGTGGCATCGGCCCAGGTGTCCGATTGGGTCAGCAAGGTTCCGTCGTCTTTTTCGGTGGTGGCTCGATCGCCCGCAAAGTCCTTCAGCAGTTGCTGACCCGTGCGCTGGGCCAGGTCGGCGGTGAAGGTTAAAACATCAGTCCAAAAGGCGTGATCGATGGCGGTCATGGCAAGGGGTAGGCAGCGGAGGGCAAGGGAAGAAGGCGCAGGAACGATAGTTGCTCGGGGCCCAGGCAACACAAAGACAGGATAGCGACCGGTGAGCGATCGTCCAATGGCCAACACCGGCCAAGGAATGCGATGGCCATTGGCGGGCGAGCTGGACATTCGGAGGGCCAGCCATTGGAGGGCCGGGCCGGTGTGGTATTTTTCCTGAGAACCCCACCGGTTCCCAGATGCACGCCCAGATGCACGCCCAGATGCACACCCATTGCCACGCACCCGTTGTCGATCTTGCAACCCCCTCCTATGACTGAGCCGACTATTGCGATCGTTGCTGGACTGTTGCCGGTGGGATGCGATCGGGTGGCGGCGGCCCTCGAAGAGTTGGGCTGGCGACCGGTTTCCGTGGAACCCTGGCATCAGGCCGTATTGCGGGCCCAAGGCTTCCAAGAGTCCGGTTGGGTGACGCGGCAACCGGAGCCGGTTTCGGCCCTTTGGATCGATCGCTTGGGGCAGCTTTGTCGCCGCTGGCCCACGGGCCCGGTGGTGGTGGCGGACGCTTTGGCCACCTTGTTTTTGAGTGATTGGCAAACCCAGTTCCCCACCGCTCGGTTTGTGTTGGTGTCCTGTGCCCCTTGGGTGGGCGTTTCAGCCCTGTTTCGGGCGGCGGGCGATCGGGCCCTCGAAGATCCGGAGTGGGCCCTGCGGGTTTGGCAAACCTACCACGAGGCGCTGTTGGTGGCCCTTGAGCAATTGGGCGATCGCGCCATTTTGGTGGACTTGGCGGCCGGGGCGGTGGAGTGGGGCCACGAAACCCTGATTTTGCCCGACTGGGAGGCGATCGCCGATGAACGCCAAGCCCTTTTCCAGCATTTTTATCCCACGGCCACCGCCCTTTATCAGCAGCTCAACGCCCGGGCCCTGGCTCCGCATCCGCAATTACCGATCGACCCCAGCGCACCCACCGATGCCCTCACCTGGTTGCAGGATTGGGCCTTGGCTGAACAGACCCGCGATCGCCAAGGGCAGTTTCGGCAACTGCAACGACAACTGGCCCAACTGCAACCGGCCTTGGCCCAAAGCCAATTTCAACTGGAGCAAACCCGCGCGGATCTCAGTCGCTATCAGGCCCGAGTCTTAACCGCCGAACAGGGGGCGATCGAGGGGCGATTGCAAGTGGATCAGTACCAAGCCCTGATTGGAACCTATGACAGTCGGCTGCAATGCACAGAAGACCTGCTGCAAGCGGCCAACCAAGACCTAGAAAGCCTGCGGGATCAAATCGCCGACCTCCACGAGGAATTGGAACTGGCGGAGTTGGAAGTGAAGCACGGTCGCCAGGCGATCGCCCGGGCCAACGAACTGCGGGATCACGCCAAGGCCCAAATCGCCGCCGCCCAAGATCAGTTTCGGGAGTTGCGATCGCGCCTTGAGGAAACCCGTCGCCTGTTAGACATCATTCGCAGCAGCAAGTTTTGGACCCTGCGGAATTTTTGGATCAAGCTGAAATACAAACTGCGGCCGCCAGCGGCCGATCACTTTGATCCGGAGCTGTTTGCACGCACGCTGGTGGCCCTGTCGCAAATTCCCCCGGAACTGGCGATCGCCCCCGATCCGGCAGCCCAACAGTCTGCGATCTATGAGGCAATTAAGCGAGAGCTGCCCAGCCTGGATTTGCGCAAGCCCCACGCCCTCCTGCGGCTGTTTGATGCGGCCTACTATCTGGAAACCCAACCGGATGTGGCCAACTGTCTGCCCAATGCCACCTATAGCCAGGCCTTTGCCCACTTTGTGGCCAACGGGGCAGCGGAAGGGCGCGACCCTAGCCCCCTCTTCAAAACCCGCTACTACCTGGAAACCTATCCCCAGGTGAAAACGCGATTGGCGGCCAAGGATTTCAACAGTGCGATCGAACATTTCCTGGAAGTGGGAATGGCGGAGGGGCTAAATCCCAATCCCAACTTTGACAGCGAATTTTATTTGCAAACCTACGGCGACGCAGCCTTGGCGGTGGAACTGGGGCAATATCGCAGCGCCTTTGAGCATTTTCTGTTGGTGGGGGTGCGCGAAGGACGCTTGGCAGCTCCGGTGAAGGTGCAAACGACGGACGATCGCCCGATCGGGATGTTTGCCTTCATCAGTGGCTGCGGCGGTGCGCCCTACCGCTACCGTTGTCTGCACCAGGCGGAAGCCCTGCGCTATTTGGGCTACAGCGTTGAGGTCTACGACATTGCCCAATATCCTTACCGGGAACTGTTGGATCAATACCGAGTGGTGGTGATGCACCGGCCCACCTTCCATCCCAACCTGGAGTCAGCGATCGAGGAAGGGCGAAAACAGGGCGTGCGGTTTGTGTTTGAAACCGATGATTTGGTCTTTGATCCGGATCTGCTCTACCAGTTGGAAGATGCCAACAGCGGTGAAGAAGAACTGCGGCAGGTTTACAAGGAGATGATGCACCAATACCAACGGGCGATCGCCCGGGTGGATGGGGTTAGCACCAGCACCGCCAACCTGAAACGGTCGATCGAACAGCGATTCCCCGGCACTCCCGTGGCGCTGCTGCCCAACCGAGCCAGCGCCGAAATGGAACGGCAAGCGGCCGAAACCCTAGCCGCCGCCACCGATGAGCGCGATCGCTCCGTGGTGCGCCTGGGCTATCTCAGCGGCACTAAAACCCACCAGCGGGACTTTGCGGAATGTGAGGCCGCCTTGCAGGTCATTGCCGCCCGCTATCCCCAAGCGCGACTGCTGGTGGTGGGGCATTTGGAACTATCGGCGGACTTCGCGGCAACCTGGGGCGATCGACTGGAGCGGTTGCCGATTTTGCCCTGGGAAAAACTGCCGGAAGTTTATGCCCGTTTGGATATTAACTTGGCTCCCCTAGAGCGCGATCGGGAATTCACCGCCGGTAAGAGCGAGCTGAAATATTTTGAGGCGGCCCTGTTGGCCGTGCCCACGGTGGCCTCCCATTGGGGAACCTATGCGGAAGCCATTCAACCGGGAGTCACGGGGTTCCTGTGTGGTAACTCGGAAGACTGGATCGCCACCTTGGGCCAGTTGATTGAGGATCAGGATTTGCGCGATCGCATGGGGCAAGCGGCCAACCAAGCGGCTCGCCAGCGCTACCTCACCCGCGCCGCCTTGGGAGAAACCTGGGCCGGCTGGCATCACCTGTTGGCCCGATCGATCCCGGAACCCAGCGCCTTGACCGTGGCGATGGTGGTCTCCCTGGCGGCCAGCGACAGCGTGGAGGTCGATCGAATCGCCACCCTGGCCCGGGCCCTGGATGCCCAAGGCCATGAGGTGCGGCTCGTGGTGCAACCTTTCGGAGCCAGCAGCAGCGGCCAAGTTCATCAAGCCTGTCGTGCTTGGGAAACCCAATTGCAAGGCAGTGGTGTGCAGGTGTTGGAAGGCCAAACGGGGCTACCGGCTTTGGATGTGGCCCTGGCCACCGATTGGCGATCGGCCTGTGCGGTGGCCGATTGGGCCAACGTGCGGCTGCGGGTGCGTTTGGTTCAAAACTGGGAAGTGGATTGCGAAGCCCTGGGCACGATCGAGCGAGAAACGGCCCTCGGTTCCTGTGGGTTGCCGTTGCGGCCGATCGCCCTCGGCCAGGCCCTCGCCGATCGCTGGGAAACGGCCCGAACCCTGCGAGTGCCGCCCCTGTGGTTGGAAGGCGGATTAACGGCGGACTTTTTGCCCAACGCGCCCAATTGGGTGCGCCACAGCGGCCCCGCCCGATCAATCCTTTGGTTAGACGATCGGGCCACCGATGCCGACCAGCGATCGGCGATCATTGCCGGGTTAAGCCTCCTGGCCACCCAACAGCCGGATTTACAAATTCGCCGCTACGGTTCCCACGCGCCGGAGCCACTGCCCTTTGCTTGTGAGGAACTGGGCTGGCCCGATCGGGCCACCTTGGCCGCCGCGTTGCAAACGGCCCAACTGCACTTGGCCCCCTCCGCCGCCAATAGCGCCCTCCCCACCCTGCAAGCGATCGGCTGCGGTTGTGCGGCCCTGCTGGTGGGCGAAGATTTGCCGCTGCATCCCACCCTTTCCGCCGGGATTCACTACGGCACGGTGCTGCCCGTGGCCGAGTCGATCGCCCAAACCCTGCTGCAACTGACCACCGACGCAGTTTCGCGGGTGAACCTGGCCCAAACGGGACGAGCCACCGTTGAAACCCTCGGGATCGATCGCACTGCCAACGAACTGGAACAACTGCTGCGTCGTCTGCTGTTTTTAGAGTAGGCAATCGCGTAAATTTCGCTATCCTGGGGCCATTGGGGCAACTTTGCTCAATCAGGAGTCCAAAGAGGAGTCCAAAATGGTTCGTAAAATGGTGATGAGCTGCCGCATTCTCAACATGAAAGATGATCAGGCAGCCAAAGCAAGCGACCTAGCCTATTGGCGCAGTCAACCCGCTGAGGCCCGTTTGGCCGCCCTCGAAGAAATTCGCCGCGAATATCATCAATGGGCCTATGGTTTTGAACCCCGATTTCAGAGAGTTTATCGAGTGCTTAAACGCTAACCAAGTTCGCTATCTCGTTGTGGGTGGTTATGCCGTGGCATTCCATGGACACCCTCGATACACCAAAGGTCTAGACATTTGAATTCAGCCAACCCTAGAAAATGCCCAAAAGGTGATTCAGGCTCTTGCTACCTTTGGCTTTGCGAGCTTGAATCTAGTAGCTTCTGATTTTGCCCAATCCGATCAAGTGGTTCAGCTCGGTTATCCTCCCAACCGAATTGACTTAATCACATCACCGGATGGAGTTGATTTTGAAACCTGCTATCAGAGCAAAATCGAGTCTGATCTAGATGGGCTAAAGATTTACTGGATTGACTTGGAAAATTTGCGGCTGAATAAAAAAGTATCGGGCAGATCCCAAGACTTAGCTGATTTAGAAAGTCTAGCAGGCTCTCAGGATCAAGCTTAAATGAGAGCTTTGAAAAATGTTTGAGCTGTTTCTTTGTGACAGAATTCACAAGGTTCGTTGAGTTAATTTGACCAAGCAAGACTTAAATCACCAGACCTAAAACCATGAGCTTATTAGGTAACATCATTTGGCTGATTTTCGGTGGCCTCATCAGTGGGTTGGGCTACATCATCGGCGGACTCAGCATGTGTTTAACGATCGTGGGAATTCCCTTTGGTCTTCAGCAGGTTAAGGTTGGTTTGGCCACCATGACTCCCTTCGGTAAAGAAGTGGTGGCGGTGGAAAATGCCGATAGCCCTTTGCGGGTGATTTTGAATGTGATTTGGGTGTTTTTCTTTGGTTGGGCGATCGCCCTTTCTCACCTGATCCATGGCGTGATTCTGGCGATCACAATCATCGGTTTGCCCTTTGCTAAACAACATTTCAAGCTGTTGGTGATGGCGCTGCTGCCCTTTGGTCGAGAACTCAAGGAAATGGAGCGTTAATCAGAAACACCGCGAGGTGAGGATGGTGAATCCTCGGGGCATCATTTTGGGCGGGCCCTGAAGCGATATACTGCTCACGGCATAGGGCTAATCAACAAATATGGCGATTGCGCGGTTGGCCAGTTGGCCCGGACGAGCTTGGCGGTTGTGGCAACGAGGCGGTCTGGGGGCGATCGCCCAAAAATTGCGCACCAAACTCCGGCGGCGACTGTTGGGAGAACGGGCCCAACTGGCCGCTTGGGATCAATATCGCCGGGGTCTGTCGCCCGAGAATCGACGGCGATTTGCCGATCGAGCGGCGGCCCTGGAAAATTTGCCCCAAATCTCGATCATCATGCCCGTCTACAACACGCCAGAGCGCTGGCTGACGGAGGCGATCGAGTCTGTGCGGGCCCAAATTTATCCCCATTGGGAGCTGTGCATTGCCGATGATCGATCGCCCGATCCCCAGGTGAAGGCCACGCTCGATCGACTCGCGGCCGAGGATGCCCGGATCAAAGTGACCTACCGCGATCACAATGGGGGAATTTCCGCCGCCTCCAATGCGGCCCTGGCCCTGGCCACCAGCGATTTTGTGGTGCTGATGGATCATGATGATCAACTGCCGGAACATGCCCTGCTGCGGGTGGCGGAAACCATCTTGGCCGACGATCCAGACTTGTTTTATTCCGATGAAGTGCTGGTGACTCCCGAAGGCGAGCCGATCGAGTTTGCCTTTCGGCCGGCCTTTTCGCTGGAGTTGCTGCGATCGCACCCCTACATCGTGCATTTGGTGGGGTTTCGGCGGTCTCTCTTGCAGGAAATTGGCGGGTTTCGGGAATTTTTGACCGTTTCCCAGGATTACGACCTAATTTTGCGGGCCTGTGAGCGGGCCAAACGAATTAGCCACATTCCCGAAATTCTTTACCTGTGGCGACAACACCTGACCAGCACCGGCAATCAGCGGCGATCGGATGTGTTGGAGATTTCGCGGGCTGTTTTAAGCGAACATTTAGATCGATCGGGCGATCCGGGCGAAGTGCAAACAGGATTTCGGTTTAATTATTTCCGAGTCCGCTATCCCCTCCAGGGCCCGATCCGCATTGCGATCGTGATCCCAACCAAAAATTGCGGCGATTTGGTTAAACAATGCATTGATAGCATTGCCAAAACCGTGCATCAGGTCGCCTACGAAATTGTTTTGATCGATCACGATTCCAATGATCCCAAATCCATTCGCTATTTTCGATCCCTAAAAGATCAACATCGCGTTTTAAATTACTCCGGCCCTTTTAATTTTTCAGCGATTAATAACTGGGCCGTTGCTCAGTTGCCGACCGGACATTTTACCCACTATCTCTTTTGCAATAACGATATTGAGGCGATCGAGGATGGGTGGTTGGAGCGAATGGCAGAATTTGCCCAAAAACCAGACATTGGCATCGTGGGCGCTAAGTTGCTCTATCCCGATCGCTGCTACATCCAACATGCGGGCGTTTGCGTGGGAATGCATGGGATGGCGGAACATTTCGGCAAATTCATGCGGGATTCCTTGCCCTCTGGAGAGGCAGAACCGGGCTATATTGGCGCTCTGATTTCCTGCCGCGAAATGTCTTCGGTCACGGCCGCTTGTTTGCTGATGCGGGCCGACACTTTCGCCAAAGTTGGCGGCTATGACGAGTCTTTAGCCGTTGGTTTTGGGGACGTGGATCTGTGTTTGCGGGCCCGAGAAGCGGGTTATCGCGCAGTTTTTTGTGCCGATGCCACCTTGGTTCACCACGAATCCTATACCAGGGGCAAAACCTTTGAAGGGGATCCGCACCCGGAAGATTCCGCCAAGTTTTTTAAACGCTGGAAATCGATGATTCAAGCAACCGATCCTTACTTCAATCCCAATTTGGATATTACGCGCCAAGATTGGGCCATGAAGGAGTTGGAAATTCCCGAAAAACCCCGATCGCGCTGTTACGACACCCAAACCCACCAGTTCCGATCGCTCTAGGGGATGTCGTCAAATTGCCCAAGGATCTCATTCCGCCGTAACGAGATCCTTGGGCGCAAGGGGCTTAAGCCCCTTGTCTACGGTGACTAATCCTTATGGCTTCATGTTTTGGGCGGGCGCTGCCACTTGGTTTCAGGTGGCAGAGTTTTCCTCCGATGGGTGAACCGATCGCCTACATGTTGGGGGTATTAAACACCCCATCCCAATATTCCGGGGGCGGGCAATCCAGATACTGGGTTGCCCGTTCTATATGGAGCTTCACGGAGTGATCATGGGGCCGCAGTTGTTGGGCGGCGGCAAAATGCACCATGGCTTTGTGGAAATGGAAGCGGTTAAAGGCTTCTTTGCCCAGCTCGTATTGTTCCAGGAAGGTTTCATCTTCAAAGGAGAGAGGACGGGCGCGATCGCCAATCAGTTCAAAGATGCGAATCGGCTTGGTGCGACCTTTGACCCGCACCCGATCGAGTTCGCGCACCCAGAGCCGATCGGCGCAACGCTCGTAGGTGGCTTCGCTGAGAATGATGTCGCAGCCATATTCCTTGGTTAGCCCTTCCAGGCGGGAGCTGACGTTCACGGCATCCCCGATCGCGGTGTAGTCCATGCGCCGTCGGGAACCGATGTTGCCCACAATCACCTCGCCGGAGCTGATGCCGATGCCAACCCGCAGGGGTGGTCGATCGGTGGCCACCAAGGCTCGGTTAAACACTTTCAGGCGATCGCGCATATCCAAAGCCGTCAGCACCGCTAACCAGGCGTGATCCTCTTCGAGGGGCAACGGTGCACCAAAAACCGCCATCAGGGCATCACCAATAAACTTATCGAGGGTGCCCTTGCGATCAAAAATGGCCTCCACCATGGTTTCAAAATATTGATTCAGCAGGGCCACCACCTCCGTGGCATCCAGGGCCTCGGCCAAGCTGGTGTAGCCCCGGATATCGCAAAACAGGATTGTCACATCCTTGCGCTCGCCGGTCAGCATGTCTGCCCCCAGCTCCACGGCCCGCTCGGCCACTTCAGGGGTCATGTAGCGAGACATGGTGGCTTTGAGTCGTTGTTCGCGGCTGATGTCTTCTAACACCACCAAACCGCCCCGCACTTTGCCATCCAAATCCGTCAGGGGATTCACGGCTAGGTTGACGTTGCGATCGAACAGTTGCATATCATCGGGATTCAGATATTCCAGCGGGCGGGCCGGATCGTTCCACAACCGCACTTGATTGTTGCCCTGGGGCACAACCCAAACGGTTCCCTCTTGGGGGCTGAAGTAGCGCCCGACCCGCAGGGCCTGCTCAGGAACCCGATGGCGCGCGCCGGTGCTGAGGCTGTCTTTCAAGCGCGTTTCCAAGGACTCGATCGGGATAATTTCCCACACGGGCCGCTTCAGGAGTTGCTGTTCCCAGATGGTTTGGATGCTGCGGCGGCCCGCCATCCCGTCCCGCCGTACCGGACAGCCCAGCAGTTCCAAAGCGGCTTCGTTGATCGTCACCACTCGCCCTTGCAGATCCGTGGAAATTACGCCATTGGACAGGCTCCGCAGGATGTCTTTTTGGTACTGCTGTTCCGTGAGTACGCTGTCAAAGAGACGGGCATTTTCCAGGGCAATGCCGGCCTGGGTGTTGAAGGCCCGCATGAAGGCCTCATCAGAAGCGGTGAAATTGCCCTGCTTGCGGTTGAGCAGTTGACTCACGCCAATCAGTTGCCCCGAGGGGTCAAAAATCGGCAAGCAGAGGGCATTGCGAGTGTTCAGGCCATGGGGACGATCGAGCAGGGCATCAAAATCCTCGTGGGAAGGGGCATAGCTCAGGTTTAGGGGCTGTCCCTTGCGCACCACATGGCCCACCAACCCTCGATCGCTCGACACCTCCAACGATCGCCCATCCTCAAAGGTGGTGCGCAGCCGGCCCGTGTCCCGATCGAGCCGGTACAACGTGCCATATTCCGCCTGCATAAAGTCGCGGGCTTCCGCCATCACCGCCTGCAAAACCCGATCCAATTCCAGGCCCGTTTGGGCAAACAGGGTGGTGACCTTCAGCAGCGCCGCCACCCCGCGTTGGTTACGGGCCGCCTGATAAAAAGACTGGCAACTTTCCAGAATGATCCCGATCGATTCCGCAAATTCTCGAAAGCGGGCCTCGTCTTCGCGGTCAAAGGCCGGGGCAGTGGTTTTGTTCAGCAATTGCACCACAGCCACCACGGCCCCATCGGTGCTGCGGATGGGCATACAAAGCAAGGCCTCCGTGGGGCGATCGCCCAGACCATCAAAGGCCAGCTCAAACCCCGCCGCCTGCTGCACATTGGCCATGTTCACCACTTCACCCGTGGCAGCCGATCGGCCCGTAATGCCCACGTTCAGTGGAATCCGAATTTCATCGGACTCAGGCGCTTGATCGCCATTGGGCCGGGCCCACAATTCCGCGCGATCGGGATCGAGCAAAAAAATGGTGGTGCGTTCCGCCTGCAAAATCAGCCCAATTTTGAGGGTCAAGGCATCGAGAATTTGCTCCAGGATGCTTTCGAGCGCCGCATTATTGACCAAATCAAAGGCGCGCAAAAACTGCTGAAACTCCGCTGTGATGAAGTCCAGGAGGCAAACAAATTCCGCAACCGGAAGATCCTGAACCCGTTGGGTGAGCAAGCCCACCCGATCGGGTCGCGTTAACGATGCCAAAAAACTGCCAGTGCCAGCAAAAGTCATGACGATGGCGCAACCCAAAGGAGCAGAGGCGCAAACACAAAACGGAACCAATCAAATCAAGAATTCAGCCTAACCGCAAAGGGCCAGCTCCCCACCCAACATCCCTTTGCAACCCCCTTTATTGTTAGACCGAGGAGGAATAATTCGCCACCGATGGGTTGAAATTGCCCCACCGCCGGTTTTCCGCCAGTCAAAGCAATTCAGTTAATTTAGCTAATTTGGTGAATTCAGCCAATCAAGCGCAAGGGATCCAGCCCTAGCGCAACCGTAACGGAGCTTTGATCATGCTGGGAGGCATCCATCCAACCGGTCTTTTCCCATGGGAGAGATTGATTGGTTATACAAACATTTGCGATCGTACCCCGGAGAGTTATTCTGAGTCCCTGAGGTTTCACCCTCTAGGGGCTTGGCCAAGGAATGGTTTTCTGCTGGGCGATCGCATCTGTTAGGGCCTGGGCACCGTAGCGATTGAGGTGGCTTGGATCCGAAAATCGATCATACTTATTCACCCAAAGCCGCGAAAGATTGAGGTACAACAACGGCTGTGAGTTCATGAATTGGTGAAACTTTTGCTCATAGGCCGATCGGGGTCGATCTAAATAATCATCCGTCAAGGGCACATTCACAAAAGCCACCTTTACTCCTTGCTGTTGGGCATATTGCAGAATTCCCGCCAGCGCATCAAACTGCTCGCCCCCCAAGGAAAAACTACGGTAATCGCTATCAAAATCCCCCGGAACCCGTGGGTAGGTTTGATAGTACGTAGCCGGATCAAACTTGACAGACAGGGGTAAGAAGCCGTGTAAATCCACTACCCCATCACGCCCTGCACCGGCCGTGGCTGCCACTTTCCCCAAGTGGGCCCGGGCCCCCTGCACCAAATCGGGCAGGGCAGGGCTGAGACCCCGACGGAGGGTCTCGCGAGCACCCAATAACGCAAATAGATCCCACCCTTGCCACCGATCGCGCAGGGTGGCCTTGAGACTATCACGGCGGCTATGTACCTGGGATAGTCCCGTGGTGCGCTCCTGCAACCAGGCTTCCACATCTTCGGGGGTGGGAATGGTTTCGACGGTGGAACCTAGCCAAGATTGACGCAGCAGGGCCGGAGCTTCGCGGGTGCTGGTGAGGCTACTGGGGCGATCGGGCAGCTCCGGTGGCGGGGGTGTGGCCCCGCTCGGGGCACTGACCAGCGGGCTGACAGGGCGCGGAAATTTCCCCTGCTGTAGGGCCCGGTAAGCGGGCGAGGCGGCCATGGCTTGGTAGGTGGCATCGGCCCGCCCGCTGTTAAAGGCGCGAGTACCATCGGCCCAGAGAATGAGCTTGGGCAATTGCTCCGGCGGCAAAATCCCCTGCACGATCGCCTGTACCACCTTAGCGGTGGCCCCATTGATCCCAAAGTTAAAGATTTTGAGCTTGGGATGGCCATGGCGAGCCAACTGATCGCGCAGGCGGGCGGGGTCGATGCCGCGCAGGGCCCGGGAACTGCCCACCACCAAGACATCGGGCACACCTTCCCGCAGCACAAACTGCTGATAGAGCAGAAGCTGCCGATCGAACTGGGGGCTATTGAAACTAGGAAACTGGGGTGGTTCCGGGAGCACCTCCGCCGCCTCGGCCGGGCCGCTGGAGAGGTTCAGCAGGGCCGAGGCGGAACGACGGGCTTGGGCGGCCGAAGACAGGGCCCACTCGGGCCGGGCAGCGATCCAATCCAATCCCACAACGAGGCTGCACCCGATCGCCCCGGCGCTGAGGAGAGGGAGCCATGGGGCCGGTTCCGGGCGATCAGAATACCAAACCCGAGTGCGGGTGTTGGGATGGGCGGTGGCTGACTCGGGTGGTTCCGCGTCCGTGGTCCAAATGCCCGTGGCCGTGAGAGTCGATCGCGCTTCCAACCAAGCCCGTTCCCGGAACTGAGACCAAGACCAGCCCGATCGCCCCGCACTGGGCAACGACAGGGGCGGCAACGATTCCTGCTCAATGGGCTGATCCAGCTCTGGATCAAAGGCTGGGGATTGGGCCCCATCGGGGTCATGGCGCGAATTGGAGTCAGTGGCCGTGGCTTCGGCCGCCCGGGCCGCGGCCGCTTCCGCACCCACAAAATCCGGCACCGCATCATGGGAACTGAGGCGACCGGAGCGGGCGGTGAAATCTTCGGCAAATTGCCATTGGGGCTGTTTGCTACCGGCTGCCCGGCCATAAATCCGCACCCCGGACAGACCCGGCACTTGCAGATCATGGATCAGCTTAGCCACGGCGGTCGTTACGGTGGTCTGCTCGGGGCAACGGGGCCCATCCAACATCACATGTAGCAAGTCGCCCCGCCGACAGAGCTGCACCCGCAGCCCTCCGGAAGCCATCCATTGATCCAAATGCGGATTAATCAGCCGCTCTAGCAAGAACACCTGGGCCGCGTGATCATCGCTTTGGGCCAGGGTGAGGGTGGACTCGGCCAAGTCCGATCGGCTGGCCGCTGGCAAATCCATCCATTCCACCCACTGGGGTGTGGCTTCCGGGCGATCGGGACAGCCATAGAGCACCAAGGAATGGATGCCCTGCGGGGCGATCGCCCGTACCAGGGTGGAAACGGTGTTAATCACCTCCAGGGGCGTGGCCAGAGCCGATTCTTGAAGCTTCGCAAACACATGCAGCGTGGATTCTTCCAATACCGCCGACACGGATTGGGCCAAACGACTGCCCAAGGTGCGATCGAGCAAGTGCGAGAGGGCCTGCACATCCCCCCAACGGGCCCAATCAAACAACATTTGGCGAGGAGCCGTCAGGTTCACCCGCAAAATCCAATTGGGTTCCGGTTCCGCAACCGCTTGCCCCAACACATAGCCATCCCGGAAGCCATCTAGGTTCAGTTCCCGCAAGGCCAGGGCCATGGCCGGCCCCTGGGGAACCCAATCCACCGGTTCCGTCACCTGGCAAATGGCCCAAAGGCGATGGCCCGTAGCCCCGTTCGGCTCTCCCTGAATCACCCGGGGGCTGGGGGTGATTTTGACCGTCACCTTGGCTTGAATGCCCGATCGCTTCAGGGTTTCACCCACCTGCTGGGCGGCCCGCTGGGCCAAACCGGCCCAAGCGGCTTGGATGGGCGGCGCACCGGGTGTTGAGGTCGCTGGCAACGGCAGGGCCGCAAATTCCTCCGAAGCATCCGCAGCCTGCATCACATCGGCAACAGTCGGCATTGGGGCTGCGGTGGGAGCGGTGGCCATCATGGAAGGCTCCAGCACCACGTAGCGTGTCCAGGCCGGCTTGGTTTGGCCCAGTTGCCGACCATAGAGCAACACCAGCCGGGGCAAGGTTTCCCAGGGCAACTGATGCAGGGGCGATCGGGTCAGGCCTTGGCGAAACCGGGCTTCCAAAACCGCCGCATCGGGACAGGTCAACCCTTCGCAAAGCACGTGCAAATGGGTTCCCGCTAGGCGCACTTGCACTTGCAGGCCTGGCCAGTTCAAAACCCGCATCACCCAGTTATCGAGGGCCTCCGGTGCAAGATTTAACGGTGGCGAGTCCACGGGTCCCATTACATCTCCCATACTTGTCGCAAAGGCTAGCATACGAGTGCCGTTTGCCCATAGCGAATCCGGAAGCCTTGAATGAACAGAATATCCCCGAAACGGGCATCAACGGCTACGCTGTCTAGACTATTGAAAAGCGAAATGCAGGGTTTTGTTGTCCAAGGTCGATCGCCTAATTGATGACCGATGGCTCGCCTGAATCGTCTGATCGATCGCCGATTGACCGGCCAATTGAGTGGCCCCAATAACGCCTAGTTGTTCTGAATCCTTATGGAACGATCGGGATGATCTTGCGAGGCCCGCTCGAGATTGGGCCGACATTGCAGGCAACTGCGCTGAAATCGTCAAACCAGAACCGTTCAACCCCCCCTTGTCCGTTCCATCCAGACCCCAAAAGGCCGTCAGTTCGCAAAATAATGTGGTATCGATTGATTGTTGTTGTTAGACCGCGAGGGTGGCAGTTGTGCTGATCCCCCTAGACTATTACCGAATCTTGGGCTTGCCGATCCAGGCCACCACCCCGCAACTGCAACAGGCCTATCGCCAGCGGAGTGACCAACTGCCGCGCCCGGAATATTCCCAGGCCGCCATTACCCTGCGGCAGCAGTTAATCGATGAGGCCTATCGCCAACTGAGTCAGGCCGCCAGCCGGCAGGCCTATGATGAAACCTTTTTGGCCGGTGGGGGTGGTTCGGCTCCGCCGTTGCTGGATGCTCAAGGCCGTCGCCGGGCGAAGCCGCCGGCCGATCGCGCCGAAACCCCCATGCTGGATCTCGATGAGCGCCAGTTTGTGGGGGCGCTGCTGCTGCTCCAGGAACTGGGGGAATATGAACTGGTGCTGGAGCTGGGCTATCCACACCTGAGCAATCCAGGCACGATCGAGGCGGGCCGCTTTGGTGAACCGCAATTGGCCTTGGCAGATATTCTGCTGACCGTGGTGTTGGCCTACCTAGAGTTGGGCCGTGAACAGTGGCACCAAGGGCAGGCAGAACCGGCCGCCACCTCCCTCAAGATTGCCCAGGAATTGCTGTTGCACCATGGGTTGTTTGCCAGTTTGCGGGGCGAAATTCAGGCGGATTTGTACAAACTGCGGCCCTATCGCATTTTGGAGCTGTTGGCCCATCCGGACGAAAACAGCGTGCAACATCGCCAGGGCTTGCAGTTGTTGCGCAGCATGTTGAAAGAACGCGAAGGCATTGATGGTCAAGGAGATGATCGATCGGGCTTGGGCGTTGAGGACTTTCTGCGTTTTGTGCAACAACTGCGGGTGTATTTGACCACGGAAGAGCAGCTCGCCCTGTTTGAGGCGGAGGCCAAGCGCCCCTCAGCGGTGGCCACCTTCCTGACGGCCTATGCGGCGATCGCCCGGGGATTTGGGCAACGGCAGCCGGCCTTTGTGCGGCAAGCGAGCGTGCTGTTGCGTCGGTTGGGCAATCGTCAGGATGTGTTCTTGGAGCAGGCGGTTTGTGCCTTGCTGCTGGGACGGCCCGAGGAAGCCACGCGCCACCTGAGCCAAAGCCAAGAACAGGAAGCGATCGCCCTGATTCGTCAGCAGTCGGCCGGTGCGCCGGATTTGTTGCCGGGCCTCTGTGCCTACACGGAACATTGGTTACGCCATGAGGTGTTTCCCCATTTTCGGGATTTGGTGCAAGGGGGTGTTTCCCTCAAGGAATATTTCGCAGATGCTTCGGTGCAAAGCTATCTGGAAGCCTTGCCGGAAGGGGAGCCACCGGAGAATGAATGGACGGTGGTGCCCGATCGCGCTTCCGTGAAAGCCGCCACCCCGATGACAGCGAACCGGGGATCAAACCGCACCTTGGCGGCCCTGGCCGAATTGGGCGATCGCCGGTCGATCGACATGCCCCAGTTTCCCTGGCAACGGCCCACCCCCGTACCCTCGGCTGCCAACCCGATCGAACCCACTGCCAGCACCATTCGCCCCCTGCCCTTGCCGGAACAGTTGGGAACCCAAGCGACCCAACATGATCCAACGGCCCAGGAATCCGGCACGGTTGCCCGGGCCTTTTCGGATTTTGTGGCTCCGGGTTCCGCGCCGCCGCCCAATAACGTGATTCCCCTCAGCCGGGCCACGGGAGCCAGCACTGGAACCAGCAACATGGGCAGCAGCGGGCGATCAAGCGGGGGAGCCGCGCCGCCGCTCCCCCCTGGTGGGGCCGATCGCCCCGGTCGCAGCCGTCAGCGCTCCGATCGCCCCGCCCGGACTCGGGGTGGCAGTGGTGATCGACTCCCGATCGCGATCGGGGTCGGGATTATGGTGATTGGCCTTGGTTCGTTCCTCATTTGGCGCGTGTTCCAAGCTCTGGGCGAAACCTTCCAAGGGGGGCCCAACCTGGAGGGCGAACAACCGATCGTCCAGCTCGATCGGCCCGTGATTGAAATTCCGCCGCCGCCCGCAGTTCCCAACCCGGAAACCGCCCTCACGGCCCCTGGCCTCAACCCAGAAACCGCCCAGCAACTGGTGCAAACCTGGCTGAGTGCCAAGGCCGCCGCCATGGGCCGCGAGCACCAGGGAGAACGCCTCACGGAAATTTTGGCAGATCCGATGTTGCGCACTTGGCGGGCCCGATCGCGCGATGCCCTCAACCAGAAACTGCACTGGGAATACGAACATCAGGTGAAGCTGGAGGATGTGAAAGCCACGCCAGACCAGCCCGATCGCGGGCAGATTACCGCTGAGGTGCGGGAAGTGGCCAAACTGTTCAAAAATGGCAAGCCCGATCGGGCCGGTTCCTACAATGAAGTGCTGCGAGTGCGCTACGAGGCCCAGCGCAAGGACGGTCGCTGGTATCTACGTGATGTTAAAGTGCTTCGATAATTGGGTTAACCCATGGTTAAACGCCAGCTTGCTGAGCGGGTCGATCGGCCTTGGGCCCTAAACCCAAATCACCGTCCCTGCACCGGGCTGGCCTACGGCGATCGCGCAGTCCCGTATGGCCGAAGTACTTCTACATGCCTACACACCACTGTTGATTTGGACAGGGTTGGGACTTTTGTTGGGGCCCTGGTTACCCCATTCTTGGCCGCGACTGGTCGGGCGATCGCTCTATTGGGTCGGTGTGCCCCTCGAAGTCTTTTCCCTCGCTCGCCATACCAACTTTTCAGGCCAAATGGGCCTGGCTCCGGCCGGTGCGGCTCTCGCGGTGGTATTGGGAGCCTTACTGAGCTTGGCTTCGTTGCATTACCTAATGAGGAGCGGTCTGCGCGTTGACATGTCGCCCGATCGCCCGGCGGGGGGCCTTTGGGGGCGGTATGGCTTCGGAAAATTCGCAACGGCGATCGCCTTCAGTACCTCGCCCGTCCTGGCCCCGATGGTGACGAATCTGGAGGCAAATCTCGGGGCAGATTGCGGGGCAAATCTCGCGATCGATCCGGCCCAGGCCCCGGAAACAGCTCCTTGGTGGACAGAACCCGCCGCCCGAGGGAGCTATATTCTCTCCGCCATGCTGGGGAACGCGGGGTTTGTGGGTTTGGCGATCGCCCCCTTGTTTTTGGATGCTAGCTCAGCGGGATTTCCGGCGTTTTACGCGGTGTCCCAAAACGTGATGGGAACCTATGGCCTCGGGGTGTGGGTGGCCAGCACCTTTGGCACCACCGGGGGCGATCGCAGCCTTTGGGGCCAAGTCAAAACCATGGCCGCCGTGCCCTCTCTTTGGGGATTTGGGTTCGGGGTGGCCAGCCAACCGATCGCCCTGCCCCCCTGGATCGAAACCCTGTCCCATGGCTCCGTGGGGCTGGTGATTCCCACGGCGTTTGTGTTGATGGGCATTCGGCTCAGTCAACTGAAAGGGTGGGACTGTTTGCGGGTGGCGGCCGTGCCGGCCTTGCTCAAAACCATCGCCGTGCCGGCCCTGTTGGGATTGGGGGCAATCATGATTGGAATTGATCCGCAATTACGCCTGGGACTGGTGTTGATGTCTGGAATGCCCACAGCCTTTGCTTGCCTGATTTTGGCGGAAGAATACGACCTCGATCGCTCCATGATTGCCACCAGCATCGCCCTCACCACCGTGCTGGTTTTGCTGGCCATCCCGATGTGGCTCAAGTTGTTTGGTTAATGACCATAGGGGAGAATTCACCGATCGCCCCCAATTGCCTGCTGAGGATGTTTGAGCAGTAACCTGGGGAACTGACAAAGCCCTAGTCATCGCGGGGGTAAGGCAAAGCCCTAGTTATCGCGGGGGCAAGGGGCTGAAGCCCCTTGTCTGCGTCGGCTGATGAGATCTGCAAGGTAGCAGTTTTGAGTTTTGAGACATGCCCTCAGATCGCCTCGGAATTCGCGGACGCAGGAACAACAAGATTCGATCGGGATCAGGCCGCTCCCGAGGCCGCGCTAAAATGGCGAGCGATTTTGCAAGCCTCGGTTCATCCACCGCAAGCCTGCCTACCCCCTTCCGGATTGGGTCAAATTTGGTGTTAGGAATTCATGATGCACACTCGATCTACTCTGCCTTGGGCTTGGCAATTGGTGCAACGGCACACCCATCGAGGATTGGCCTTGGGCCTGGTGATGGCCGCCTCCTGGGTAAGCGCTGGGCCGCTGCCGGCTTTGGCCAATCCCGTTCCGCCAACCATCGCCATCGAGGGCAATGAGCTAAATGGCTCGATCGGGCGGGCCCCGGAAGCCGCCTCACCCGCTCCAACGGTGGTTCCCGCCAACATCCCCACCGACTCGGCCAACCCGAACACAGCTCCCGGCTCAACTCCGGCTCAACCCCCAGCCCAAACCCCCAATCCATCCCCTACCCCCACAGCAGCGCCAGCGGAACTGCCCGTGAAACTGGTGCTGCGACTGCGGGAACGGCGGGTTTATGTCTATCGGGGCGATCGGGTAGAGATCAGCTATCCAGTGGCGATCGGGAAACCTTCCACCCCCACCCCCACCGGCACCTATCGCGTGTTCCAAATGGTGAAAAATCCCATCTGGCGCAATCCCTGGACAGGCCAGGTCACTAACCCCGGCCCTAACAGCGCCCTGGGGTTACGCTGGATTGGGTTCATGGAGCGATCCAACGGCATCATTGGGTTTCATGGCACGCCCACGGTTAACTCGATCGGGCGGGCCGCCTCCAATGGCTGTGTGCGGATGCGCAATGAGCATGTTGTAGAACTATTTGAAAAAGTGCAAATGGGAACCACCGTTGTGGTTGAACCCTAGGATCGTCTGCCTTGAATCTACACCCAACCTATGCAGTTCCAGCAACCGCCGCATTTTGGGGACTCCTCTCGCCCCTTGCCCCTTCTGGCGATCCTGGGTCTGGGCTTACTGTCCGGGGGCCCGGCCTGGGCAGAGGGGCCCCAACCATCCCCCAATCCGCAACCCCGCCCCGTCCAGGCCGTTAACCCAGCCGCCCATGAGTCGCCCTTGAAGCAGCCAGGCCTGTGGCCCCCGATCGTGCAAACGGCCCAACCGCCGTTGCCCGGCTTGGGCCAATACCAAGCCCATGTCCCAGTCGTTTCCAGTGCCCTGGTGTTACGGCTGGGGGAGCGGCGAGTTTATCTCTATCGCGGCACGGTGATGGTGCGTAGCTATCCCGTGGCGATCGGGCGGGATGGTTGGGAAACGCCCACGGGCCATTTTCAGGTCATCCAAAAAACAGTGGATCCCGTTTGGCAGCATCCCTTCAATGGCACGATCGTCCCGGCGGGAAGAGATAATCCTTTGGGAGTTCGTTGGATTGGGTTTTGGACCAATGGTGACAATTCGATCGGCTTCCATGGCACACCTAACCCCGAGCTAATTGGTCAAGCGGTTTCCCACGGTTGTGTGCGGATGCGCAACGAAGACATTGTGGATTTATTCGATCGGGTCACGGAGGGGATGCCCGTGCGGGTGGAGCCATAGGGCCATGGATGGAGCCGGAGTTGGGCCGGCTCACTGGCCCACCTGGCCCCATCCCCGATCGCCCTCCCGGGAACTGGTAATCTAAACAGGCTGGGTACAGGCGATCGGCCGCTCCGTGATTTTGTAGCGATTGCCTGCAACCACGGTTGAGCGGCTCCTGTTGGGCCCGTTGCCAACGGCCCTGCTCCTTCCGCAGCCCACAGCCACCTCGTCTCGTTGAATTTGCCCCATTCACTAGCCAACCATGTCTAAACTCGACAAGCCCTTTGACACGTCGGATTTGATGTATCGTGCTGCCTCGCTGATTTCCGAATCGTCCAATCGCTACAAAATCACGGTGCAGGTGGCCAACCGGGCGAAGCGTCGCCGCTACGAAGAATTTGACACGGGCGAAGAATCTGCCATGAAGCCGGTCATTCGCGCCATCATTGAAATGTCCGATGAGCTGACCCAGCCGGACATCATTGTTTCTTAGTTTGTTTCTCAGTTTCGTCAGTCTCCTCATGGCGCTTCTGAACGTTGGTTCCGTTCTGAACGTTATTTGTGAGCGTTAATTTAGGGTTCAGCCCGCCCGTCCGGAGCGCGGTCATTGCGACCGCCCGGATCGACCAGGATCGGAATCATAGAGCGAGCACGGCAGTGTATGAATCTGTTGAGCAGAAATGGGCGGCGATCGGGGCGTTGGCCCGGCTGGTGGGCCGTTTGGGTGGCCCTGGGTTTGGCGATCGCCCTGATGCTTCGAGGCCCCGCGATCGCCCAACTGCCTCCTTCCACCAATGATGTTTGGCGGCAGGTTTATCAGGTGCTGCCGGATATTCCCCGGGAAGATCACTACATCAACCGCGAGTCCCGAGAGGTCGATCGTGGCAGTAGCTTATTAGCCCGCATGATTCGCTACCACGTTTATCAAGTGGGGCGATCGCCCTTTTCGCGATTGGATTGGAAACTGACCCTCGCGGACTATTTGGGTCTGCATCAATACATTCCCGAAACCAGCTATCCCGGCAATGAACGCCTCACGGAAAATCCCTTAGATGGAGACCAGGCGGCCGTTCGACGCTTGAACCGGGCCCAGCGCGATCGGTTGGTGAACACCCTGGTGATTTTGTTTGACCCCAACGGCAATCGGGGTGAGCTACCCACCGCTACCCCCGGCCCCACCAATACCCCGCGTCCCACTCCGGTGCAGCCTCGACCCGGCAGCGGTGCGGATTTGTTGCGCCTTTAATTTGTCCCCATTGAATTTGTCCCCATTGACCATGGCCGACAATGATTACGAATTCGGCAGTTTCTTTAGTCTGTTTGCTGCCGATGGATTACCGGATACTCGCCTGATTCGCGATCCGCTGTCGCCCGACGATGGAACCCGGCCGCGTTTTTTTGATCTGAGTGCCCATGGGCAACAGGGCGATCGGGTGCGGATTCCGTCCCTGCTGACGGCCTATCCAGGGGGCGTGCGGGCCCTGAATGGTGATGATTTGGTGCAGGGCAGCGAGGCCGCAGACATCATCTATGGCAACGGGGGCGGCGACTACCTGGAAGGGAACGGCGGGGCCGATCGCCTGATTGGTGGACGAGGGATGGATTACCTCAGCGGCGGGGCCGGCAACGATACCCTATTTGGCAATTTACAAGCCGACTATCTCTATGGCGGTGAAGGGGATGATCTGCTGCTGGGTGGTCAGGGGGCCGATATCCTGACCGGTGAGGCCGGCAACGATACCCTCGCGGGAGACTTGGGGCGCGATCGGCTCTGGGGAGGTCGCGGCGCGGATACCTTCATCCTGCGGCCGGGCGATGCCCCGGCCAACAGCACGATCGGGAGTGATCAACCTCGTACCACCGACCCAATTTTCAATGTGGATGAGCTGGTGGTGGATATCATCCTGGATTACAACGCGGCCGAGGGCGATCGAATCCAGTTGGCGGATGGCGTGTTGCCGGCCAATGTGCGCCTCAGCCAGCGCTACTTGGTGATTGGCGATGCGCGCGACTATGCGCCGGAGGGGCCGTTTCCGCCGGGATCGATGATTCGGACGGCGGATTTTCGGGTGGAGGCGATCGCGGCCACGCTGATTACGGATAGCAGCACGGGCCAGGCTCTGGGGCTAGTGCGCGGTGTCAGTCCGGATCAGATCAGAATTGTGGGTCTGAATACTGGGGGGGTGGTCGCCTAGGCATGAATCGCTCCGGCCCCTGCTCAGGGGTTTTGGGGATCCAATTCCTGGGGATCAAGGCGTTCGGCGGCGTAGTTTAGGGTGCGATCGATGGTGTCAATCAGGGCGCGGTTGGTGGCCGGAGCCGATCGCTCCTGGGGCGATCGAACAATGGTCAATCGCGGCCGGGGCGGTCGCACTCGCCTTTGCCAATTCGTCATCCAAGCTTCCAAGGTGCGGGGAGTGCTGGCGGGACAGAAAAAGAACCCTTGCACTTGCCGACAGCCCAACCCTTGCAAGGTGCTGATGCTGGAGATGGTTTCGGCTCCTTCGGCGGTGACGGTTAACTCTAACTGCTCGGCCAGGTTCAAAATGGCGGCCACGATCGCCCGAGGTCGTTCTTGGCGATCGAGGTTATGGATAAATGACTGATCAATCTTCAGCCCCGACAGCGGCAATTGGTGCAAATAGCTAAGGGAAGAGTAACCCGTGCCAAAGTCATCAATCACCCAGCGCACCCCCAGGATCGCCAGGCGATCGAGCGTGGCCCGCAACTCCGGCGACAGGTGCATCAACAGGCTTTCCGTAATTTCCAAGGCCAGGAGATGTGGCGGCAGCCCCGTTTCTTGCAAAATCGCCTCCACTTGCCCCACAAAGTCCGCCCCCGTCAGTTGACGAATGGAGCAGTTGACGGAAATGGGCAACTCTTGACACCAGGGATAGGCCGATCGCCAATGCTGTAGTTGCTGGCAGGCTTCCCGCAGGGCCCACAGCCCCAACTCCACAATGATGCCGGTTTCTTCCGCGATCGGGATGAACTCCGTGGGAGCGATCGATCCACGTTGGGGATGGTGCCAGCGCATCAGGGCCTCAAATCCCTGGATTGCTTGGGTCTCCAACGCCACCACCGGTTGATAGTGCAGCACCAGTTCCCGCCGAGACAGTGCCCACTGCAAATCCGAAGCCATCTGGAACCGACTGAGCACCTGGGAATGCATTTCCCGCCGGAAGACTACGCAAGTGCCTTTGCCCCGCTGTTTAGCCGCATAAAGGGCAATTTCTGCCTGACGCAGCAGGGTTTCCGCATCCAACTGAGGATTCACCCAGGTGATGCCGATGCTGACACGCGCAAAAATTTCCAAACTCCCCAGGTCAAAGGGTTGGGCAATCAGGGTTTGCAGTTGAATGGCGCGATCGACCCCTTGGTCATAGCTGGCCAATCCTTCCAGAAACAGCGTAAATTCATCGCCCCCAAACCGAGCCAGCACCTCATTGGGTTGTAAGTGGGCTTGCAGCCGCTGGGCCAGTAGGGTCAGCAACTGATCGCCCACCCAATGGCCCAAGGAATCGTTCACCAGCTTGAAATCATCCAAGTCCAAATGCAGGATGGCGCTATAGTGACCGGGCCCGGCATCAATTAACCCTGGCCAGGGCTGATGGTTAAGGCTGGTTGCCAGTGGCGGTTCCCCCGGTGGGCCCATGGGGTGGGTCATGTTTTGCGCCATTTGCTGTTCTATTTGCTGCTCCATTTGCTCTAGGCGATGGTCAATGGATTGCAGCAGGGTGTGGCGATTGGGCAAATCCGTGAGCGGATCGTGGGCGGCTTGGTGGGCCAGGGTTTGAAAAGATTGGGCGAGCTGCTCCGTCATGGCGTTGAAGGTGCTGGCCAGGCGATCGATCTCAACAATGGGCGATCGAGGTGTGCGATCGAGCCAGTTACCCTTGGCCAAACTCTCCGCCGCCAAAACCAGGTGCTGAAGCGGCCGAGTCAGCCATTGGGTCAGCCATCCCCCCACCGCCGCCACCACCAGCAACATCACCAAACAAGCCACCACGGTTGTTTGCAACTGAGCGGCGATCGGGGCGTAAAAATCACTTTCCGGCACCACAATCACCACCCACCATTGCAGACCGATCGCGTTTTGGAACCGAGTGGCCTGGCCCAAATAGGCGCGATGGTTCACGGTCAGGGTAAAGGACTGGGGATTGGCAGCGGCGGGGGGTTGAACTCCGGCTGGCGGGGCTGTGGGATTCGTTGGGGTGGTGATGATGCGATCGGCCGCTAGATGTTGGGCCGTGGCTCGAATCACCGGATGCAGGGATTGATCGGCCTTGATGCGGCTGGGTTGGGGTTGGTTGGGCCAAACCAACGGCGTGTCGGTGGAGGTGGCGATTAGCTGCCCATCGGTTTCCATCACGAAGGCCAAGCCCGATCGCCCGATCGGCAGGGTTTTCAGAAACCGGCTCACCGCCGATAGATACAGCCGCGACGTGACCACCCCAATCACTCGCCCATTGCGATCGCGCACGGGCTGGCTCACCGGCAGCGCCAAAATTTGCGGGTTGCTGTGGAGCTGAAAAACCGAATTCCAAACCAAATGCTCGGCCTTGAAGGTGTTGCTGTACCAACTTCGACGACGTGGATCAAAAACTTCGGCCACGGAGGTCAGCTTGCGGTTCTGGTCTAAATCAAACCCCAGCATTTTGCCGTCCGTGGCTTGCCCGGCCACCTGCAATTGGCGAGCGCTGCGATCGTCGGTGAACTGCACGGCGGCAAATTCCCCATCCTGGCCGCCATAGGCCACGTTGTCCACCGTGCCCTTGAAGATTTGGAAATATTCAATCAGGCGCTGTTCCCGATCGCTCGGATCCAAAAAATTCACCCGCCCCGTTTCCGAATCCTGGGCCATCAGTTGCACCACCTGAACCGGTGCTTGCAAACTGCCCTGCAAAAATTGCCCAATTCGCAGGCTGGTTTCCTGGCGCAGGCGGGTGCTGTTGGCGGTTAGCAGGTGGTTGGCATGTCGCCAGGCGAGCCAACTGGTTAGCCCAATCGCCCCCACCAACTGGATCGCCACCGGCATCACCAGCAGCCACCGTAGGGGAACCGATCGCGCGCGAAGTCCGAATGTTGAGATCGCCTTGGGGTTAATCAACAGTGATTAATTTGCTGTGGTTTACTGACATTCTTGCAAACAGGCGAGCCAATCCCGATAGTTCGGTGGTTGAATCAATTCTGCATTTTGGAGTTGCATTATTTGGCACAGGAGTTGGCCGCCGGTTCTGCCGCTGGGCGATCGGGCACGTTTAAAGCGGCCTTGGGATAGGCAATTCGTTTGTGGTTAAACTGCTGCCAAACCGTAACGAACACTTCCGCAATCACCCGCAGGTCTTCCCGACTCAGACCCGAGCAAACGAGCTGATTGTCTTGCCAGCGGGCCCGCAACATCCGATTCACCAGTGCCAAGGCTTCTTCATAGGTGGCATTTTCCAGCGATCGCAGGGCCGCTTCGCAGGAGTCCGCCAGCATGACAATTCCTGTTTCCCGCGATTGGGGAATGGGGCCCGGATATCGAAAATGACTTTCCAGCACCGGACGCTGATCTAAGTTGCAAGCTTGGTAGGGCGATCGCCCTGGGGAGGCCTTGTCCTGTTGGGTTGTTTCGAGGGTGGTTGTGGCGCGATCGGGTTGATGGGCTGGATTGACTTGACCTGCTCGACCTGCTTGATCTAGACGATCGAATCGACTCGATCGCTCCACAGGAGTTTGCTCTAATCCGAAATTGGCCACCTTGGCCCGCTGCTCGCGCTGTTCCTGTTGCTGCTTAGCTTGGTAATAGAAATAGGCAATCAGCATCGTGCCTTGGTGTTCCGGAATGAAAGCTTGGATGGCCTTGGGCAACCGGGCCCGCCGCGCCATCACCAAGCCTTCGCTCACATGCTTGCGGACAATTTCCGTACTCAGCCAAGGATCCGCCAGTTCATCATGCAGATTGGGGCCGCCCATTTGGTTTTCGATGAAGGCGCGGGGGTTATGGAGCTTGCCGATGTCGTGATAGAGCGTGCCGGCCCGCACCAGTTCCACATTGCAGCCGAGCGATCGAGCCGCCGCCTCCGCCAAACTTGCCACAAACAGGGTGTGCTGAAACGTGCCCGGGGCTTCCGCCGCCAGTTGCTTCAGCAAGGGGCGATTGGGATTCGCCAACTCCGCCAGGCGAATCGGGGTGACCAAATCAAACAGGTGTTCCAGGTAGGGACTGAGGCCAATGGCAATGATCACCCAAATCAGCCCCGCAAACCCACATAGGGCCGCTGAACCAAGCACCGTCAACCAAACAAATTCGGCAGCGGCGCTGTTGATCAGGTTCATGACCAGGTATAGCCCCCCTTGGGCGATCGCCACGCCACCACCCAACAGGGCCAGGTCTTCGCGCGATCGGGCCCGTCCGGCCCAGGCCGCAGCCACCAAGCCTCCCGCCGCCACGATCAAGGCATCAACCCAACTCACCTCCAAACCGGGAGGCAACAGCAGCGCCAACAGCCCCACTAAAGACATGCCTACCAAGGAGCCGTAAAAACTGCCACTGAGCAGGCCAATGGCAGACAGATTGGCCAGCATGGTGGGGCTGGCCCAAGGCCAGGTGGCTCCCATGCTGATCAACAGGGGGGTGCTGGTGGCCAGCAGCAGCAACAGGAAGCAGTCTCGCTGGCGCAGTCGGTGATAAACTCGGCGCTCAATTTGCCAAAAGGCGACGATCGCCCCCGAGACCAACAGGAACAGCCGCAGAATTGCCCCCCAGTTCACGTTCCGAGAGCTGAGTCCATAGCGATCGAGCAGGGCAAATTGGCCCGCATCAATGCGTTCACCCTGACGAACAATGGTTTCGCCCATACGCCGCGACACGATCGAAAGGGGCACATCTTCCGCCGCCTGTTCAGCCAAGCGGCGGGTGCGGTCTGGATCTTCTGCGAGGGTGGGGCGATCGATCGTGCCCAGCAAAAGCTGCTGAGCCAGGGCCCGGCCTTCCAGGGGAACCACCAGCGCCACATGGAGTTGCACCGCCCGTTCAACGAGTTCCGGCGGTAGACCGGGCGCGAGGCCCTGCACCAACAGGTTTTCGAGGGCCACCAAGGTTTTGGCACGGGTGGTCTGCCATTGGGTATCGGTCAGGGTGAACAGATCCACCGTATAGTCCTGTTGCCCAAAGTCTTGCATCACGGTTTGGGCCATGGCGTAGCGTTCGCGGGCCTTTTCAAGGGCGCTGATCACTTGCCTCAGTGCCGTTTCACCGGTCTGAATTCGGTAGGTTTTGAGGGCAACCACCAGGGGGTGTTCTGCTGAAATGGGCAGGACTTTGCTGGAGGCCAGGGAGGGCTTGAGGGGGTCAAACCCATCCGATCGCCCCGTGGGCCGGGGAGTGGGGTGGGGTGACGTTTGCCCCAGGGCCTGGAGCACCTGTTGCCAGTCCGCTTCATTGAGCGATCGCGCAATTTGTTGCAAGTCAGTGGACAGGTCTGCCGACGGCCAATAGGGAAACTGGCCAGCCACCTGACGCAGTTCATCACTCCGTTCCAGCCGACGTTGCAACTCGGCCGCCAACTGTTGGGTGGCATCGGAGTCCATTTTCAAGGCAGGCACAATGCCGTTGCGGGCTGCCTCTCGACGGCTGCGCGTGGTGACTTGATCCACCACTTGGGCATCGTAGGGCGCAACGATATCTTGCGGGGCGATCGAACCAATGCCGTAGCGCGGTTGATTTAACCAAGGCTGGCTCATGGTGGCCGTCAGAATAACCGCCCCCAAAATCCCTAGCAGGATGGTCTGCACCCGCTGACGGATCGATCGGGCCCGCCGCACATAGGGTTGGCCCATGGTTTGGCAACAGAGACTATGACAAGCGCCGCGAATCACCCCAACTCCTCCGTTGATCGTCACTCGTTGAACCAGCGAACTCAGCCAACGGTTCAGCCAGCAAAGTCGCTCGGGCCAAAGCTGCCCAAATCCGCGTCGGGCCGATGGGCTGGGGGGTAATGGCGGCAATGGTGGTGCTGAACCAGACGGGGAAACGCTGCGAGAATTGGGCCCCAAGGGCGATCGGCCGAAGGATGGGTCGCAAAATGGCTCGGGCGATCGGCCGCCCACTGGCTCCACCGTATCCTCCGCATTTTCTAGGGAACCCTGGCGAGGTGGCGGTTCCTGCGCACTGGCTTCGGAATCGGTGTGGGATGGGGCAGGCTGTTGCCCATCACGCCCCATCGGATTGGCGGGGGTCAACATCTGGGAGGCTCTCATTTTGCCCCTAACACCCTGCGCCGATTGCGCCAGTAGCCATTGCAATCCAAGTCACCATAATCAGTTCCACCCAATTGATTTGACCCAAAGAATGGGCTGAAAAATGCCATTCTGAAGAACCATCGGAGGTCAGCCCAAACGGGTCTCGTCTCCATGTTCATCTTGCAGGGACTCTGTCGGTACTTCAACCGGTTGGCTGAATTGGCCATGATCCCATGGGATTCATTCATCACTCTGGCCAACCGGTTGCTGGACAATTTCAACAGTCGTAGCGCTCTCGCAAAGATTGCGCAATGGGTTAACACCGGCCCCATTGCAGAATGGGGCCAGCCACCACCCGATCGCCCCATGGCTGGATCTGGGTAGCATCTTGGCAGTATCTCAGTTGATTGAAGCGTAGGGCATTTTATCGATAATTTTGGCTGAATCGTCCCCACTCGCGGATTTTGCGGGGTGCAATTGCTCAGCGTCCCACCCTGAAATGGGTAATCAGGCGATCGCCCTCTGCGATCGAATCGGCTAGGGGATATTGGGGCAAGCGACCCGACCAGCGATCGATCAACATCTGCGATCCCTGGATGGTCCGGGTCAGCAGCCGATCGGGCACAATTGCCCCCACATCGGCCGGAATGGCAGCGCAGCCTCCCACCGCACCCACCAACACCCCCGACCATAAAACCGCACTGGCCGACTGCTGTTGGCAGCGGGCCAAGCTGCTGGCCCAGCGCCCACCGCTCGATCGCAGGCTATGGAGTGCCACCAAAATAGGCAAGGTTTCCGGCGTGGCCGCCCGCAACCGCTGGGGCCAATCCAGGGCCAATCGATCCAACGTTTGCCAATCGCTGAGAATGTTGACCACCGACGGCCACAGGGCATTGGAGAGAGCAGCGGAATGGGTCGCATGGGTCGCCGCAGGATCGAACTCGGTTTCCTCCCGATCGCCCTGGGAGAATTCCAGCGTGGCAGCATTGGGATGCACCAACACCCAAGCCAACACCTCCGCCCCCAAAATTACCGCTTCGGGCAAAGGCTGATCCATCGCCTGAGTCCACAGTTGGCGCAACACCAACGGGCGATCGAACCAGCGCAACAGCAAAGGTAACAGGGCCAAGCCCAACTGATCGCCCGGCCCTGCCATCAGCGGCTCTAGTGAAGCCAAGGCCAACAGCCCCGGATCCGGGCCCGCCTGTGCGCCAACGATCTCTGACAATTGGAGGGCCCCTTGCAAAGCCGCGTCCAAATTGCGTCGATCGCGCTCCCAGGTTCGATCGAGCTGGTGAAGTGCCACCAAACCTCCCACAAGGGCCCCTTCAAATCGACCGTGTAAACTGACGGGCCAATCGCCAAAACTCATGATTTGCCAAATCCAGCGTGATCGCGCGACAAGCGAATCTCTAATCTAAGGGATCTCTAATTCAAGATGGATGGCAAAAAACCGTCCAACCTTGACCCTTGATTTCCGACTCTCCGTTGTGCGGCTGAGAATTCGTTCTTGAACCATTGCCTAACTGTTGATTAGCCCTATGGCTTGGACTTTTCCTTTCCCCATTCTCAAACATTTCAATGGCCCTAGGCTGGCCATCGCTCCAAGTCCTGCATTGGACTGGAAAGCAATCGCCTTAACCCGGCTGGGAATGCTCCTGGGCCTTGGGGCGATCGGCCTAGGCCTCAGCCTGGATATGGGGCCCGCTTGGGCCAACTGCCCGCCGCGTCGGGAACCCCTGCCCAACTTGGGCCCCGGCGACAGTGGCAGCGATGTGCGCCGACTTCAGGGCATTTTGGCGCTCCTGGGGTTTTATCAAGGCCCCACGGACGGAACCTACGACACCGCCTTGGCCAACGCCGTTCGTCTTTTTCAGGAAACCCAAAAACTGGATCCCAGCGGCGAAGTGACCGCCGAAACCTGGGATGCTCTGTTGCCCAATCCCAACTGTCGGCCCCCCACCCGCCCCGATCGCTAGGGCCTTGGGGCGATCGGTCACAGCGGCTCGCCAGTTCGGCGTTTTTCGGGATCCCCATCAATTCCCACGATTCTCCAAATCTCAACAATCTAAAGATCAAGAATTCCAGATTACGACAATGCTTAGGGGAAGGAAGCACCCAAGGGTTAAGTGACAGGGGTTAGGGGGTGTCGTCATTTAGCCCGAAACCCCAGATCTGCCGTTAGCGGATCGTGGGGGGCAAGGGGCTTAAGCCCCTTGTCTAGAGTGGTTAGGGCATGGAAGATCAACCGTTTTCACGGGATCCCAGGAAATGACAACAGGCGTTAATCAACAAACGTTAATCTTGATCAATTCTTAAGAATTAATAAATTCCAAAGGCGATCGCGCCCGCAAGGGGAATTCCTGCCAAAAGCTGCATAGCAAAAAATTAGGAAATAGCCACAAACTGCAACGGAACTTTAAAGAGTTCAAAGTGCTTTGTAACCAAAGTATTAAGCGATCGCCACGGGATCGATCCCATTGCTTACACTGTCAGCAGAGATGGCTAAAACCATCGCCACTCAACGCTTTGAGTAACGCACCCACTAACGCTTTGCTAAGTCGCGATCGCACCTAGCGACGCAAGACTTCCTATGAACTTTCCCTGGCTGACGACCTCCATTCTCCTCCCCATCGTCGCCGCCCTGATCGTGCCCCTGTTGCCCGACAAAGACGGCAAAACCGTACGCTGGTTTTCGTTGGGAGTAGGACTCATTGACTTCATCCTGTTGGTGTATGCCTTTTGTACCCAGTACGACTTCGGCAACCCCGAACTGCAACTGGTGGAAAGCTACACCTGGGTTCCCGAACTCGGCCTGAAATGGTCAGTGGGCGCAGACGGCCTTTCCATGCCCCTGATCCTGTTGACGGGCTTCATCACCACCTTGGCCGTCTTGGCCTCCTGGCCGGTCACCCTCAAGCCCAAACTGTTCTACTTCCTGCTGCTGGCCATGTATGGCGGTCAAATCGCCGTCTTTGCCGTTCAGGACTTGCTCCTGTTCTTCCTGGTGTGGGAACTGGAACTGATTCCGGTGTACCTGCTGCTGTCGATTTGGGGTGGCAAAAAACGCCTCTACGCCGCCACCAAATTCATCCTTTACACCGCCGGTGGCTCGCTGTTTATCTTGGTTGCCGCCCTGGCCATGGCCTTCTACGGCGATACGGTCACCTTTGATATGCGCGAGTTGGCCCTCAAACCCTACGGCCACACGCTGCAATTATTGCTCTACGGCGGATTTTTGATTGCCTACGCCGTCAAACTGCCGATTTTCCCACTGCATACTTGGTTGCCCGATGCCCACGGGGAAGCCACCGCACCGGTTCACATGCTGCTGGCGGGCATCCTGCTGAAAATGGGTGGCTATGCCCTGGTGCGGATGAATGCCGGAATGTTGCCGGAAGCCCATGCCACCTTTGCGCCCGTGTTGGTGATTTTGGGGGTGGTGAACATTGTTTATGCGGCGCTCACCTCCTTTGCCCAGCGGAACCTGAAGCGCAAAATTGCCTATTCCTCGATTTCCCACATGGGCTTTGTGCTGATTGGGCTGGGTTCCTTCACGGACTTGGGCATCAGCGGCGCGATGATGCAAATGGTGTCCCATGGGTTGATTGGGGCGAGCCTGTTTTTCCTGGTGGGGGCCACGTACGATCGCACCCACACCCTGATGCTGGACGAAATGGGCGGCGTGGGCCAAAAGATGCCCAAGATCTTCTCAATGTTCACGGCTTGCTCGTTGGCCTCGCTGGCCTTGCCGGGGATGAGCGGCTTTGTGGCAGAACTAACGGTGTTCCTGGGTTTTGCCAACAGTGATGCCTATTCGCTGCCCTTTAAGGTGATTGTGGTCTTCCTGGCAGCGGTGGGGGTGATTCTCACGCCGGTTTATCTGCTGTCGATGCTGCGGGAAATCTTCTACGGCCCGGAAAACCAGGAATTGGTGTCTCACGAGGTGCTGATCGATGCGGAACCGCGTGAGGTGTTCATCATCGCTTGTCTGCTGATTCCGATCATTGGCATTGGCTTCTATCCCAAGCTGCTGACCCAGATCTATGACTCAACGATGGTGCAACTAACGGCACGGCTGCGGGATGCGGTGCCAACCTTGGTGAGTCGGGAGTCACGGCCGATCGGGCTGATGCCGGGCGCAAAACCGTTGGTGGCTCCGGCGATCGCCCTGGAACCCTAGGGGGCAACTCCTGAGACGCAGAACGCTCTCAATAGATTTAGAGCCGGGCCACAGTGTGACCCGGCTCTTGTCGGTTTTAACGATTCTCATTGCAGGTTAGCTGCTGGGGATTCGAGGCGGGAAAAGCTCAGCAGCCATCACTTAGAGGCTGTCTGAAAAGTATCTTGAGGCACTTGAAGAGCACCAATAGTCGCGGGGGCAAGGGGCTTAAGCCCCTTGTCTTCGTCGATCGATGAGGCGTGCAGAGTATCGATTTTGGCTTTTCAGACATCCTCTTAGAGGGTGCTGCTAAAGAGTAGACCCCACAGGGCCCCTGCGGCCGCCAGGGCGAAGAGAATGTTGGTGAAAAAGCGTCCGGTTTCGGCATTGAAACCCAGGGCCTTATCTTCGCGCCCCGCTGTAAAAAACAGAGACCAGGCTTGATTGAGGTTGATGGCTTCGCCCGTTGAGTTGAAGTCGGGGCGGAAGACTACGGAGTCAAGCAGGTAAGGATTGGAGAAGTCTAGATCGGTCTTCATAACAGTCCTTGAGGGGGGGTAGAGATGGGGGAGACCCAGAACAGCGCGGTGGGGGAGCCGGTTAGGTGCTGTGTTGTTGTTAATAACCATAACATTTTGTAAAAATTATTTACAATCAGTTGACTTTGAAAATATTTCGTGTATACCGAATCTGGTCGGTGTAGCTTCCCGATCGCCCTTCAACGGATTTGGCCCAGGAACTGAAGTCGGCCCGTAGGGCAGGTGGCACAGGGGGTGGATCGATCGACCCGAGAAATGCCAGATTGGATGCCATCGGGGCGATCGGGCTGGGAACATTGACCCATCGGGGATTGCCAGCCCTTAAACCCTAAGTTTCCTGAACCGTTTGTTGCTAAGAATTGTCCCACTGTCCCCGGTTATGGTTGTTGAATCATGCCCTTCGGACAGGTCGGGAGACTGTCGATCGCGTTGGCCCGCAATTAGGGGAGGATTGACCGCGTGATTACCGAGCGCTTTCGTTATCAGTTGCGCCAGGAGGCTCGCCAGTGGGTGACCGATGGCCTGCTGCAACCGGAACAGTTCGATCGCCTAGCCGATCGCTATCAGTTCCGAACCCTCGATCAGGGGGCCCGCAACCGCTTCGTGACCATCCTGCTGTGCTTGGGAGGAGTGCTGTTGGGGTTGGGGGTGATCACCTTCGTGGCCGCCAACTGGCAGCAATGGCCCCGGGCGTTTCGGGTGGGGGTGTTGTTGAGTGCCCTGTTGGGCGTTCAAGCTTTGGGCTTTTACTTGTGGCGATCGCCCGCTCCTCGTTTGGCTGGGCAACGCCGCTTGGGCCAGGCCCTGTTGTTGTTGGGTGGGCTGCTGTTGGGGGCGAATTTGGCCTTGACGGCTCAGATGTTTCACCAAGGCGGCCCCTTATCGAGCCTCTACTTCATTTGGGGCGGCGGTGTGTTGACCATGGCGATCGGGCTGCGGTTGATGCCTTTGGGGTTGTTGGCGTTGATTTTGACGATCGTGGGCTACTGGTCGGGTCTCTATGACTGGTGGGAGCCGGAACCCAGTTGGCAGCGAGCGTTGGCGGAGCATATGCCCTTGGTGAGTGCCCTGGCTTTTTTGCCCCTGGCCCATGTGACGCGATCGCGCTTTTTGTTTGGCTTGGCTTGGTTGTTCACGCTGGGAACCTTGCAAACCAACTTTTGGTGGAGCTTGATGCACCCTTGGGTTGCCAGTGTGTTGTCTTTGGCGCTGCCCTTTGCCCTGGGTTGGGGATATCGCGATCGACTTTGGCCGGCTGTGCAACGTTGGTGGCTGCGGTTGCCGCTGCCTCGAGCTTTGCGCCATTGGCTGGTGCCCGGCGGGGCGATCGACTCCAGGCCACTGAACTTTCAAAACATCACCCAAAATTTGACCATCCTGTGGCTGATGGGCACGTTTTACTTCACCAGCTTCTGGTTTTTCTGGGACGGTTCCGGTCGCCAAAGCGGTTCCAGCACCGATGGCAATCTCTATGATCCAGCGCAATTTGTTCCTTGGCTGGCGGTGGATGTGGCCGTAGCGGCGGTGGCGGCCGTGCTGATGTGGGCGCGGCGGGGTCGCGGTGGGGCCATGGGGGCCGATCAATGGCTCACTGACGCGGTGCTTTGGGCCCTGGTGCTGTCGCTGGGGTTGACCTTGGGTTGGCATTACAACGTGGCGGCTCTGCCCAGTTGGGGAACCTTGCTGGCTAATGTGTGCCTGTTCCTGTTAGGGGTGGGGTTGGTGCGCGAGGGGCTATCGGACGGGCGGCGTTTGGCCTTTTGGAGCGGTCTGTTGCTGTTGGTGCTGGATATTTGGACGCGGATGCTGGAGTACAACACAGATTTGCTGCTGAAGGCGCTGGTGTTTGTGCTGTGTGGTGTTGGGGTAATTGCGGCGGGTTTGTGGTTTGAGCGATCGGTGCAAACGCTGAATGGGTCGAATTCTTCCCCCACGGCGCGATCATGAGCGATCGGGACGCGCGATCGCCGGTGATTCATCCCGATCGACCTGCCGGATCAGCGCTCATCACAACCCCGTTCCCGTGAATTCCCTGCAATTCCCTGTCATTTATTTTGGAAGCCTGAACCATGACCCAAGACCTGATTTCCCCGATCGCCCCAGACAGTTCCCCTCCGAAGGCGGCCGGCTGGCGATTTTGGATTCCGATGTTGTTGCAGTTGGGCCTGGCGATCGGAATTCCGGCCCAAGCAGCCATGACCTACTACTGGGGGCGGGCTGTGGTGTTGCAAACCCGCCCGGTGGATCCCTACGACTGGATGCGGGGCTATTCCCAAACCCTCAGCTACGACATTAGCCAGGTGAGCGTTTTGGAAAAGCTGCCCGGCTGGGAAACCATTGCCACCGATCGGGATCAAAAACAAAAACCGCAATTGCCCTATGAACGGCGGGAGTTTTACCTGATCCTGCAACAGCCGACCAACAGCGCCACCGAAGACCCCAATCAACCGCTCGATCGGCCCAAACCCTGGCAACCGGTGGCCATTCGTCCCGATCGCCCGGCCCAATTGCCCGTCAACCAAGTGGCCCTACGGGGTGAAATCATGGCCGCCATGCCCCGCTACAACCTGGAAACCTATTACATGGACGAATCCAAGCGGGATCAAATCAATGACCAGATCAATGGCGTGAACCGCATCAATGGAGCACGGCCCCGCACCAATCGCCCCTTACCGTTTGTGGTGGAAATTCGCGTGGGTGCTGATGGGCAGGCCGTGGCCCACAGCCTTTGGATTGAGCAGGATCGCTATCAGTTTTAGAGGATGCCTGAGCAGTCATTTGCGGTGTAGCCTGTAAGAGGATGTCTGAAAAGTATCTTTCGGCCCGAACTAAGCACCAATAGTCGTGGCAGCAAGGGGCTTAAGCCCCTTGTTTCCGTCGATCGCCGGAGTAAGCATTGTATTAATTTTGGCTTTTCAGACATCCTCTTAGGTCAAGGCCGTATCAATTTCGATGCCCAGAGTCGCAGCGCCGATCGTGCCATTAATTCGCATAATTGAATGAATTTCTGGATCAATTTCTGAATCAATTTCTGAATGAATTTATGAAGATCAACCTCGACTCGTCCGATCAAGAAATTCGCATTGAGATCGTGCCGCTGATCGATGTGATTTTCTGCATTCTGACCTTTTTTATCCTGGCGGCGATCGGGCTGACGCGCCAACAGGGCATTGGGGTAGACCTGCCCCAAGCCAGCACGGGCCAGCCCCAGATGCGCAAGTTGGCGATGGTAGCCCTCAGCCCCGCCGGTCAGTTGTATTTTCAGCAAGCCCCGGTGACCAAAGAAGCGCTGCTGACCCAACTGCAAGCCTTTAAGCAAACCCAACCGGACGGGACGATCGTCCTCTATGCCTCCCAGTCGGCTTTCTATAGCGACGTGGTGGCGGTGTTGGACTTGCTGCGATCGGTTGGGGGCGATCGGGTGGCTCTGGCCACCTTGCCCAGCGGCCAAAACCCAGCCCAGCGACCGGCCGACAACTTCGACCCATTCGGCAATCAGCCCCTCGTGCCCAATGATCCGAGTCAGGGCGGTGATTTTGGGAATCCGGGTTTCAACAGTCCTGGCTTCAATAATTCCAATCCCAGTAACGCCAATCCCAGCAGCCCGAATAACCCCGGCTTGGGCGGCAATGGCTTGAATCAGCCGTATCTGTTACCCAACCAGTCACCGGCTCCGGCGCAACCGGGCGATCGGCTGCCGATTCAGCCCTAACAGGATGCTTGAATCGACCCAGACAAGGGGCTTAAGCCCCTTGCCCCTACAACAATTAACAATCGGCAGCCGATTCAGTCCTAACAGGATGCTTGAATCGACCCAGACAAGGGGCTTAAGCCCCTTGCCCCCATAACAAGTGGTTGGGTGATCGGGCAGAACTCGATCGGCTCCGAGGCGGGGAAGCAATGGAAAGTTGCTATGATTTGTCCTGCCATTTGGCGGCCGGTTGGCGCTGCAACATTGCGCCTCTGGGCCAATGGTTTGCCCAATCCTCACCCCCCGCAGCAGCGATTCTATGGCCACCGATCTTGAAGCTTTGCGCCGTGCCGTTCCAGTCGATCGCATTGCCTACAACGAACAAGGATTAGTCGCGGCGATCGCCCAAGACTATCTGGATGGCACAGTGTTGATGATGGCTTGGATGAATGCGGAATCCTTGCAAAAAACCCTGGAAACTGGCGAGGCTTGGTACTGGAGCCGATCGCGCCAAGAATTGTGGCACAAGGGCGCAACTTCCGGCCATATTCAAAAGCTTAAAAGTATTCGCTATGACTGCGATAGCGATGCCCTGTTAATGACCATTGAACAGATTGGGGATGTGGCTTGCCACACGGGGGCCCGCAGTTGTTTCCACCAAGTGGATGGTCAAGTGGTTCCGCCACCTGCTGATACGTTGTCGCAGGTTTTTCAGGTGATTGAATCGCGCAAGGCTAACCCAAATCTTGAGTCCTATACCTGCAAATTGTTGGCCGGTGGGGATAACAAAATCCTCAAAAAAATTGGCGAGGAAGCGGCCGAAGTGGTGATGGCTTGTAAGGATGATGATCCGGAGTCGATCGCCTCGGAAGTAGCGGATTTGTTTTATCACACCCTCGTGGCGATCGCCCATCATCAGGTGGATTTAAAAGCGGTTTATCGCAAGCTTCAGGAACGACGCGGTTAAAGGCTTACCGCTTTTTGGGTAATTGCTTTTTGGGTAATTGCTTTTTGGGTAATTGCTTTTTGGGTGATTACTTTTTAGGTAATTGCCGTTTCGAGCTTGGGATTCATTTCCCATTGTGGATTTTCTGTTGTGGATTTTTTTGTTGACCTCCCGTGTTTTCCATGATGGACGCTGCAATCAATCGCTCAGGGTCAGAATCGGTGATGATCTTGGGCTGTGGCTATGTGGGCCGGCCGATGGCGCAATATTGGCGATCGCAGGGATTGACCGTCACCGGCACAACCACCACACCCGATCGCTTGGCGGAGCTGGCGGATTGTTGCGATCGGGCCCTTTGCTTGCGGGGGGATGATGAAGCGGGGTTGCGGTCGGCCCTGGCTGGGCAAACCACGCTGTTGGTTTGCTTGGGGCCCCGGCGATCGGGCATCTATCGGGAAACCTATTTGCACAGCGCCCAAACCCTGGCGCAACTGTTGCCCGAATTGCCCCAACTGCGTCAGGTAATCTACACCAGCAGCTATGGGGTTTATGGCGATCGGGGTGGGGCTTGGGTGGATGAAACCACGCCGCCCCAGCCCACCACGGACAATGGCCAAATCTTGCTGGAAACCGAGCAGGTGTTGTTGGGGGCGGCGCGGGACGGTTTGGCCGTTTGTGTGTTTCGGTTGGGGGGCATTTGCGGGCCCGGTCGCGAGGTGGCGGATATTTTTCGATCGGCCAGTGGTCAAGTGCGGCCTGGCAGTGGCCAAGACTGGAGTAATTGGATCCATTTGGATGACATTGTGGGGGCGATCGCCTTTGCCCAAGCAGCACGGTTGTCGGGGCTATATAACCTGGTGCATGACGAACCCTTAACCCAGGCGGAATTGCTCGATCGGGCCTTTCGCCGTCGGGGGTGGCCGGGGGTGACTTGGAATCCGGCGGAATCGGCCCAACGTCCTTACAATGCGCGGGTTTCCAATCAAAAACTCAAAACAGCGGGTTACCAGTTTCGATCGGCCACGATTCCGCTGTAGGGCCCTGAGGAGGGGCTTGGCGATCGGGCCAGTTGGTGGCAGTTGAACCCATGGGACGGCGATGATGGGAATGGGCCCGCCGCTGGCCCGCTGCCCCCTGACTCGGTATCTTCACTGTGACTGAATCTGGTTCTGCACCTGAATTTGCCCGATCGCCCCGTTGGCCCCTGAGCAAATTGATCGTCCTGGTCACGATCTTGCAAGCGCTGGTGGCCGTGGGGCTAACGGGGCAAGTGGTGCTCGTTCAAGGACAACGGGCCGTGGATGCGCTGATGAATCGCCTTGGCTCCGAGGTCGATCGACAAATTCAAACCTACGTGCATCAATATCTGAGTGAGCCGTTGCGCCTCAATCAGCTCCATGTGCAGGCTTTTGCGGCTGATCAGGTGAAGTTGGCGGATTTTTCGGCGCTGGAAACCTATTTCCACGAAAAGTTGCAACTGTTTCCCCTGGTCACCACCACGGAGTTTGGAACCGCGGCCGGCGGCTCCTTGGAAGTTCGGGAATTGCCCAGTAGCACCCTAATTAAACGGAGCGATCGATTGGGATCGGGCTTACGGCGAACGATTGAGGTCGATCGCCAAGGGCGGCGCGTCCTCAAGGCCAGCCAGTTATACGATGTGCGTAACCGCCCCTGGTTCAAAACTGCCCTTGCCGCCCGCAGACCCCACTGGACTTCGGTGTTTGCCTTTTCGGGAACGGGGGAACTGGGCATTTCGGCGGTGCAACCTCTGTACGATCGCACCGGAAAACTGGTGGGGGTGTTTGCCTCTGACCTGGCCTTGGAAGGAATCAGCACCTTTTTGCGGGCCCAAAATATTGGCCACAGCGGCGTGGCGGCCATTGTGGAGCGATCGGGCCAGGTGATTGCCACCTCCACCAACGACCCAATCTCCCCGGAAGGAAAACGGATTCGGGCTAAAGACCTCAAAAATTCAATTCTGCAAGCGGCCGTTGCCACCGTTGAACAGCGCTTTGGCACTTGGGCCGCCATTCCGCCCAACACCCCAACCACCCAACTCACGACCAAATTCATTGGCCCCACCCAACAAACCCGGTTGCTGGTGCAAGTGTCGCCCCTGCGCGATCGCAACGGTTTGGACTGGTTGTTGGTGACGGCGATTCCGGAAGCCGACTTTGCGGAACCGGTGATGGCCGCGCGTCGAGACATCCTCACCATCATGTTGCTGGCCTTGGCGGTGGCGATCGGGCTGGGTTGGTGGATTGGGCGGCAGGTATCGCGGCCCTTGGTGAAACTCTGTGCGGCCACCGATGCCGTGGCCGCCAATCAACTGGATCAGGTGGTGATGACGGAAGGAACCGCCGAAACGGATCAACTGGCCCGGGCCTTCAACACCATGACCCAGCAATTACGACAGTCCTTTCAGGAGTTGGCCGCCAGTAACCAAGCCTTGGAAGAACGGGTGGCCGAGCGCACAGCCTCCCTGCAAACCAGCGAAGCCCGTCTGCGCAGCATTGCTCAAAATATTCCGGGAGCTATTTTTCAGTTCAGCAATCACGATGGCCAATGGACGATCGACTACATCAGCGATCGCGTCAGCGAACTAACGGGATTCAGCGCCGAAGAATTCATGGCCGATCTGGGCCGGTTTATTAGTGCTATCCACCCGGACGATCGGGATGGCTACATCGAATCCGTCAGCCGCGTGGTGGACAATCCCACGGAATGGGTCTATGAGGCTCGGTTGATTCGTCCCGATGGTTCCCTCCGTTGGTGGCAAGGCGCTTCCACCCCCAGGCGCGCCGATGACGGCACGGTCGTGTTTAGCGGTGTGTTGTTTGATATCACCGCCCGCAAACAGGCGGAACTAGCCCTGGCGGAAGCCAAGGAAGTGGCGGAAGTGGCCAATTTGGCCAAGAGTGAATTTTTGGCCAACATGAGCCACGAGTTGCGCACCCCCTTGAACGGCATTTTGGGTTATGCCCAGGTGTTACAGCGATCGAGCAATTTGCACGAAGAGCAACTGGCCAAAATTGGCGTGATTCACCAATGCGGCACTCATCTGCTGACCTTGATCAACGATGTGCTGGATTTGGCCAAAATCGAAGCCCGCAAAATGGAACTGCACCCCACGGAGTTTCACTTTCGGGCCTTTCTGCGCGGGGTCACGGAAATGTGCCGTCTGCGCGCGGAACTGAAGGGGTTGCAATTCGCGGAAGAAATTGCCGATGACTTACCCGAAGGCATCCGCACCGACGAAAAGCGCCTCCGCCAAGTGTTGCTCAACTTGTTGGGCAATGCGATCAAGTTCACGGACAGCGGCACGGTCACCCTGCGTGTGTTGGCCATGGGGGGCGATCGGGTGCAATTTGAAGTGCAAGACACGGGCGTTGGCCTAGAGGCGGATCAACTCAGCAGCATTTTTCTGCCCTTTGAGCAGGTGGGCGAGACCAAGCGCCAAACGGAGGGCACTGGGCTGGGGCTGGCGATCTCCCAACAAATTGTGGAGCTGATGGGCGGCCAAATTACCGTCGAGAGCCAACCCCAAGTCGGCAGCAGCTTTCGGTTTGAAGTGTCTTTGCCGGTGGCGGCCGAGTGGAGCCGCCATTCCCGCATGACGCAACAGGGACAAATTGTGGGTGTTCAAGGGGACGCACCCCAAGTATTGGTGGTGGATGACAAGTGGGAAAACCGGGCTGTGCTGCGGGAAATGCTGGAGCCGATCGGGTTTGTAATTCAGGAAGCGGAAGATGGGGCCGTGGCTTGGCAGTTTTTGGAGCACCATCGCCCGCAGGTGGTGATTACGGATTTGTTAATGCCCAACTTGGATGGCTATACCCTGATTGATCTGATTCGCCGCCATCCTGAGTTGCAGCAATTGCCGATTATTGTGTCCTCTGCCAGCGTTTTTGAGAGCGATCGACAACAAAGCTTGGACGCGGGTGGCAGCGACTTTTTGCCCAAACCGGTGCAAACCCACGAGCTATTGCACCTGCTGCAAAAACACTTGCAACTGGTTTGGATTTATGAAGCCAGTTCGATCGCCCCGTCACCCTTGGCGCAGTCGGCGGCGGAACCCGACCTGCCCCCGGATACACTCATTTACCCGATCGACCCCGAGTTGTTGGAGCAGCTCGAAACCCTAGCCCGCAAAGGCAACTTCAACGCCCTGAAGCGCCAAGCCAAGGCCCTGGCAGAGCAGGATCCAACCCTTGCTCCCTTTGCCCAACAGCTCAAGAGCCTGGCCCAAGCGTTTAACGATCAGGGAATTTTGGAACTTTTAAATCAAGCGCCCGGGCGATCGAACGCAAATTAACGGGTAAGGAAGCGTTAGCCCAAACAGCAATGGGCGATCAGGATCCCAGCTCAATCAATTGGCTGAGAAATTGCTGAAAATAGCTTTTTTCGAGAGAATAGAGACCATAAAAGGTTTTCAATAATTGTCTGAGGATCATGAAATTGAGCGCAATCATCGCTCAAATCATTAATCATTTATGATCCCCGGGATCATAATTCATCACAAAAACCGGCAAGACTAGCCATTCAGAATCTTCTCAGAGGATGTCTGAAAAGCCAAAATTAATACAATGCTTACTCCAGCGATCGACGGAAACAAGGGGCTTAAGCCCCTTGCTGCCACGACTATTGGTGCTTAGTTCGGGCCGAAAGATACTTTTCAGACATCTTCTCAGGAAAAAGTCTTGCTTGTTCTTAATCATTAGTTCATGATTGTTGATGCCTTAACCTGATTTTCAGCACTTTCGATCCAGCGCTTCATGGGCCCAGTCATTTCATTGGTCAAGCAATCGGCCAAGTGATTGATGATCCTTAAATAGCGATTTTTAAATGGCGATCCTTCAATTCTCCCAGCACCCTTTTTACTGCAAAACCTTCCATCCTTGAGCCATGTCCCTCGATGCCGCTGAAAGTCGTCCCACGATTCTGATTGTGGACGATATGCCAGCTAACCTTAGTTTGCTGTCTGATTTATTAGATGATGCGGGGTTTGAAGTTTGGATCGCCCAATCTGGCGAAGTGGCGCTCGATCGGGTCAATTTTGCGACCCCAGATTTAATTTTGCTGGATGTGATGATGCCAGGAATTGACGGGTTTGAAACCTGTCGCCGCTTGAAGGCTAATAGTCAAACCTCCACCATTCCCATTATTTTCATGACCGCCCTATCGGAGGTGGATGATAAGGTGCGTGGTCTCAACTTAGGGGCTGTGGACTATATCACCAAGCCCTTTCAGCAAGATGAAGTCCTTGCGCGGGTGCGCTTACATTTGCGTTTGCAATCCCTTACCAAAGCCTTAGCCGATCGCAATCAAGAATTGGAAGTTCGGGTGGCTGAGCGCACAGCGGCCCTGGAAAAGGCCTTGGCGGATTTGCAAGACACCCACCTCAGTTTGGTACGGGCAGAAAAACTATCTAGCCTGGGACAGTTGCTATCAGGAGTTGCCCATGAAATTAACAATCCTGTGAATTTTATTCATGGCAACCTGGTTCATGCTTGTAACTATGCAGAAGACTTGATGAATGTTTTGCAGCTCTATCAAATGTTTTATCCAGAGCCGCCAGCGGATTTGGCAACCCAAACCCAGGATTTGGACTTGCCTTTTATGATGGAGGATTTTCCAAAGATTTTGGAATCCATGCGTTTGGGAACCGATCGAATCCGCGATTTGGTAGCAAGTTTGCGCAATTTTTCGCGAATGGGCAATCAACAGCTCGCCCCAGCAGACTTACATGAAGGGTTGGAAAATACCCTCATCATTTTGCGTCATCGATTGAAGTCCAAGGGCAGCCGATCGGAATTTAAAATCATTCGAGATTATGGGGAGTTGCCCCCTGTTGAATGCTCGATCGGGGAAATGAGCCAGGTCTTCATGAACTTGATTGCTAACGCGATCGATGCCTTGGATAGCTTGGACTGGGAGCACATGAGCGGTTTGGAGCCGGAAATTAAAATTCAAACCCGATCCCTGAATCAAAAATGGGTGCAAATTATCGTTTCTGATAATGGGCCGGGGATTGAATCGGAGGTGCAACAGAAGCTGTTTGAAGCGTTTTTTACGACGAAACCCACAGGTATTGGCACAGGACTAGGGCTAGCGATCGCCCGTTCAATTGTGGTCGATCGCCATGGCGGTCGGCTGGATTGTCAGTCTCAAATCGGCCATGGCGCAACGTTTATTCTCGAAATTCCCGTTACTCAAACCTAAGAGGATGTTTGAAAAGCCAAAATTGCTACTCTGTACGCCCCTGAGATCGATGTAGACAAGGGGCTTAAGCCCCTTCTACGACAATTGATCTTCAGCCCATATTGAAAGATACTTCTCAGACATCCTCTAACCAGAAAACTCATCAGAAACCTAATCAGCGGCCATTGATCCTTCGAGAGAGGTTCAGGAGCGATCGGGCGATGCGATCGCCCGTTGCCGGATTTTGCCAGTAGCCATTGTGGGAAAGCGGATTCCAACTTTCCCAAACTTCTCCCGCATTCACGTTCAAATCTTCCTTCACTGCCCGTTGAAAAGCTGAATTAATGGGTCGTAATGGATAGGCAATCACATCATCAGAATCGTAAACATTCACCCATTCGGTGGCTGAGTTCAGTTGAGGATAATGTTCTGTTAGACGAGGGGCCGGAAACTGAATCGGCAAGCCCCCATCGCGATCGCGCAGTGTCCAAAGGGCCAGGGGACTGCCCAAGGTATAATACAAACTGAGGGTTTCGCCCCGCTCCAAGGGACTATTTCCCACTTGACGCAATACCGATTCTCGAAAGAGCGATTCTGCTTCGGTGTTGTTCCCAAATTCCGCTTGCAAATCCAGAAGATAGTTATAGGAAACGATCGAACCAAGGCTGTGGCCAATCACGCAAAGGGGCGCTTTGGGCCCGGCTTTTTGAGCAAGTTCATGGAGGGTCTGGGCACAAAAGCGGTGAATGGCGTGATAGGAATGGCGGCCGCGCGGACTAACCTGATAGGCAATGGCATCGGAAACAAAGGACACCATAAATTCTCGAATTCGATCCCAGTTCATGGCACTTTGACGCTGGAATCGGGCCCACAAATCCTGTTGGTTTCCTTCCAAAACCGTTGCCCAATACACGGGAGCCATCACGAACCGCTGATGATATTCCTTGGCAGAAATGCCTAGCTTACTGAAGCGATCGATCAAATTAGCTTGCAGGCTACGAATAAATTCCGGTTGGTCAGCTTTGCCGCTGTTATAGTCAGGATCACCGGCTCCGATGCCATGAACCACAGCGATCGCCACCTTTTGCCAAGTTGTCCCGGCGGCATCACTCTCAGGGCTTTGGAATGTGGGAAAAAAGTTGGGGATCATGGGTTTCTCCAGTCCAGGTTTCGTAAAAATTTCGTCAAAATAGATAGGCTGGGGCGTAATTGGTCACCGCTGCCCGGCCAGGATCCGGAGTCTTTGGACGATGGCAATTGCGTTTTGCTCGAACGACAGGGCCCCAGGGAAACAGCCCGGCGAAAAGTCAGGTAATGCTAGCTTAACAAGTGGCTCCGCCTGGCTCCCAAGGGGCGATCGACCTCAGTTCTGGTCAAATTTTGGTCAAATTCTGGTCAAATTCTGGTCAAGGGCCGGTTCAATTTCGATCAAGCTTCGATCAGGTTCCGATCAATGTCTGGTTGGTTTTCGATGAACTTTTGGTTAGTTTTCGATCGATTGCCGATCGATTACTAATCGATTACTAATCGATTGCCGACCGACTATCGATTGCTAATCTCCTGCGTTAAATTCCGCTCGCACTACCCTCCATCACCATGAAGCGCATTGTTCTCATTGCTGGGTTCGAGACTTTTAACGCCGATTTGTACCGAAAAGCTGCCCACCGGGCGATCGAGCGTTGTCCACAATTGCAAGTGACCACCTTTACCGATCGTGATATTACGGAACAACCCGATCGGGTGGCCGCAGCTTTAGCAGAAGCCGATGTGTTTTTTGCCAGCCTAATTTTTGACTATGAGCAGGTGCTTTGGTTGCGCGATCGGGTGCAACATATTCCCATTCGTTTGGTTTTTGAGTCGGCTTTGGAATTAATTTCCCTCACTCAAATTGGGGCGTTCAAAATTGGTGACAAGCCCTCGGGAATGCCAAAACCCGTGAAGTTCATTCTCAGTAAATTCTCCAGCGGCCGCGAAGAAGATCGATTAGCTGGTTATCTCAGCTTTTTAAAAACTGGGCCCAAGCTGCTGAAATTTGTGCCCATTCAAAAGGTACAAGATTTGCGCAATTGGCTCATTATCTATGGCTATTGGAATGCCGGTGGCTTGGAAAATGTGGCCGCCATGCTCTGGATTTTGGCTGAAAAATATTTAGGTCTCTCGATCGGGGACATTGCCCCACCCATTGAAACGCCCAATATGGGGTTATTGCATCCCGAATATGCGGGCTATTTTTTAAATCCCCAAGATTATTTGAACTGGTATCGTCAACAGCGTTTACCGCAGTTACTGGATCCTTTGATTAACGATCCAGAACAATCAACAACCCAAGCCTCAAAGATTGATTCCGATCGTCCGGTAGTAGCCATTTTGCTCTACCGAAAACATGTGGTGACGCAACAGGCTTATATTCCTCAACTGATTCGCTATTTTGAAGCGGCGGGCTTGCTGCCTCTGCCCATTTTTATTAATGGTGTGGAAGCCCATGTGATTGTTCGAGATTGGCTAACCACCACCCATGAACAGCAACAACGGGCCCAGGGCGATCGGGAATTAAAGTCCCTGGCGGCGGATGCGGTGTTGGTGGATGCAATTATTTCCACGATCGGGTTTCCGCTGGTGGGCGGCCCCGCTGGTTCCATGGAAGCTGGGCGACAGGTGGCAGTGGCCCAGCGAATTTTGGCAGCTAAAAATGTGCCCTATTTAGTTGCCGCACCTTTGCTCATTCAAGACCTAAAATCCTGGACAAGACAGGGAATTGGTGGTCTCCAAAGTGTGGTGCTGTATGCCCTGCCGGAGCTGGACGGGGCGATCGACACCGTGCCCTTGGGTGGCTTAGTTGGAGATGACATTTACCTGATTCCGGAGCGTGTTCAACGGTTAACCAGTCGTGTCAAGAATTGGATTCAACTGCGAAAAACACCACCGCGCGATCGCAAGCTGGCGATTATTTTGTATGGCTTTCCGCCGGGGTATGGTGCAACGGGAACAGCGGCCCTGTTGAATGTTCCCCGATCGCTCCTGAAGCTGCTTGAATCATTGCAAGCTCAGGGCTATAACGTGGGTGAATTGCCCACCGACGGTGAAACGATTATTCAACAGGTGAAAGCTGCCGATGATCGTTGGTCTTTGGGCCATCCTTCCCGATCGCACCCACACCAGGCTCCCTTGAATGATGGCTGGGTTCCGGCTCAAATCCTTGATCAATGGTTAGGATACCTCGGCAGTTCTCGGATTCAAAAACAATGGGGTGGTCTCACGGAATCGGGTATTAAAACCTTTGGGGATGAGTTGCATATCGGGGGTGTTTACTTTGGAAATGTTTGGATTGGGGTGCAGCCGCCTTTGGGTTTGCAAGGCGATCCCATGCGCTTGATGTTTGAGCGAGACTTGACTCCCCATCCCCAATATGCGGCGTTCTATCAATGGTTGCAGCGGGTTTGGCAACCCCACGCGATCGTCCATTTTGGAATGCATGGAACGGTGGAATGGTTGCCGGGATCTCCCTTGGGCAACACGGGCTATTCTTGGTCAGATATTTTGTTAGGAAATCTGCCCCATTTGTATATCTATGCGGCGAATAATCCTTCGGAGTCTATCTTGGCAAAACGCCGGGGCTATGGGGTGTTGATTTCCCACAATGTGCCTCCCTATGGGCGAGCCGGTTTATATAAGGAACTGGTGAATTTGCGTGATTTAATTGCGGAATATCGCGAGGATTCGCAGGCGAATACGGCCCTGCGGGATGCGATCGCCCAACGGTTAATGGATACGGGACTCGATCGGGATTGTCCGCTGCCGGAAGCACAACAATTGGGGGTGGAACTGAGTGCGGAAACCCTGAAGTTGTTTGGCCCCGATTTGCTCGATCGCTACTTTGCAAGGGTCTATCAATACCTTCAGGAACTAGAACAGCATCTCTTTTCCAGTGGGTTGCATGTGTTGGGAACTGCACCTAATTCTGAGCAACTGTTGTCCTATTTAGAAGCCTATTTTGAGGTGGATTTGCCCCGATCGGTCTTGGAAGCGATCGCCCAAGGATCCGACCTCGATCGCCCCCTGAATGCCTATCGATATTGGTTCCAGCAGGAATATCCCAATCGATCGTTTGAGTTGGATCCCAAGGTCTCAGAACAGATTCAAGAAGCAATTCGTTTGCGGGATTTGCTGAACCAAAATACCGATGAACTGACTAATCTATTGCGGGGCTTAAATGGGGAATATATTCCGCCTGCACCGGGGGGAGATCTGTTGCGGGACGGGCCCGGCGCATTGCCCACGGGCCGCAATATTCACGCCCTTGATCCTTACCGAATGCCCTCCCCAGGAGCCTATGAACGGGGCCGAGCGATCGCCCGGCAACTGATTGCCCAACACCAACAGGAACATGGTCAGAAACCGGACAGCTATCCCGAAACCATTGCCGTGATGCTTTGGGGTCTGGATGCCATTAAAACCAAGGGTGAATCCTTGGGCATTTTGTTGGAATTGGTGGGCGCAGAGCCAATTAAGGAAGGCACGGGCCGGATTGTGCGCTATGAATTAATTCCCCTGGCTCAGTTGGGTCGTCCTCGCATTGATGTGTTAGCCAATTTATCAGGCATTTTTCGAGACAGTTTCGCCAATATTTTGGAACTTTTGGATGATCTGTTTGCGCGGGCGGCGGCGGCCGACGAACCGATCGAACAAAACTTCATTCGTAAACATGCCCTGGAACTTCAGGCCCAAGGGGTGGAAAATCCCAGCGCTCGGCTTTTCTCGAACCCGGCGGGGGATTTTGGCTCCTTGGTGAACGATCGCGTCAATGATGGGAATTGGGAGTCTGGTGATGAGCTGGCCCAAACCTGGCGATCGCGCAATGCCTTTAGCTACGGTCGGCACGATCGGGGGCAAGCCCGCCCAGAAGTGCTCGATCGGCTCTTGGCCACCACCGGGCGCATTGTCCAAGAAATCGATTCCGTGGAATATGGCCTAACGGATATCCAGGAATACTACGCCAACACCGGAGCCTTGAAGCGTGCCGCTGAACAACAGCAACAGCGCCCCGTCACCGCGAGTTTTGTGGAAAGTTTCGGCAAAAACACCCAACCCCGCGATTTAAACAGCCTCTTGCGGTTGGAATATCGCACTAAATTGCTGAATCCCAAGTGGGCCGAAGCCATGGCCGCCCAGGGCTCCGGCGGGGCCTTTGAAATTTCCCAACGGATGACGGCCCTGTTGGGTTGGAGCGGCACCACGGATTTTGCCGATCGCTGGGTCTATGACGGAGCCGCCGAAACCTACGCCCTCGATCGAGCCATGGCCGATCGCCTGCGCCGCGCCAATCCGGAAGCGTTCCGCAACATTGTTGGTCGCCTGTTGGAAGCTAATGGCCGTGGGTTTTGGGCCGCCGATGAGTCTGTGGTTGGCCAACTGCAAGCCCTCTACGACGAAACCGACGCGGCCTTGGAGGGGGTGACCAATCCGTAAGCCGCTCCATTGCACCCCAGCCAGAATCCAACCAAAACCGAATCTTAAACCAGAGCGATCGCGCGATCGGGAACGACAACACCACCGTCAGCGTCCCCAGCCCTAACCCAGATCCGCAAAGACCGCCACCAATGGCACGATCTCTGGGGGGAAACTTCTCAGGGCGATCGTGCTGATTTGCCCGCCAATGCCAGTCATTATTCAAGACTGGAATTTACAGGCTGGAATCTACAGGCTGAAATCTAAAGCCTAGAATTCCAGGCTGAGTTCAGCGGGAGCACAAATCGTGCTCAAGTTTCTGGAGGAACTGGTTGCACACCATGAACGAACTAGCCCCCACGGCGGTCTAACTCAAGGCTCAAAGGCTAAACAGTCCCTAGGCTAACCAGTTCCGGAACTATTCATCGATTAGGAGTTTGTAATCATGGCTATTGGCCCTAACCCCCCGTTTTACGATCTCGACGATACCAATAACTTTTTCTCCACTAGTTCGCTGTCGGCGGACGTGCTCCGCACCACCCCGGCGGGCGTGCGAGGTTTGGGGGGCGATGACCAAATCACCGGCAGTGCCCAAGCGGACATCATCTACGGCAACCTGGGCAACGACAGCCTCTATGGTTTGGGGGGCAATGACACCTTCTATGGTGGTCAAGGCGATGATCTATTGGTGGGCGATGGCCTCAACTCCACTGGGGATGACGTACTCAGTGGCAACAAGGGCAATGACCTGATTTTGGGTGGCGTGGGTAACGACATCCTGCGGGGGGGGCAGGATAACGATTTCCTGAATGGCGAAGAGGGCAACGATACCCTGGTGGGCGACTTGGGCCAAGATACCCTGGTGGGTGGGGCTGGCGATGACCTATTGGTGTTGCGACGGGACGCGGCGGCGGTGGCCGATGCCAGCGGGGCGATCGCTGCGGATTTCATCGTGGATTTTGGCACCGGAAACGATCGCATCGGCCTAACCGGTGGCTTGCAGGAAAGTCAATTGCAACTGCTGGCGATCACTTTGAACGATTCCGGCGGCGGCTCCACGCCCAGTACGGCGATTACGTTCAACGACAATGGGGTTTTCAAAACCTTGGGTCTGGTGTTGGGCAAAACGCCCACGGAGCTGGCCGGTAAGTTCGTGAATACGGACTTTTAAGCCGACCAAGCCGACCTTGTGGCCGACTGTCTAACCAACCTTTCAACCGGTTTTTAGGCTAAGGGTTCCGCTGATGGGATTAACACTTGAGGGAGTTAACACCCAATGGGATCAATACCTGATGGCACTAACACCTAATGGGATCAACACCAAACCGGTGACATCAGTGGCCAATGGCGGGTAAAGGGCAAATTGCGGGCAAGGGGCTTCAGCCCCTTGTCTTCAGGATTCGCTCAGTAGCTCTCGGGCCCAGGCTTCTTCTTCGGGCAGTTCGTCCGAGGAGGGCCGGGTTTCCCGCAGTTTGATCGCGGCGGGAGTTGCGATCGATCGGGGGCTAGTGCGGTTTTTGGGGCGCAGTGCGCGTTCGGCCTCTTCCGCACTGGCACGGGCTTGGTGCAAGAGCTTATTGCAGCGCTCCCAAGGGTTTGATCCATTCAGGGCCTCAAGCTGGCTGCTGCGTTCGTTGGCTACGGTGGCCAGGGCACGCAACACGGCAGAAAATTGGATGCCTTCGCGATCGAGGGTATCCAGCATGGGGCGTAACAATTCGCACAACAGGGTGTTGCGGTGTTCAGCAATCAACGCGCCGAGTTCGCTGGTGTTAATTGCGTCGCTAATGCTTTCGGGTAAATGTTGCATAGCTTTGTGGGCAATAGCGGAGCTGTCAAGTTTCATGCGATTTTCATGTGATTTTCAAAAATTCCTCATGAATCGCCGGCTGATGCACCCTCGAAACGCGGTTAACGCCACCTTGCGTTTGCGCTCAAAACCGATCACGGGCGATCGAGCACGATCGGGAACGATCGGTAAGCGATCGGTTAGAGACCCATTAGCGATCAACGCCACGATCGGCTACTTCATCCTTACGGTTGCCCCGTATGCTGCCAGGACTGGGGCAGTGGGTTGGTGATCCCGCGCAACGCAGCCTTGAGCTGGCGATGGTGGGTTACTGGGGGTTGCATCAGTCCTGTCCGTATAGTTGGGACAAATTTGGGCGATCGTCGATACCGAGATTGGCTATCTCTTCCTCTAAGGTACAGTGCCGATCGGGAAAATTCCGTGCAAATCAGCCAGAAGACTCATCGACAGAGAATCGCACCCAAGGGACTATGGATGATCGGTGACTTTGGGCGATCGGCCCCCGTCGTCTGGTCTCAATTTTGTCCTCCAAAGCCCTATGCATCGCCCCAGTCATACCATTCCCTACTTGCCAGAAATCTGATCAAAATCCTTGAGATCAATTGGGCAAGCAATTGGGGCTGATATGGTGAATAATTGTGGGTTCGACAGGCTTTAGCACAGACCGCTGTGGTCTGCTCGTTCTTCAAGCCTGAACGTCCTCTGTTTTTTATCGAACGGTTGTTGTCTGACCGTTCTGTTGAACCCCTTAACCCCTCGCTTCAACGGCACTGCAACTGCAAGCTATGGCTGGAAAACCCACAATCGCCGTTACTCACCTCGGTTGCGAAAAAAATCGCATTGACACCGAGCACATGATGGGCCTACTGGCCCAGGCAGGCTATGACGTGAGTGCCAACGACGATGCGGCAGACTACGCGATCGTCAACACCTGTAGCTTCATTCAAGAGGCGCGGGAAGAGTCGGTGCGCACCTTGGTTTCCCTGGCTGAAGCGGGCAAACGAATTGTGATCACGGGCTGCATGGCTCAACACTTTCGGGACACCCTTTTGGATGAAATTCCGGAAGCCGTGGCCGTGGTGGGCACGGGCGACTATCACAAGATTGTGGATGTGGTGCAGCGAACGGAAGCGGGCGAGCGCGTTCAGGAAATTTCGGAAGAACCAACCTACATTGCCGATGAGACCGTCCCTCGCTATCGCACCACGGCCGAAGGCACGGCCTACCTGCGGGTGGCGGAGGGGTGTGACTACCGCTGTGCGTTCTGCATCATTCCCCACTTGCGGGGCGATCAGCGATCGCGCTCGATCGAGTCGATCGTGGCCGAAGCCCACAAGCTGGCCGATGAAGGGGTACAAGAGCTGATCTTGATTTCCCAAATCACCACCAACTACGGCCTAGATCGCTATGGCAAGCCCAAGCTGGCGGAGCTGTTGCGGGCCCTCGGCGAGGTGGACATTCCTTGGGTGCGAATCCACTATGCCTATCCCACGGGGCTAACGGAATCGGTGATTGCAGCGATTCGGGAAACGCCGAATATCTTGCCCTATATTGATTTGCCGCTTCAGCATTCCCACCCGGAAGTGCTCCGATCGATGAATCGCCCCTGGCAGGCCAATGTGAACGATCGGCTCTTGGCTCAAATTCGCGAGCAATTGCCCAATGCCGTCATGCGCACCACGTTCATCGTGGGCTTCCCCGGCGAAACAGAGGAGCACTTCGAGCATTTGTGCGACTTTGTGCAGCGCCACGAATTTGACCATGTGGGGGTGTTCACCTTCTCGCCCGAGGAGGGAACCGCCGCGTTTGATTTGCCTAACCAACTCCCGCAGGAAGTGATGGATGGTCGGCGCGATCGACTGATGGCCCTGCAACAGCCCATTTCCCTGAAGCGAAATCAGGCCTACGTGGGCCAAACAGTGGATGTGCTGATTGAGCAGGTGAACCCGAAAACGGGACAATTCTTGGGTCGATCGGCTCGGTATTCTCCCGATGTGGATGGTTTGGTCTATGTCACCGGGCCGGCTCGCCTGGGGGCGATCGTCCCGGTCACGATCACCGCCGCCGAACCCTACGACCTATTTGGCGAGGTTGCCGTCTCCGCCTAAAGAATTTGTCCCACCAGCTCTACTCAAATCCAAGGGCGATCGCTCAGAATTGAAAAGCGCGTGGGCTGGCTTTCCAAAGGAGCCATTTCCGAAGGAGTCAGCCCTCGCCGCTTCAGCCCATCCACCGCCGATCGGACTCCCGCCGCGACTGCCCGATCGAATCGTGGGTGGATCAATCGGGGTGTGTCCCCAAGGATGAGGAATTGTGGTTTCTTTTCTGATCGTGGCCGTCGTAATTGCCGTCGGCCTGATTCTGCTAACCTATTTGCCGTTTGGCGTAGAAGTCGATAGCCCTTGGAAGGCCTTGATCGCTGGTATTGTTTTGGGCGTTTTACAGGGGCTGGCGCGGGCCGTTCCTGGCTGGCTCACCTTCTTACCCAAGTTGCTCACGCTGGGCTTGTTTTCTTTAGTTGTTAGCACCTTGCTGTTTGGTTTAGCTGCTTGGTTGGTGGAAGGTTTCCGCCTCAAAAATGGTATTTGGAGCGCCTTGCTGGGGGCAGTTTTTATTAGCATCTTCCAATCTTTGGTGCTGGGGGTTCTGGGAAATTTCCTGCCCGTTCTCAACCAATAGTGCCGCTAGAATTGTCAGGAAATTAGAAGTGATTACCCAGTTTCCAAAGCTCTGATTCTTTTGCTGCAAAGCCATGGGGGACAAGGAGCTTAAGCCCCTGGTTTGTGCTGGCTGGCCGATCGAACTGACCGCCCCCAAACTCCAGCCGACGAGACAAGGGGCTTAAGCCCCTTGTCTGTGCTAGCTTTCTGCTGTTAAATTTTTCGTTTCAATCCTGATCGGAGCTGGGATATGGATTGGGTAAGTCATCGCTAGCCAACACCCAAGTATTACGACCAAGGGACTTGGCTTGGTAAAGGGCCCGATCGGCCGCTTGCACTAAATCTTGGCAGGGGCGATCGAGCTGAGGTACTTGGCTGGCAATTCCCAAACTCACAGTTACATAATGGGTAATTCCTTGGTGCTCTGAGTGGAAAATTTGTAGATTCAAAACGGTTTTGCGAATCAATTCTGCAATTTGGGTTGCACCACCAGAATCGGTGTGGGGCAACACCACTACAAACTCCTCGCCGCCATACCGCGCCACCAAGTCTGTGTTGCGCTGAAGTAGTCCATCAATCGATCGCGCAATGCTAATTAGGCACTGATCACCGGCTGGATGGCCATGTAAATCGTTATATTTTTTGAAGAAATCCACATCAAATAAAATCAGCGAGAGCGGTTCTTGAATTCGCTGACACCGTTGCCATTCCTGTTGTAAAACCACATCAAAACAGCGGCGATTGGCAATCTGCGTGAGTCCATCGCGATTACTCAAATCATTGAGCTTACTGTTAATTTCTTCCAAAAAATGGTTAGCTTGCTGGAGCTGTTCCGCTTGCGATCGAAACTGTTCCAACAGTTCAGAATGTTGAATGGCGATCGCCAATTGATCCGCCACCTGTTGCAACAATTCGGCTTCATCTCCTTGCCAGGAGCGGGAATTACCACAGGCTTGCACAATCAAAAGTCCCCAAACATGCGATTCACCATGGGGCAAGTTGCCCACAATGGCAGCCATCACTTGAGATTGTGCTCCCGTGGCTTCCATCAACCGTGCCAAGTGTATTTGAGGGCGATCGATTGGAATTTCTTGAATAATTTGTGTCCGAGGCGCAAATTCTGTACTAGACCGTGACCAAAGGGAATTGGTTTTGGGCCACTGTCGATCGCGCATGGAGGGATAGTCTGTTTTCACTACCTCTTGAATAATTGATCCTGAATAATCTTCGTGGAAACGCAGGATAAAGGTGCGATCGGCTTGCAGGGTTCGATGCACTTCCGTAACCGCAATATCCAAAATTTCGCTCAGATTAAGACTGCTTTGAATATGTTGGGTAATAGAACGCAGGGTTCGTTCCCGATCGGCCTGTTGGCGAAGGGCAATTTGTGCTCGCTTGAGATGGGTAATATCCCGCGCCACAACCAGCAACGATTCGATGACCGTCGAACTAGCCATCACATTGGATGACCGAGATTCCGCTGTTGCAGAATCGCCTAATTGGGCTGTGTTCAGCGCCGAACTAGCCATGAAGTTCTGAAGATATTCCAGGCTCGTCCAACGGGGCGTGGTCATCAATGTGCCGGGGTACTTTTGATCAAAAATAGGCGCTTGCATCACCTCCGGAACCACCCAAGACTGAAAAATATGGCTACCGTCCGGCAACAGCATTTCATATTCTAAAAAAGCCTTCTGACCGGTTACCAAAACCGTTGCCATTCCCTCATGCCACATTTGAACTAGGTCTTCTGAAAAGCCTAATTCTCTGCTGGTCTTACCAATAAAATCCTGTTCAGCAATTCTGCAAAGTTGCAAAACCGTGCGGTTGACATAGAGAAAGCGTCCCTCTCGATCGCACCGCATAATGCAATCCGGTGAATTTTCTGCCAAGTTGCGAAACTCCTGCTCCCGTTGATTGAGGGCCGCCTCTGCAAATTTGCGATCGCTGATATCCTCGATCGTTCCTACCATCCGGACTGGTTCCCCTTGTCCATTCCAAACCGCCTGCCCACGAATTCGCACCCAAATGTAATGACCCTGGGCATGTTGAAATCGCACTTCAATGTCATAACGTTCATAGCTTTGGAGATGGGCTGTTAACGCTTTTTCCCAATGTTCTTGATCTTCGGGATGAATTTTTTGGGAAAAAGCAGCCTCAGAAAAGAGTTGTGGCGACTGAATCCCTCGGTGTTCTTCACCCAACAACTCTAAATAACGCTCCGATACTAGAATTGAATCATCTAGAATATTCCAATCCCAAACACCTTCGCCAATGCTTTGAATGGCGAGATTATACAGATCATTAATGATCTTTAAATCACTGGCCAAGCGTTGTTGATTGGTGATATTGATGTGAAACTTGGTGACGCGCCAACCATTAATTTCAGACTCCCATTGGGATGTGCCAGTTAGCATTGCCCACCGCCATTCTCCATTCCGGTGACGAAATCGGTAGCTAAATTGAAAAGTTTCTTCTGCCAAAATACTATCGAAATGAGGCAGAACAATTCTCTGAAGATCTTCGGGATGGACAATCGATAACCACAATTGATGATTGGCTAAAAATTCAGCAGGATGATAGCCGAATAAATCTTCACATCCAGCCGAGCAGTAATCATAGCGATGGCTGTCATCGGAAAAAACATAGGCGCTCATAATGGCCGCAGCCGTGTTACTTAAAACGGCGTTGAGTTTAATTTCCGATTCACGCAGTGCTCGTTCTAAGTGGACTCGTTCTGTCACGTCCCAAAAGATGCCTTGGATGCCAATAATCTGGCCGTCGCTATCACGAACAGGAGTCTTCACCACCTGCACAAGACTCAATTCAGAACCCTCTTGAGAGTTGCTCATGGCTGGATGGGGTTCAATGACATCTAAAATATGACCGGTTTCTAAAACCCAGCGCGTTTCTTGGTTGTAGCGAGTTGCTAAATCGTTGGGATAGAGGTCATAAACAGTTTTGCCAAAAATTTCTGAATCTGACAAATTCAGCAAGTCTAAAAATGCCTGATTGGCAAAGGTACAACGCCCCTGACAGTCTTCACGAAAAAGGGATTGCGGTAATACATTGGCTAAGGATTGATAGTGGGCGTGGCTGCGGCGCAGGGCTTCTTCTGTGGCTTTGCGATCGGTGATGTCAATGTAAGCAATAGCGACCCCATAGGGGTCTAATGGAATGGGAGCTGCACTGGTCATAATCCAACGCAAAGTGCCATCGGGCCGCACAATACCTTGCTCGATATTTTGAATCGAACAACCTTCACGTAAGGCCCGAATTGAGGGATATTCTTCGGTGGGCATGGGGCTGCCGTCCGATCGCAAAATTTCCCACACCGGGGAATCGCAGGTGCGCTGAGTATGTTCTTCTTTAGAAATACCTAAAATTCGTTTGGATTCTGGATTGGCTTCCAGAATCTGACCGCTGGCGTTGGCGATGGAAACCCCAACGGGCAAAATTTCAAAGAGGGTTCGATATTTTTGCTGACTTTCCTGGAGGGCATGTTCTAGTTGGAAGTGCTCTGTGAAGTCAACAACCATGGCGTAATAACCATGAACGCTTTGATCGATCGCTTGGTCGGGAATCAGGGTAGCTCGAATGTAGCGCTGTCCCCCTTGGGCATAGGGAACAACGCTTTCATAGGTCACAATTTCCCCTTTTAAGACCCGATCAATGTGGGGTTTAACTAATTGATAAGCCTGTTGACCAATTACGTCGGCTACTCGCTTTCCGCAAATCTCTTGAGGACAAAGACCAAACCAATCCTCATAACTTTGGTTAACGTAGCGATAATATAAATCCCGATCGCAATAGGCAATACAAACGGGCAGGAGATCCATAATCTGCTGCCACTTCAAGGGATTATTCAAAAATATTGATGGGGATTTTGGGACTGGGCTGGGCTGATGCGGCTTGGACTCCTCCAGTTTGGCTTGCAGGGCTTTTAGCTGCGCTTGGGCTTCGGCCAAGGCAGTTTGGGATTGTGCAAGCTGTTGTTGTAGATGCTGAACTTCAAGATCAGGCTGGAGGAAGTCAGTCATAGCTAGCGGGGCAGACGCAGAAACAAGTGGTGAATCATGGTTATACCTTGCGATCGGGGCCAATTTTCTGAATCCATCTCCTTATTTATCTTTATGATTGACCGCAGTTGACGATGTTGATGGGGTCATGAACTTGGGAAAGGGTGACCGATCGGTGATAGAAAATCAATCCTGTTATGCTTAAATTTTGCTCAGATTCTGCTCAAATGACGCTCAAAACAAGTTTTAAAGATAAAGCGCTGGAGATCAAATTTTAAAGATTAAGCCTTGGAGATTAAAGCTTGGGAATGAAGCTTTGGGAATTCAGAACTGAGAGGATGTCTGAGAAGTAACTTGGGGTTTTGACAGAGTGCTAGTGGTCATGGGGCAAGGGGCTGAAGCCCCTTGTCTTCGTTGATCAATGGAGTAAACAGAGTATCAATTTTGACTGTTTAAACATTTTCTGCGAGGGCGATCGAGTTTGGGCCGACATCGTTCATCTTTGCGGGGTTGATTACCCTTAAACCGGATGATTGGTAGCGGTCTGAAGGTCAACGCCGCTCAAACCCCGATCGGGTTGCTTGTCCGGTTTTGGGCGCGATCGAGCCGTAAGGGCTGTCAGGGTTGCCCTGCCCTTGGGGGCGATCCGGTGGTGACTAAGGGCGATCGATGGTCTGCCCCGATTCCCCCATGCACTGTGCTGGTTCCGCCGACTACACTGAGGACAGCCCCACCCCAGCAAGCTATGGGACTGCCATTCTAATTTCGCCCCGCTCATCCCCATGAAACGTTTGCTGCAACCTTTTCAGGCTCGTTTGTCGCGAACGGTGGCCTTGGGGGTGTTGTTGAGTATTGTGACCATTGAGGCGGTGATTCTCATTCCCTCCTATTGGCGAAGGGAACGTGAGCTAATTGACTACATGCAACGGATTTCCACTGCCAAGGTGGTGACCCTGGCGCGTTGGTCGCAGGCTGCACCGGAGTTTCAGGATCCCGTGCGGTTGGCCCAGCGGTTGGCCAATCAGACGGATGACCCGATTTCCCTTTGGAAGGGACTGGCGTTCTATGACCGATCGGGGCGTTTGGTGGCCACGGTGGGAGAAACGCCCGAATTGGCCATCACGGCGGTGGCTGCGGGTCGCCGTGAACAACTGAGCCGCGATCAACAACGGCTCGATTTGGCTTGGCCGCCCGATGCCAGACGCAACTACACCCTGGTGGTTCGCCACGATATGCGCCCGGTTTATGCGGAATTGCAGGCTTTTATTCTCCGCATTCTGGGATTGGTGGTGCTGATTTCGGTGTTTGCAACGGGGGTGACGATGGTGGTGTTGTCGCGGGTGGCGATCGTGCCGATTTTACAAATGCGCGACGACCTGCGGCGAGCGGCGGACTTAATCAGTCGTGAGGATACCTCTGGGGAGATGTTATATGCCTGTCAGGTCGATCGCCCCGACGAGTTGGGGGAGGTGATTACGGCCTTCCGGCAGATGTATAACCGGATTCACCAGGAAATTTTGGAGCGGCGACGGGCAGAGCGGGAATCGGAAAGCCTGCTGCTGAATATTTTGCCCCCCGCGATCGCGGAACGCTTGAAACGGGGCGAACACCCGATCGCGGAACGGTTTGAACAGGCAACGGTGCTGTTTGCGGATTTGGTGGACTTCACCGGACTAGCAGCCCACATCACCCCAGGCGAGTTGGTGCAACAGCTCAATCACATTTTTTCCACCTTTGACGCGCTGGCCGATACCTATGGCCTCGAAAAAATCAAGACGATCGGGGATGCCTACATGGTGGTGGGGGGCGTTCCGGATCCGCACCCGGACTGTGTGACGGCGGTGGCGGAAATGGCGCTGGCCATGCAACGGGCGATCGTGGCCTACCAGCCCGCCGCCGACTCCACCCAGCACCCCTTTTCGATCCGGATCGGGATCCATACAGGGCCCGTGGTGGGCGGCGTGATTGGCATCCGCAAGTTTATTTACGACCTGTGGGGCGACACGGTGAACACGGCCAGCCGAATGGAGTCCCATGGAATGCCGGGCCAAATCCAGGTGACCGAAGCGGTTTACCAAACCCTGAACGATCGCTTCCAATTTGAGCGGCGGGGCGAAATTGCCATCAAGGGCAAGGGCACAATGACCACCTATTGGTTGCTCGATCGATTGGCAACCAACGGCCCCATGAATGGCGCAGCCACGAACCCGGCGGCCCACCCCCCGATCGCCTCAGGATTGTCGGGAAATCGCCAGCCCTCCTAGGCCTTGGGGGGCGTTAAGCCCATCCGAATTTCGGAGCAGAAGGAGGCAAAGGTGGGGCCGCCCGATCGGGTTGTGGTGCTCGATCGAAACCGGAGATTATCGCTAGCAAACCAAATTCGCTCCTCAATCCAGCCACCCTCCACCGGCAAGGTAATCCACAGGGCCCCATCGCTGCCGAAACTGTAGCGACCCGGTTGGGGCTGGCCGTTGCTGCCCGGCGTGGCCAACAGCGGCCCTGCGCCCGACGGATCCGGAGCCAAGGCCAACAGCACCGAGGATCCCAATTCTTTATTCGGAGAAGCCGTAATCGCTTCCCAGCGCATTTTCAGACCCGCCGCGATCGCCTGCGGATCGGCCCCATATTTCTGACAAAGGGCGATCGCCTCCGGTGCGTCGGCCGCTAGGGTCTCCATCCAAAGATCCCCTTTACCCAAAACGGATTTGCGATCGGTCAAATTGTGGCCCGTTCGTTGGGAAAACCACTTACCCACACATTTTTCTAAAAATTCAGCGATCGTGCTCATGATGAAACAGAGAATTGATGGTTGATTAGGGTTTTGCCGTAAAAAAATACTCAAAAAAGGCTAAGGCTGAAATGGGTTGGGCCCTGGGAAGCTGAAAATGCGTTTTGATCGCCTGGCCAAGTCACTGTTTGGATCTGAGCCAGGCCAAGCAACTCAAAGCCCCATGAATCCAGATTATGAATCCAGGGGTTGATCGGCCGTGGGATTCGACGGTTGATCGAGTTGATCAAGCTGTTGCAATCCATAGTGCGCCGCTTCGGCCACCTGGGGATGGCTATCTTTGGCAAGATATTTCAGGGCCGATCGGCTCTTCTCACTGGGCAACTTACCCAGCGATTCCGCCAAGCGTTGCCGCACCAGCCAATCATCCGACTGCACAAAGGTCAACATCCGCTCAACGGCTTCCACGGCTCCCACCTCCCCCAGCGCCGCGATCGCCGCCTGCTGCACAATCACCTCCGGACTGTCCAGCGCATCGATCAGGGTTTTGCGGGCGCGTGGATCGCCCAAGTTCCCTAACGAAACGGCCGCACTGAAGCGCACCAACCAATCCGTATCCTCATAGAACAGGCGGATCAGGGGTTCAACGGCGCGGGTATCGTGCAAATAGCCCAACGCTCCGGCTGCATTGGCGCGGATGCTGTAGTCTTTGTCCGCCAAAAGGCCCATCAGCAGATCAAAACATTCCTCTGTGGGCTTCAGTCCTAGGGCAAAAACGGCCATGGTGCGCACTTGCAAATGGTCGTCGTTGAGAACTTTTTTAATCAGCGGTACGGCATCAACCGGCGACACATCCCGCAGAGCCGTGAGGCCCAGGAGCCGATCGCGCGAATTGGGGCTTTCGAGTTGGTCGGCAATGCGATCAAGATTGGGGTCGGACATGGGGTGAGGCTACCAAAACGGATCGACGAATTGGCCGAGCATTTCACCATCATACCAAGGGCCCACTCTCCCCAGACATGACCGGGGATCGCGAGGCTAACCGCGGCCGCAACCAACCCAAATATTCCTCATCGCGTCGTCGATCGATGGAGTGAGCCGATCGTTGAAGTTCTTGGATCACGAACTGTGGCTCAAAAAGTTGCTGAATTTCGGCAACGCTGGTGCCAAAGGGTGGGCCACCGGGGCGATCGTGGGCGAAAAACACCGCCACTAAAGAGCCTTGATCCTTCAGGAGCGATCGCACGGCCCGCACATAGGCCGGCCGCAGACTGGGATCGATCGCACAAAAGCAGGTGTGCTCAATCACCCAGTCGAATTGCCCAACCCAATTGGCCGCCAAATTGAGAATATCTGCCTGCACAAATTCCGCCGCCACACCCCGATCGCGGGCAGCCCGGTCAGCTTCAGCAATGGCAGAAGGGGCCAAATCAAACCCCACGACCTGAAAGCCCCGATCGGCCAAAAACACCGCGTCGTGGCCCCGGCCGCAGCCCACCACGGCCATGCGTCCCCCCGATGTCACGTCGGGGCGATCGGCCCAGGCTGCTAAAACGGGTGATGGTTGCCCCAAGTCCCAGCCAGTTTTGCCCGTTTGGTAGGCCGTTTCCCAAAAATCCATCGTTGGTTGTTCCTCGCTCAGAACCATGTTGAGGTGTTTGCCGTTAGTTGATGAATGGGTTAATCAATTCTTTGGTCATTATTGAGTATGGGCTGATGGGCATGGGCTAAACATGGCCTGAATTGGCGATGGACTGAAGCAATCCGGGGCTAGGGCCTGTCGTTATTGGTTGGAATCCTGCGGAAATGATTGATTGGCGATGCCCCAATCGTCGTAACAAGGGACTGGGGGCCTGTCGTCCTTATCCATCACCGTAGGGGTTGGGTCTCCCAACCCTAACCCGGGCGATCGCTACAACCCTGTCTACCCCTGGGAACACCCAAGGATCGCGGGAACTGGGCGGGGAGACCCCGCCCCTACGATTGATCGGTTGGGAGACCGAGACCACTAGGGTTTCGGGTGATTTGCCGACAGACCCTGAGCGACTTGTCCCAACAACAGCCGGTGCTTTTTTCTGCCCAAGATTTCCATCTCGACCCATTTCACACCCCCATTTCACCACTTCTGACCTATGCAATCGATCGCCCTTCCTCAAGATTCGTCCAATCAACAGTGGCTAGCGGCGATCGCCCCGGAAGATTGGGTGAATCCGCAACCGGCGGATTGCTATGACCTGGTGGTGGTGGGCGGTGGGCCGGCAGGTTTGGTGGCGGCGGCCGGCGCGGCGGGCTTGGGCTTGGGGCTAAAGGTGGCCCTCATTGAGCGCCGCTGGTTGGGTGGGGACTGCTTGAATGTGGGCTGTGTTCCTTCCAAGAGCTTGATTGCGGCGGCCAAAGCGGCCCGATCGCCCGTGGAACCGGCAACCTTTGCGGCGGCCATGGCCCAACTGCGGGCCGTGCGATCGCGCTTGGCGGTGCATGACTCAGCCCAGCGGTTTCAGGGGCTGGGGGTCGATGTGTTTTTGGGCGAAGGGCGCTTTCAAGATCCTCGATCGATCGCGGTGGGTTCCCAAACGCTGCGGTTCAAAAAAGCCGTGATTGCCACCGGAACCCGCCCACATGTGCCGCCGATTCCGGGCTTGGCCGCAGCAGGCTCTGTCACCAACGAGACCCTTTTTAATTGGGTGCAGCGGCCCGATCGCCTGGCCATTTTGGGTGGCGGCCCGATCGGCTGTGAACTGGCCCAGGCTTTTGCCCGACTGGGAACCCAAGTGATCCTTATTCAACGGCGATCGCGACTGTTGCCGCGCGAAAGTGCGGCCGCGGCTGCCATTGTGCAACGGGCCTTGGAGCGAGAGGGAATCACGGTGTTGACGGGGCAAACGGTGACCCAAGTGGATCGATCGCCCTTGGGTTGTGAAATTCAGATGGCCCAACATCCTGCGATTGCTGTGGATGAAATTCTGGTGGCCACTGGTCGATCGCCCAATGTTGAAACCCTGAACTTGGAAGCGGCCCAAGTGGCCCTTGGCCCCCAAGGGATCGCCGTCAATGATTTTCTGCAAACCAGCAATCCTCGTATCTTTGCGGCGGGTGACGTGTGCCAGGGCGATCGATTCACCCATGCGGCCGATGCGGCGGCCCGTCTTGTTTTGCAAAATGCCCTGTTTACGCCCTTTGGCCTGGGCAAGGGCCGTTGGAGCAAGGTCACCATGCCCCGGGTCACCTACACCGATCCGGAAGTGGCCAGCGTGGGCTGGATTGATCCCGGAGAGGGAATTAGCTCAATTATCCCGGGGCCGGCCCCTCGGTTGATTGAAGTACCCTTAAGCCAAGTCGATCGGGCCCAAACTGACCAGGTTGCCGAAGGGTGCTTGCAAGTGTGGCTAGCACCCGATCGAGACCAAATTTTGGGGGCCACGCTCATTGCCCCCCACGCGGGCGAAACCATTGGCGAAATTGCCCTAGCCATGGCCGCCGGTTGGGGGCTGGGCCGGCTCGCCAAAGTGGTGCATCCCTATCCCACCCAGGCTGAATGCATCAAAAAGGCGGCGGATGCCTATCGCAAAACCCAACTCTCCGATCGCACCCGCCAGTTACTGGCCTGGTTGCATCGCTGGAGCTAGGCCCCCTCTCGATCGCAGACGGCGGGCCCCAAGCAAGCCGCCTGGTTTGGTTGGCCCAGCCACCTGCCCACCCCAGACACCGCTTCTGACCCTTCCCTCTCCACTGAACGACTGCTATGAAACGACGGGATTTGCTGTATGGCCTAGGCGCTGCCGGTAGCGCGATCGTCCTCAACAATTGCGCTCTCGCGCCCAGCACACCCCAGCGCAGCCGCCGAGCTGCCCTGTTCAAGGTGGCTATGCTGTTGCCTCGGGGCGCAGACAGTGACGATTGGTGCCGAGAAGGCATGACCGGCCTCGGGCGCATTGAGCGGGAATTAAACGCAGAAATTGCCTACACCGATGACATCAACAAGGGGTTACCCGCCAGCCTGCCGCAAGCGCTCGATCGCTACGCCAAAGAAGGTTTCGGCTTCATCATTGGCCACAGCGGAACCTTCCGCGACGATATGATCAAGGCGGCAGTTCGTTATCCTCGCACCCGTTTTGCCATAGTGGCTAGCGACAGTGGCAACAACCGGAATTTCGGAGCCTTGGGCTATCGCAACTCCGAGTTAGGCTACCTGCTGGGGGCAACCCTGGCCTTGCAGCCCAAACTGCAACATATTGGCCTGATCACCAGCCTGCCCACACCGCCCATTAAGCAATTCAACTTAGCCTTCCAAAATGCCCTGCGCCGCTTTGCACCCGATCGCAAGCTTTCGATCGAATGGGTGGGGAGCTTTGATGACGAACCCAAGGCGATCGCCCTCACCCAAAAGCTGATCGGCGCGGGAATTGATGGGTTGGCCATGAACTGTTGGACGAATAATCCTGCCATTGTTAACGTAGCGGTCGATCGCCAATTGCCCATGGTGGTGTTGGGCCCCGATTCTCGCAAATTGGCCCCCAACTTAATTTTGGCCAGTGGTCTTATCCATGTGCCAGAGCTAATTTTGCATGGGGCCCGACTGGCCCAACGGGGACGTTGGGAAGGTCGCCAATACCTCTTTGGCCTATCAGAACGGGTGCTGGAATTTATTCCCACCATTGGTAACCTGAACCCTGAGAGTCAAAAGGAAATTGTGGATCTCCATGACCAAATTCGTAGCGGCCGCTTGGAGGTTTTAGAGGAGCGTTAAACCATTAGGGTTTTGGGATTGGATGAAGTCCTCTCAATCTCTTGTGACAATTACCAGCGCACTTAAAACAGGTATTGATTTAGGGATTAGCTTTGGTATTGGCCGTGGTTGAATTGAGGGCTTCGGTTGAATTTAGTTCAGTGGGGATCAATTCGCTCGGCAAATTTCTCCTAGACTGCAAGCTAAACAGCTAGGGAGTTGAGGTATCGCAAGAAACAAGCGGAACAGCAAGAAAATAGATGTACAGCTTGGTAGACCCAATCAACCGCCCAATGGACGGGTTGATCGATCGACTTATTGATCCCTTGGTTGATCCCTTGATTGAAGTGCAAAGTGATCAGCCAAGGGACAAGCTGATGAGTCGGCTGATGAATGGGTGAATTGATCGATCGGTCTATGGGTCAATTGGCCGGTTGATTGATGGGTCGGTTGGCCAATTAATCCATGTGCCGGCTGATGTGCTGGCTGATGTATGGTTGGGCTATGGGTTTAACAGCAACAGTTGCTCGCCAAGTGATGCCGACGGTTAAGGTGCAGGGGAAAGTGCTGAACAATCGCCAACCCTCTGCTGCCAGCGAGGCGCTATGGATTAGCCACGAATGAGGCTCAAACAACGGTTTCAGCAATTGGTGAACTATCGCCGCTGGTGGCCCATGTCCCTGGCGCTGCAAATCCGTTTGGGGCTGACGCTGATGGTCTCCCTAGGAACGCTGGCCACTGGGGCCCTGTTGGCCTACAACAGCACTCAGGTACAACTGAAAACGCTGCACCAATTGCAAGCGGCCCAGTCGCGGGCGGTGGCGGAGCGGATGAGTACCTATCTGGAAGATTTCCAGCGCAAATTGGGCTATTTGTCGCGGGTGACGGGATTGTCAGAGTTGCCGGTGCCGGTGCAGCAATCGCTCCTGGAGGCCCTGATTCGCCACGATTCGGCCTATGAGATGGTGGCGATTTTGGATCGATCGGGACAACCCGTCACCTTTGTGGCCACAGATCCCCTCTTTCGTCCCCAAAACCAAAACCACACTGTGGCCTTCTCGCGGGCCTACCGCTGGGCCGAAGACTATGTGGGCTGGGTGGAATCAGAGCAGCTCCACGATCGGCGGGTGCGCTGGATCATGATGAGCGTGCCCATTCGCAATCGTTCGGAGCAGATTGCGGGGGTGTTGTTGGCCCGGGTGAATTTAGATTTCCTGGATTCTGTGCTCAGTGAGGCCTGGAGCGAAGAGGCGGGCTATACCTATCTGCTCGATCGGCGCAATGTGGTGCTAACGGTGAGCGATGCCGACCCCACCACCTTCGCCCCCATTAATTTGGAGGGGCAACACCTGGCTGAACATTTGGATCAGGCGATCGCGGGGGAAGTGACCCAATATCAAGGCTTAAAACAGGCGCAGGTGATTGGAACCGTTGCGCCCATCCCCTCCAGCAACTCCAGCGGCTGGCGGGTGGTGACGGAGTTGCCCTTGGCTGATGCCTATGCGCCGCTGCGTGACCTGATTTTACAGATGACCCTTGGATCGATCGCGGCGGGAGCGGCGGCCGGTTGGCTCAGTTGGCGCTTGGCCCACCGGGCGATCTATCCCTTGCAATTGCTGACCCATGAGGTGATTAAGCTCGATCGAGCCTCCTTTCTGCAACTCCAGCAACACAGCCACATTGACCAGCTCGCGGCCACCCACGATCGCCATGAGCTGGGTATTTTGGCGCGGGCTTTCAAGGACATGGCCCACCGGCTAGGGGAGTCCTTTGTGGCCTTGGGCAAGGCCAATGAAGAATTGGAACAGCGGGTTTTGGAACGGACGATCGAACTACAACGGGCCCTGGATGATCTGCGCCATACCCAATTACAACTGATCAAAACCGAAAAAATGTCCAGTGTGGGTCAATTGGTGGCCGGATTAGCCCACGAAATTAATAATCCCGTTAGCTTTATTTTTGGCAACCTGGCCCATGCTCGTTCCTATTTTGAAGATATTGTTGAACTACATCAAATCTGTATTCAAGAACTGGGCTATCAACCCGATGAACCCATAGAACAAGCCCTGGCTAAACTGCCGGAGCGAGTGCGCGAGAAATGGGAAGAAATTGAATATGATTTTATTCTCCAAGACTATCCAAAGTTGCTGCAATCCATGGAATATGGAGCAGTTCGCATTCGGGATCTGATTCGCAACTTGCGAGAATTTGCGCGCCTGGATGAAGCAGAAGTCAAAATTGTTGACCTCAATGCCAGTCTTGAAAGTACCCTAACGATTTTGCAAAATCGACTGGGGCCCATGCCAACTCGTTCTTGCATTACCTTGCATCGATCGCTGGGAAAATTGCCCACCGTCACTTGCTACGCGGGCCAGCTCAATCAGGTGTTTTTGCAAATTTTGAGCAATGCGATCGACGCGATGGATTTGTTACCCAATGACGAACAGCCGCAATTGTGGATCACAACCGGTTGTCTAGAGGAAGCAATTGTGATTTCGATTCGAGACAATGGCCCTGGTTTGGATGAATCCGCCGCCAACAAAATTTTTGATCCCTTTTTCACCACCAAGCCCGTGGGTCAAGGCACAGGATTGGGCCTATCAATTAGCTACCAAATTGTTGTGGAAACCCATGGCGGTTCCCTGGAAGCCAAGAACCATCACCAAGGGGGAGCGGAATTTACTATTACGTTACCGCTCGATCGGCTGACACAGTTGGCCCGGCGCACCACTCCCCATGACGCAGATGCTGATCATGATCTGACCATTGATCCCAGGGAAGGAATTGCCCAAGCTTCTGCGAATCGGGTCAATGGCAATAGCAATGCAATCACTACCAGTCCGGCGGCGACGGTGGGCATTCCGCTAATTTAACGCCAATGCTTGCCAGCCCCTCAACGGGTTCTGAAGATCCAGGCTAAATATCCAGGTCGGTGAGGTTGAGTTTTGCCCCGTAGGTTTCGATAAATTCCCGGCGGGGAGCCACCCGATCGCCCATCAAGATTGTGAAGATTCGATCGGCTTCGGCCGCGTCATCGATTTCCACCCGTTTCATGGTGCGGGTTTCCGGGTTCATGGTGGTGTCCCAAAGTTGATCGGGCATCATTTCACCCAAACCTTTGAACCGCTGAATGTTGTAGTTGGCATTGGCCGGGAAGCCCGCCAAAATCTGCTGCAATTCCCGATCGCTGTAGCAATATTGATGATTCCGGCCGCGCTCCACTTTGTATAGGGGCGGGCAGGCAATATAAATGTGACCTTGCTCCACCAGTTCCCGTTGATAGCGATAGAAAAAGGTGAGCAGCAGGGTGCGAATGTGGGCCCCGTCCACGTCCGCATCGGTCATCAAGACCACCCGGTGATAACGCAGTTGAGAAACATCAAATTCTTCGCCTTTGATGCCTAATCCCAGGGCGGAAATTAGTGACTGAATTTCGGTGTTTTTATAGATCTTGGCATCGTCGGTTTTTTCGATGTTGAGAATCTTCCCGCGCAGGGGCAAAATGGCTTGGAATCGGCGGTTTCGCCCTTGCTTGGCGGAACCGCCTGCCGAGTCGCCTTCCACAATAAAAATTTCTGATTCGGACGGATCCTTCGAGCTGCAATCGGCTAACTTACCCGGCAAGGGCGACGATTCCAACACCGACTTGCGGCGCACCAATTCCCGGGCCCGGCGAGCCGCTTCGGCCGCATTAAAGGCCTGGATCGCCTTTTCTAAAATCGAGTCAGCCACGCCGGGCCGGAACTCCAAATATTCCGTGAAGACTTCCCCCACCAGGGAATCGACAATGCCGCGTACCTCGGGGTTGCCGAGTTTGGTTTTGGTTTGTCCTTCAAATTCTGGATCGGGCACTTTGACGGAAATAATCGCCGTTAGCCCTTCACGAATATGTTCGCCGCCCAGGTTGGCATCGCCATCTTTCAGTTTGTTGCGCTTGCGGGCGATCGCGTTCATGGTGCGGGTCAAAACAGCCTTCAACCCTTCCAGGTGGGTTCCGCCATCTACGGTGCGAATGTTGTTGGCAAACCCGAATAGGTTGTCCGTGTAGGCATCGATCGACCATTGCATGGCCACTTCCACATGCACCCCGTCGCGCTCCCCTTGCACGTAGAGAATTTCCTCATGGAGGGGGAGCCGATCGCGGTTGATGTAGGCCACATATTCCCGAATGCCGCCTTCGTAGCAGTAGGTTTCAACCTTGGGCTGCTCGGTGCGCAACAGCTCCAGCCGGTGATCGCTGAAGGTGATTTTCACGCCCGCATTCAGATAGGCCAACTCCCGCAGCCGACTGGCGAGGGTGGCGTAGTCAAATTCCGTGCCGGTGATGAAAATTTCGCGATCGGGCAAGAAGGTGACCCGCGTGCCCGTTTGGGAATCGTCGCTGGGTTCGCTGGTCAAGGGGCCTTGGGGAATCCCTCGGCTGTAGCGTTGAACGTGCCGTTGGCTCAGGCGCTTGACTTCAACAATCACTTCTTCCGAGAGGGCATTCACCACGGACACGCCCACGCCGTGCAGACCGCCGGATACTTTGTAGCCACCGCCGCCGAATTTGCCGCCCGCGTGCAGCACGGTCATCACGGTTTCGAGGGCGGATTTGCCGGTTTGGGGGTGAATGTCAACGGGGATGCCGCGGCCGTCGTCGGTGACGGTAACGGAGCCGTTGGTATTCAGATCCACTTCAATGTGGGTGCAATAACCAGCGAGGGCTTCATCGATCGAGTTGTCCACCACCTCGTAAACTAGATGATGGAGACCGCGCGGCCCAGTGGAGCCGATGTACATTCCCGGTCGCTTGCGGACAGGTTCAAGCCCTTCAAGAACCTGAATTTGATCTGCCCCATAGTTGCTGGTCATGCTCGCTCCACTCCAGATTGAACATCTTAGGCAGGTTAAATTTGCCTAAAGCCCTATAACTTCAAAACATTCCAAGATTTTAGCACAAACGGGTTCTAGGAGTTGCCAGGGTACGCTTGTCATAAATTTGGGCTTGGGATTGATTGACCTTGAAAAACGTCTGGAAAGGTCACTAACAGCCCTAGAAATTTGCCTTCCTAAGGTTGCAGCGGGGAGCCATTTCCCCCCCTGATGAGGCGGTCTGAGCAGCCAAAATTGATGCACCGCTTACCCCAGCGATCAATGCAGGCGAGGAGCTAACAATCAATGCAAACAAGGGGCTAACGATCAATGCAGACAAGCGACTAACGATCAATGCAGACAAGCGACTAACGATCAATGCAGACAAGCGGCTAACGATCAATGCAGACAAGCGGCTTAACCAGAGCTTCCAGAGACTTTTCAAACATCCCCTTAGGCTCCTAGGGGAATGGCCGATCGCAGGGCGGCCATGAGTTGGGCCAGATGTTCGGGCTGGTGGGTGGCCATCAGGGTCAGGCGCAGGCGGCTGGTGGGCACGGTGGGCGGTCGAATGGCTCCGATCCACAGGCCGGCTTCCGTGAGCGATCGCCCCAATTGGCTGGCGGTGGCCGGGTTGGGCACTTGCAAACACAGAATCGGAGATTCGCTGGGCAGCAGGCGGTAGGCGCGATCGCCCTGGGTGAGTTCGGCGGGCTGGGTGGCTAACCAATCCTGAAGGGCTTGCCGGAGCGATCGGGTGTTTTGCCAAAGGGCGGCCCGTCGATCGGGTTCTTGGTTCACAATCCGAATGGCAGCCAGGGCGGCGGCCGTGTCGGCGGGCGAAAGGCCTGTGGTGTAAATCCAACTGGCGGCGCGGTTGCGCAAAAAATCCACCAGGGTTGCTGAACCGGCCACATAGCCCCCCAAGCTGCCCAGGGCCTTGCTGAGGGTTCCCATTTGGATCAGCGATCGCCCGCTACACCCCAGGGCCTCCACGCAGCCGGCCCCCGTGGCCCCAAAAACCCCCGTCCCGTGGGCCTCATCCACCAACACCATGGCGGAAAAGGCCTCCGCCAAGTCCAGAATTTCCGGCAGGGGAGCCAAGTCCCCATCCATACTGAACACCGTGTCCGTGAGGATCAGGCAGCGGCGGTATTGGGAACGGTGGCTTTGGAGCCGATCGCCCAATTCCTGCAAGTCGCCATGCCGATAGTCCACCACCGTGGCTCCACTGAGTTTGGCTCCGGCGATCAGGCTGGAATGGTTATAGGCATCGTTCAAAATCAAATCTCGCGGGCCCACCAAGGCGGCGATCGTGCCCAGGTTCGCCAAATACCCGGAACTGAAGACGATCGCGTCTTCGGTCTGCTTCAGTTGGGCGATCGCCTGTTCCAGTTCTCGGTGCAACGCTCGCTGGCCGGTAATCAGCCGTGAGCCGGTGCTGCCGGTTCCGTTGGTTTGAATCGCCTCGATCGCGGCGGCCATTAACCGGTCATCGCCCGCCAGTCCCAAATAGTCATTGCTGGCGAAATTAATCAGGGTGCGGCCGTCGCGCTCCACCACGGCCCCCGGCCGGCCGCTCAGGCTCTGGGGCGATCGATGCCAATGGGCCCGGTGAATCGTCTGGAGGGCCTTGGCCATCCAGTCGTAGGGAGACTCGGTTGAGGAAGGTCTGAGGGCGGTCTTAGGAATGGGCATCGGTGGCGCGATCGACAGCATGGCCAGCCCCAGAGCGGGCCGAATGGGTAGGGGTCTGCCCATTATGATCGATCGAATTCAAATCCTTGGGATCATCCACCGGATCAAAATCCCCGCGCTGACTGTCCGCCGCTTGCCGATCATCGGCTGGACGATCACTCCCCGCCGCACGATCGGGGTCAAAGTCACCCGGATTGGAATTACTAAAATTATTCAGATGATTCATTGGATTCATTTATTCAGATGATTCATCCTGGGGTCACCAGCTATTTCACCAGCTCTTTCAGCAAGATCGGGATCCGGCACTGGCGGTCGCTCGCCCACCAGCCAGTAGGTGAGCATTTCCCCGCGTCCTCGCACTTGCCAGGGCCCACGCGGCTCCAAAACAAATTGATTGCCCAACAGGGCCGCCGTGGAAGCCGTCACCTGAATTTTGCCCGCTTCCCCTTGGGACTCCATCCGACTGGCAATATTCACCGTGTCGCCCCAGAGATCGTAGATAAACTTGCGAATACCAATGACCCCTGCTACCAAGGGGCCAGTATTCAACCCAATGCGCAACTGAAAGGTTTGCCCATTTTTGCGTTGGAACTGCCCGATCGCCTGCTGCATTTCCAACGCCATACGCGCCGTGTTGATGGCATGGTTAGGATGCGCCGAAGGCACGCCCCCCACGGCCATGTAGGCATCCCCGATCGTCTTGATTTTTTCAACGCCATAGCGTTCAGCAATGCGATCGAACTCCGAAAAAATATCATTCAAACAGGACACCAACTCCGCCGCTTGAATTTGGGAAGCCCATTCCGTAAACCCCACGATGTCCGCAAACAGCACCGTTGCCGACTCGAAGCGATCGGCCATAGCCGTCTGTTGCATTTTCAGGCGCTGGGCAATTTTTTGGGGCAAAATATTCAGCAATAATTGCTCCGACTGTTGCCGTTGTTGCCGCAGTTCCAGCTCCGTTTTGCGGCGTTCGGTAATCTCTTGCACCATGCCTTCAAAGTAAAGAAACTTGCCCCCAGCGTCATAAACACTGCGAACGGTTTCAGAAATCCAAATTCGCCGGCCATCCTTCCGGTAAACTTCCGACTCAAAATTGGATACTTCTCCGTATTGAGCCATGTAAGCCAAAAATTCCTCGCGACGGTGCGATCGCACATAAAGTTGATGGCCCACATTGGTAATTAATGCCATCATCTCCTGAGGAGATCCATAGCCACAAATTCGGGCTAAGGTCGGATTCACACTCATAAATCGCCCTTCCCAAGTGGCTTGAAAGATCCCTTCTAGGGCATTTTCAAAAATACTGCGATAGTTTTCTTCCGCCTTTTGCAGGGCATCGGCCGCCAACTTGCGATCGGTGATGTCGTCCAAAACCCCTAAGACCCCAATCACTTGCCCCGCTTCGTCGCGAATCGGTACGCGGTAGCAATCTAGCCAGATGGGCTGGCCCCCTTCAGAGTGACGATATTTGCGTAATAGTTGGTGAGAAATGGGTTGATTAGTTTCAATCACCCGGCGATCTTGGGCCCGAAATTGTTCCGCAATGGCTGGATCTTCAATTAAGTCCTGATCGGTTTTGCCAATCACACTTTCGGGATCCCCTAAGCCGGATGCTTTTGCCCAACTTTGGTTACAGCCCAAAAAAACCAAATCAGCGTTTTTCCAAAAAATTTGCTGAGGAATATTGTCTAAAATGATGCGCAAATATTGCTTTTGTTCGCGCAAAACAGCGGCGGTTTTCTCATGTTCTGCAATTTCCGCCAGCAGGCGTTGATTCTGTTCGGCGACCAGCTTGGCGGCACGCTGAATTTTCAGGTGCGTGTTAACCCGAACCAACACTTCTTCGAGGGCAAAGGGTTTAATTAAATAGTCAACGCCACCCACTTTGAAGGCTTGAATTTTATCTAAGCTGCCATCGGAGCTACCGGTGAAAATAATCGGAATATCCGCAGTTTCTGGGTTGGTTTTCAGCTCCTCGCAAAGGGCAAAGCCACTGCGATCGGGCAGATACACATCCAATAGGATGAGGTCAAAGGTATGGTGCTTCAGTTGCTGCCAAGCCTGATGGGCACTATCCGCAAGCAGGATGTGATAGCCCTCACGCGCTAGAAGTTGATGCAAAAGAGTTCGATCGTCCGTTCGATCGTCCACGATCAACAGACTGGAGCGGGCCACCGACCAATCAGGACGCAGAACGGGTCTCTCTGCACCGTCGGGCAAACTCTCGGCAGACGGGTCGATCGAGAAAGTCACAAGGCTCTCCTCAAAAGCTGAGGCGCAAATGAAGCCGCATCACGGCAAACTACCAATATCTTATCGCTGACTCAGCTTCTGGCGAGGAAGCATTCTTGGATCATTTTCCGCATAATCACGGTTATGTCCTGGCTGATGATCTCTGCCCATCGTCGTTATTTTTGCGAAAAATGGATATTTTCAGGTCTAATATGACCAAGTTGCAACGCAAAGAGCATATCAATCGCATCTTCAGACCCCGAAATCAACTAAGTAGCAATTAATACGATGCTCTGAAAATATTCGATCGACTGTGAGTGAAGCGTGAACATTGACCCTGGCCCATGCGGCAGTTTTGGGTGGGTTCGGGGTGGCTTGTCGGTCTTCGCTTGCTGATTTTCAGGGGCTGACAAATTTCAGAGGTTGGTTTATGGCAGGAGTTTGTTTTAGGTTGCCCATTTGTTTTAGGTTGTTGGTCTTGGTTGGTTTGATTGAGGGCTTGTCGTCAAATGGCCTGCAACCCTGATGACCTCGTTCTTCAAGCCAATCAGTCGTAGGGGCGAGGTTTCCTCGCCCATTCCCGTGATCCTTGGGTGTTCTCAGGGGTGGGCAGGGTTGTAGCGATCACCCGGGTTAGGGTTGGGAGACCCAACCCCTACGGCGATGGAAATGACGACAGGCCCTAGCCGGTTTGATTTGGTTGGTTTGATTTGGTTGACTGATTGAGCTTGGTTGACTGATTCTGTTTGTCTTTAACGCGGCGGTGAATGGGCATGACTCAAAATTCCCCAATTCCGGTAGTGGTGGTTGGTGCGGCTGGCAAGATGGGCCGTGAGGTGGTGAAGGCGGTGGCGGCTGCACCCGATATGACCCTCATTGGGGCGGTCGATCGCGCGCCGGAGCTAGTGGGCCAGGATGTGGGCGAAGTGGTCGGTTGCGGCCCCTTGGAAGTGCCAATTTTGGATCAGCTAGAGGCGACTTTGGCCATGGCGGCCCAAGAGCGACAGTTGGGCGTGATGGTGGATTTCACGCACCCCAGTTCGGTCTATGAAAATGCCCGATCGGCGATCGCCTATGGCATTCGACCCGCGATCGGCACAACGGGGCTGAGTGAGGAACAGGTGCGCGAGTTGGCGGAATTTGCCGACAAGGCCAGCACCGGTTGTGCCATCATTCCCAACTTCTCGATCGGGATGGTGTTGCTTCAGCAGGCTGCGGTTCAAGCCTCCCAATATTTCGATCATGTGGAAATCATTGAGCTGCACCACAACCAAAAAGCCGACGCACCCAGTGGCACGGCCCTGCAAACGGTGCAACTGATGTCTGGATTGGGCAAAACCTTCAATCCGGCACAGGTGGAAGAAAAGGAGTTGATTCCCGGTGCGCGGGGCAGCTTGGCCGGCGACAATATCAATGTTCACAGCGTTCGCTTGCCGGGTTTAATTGCTCACCAGGAGGTGATTTTCGGTGCGCCGGGCCAAATCTACACGCTGCGCCACGACACGAGCGATCGGGCTTGTTATATGCCCGGTGTGTTGCTGACGATTCGGAAGCTGATAGACCTGAAGTGCTTGGTTTATGGTCTCGAAAAACTGCTGTAGCAGCGCGACAACCTGATGTCGATCGGTCAAGTCCAATGGCTGTTGCCGTTACCCGATCACTAGGCAGCAAGGGGCTTAGGCCCCTTGTGAGGGCAACTGGCGTGGCCCTCCGATGGCTGAACCGTGCCCACTCGCCTTAATAACTTCCTCAGAACCACCGCCGAACAACCTATGCTGGTTCCGCTGACCCGTGACGCTTTCGATCGACTGATTCCCTCGATCGCCACCTATCCGCAATACCAATTCTATTGGGGGCAACCGGCGGACTTCATTCGCCGCCTGGCCATTTCCGTGGTGGGCATGGTGGTGACCTGGTTGGGCAGCCTGGCCACGGGCGATGCAACGGGCCCCATTTGGTTTGTGCTGGGGTTTGCGGCAGCGCTCTACTGGTTTTGGGCCCCCATCTATTGGGCCAGCCTCCGCAATGGCAAGGTGCGAAAATTCGGCTATTGCGGTTTTTGGGAAGGTGAAATTCTGGATGTTTATGTGACCGAAGAGCTGGTGGGCCAAGAGGAAACGGTGAACCGCCAGGGCGAGTTGGTGATTGTGGAAAACCGGGAGCGTTGCCTCAACTTGGAAGTGGGCGACGAGACGGGATTTGAAACCCGTTTGCAGGCTCCATTACGCCGTGAGCACAAGGGCATTAAGCCGGGAATGCGGGCCCAGACCCTGATTTTGTCCGATCGCCCTGACCTGAGCCGCGTGGCCCAGGTGGCTGACTTTTACATTCCCGATCGCCTGGTTTGGATCAGTGACTATCCCCTGTTGCAGCGGGAAGCCTTTGAGGAGGTGAGCCGGGAGCTGAGCGACCCACCGCCCAATCGTCGATCGCGTCGGCCCAGCCGTCCGGCCCCGAGCCAGGAGACCGGCTTAGCCCGCCGCCCGGATCCGCGAGATCGGGCCCTGGCCCGTTATGATCGGCGTGATGCCTCCGAGGGGCGCGGGCGGTTTGATGATCTTGAAGATGACGTTGAGAACAACGATTTCGAGAACTTTGAGGACGATCGCCGCGATCGCCCCCGTCGCCGCCGATAGAACCTGAGAACGGCCCCAACAAAACAAAAAAGCCCAAGCCGTCGATCAAAGTCGATCAAAACAGACCCTGTTGCCCAAAATGCTCGCTAAATCCCAGGAACTGCTGACAGTTGGGCCAATTTGTCGGTTAGGGAATTGACGGAATGGGTTGAGCTTGGTATTCCTGATGTCAACATGAGCGCGCTTGACTGACCCCAACGATCCCCGATCGCCCCTTGTCACCCGAAACCGCTCGATCGCCTAACCTCGCTGAATTCCGTCTTTTGGATCCCTATTGCGCGTTAGCTCGTCGATCAGCCTGTGGAACCCCTATCCTTTTCCGATCCGTTTAATGGTGCATCGTCGCCCGGGGTGACCCTATTTGGGCCGCCACCTCTTGCGCCCGGGGCAATTGGGGGAGCGGATTGGTTGCCCCCAGTGCCGCCAGAAGAGATGGTCAGCGAAGTAACCGTCATGCCCGAGCATTCTGCGGACTGGCTGTTACAGCAGTGGTTGGATCTGGGGCTTCAGCAGCTCGAAGCCAGCAATTATCCTGGGGCGATCGAAGCCTTTGAACGGGCCCTCGACATCCAATCCGACTTAACCGTTGCTCGCCACGGCCGGGCGATCGCCCTGGTGGGAGCCAAGGCCTATGCCGAAGCCCTTCCGGAACTGGAGGCACTCCTGCAACAAATTCCGCACCAAATGGATCTTTGGGGGAACTATGGCCACGCCCTCACGGCCATGGAACGCCACGAGGAAGCCCTCGCCGCCTATCGCCACATCCTGGCCATTGATCCCAACGTTGTCAACGCCTGGCTCGATTGTGGGCGGTTGCTGCAAACCCTAGGCCGCTGGAGCGAGGCCGCCGCCGCCTATGAACGGGCTTTGGAGTTGCAACCCACCGCCAGTGCGGCCTGGTTTGCTCGGGGACTGCTTCAGAAAAAGCTCGGTCAACGGACTCAAGCCCTGGAGTCTTTTGAGCGCACTCTTTCGATCGATCCCCATTGCAAGGAAGCCTGGAACTATCGTGGCAACTTGCTCGAAGATTTGGGCCGCACCCAGGAAGCCCGCGAGGCCTATCAACGGGCGATCGAGCTGGATCCTCAATATGCCGAAGCTTGGAATAACTTGGGCATTGCCCTCGATAGCCAACAGGCCCACCAGGAAGCCCTAGAAGCCTTTCACCAGTCCTTGGCCAGCGATCCGAATAATCCCGATGTGTGGAATAACTGTGGCCTCACGTTGGATAGTTTGGGGCAGTTAGGCGAAGCGGTGACCGCGTTCGATCGGGCCCTGGCCCTTACCCAAAACAGTCACTGGAAATCCTGGGCTAATCGGGGCTGTGCCCTTTGGCGGCTCCATGGCTACGCGGCCGCCCTCAAAAACTGGAATCAGGGCATCGACTCCCTCGATCGCCAAGCCCCAGACTATGCCCTCGGTTGCGGCATTTTGCACTATCACAAGGGCCGGGCCCATGTTGATGAAGGCCAGCGCCACTCCGATGCCTTTCCCTACTTGCAGGAAGCGCGGCTCTGTTTTGAGCAAGCCCTCAATTTCCTTACGCCCGATCGCCATCCAGATTGGTATTTAGAAGCGGCCCAAGGGGCGATCGACACGTATCGGGCCCTGGGTAATGTAGACCAAGCCCAAGCCCTGATGTATAGCGCCACGGAGCTGCTGCGCCGCCGAATGCGCGAAACGGACTGCACCAGCCAAAAAATGGCCCTCGCGAACAAGCTTGCTAGCTTCTACCAAAACGGGCGATCATAGCGATTGGTCGTTGGAAAAATTAATCACTTAATAATTGCTTTTGCAAGTTATTATTCGTAGCTATTAACTGTAAATTATTTAATTAATCAGCTTAATCGCGCGATTCTATAGCTGTTGTTCTGATTTTTCAACAAAAAAACTGCGATCGGGCGATCGCAGTTCATCAAAAAGGTGAGGATAAAAGAACGAGAAAATCATTCAAGAATTGGGCAACGATGATTCCATGAATGATTGGGAATTGGGCACGATCGAACCATTAGCCCCAATCGATCGTTAAAACCCTGATCTTGGGTCAGGAGCACCAGGAACCTAGAAACTGAACTCAGTGCGAACCACACCCAAGACGGCCGTGTTGTTGTCGTTGCCCGTGTCCGCATTGAACACCGCAATCACTCCCGGCGTGATCGAAATGAAGTCGTTCACGGCCCAACGGTAGAGCGCTTCCACGTGGATCGGCGTTTCGTCATCCTCTTCCACGCCATCCGCACTGATCACCGTCGGCGGCTGACCCACCAACAGGGATCCCAGGTTGCCTTCTTTGCCCAAGTCAGGGAAGACCAAACCCACAGCCCAGTTCAGCACATCGATGCTGTCGTCACTTTGGGCATCTTCCGCCTTGGTGTAACCGACCCAGCCGTTCAAGCCCACCTTAGGCGAGAACAGATAGTTCGCTTGCAGGCCAACACTGTTGCTGATCGCGGAATGGTCGCCAAAGGGGTTGATCGTGCGGCGCGTGCCGGTGCGACCCAACAGGCCCAAGTCTTCGTCGGCGTATTGGTAATCGTCGTTGGAGTAGTAGCTGTGGGCAAAGAACAGGCCAGCGCTGAAGCGGCTGTCACTGCTCTTGTAGTTCAAGCTGGCGCTGGCGCTGTAGCTACCGCCGAAAAGGCCACTACCATCACTGGGGCTGGCGGCGTTGCCGGCCATGTAGGCGGCCCCGATCGACCATTGATCGCTGGGACTCCAAACCAAGCCCACCCCAGCATCGGCCGGTTGGCGCAACACGGGCGGCCGATCACCAAATCGCGACAGAGCCCCGGAACCATCGCCATAGAGGAAGGGGTTGTGGGTGTCGTGGATGTCATCCAAATCCAACCCGGTGGTTCCCACAAGGGCTTCCACTTTTTCCCCGATCGGGAAGCGATAGCCCAAATAGGTCAGGCTAACTTGGTTGCTGTTGCCGTCGCCATAGCTCAGGGAACCCAAGCCCGTCACATCGTTCAGCGGATTCTGAACATTGTTGGTTTCCAAACGGGTGGTCAGGGTGTCTTGGCCCGTGAAGCTGGTGTTGAACACCAGTCGCACCCGATTGCTGAAGGTGACGTTTTCGGCGTTGCTGTCGTCGTCATCGCCCGTGAGGGTTCCCCCTTGCAAACCAAGGATCGCGTTCCCGGTCAGCTTGGTGGTGGTGGAGAATTGGGTTTTCTCCAGGTAAGAAATCCGACCTTCCAGGGTGTCTACGCGACCGCGCAGCGCGGCCAGCTCGGTCTTGAACATGTCCTGCAATTTTTTCAGGACTTCTAGATCGGCCTTGGTGGCGTAGTCGGCCACATTGGTCACGAGCAATTCTTGGATTCGATCGAGGCAAGCGTTCAAACCGGCTGCGAACTCGTAGCGGGTCATGGCCCGGTTGCCCTTGTAGGTTCCGTCGGGATAACCGGCAATGCAGCCGTAGCGCTCCACCAGCGATTGCAGGGCTTGGAAGGCCCAATCGGTGGGTTGCACGTCCGACAGTTGCGAAACGGAGGTGACCTGATCGGCGCTGCTGGTGCGGCGGTTGCGTCCCTCTTGGCCGTATTGGTTGAGGTCGTTGATCAGCTCGCTGGTGTCGGCCACGGCCCCGATCGAGTCGGGATTGGCCAAGTCAGGGCTAGTGGAATTAACGGATTGGGCCAAGGCCGGTGCAGCGGGAGCCGCCGCCAACAGGGCCAGGGCAGCGATCGGGGTTAAGCGCGATCGCCAATGGAACCGAGACATAGGCAAACCTCACACGAAAAATCTGAGTCCATTGCAAACTGAATTCATCCTTAGCCTTTAACCATCAAAAGCTGGCAGCAATTCCTCAAAATCACTGCCCTTCCAAGGTCGCCAGCCCAGAGCCAAATCCCTTCGCATTCATCAAAAAGATAATGATTCTCAATCTGATTTATGAAAAGATAATTAAGCGGCGATGAATCAGTTTTGATCGTCATTCTAGCGAATTCTAGATCGATCTAAGGCAGAACAAAGACAAAATATTATTGATTTTAGATCTCAATAGTGTGACATCAATTCTACGTGAAATTACTGAAATTAATCATTCAAAATTACAAAACACCCCCCACAACAGCAAGTCCCTCACCAACAGGTGCAGCAGGTTCCAGGGCATGAATTCTGATTGGATATGGAGCCGATCGAACCGTTTCAAGCGATCGACTCCTTCGCGCCGCTCACCCCAATCCAGCCCATCAGCGATCTTGGCCCTGGGGTAACGGCGCAATTGGCCCTAGGAATTCTCGAGATTGTGGGCAGCAGCGCGATCGAACCACCGGAGCAACACGCGGGCTAACTTGCCCGAATGGTGGCGAATCAGGCCCGTGTGGGGATCTTCGTCAATGACGTTGGCGATCACAATCCGACGACCCAGACGGGCCACTGCTTCCCGATCGAGCTGAATCGGGTGGCTATGTTCGCGGGCATAGCGATCGAGGGTTTTGGGGGAGGGGGGATTTTTTTGCACCAACACGGCATCAAACAACTTTTGACCACAGGCCTGGTCGATCGCCCGAATGTGATCCGAAACGGTGTAGCCCTCCGTTTCTCCCGGTTGGCTCATCACGTTGCACACATAGATCCGAGGAGCCGGACAACGGGCGATCGCCTCCGTAATTTCCGGAACCAACAGATTGGGGATTACGCTCGTATACAGACTGCCCGGGCCGATGATGATGTAGTCCGCCGACTCGATCGCCTCGATCGCCCGAGGCACTGCCCGAGGATTGGACGGCGAACAACCAATGCGGGCAATTTGCCCATGGGCCTCGCTGATGTTCGACTCGCCCTCCACGTAGCGGCCATCGGTTAGTTCGGCCCAGAGCACCACATCCTCCAGCGTGGCCGGCAGCACCCGCCCCTGCACCGCCAAGACTTGGGAACTGGCATCGATCGCCTGTTCCAAGTCTCCCGTGATGTCGCTCATGGCCGTCAAAAACAAATTGCCAAAGCTGTGGCCCGCCAGCCCGCTGCCGGTGGTGAAGCGATATTGAAACAAAGCCGTCATCAACCGCTCTTCCGCCGACAGGGCCGCCAAGCAATTGCGAATATCCCCCGGTGGCAGCACCCCAAAATCGCGTCGCAGCCGTCCTGAAGAGCCGCCATCATCCGCCACCGTCACAATGGCCGTGATATTGGCGCTGTATTGCTTCAGGCCTCGCAACAGGGTGGAAAGGCCCGTGCCGCCCCCGATCGCCACAATGCGCGGCCCCCGATTCAGCCGCCGATGGGTCAAGAGACGATCAATCAGCTCCTCATCCCCATCGGGCATCAGCACTTCCGCGATCGTGCCCAGGGTGCGTGTTTGTCCCCACAACACCAACCCCAACCCCCCCGCCAACACCAGCGGCCCAGAAACATTGTTGGGAATTAGGGTGGCCAAGCGCCCCACAAACTCTTGCAGAAACTGAGTGGTGTAAAACACCGGGGTTTGCTTTGTCCAAATGGCCGCCCCAAACCACACCAACACCGCCCCGCTCGCACTGGTCAGCAGCCAGCGCTTGACCAACAGACCCGGTGCAAGCCATTTCACCCATTGGTTAACCCGTTTGGGGGCGCGGCGCTGCAAAATGGCTCGCGGTAGGTTGCTGAGCCAGTGAACGGTTGAGTAGGACAGTCGATTCTTCAAGGGAAAGGTGGGGAAAAACGGACAAACGAAGCCAAGGCAAGCAGAATCAACAACAAGCACTGGGGCCACAACGGCGGCAACGGCAGCAGCTACCGGGATGCAGGGAAATTAAACCATTGGTGGGGGATCGGGTTCTGGCCAATGGCTACCGTCTCCTTCAAGCACGTATTCAAGAACGTCTTCAAGGACGTAGGCTTAGGGCCTGTCGTCATTTCCTAGGATCAGGTGGAAACGATTGATTTTCCATATCCCAGTCGTTGTGACAAGATGCTCAAGCCCCTTGTCCCCCACGATCTGCCAACGGCGGAATCAAGGTTTTAGACGATTTGACGACATGCCCTAACACCCATGGATCCCCGTTGTTGGCGTTGATTGAGCCGGTGATTAATCCGCTGATCCTGAATCCCGATCGCCCCAGCCTGGATCCGCAAACGGGCGGGCTAAAATGGCGAGCAACGGAATCAACCGTTTCCAACCGTCGTAATTTCCATGAGGATAGCGCGTTGCGGATTGGATCCCGGGATGAGTAGCCCGCTCGGTGGGTTGGCATGGCTGGGAATGCTGGCTGCTGGTCAGTCGGTCTAATTCGTGCTGCGAGACCAGTTCAACCGATCGATCGCAACCCATTGGCCGCAACCCATCAATTGCCACATTTGCCGCGATCGGATCCAAAACAGCAAGCAATCATCCAATCATTCCAGCCATGTCTCAATCCCTGGTTTGTGGCGGATCGGCGAACCCGCTGCCCCTTGATCGCCCCTTGGTGGAACTGCGCGGGGTCAGCAAAACGCTGGGCGATCGCAAAATTCTCGATCGGGTAGATTTCGCCATTTATCCCAACGAGGCGATCGCAATTATTGGCCCCTCCGGCACAGGAAAATCAACCATCCTACGGGTGATTAGCGGCCTATTGGAACCCGACGAAGGGGAGGTTTATTTGTTAGGAGAACCCCGCCAAGGCCTGCTAGGCGACAGCCACGAACCGGAGGGGGTAGAAATCAAGTTGGTGTTTCAGCAAGCCGCCCTGTTTGATTCCTTGACGGTGGGCGAAAATGTGGGATTTTCCTTGCTGGAGGCGGGCCAGTTGCCCCCGAATGAAGTTCAAAAATTAGTCGATCGCGCCCTGGAGCGAGTGGGGTTGCCGGCCATTGCCGATCGCTACCCGGCGGAGTTGTCGGGCGGCATGAAAAAACGGGTCAGTTTTGCCCGCGCCATTATTGAAAATCCTGCTCCCGACGGCACACCCACTCCCGAAGTGTTGCTCTATGACGAGCCAACGGCTGGCCTTGACCCGATCGCCTCCACAATTGTGGAAGATCTGATGCGGGAACTGAGCCAAAAGGTCAATTTTTGCTCAACCTATGTGGTCGTGACCCACCAGGACAGCACTATTCGCCGCACAGCCGATCGGGTGGTGTTTTTGTACGATGGGCGCATTCGTTGGCAGGGAAAAATCCAGGAAATTGACACCACTGATAATCCCTACGTGCGCCAGTTTTTCAACAGTGCGATCGAGGGGCCAATTCAGGTGGTTACCGCTTAGTTAAGACTCAGGTTCAGTAGCTTCGATATGATCCAAGACTCAGCCAGAATTCAGCCAGAATTGGGAGTTGCTTTAATCCCAATCATCCACAGTTTTTTGCTGAAGTTGCCATTTTTGGAATCGTTTTTCAAAGTCTTCCGTATCCGGTTGCAAAGACTTCCAGGCATCCAGGGCAATGAACATTCCCCACCCCAAACCCAAGGTGAGCGACCAGCCCAAATGACCCGAGGAAACCAAGTCAATCAGTAATAAAAAACCGTTGACAATGCCAAATTTACCCAGGTTTAGTTTTAAGCGCTGCCGTTGGGCGGCTACGAATTGTTGGCGTTGCGATCGATCCCCATTTTGAGCCAACCAACGCTGTTCGGCTGCGTACAAATCAGTGCGATCGATCCCGATTTCATCGGCCAATTCCAGAAGCTGACTGCGGGAATATTGCTCAATATCCTGGCGACGGGCGATCGCGAGTTGCAAAATTTCCTGAACCGCATCCCGATCGTAATTATCGCGGGTGGGCACATCAATGAAGCGGGAGTCGGAACCGCGTGCATCAGGATTGGCTAAGGGCGATCGATCAGCGTTAGTCATAGGTGGGTTATATCTGGTCTTGGCCGTTGTTTATCAGGCGGGGCTACCTGCGATCGGGCGATGAACTCGGCGATCCAAAACTTCAGCAATCTCATTCGGCGATTTCAACCGAACTAGACGATCGAACTCGGCCATCGAACTCGGCCATCGAACTACGAATCATAATATCGATGTTCCTATGGTAATGAGGTTGATCAACCGTTGGCTGCTTCTGAACAGGCCCCAGCAATTCCTCAAGCCATCCCGCAAGCGCTCCATGTGGAAACCCGCGGCCGGGGGCTGCCGCTGTTGTGTTTGCATGGTCACCCCGGCTCTGGGCGCAGTATGCGAGTGTTTACGCGCCATTGGGCCGATCGATTCTGGACGATCGCGCCGGATTTGCGGGGATATGGCCGCAGTCGATCGGGGGGTGACTTTGCCATGGAAGCCCACATTGCGGATTTGGTTGCCCTGCTCGATCGACTCCAAATTGACCAAGCCCTTGTCTTAGGTTGGTCTTTGGGGGGAATTTTGGCCCTGGAGTTGGCCCTGCGACATCCCGATCGAGTGCAAGGGCTGATTCTGATCGCCACGGCGGCCCGCCCCCGCAGCGCCCCCATGCCCAGCCGACGATGGGACTTGGCCTACACCCTGATTGCAGCGCTGTTGAATGGGGTATGGCCCGGTTGGGCTTGGAATATTCGGCAATTTGGCGAGCGATCGCTCCTGCGCTACCTAATTCAGCGCCACACCCCCGAAACCTATCGCTACTTAGCTGAATCGGCGGTGTGGGATGTGTTGCAAACCTCAGCAGCGGCCACCCGATCGCTGCGTCAGGCGCTTCAGGCTGGCTATGATCGCCGGGCGGATTTGGCCAAAATTCGCTGTCCCGCACTGGTGATGGCCGGAGCGGGCGATCGCCACATCACCCCGATCGCGAGCCTGGAAACCGCCACCGGCTTACCCCACAGCCAATGGAACTGTTATGACGGCGTGGCACACCTGTTTCCTTGGGAAATTCCCGATCGGGTTTTGGCAGATATCGATCGCTGGCTTCAGGAACAGGGTTTTGGGCCACTCGATTCACCCAAGTAATGGGAGTTGTCGTGGGGGGGCAAGGGGCTTAAGCCCCTTGTCTGTGCCGATCGATGGGGCTTCTTGTCTGTGCCGATCGATGAGGCCCCTTGTCTGTGCCGATCGATGGGTCTCACCAGCTAGTTCCGTAGGTTGGGTTGAGCTTTGCGAAACCCAACTCGATCACTGCAAGTCTTGCTGCTGTTGGGTTTCGTACTTCAACCCAACCTACGAAGTGATCGTTAATTAGCCCATCTTGATCAGAGAGGGTTAATTCGTGCAAGAGGTCTATCCTCTCCGGCCCACAGTCTGGGAACGCGGAGGCGGGTGATAGGATACAAATTCGACTAATCAGCGCCGCTTCACAGGCCGATCGCACCGCCGCACCACACAAAGTCACCATGGGCAACACGTTTGGACATCTGTTTCGGATCACCACCTTTGGCGAATCCCACGGTGGTGGGGTTGGCGTTGTGATCGATGGTTGCCCGCCCCGGTTGCCCCTAACGGCCGAAGAAATTCAAGTGGAACTCGATCGCCGCCGGCCCGGCCAAAGCAAAATCACCACGCCGCGCAAAGAAACCGACCAGTGCGAAATCCTTTCGGGCGTGTTTGAGGGCAAAACCCTGGGTACCCCGATCGCGATTTTGGTGCGCAATAAGGACACCCGGCCCCAGGACTACGACGAGATGGCCAAGACCTATCGCCCGTCCCACGCCGATGCAACCTATGACGCGAAATATGGGTTTCGTAATTGGCAAGGGGGCGGGCGATCGTCCGCGCGGGAAACGATCGGGCGGGTGGCCGCCGGGGCGATCGCCAAAAAGATCCTGCGGGCATTTGGCAACATCGAAATTGTCGGCTACGTGAAGCGGATTAAGGATCTCGAAGCGGCGATCGATCCATTGGCCGTGACGACGGAGCAGGTGGAAAGCAACATTCTGCGATCGCCCGATGGGGATTTTGCGGCACGGGCGATCGCCCTGATTGAGTCGATTCGCGATGAGGGCGATTCCGTCGGCGGCGTGGTGGAATGCGTCGTGCGGAATTTGCCGATGGGCTTGGGATCGCCTGTGTTCGATCGCCTGGAAGCGGACTTGGCCAAAGCAGTGATGTCGTTGCCTGCCACCAAAGGGTTCGAGGTGGGATCGGGCTTTGCGGGCACGTTGCTGAAGGGCAGCGAACACAACGACGAGTTTTACACGGACGAAACGGGCAAACTGCGGACGACCACCAATCGATCGGGCGGAGTTCAAGGCGGCATCAGCAACGGCGAACCCGTCGTGATCCGCATTGCCTTCAAACCCACGGCCACGATCCGCAAGGCCCAAAACACCGTCGATCAAACCGGGGAAGCCAAGGTGCTGGCGGGCAAGGGTCGCCACGATCCCTGTGTGTTGCCCCGGGCCGTGCCGATGGTGGAGGCGATGGTGGCCTTGGTGGTTTGTGATCATTTGCTGCGCGATCGGGCCCAATGCCACACCCTCGAAGATTTGGCATAGCGTAGAGATTGCGTTCAGATCAGCCAAATCGAGATCAGCCAAGTCGAGATCGGGTATGTCGAGATTGAGGATGTCAGGATCGGCCAAGTCGAGATTCGGCATGGCGGGCATTTTGGGGTTGCTGTGCGGCTTATTGCCCTTGGGTTTGGGCGGCTGTGCCAACGATGGTGCAGCCAGCCGAGCCTTGGAACAATCCCTCGCGCCCGACCCGGCCTTGCAAGCGAGTCCCAGCCCCGCCGTTCAACCCAGCCCGAGTCCGAGCTTGATTGCTCCGAGTCCTGACCCGATCGCCAGCCCGATCGCCCCCAGTCCCAGCCCCAGCCCGAGTCCCACCGTTCAACCCAGCCCGATCGCCAGCCTCTCTCAGGAATTGCAACCCTATTGGCAAGATTGGCGCAAGCTCGATCGCCTCCAGGGCCTCCAGGATCCGAACCAAATCGTGACCCGGCGGCAATTTGCCCGCTGGCTCGTGAGCGCCAATAACCAACTGTTCCAAAACCGCCCGGCCTGGCAGGTGCGATCGGCCAGTGCCACCAGCCAGCCCCTCTTCACCGATGTGCCCACCACGGATCCAGACTTTTCCACCATCCAAGGCTTGGCCGAAGCGGGCATTATCCCCAGTCGCTTAACGGGCAACAACAGCCCCACCTTCAGCCCCGATGGCCCCCTCACACGGGAAACCATGGTGCTGTGGAAAGTGCCCCTCGATTTGCGTCGTCCCTTGCCGCCGGCCACCGTGGAAACCGTGCAAAAGGCTTGGGGATTTTTGGATGCAACCAAGATAGATGCCCAGACCCTCCGGGCGATCGCGGCCGATCGCGAGAACGGCGAACTCTCCAACATTCGCCGGGTCTTTGGGTTCACCACCCTTCTGCAACCCAAAAAACCGATCACCCAGGGGGAAGCCGCCGCCGCTCTCTGGTACTTCGGCCCCGAAGGCCAAGGCATCACCGCCAAGGATTTGCTCAGCAATGCACCGTCCCCGATCGCCCCGCCAGCTTCCCCGGCCGTAAACTAAACGCAACAAATTCCCTGCTCTTGCACAAATTTTGGTGACCGCTGCGATAGAAAGATGATTGCCGGCCTCAACATCGATGTCTATTAGGTCTTCGTCTGTGGTGCGATTCACCTTCCAGCCTCCACCGCCAGGATCCCCCGATCCCGATCGCGATCGCCAATTAAACCAAACCCTCCAAACCCTGGTGCTGCGGGCCCAAAGTCTACCGCCCCAAAGTCTAGAGTTCAAAAAAGCGATCCAACAGGTGGTGAAACTTGTTTGTGAATCAAACCGGCTTCGACGTTCTCTGAGCACCAAAAACGTTCGTTCCGATCATCCTCGATATGGGGATTTTTATGATGAAGCAGTTTTTCTCCTGCTTGATTGGCTACCCAAAGCTATCCAAAGGAAAACGTACGATCCCGATCGGGGTGAAGTCATGACTTGGCTCAACAACAAACTTAACCACCTTTTCAAGGAAGCTGTTCGAGATTTAACCGGGGTATGCACACCCTTTGCAATCGGTGTAGATCTGGAAAACCTGGATGAGCAGGGCGAGCTACCCGCCGATATGAACCCTTGGTCAGCACTCATGGCCCAAGAAGAGCTAGATTCATCGGAAGTTTGGCGACTTTACAAAGTCCAAGATCCTGACGGATTGCTACAAAAAGTGGTTTTTGAGTCAATCCGCCTTGAACAACTGATTGATGCTAAAAATCAAGGAAAGAGTATGCGGAAATTGGCGATTGAACTATCCGTCAATGCCAATACACTCAGCTCCATCTACACTCGCAATAAAGATCAGTTCTTCGAGTCGGTTAGGCGCTTTAAGAAGTCGCTCCAACCGCCCGACGAATAGCCTAATTCACGCAGAAACTTCCTTGAACTTAGTTTTTCAGGAAAATTCTTCTCGTGAGTTGGTTAATTAAATCTAGACATTCATCTCCTAATACATCCACGCTCTTCATCTTTATCATTCTCGTCACTCTCCAATCGTCAAACCGATTCTTTAGCAAAAACCCTCTAAGAGGAGACAGTATTCTCGATTCAGGTGGCTCTAAATTTTCAATTGCTTCTTTCAATTGCTTCTTCTAATTGACGATTGACCAAACATTGATCAACTCCAGTTGGGGACTACCATCCCTGGTCTTTGGTTTTTCAAAATCGGTATTGTCAATCAGAATTAATGATTGAAAATTACTTGAAACTAGCCTGAAACAAACTTGAATTTCAATCAAAATTGAGTTGGTTAACCCTCCAATGACGGACAACTAGATCATGACCCTTGACCCCATTTCACCCAATCCTCAACCCACAGAAACTAACCAGTTTCACGAAACAATTACAATTCCCCTGCGCTCCAAGCACCGAGCTACTGCCGAACAATTTGCTAAGGTCGCAACGCATCCAGACCAGCGTGATGTGATCTATCACAACACGTTGGCGATCCTAGCCCTCAGTGATTGGTTAAATTGGCTGCAAATTCCCCATTCCCATCAGGATTGCGAGAGTTGGGATTCTATAATTCGAGGATTTGATGATGTGGCAGATTTGGCGATCGAGGGCGTTGGTCGGGTAGAGTGCCGGCCGGTTTTTCCGGGGGCTGATGCTTTGGAAATTGCCCCAGAATCCCGGGTCGATCGGGTGGGCTACTTTGCCATTGGCTTGGATTTGCAAACGGGCGATCGCCCCGAAGCCACTTTGATTGGGTTCATCCCCACATCGGCCTTGTTCGATCGAGAACAAATTTGGCTCTCAGACCTCCAATCTTTGGATGATTTCTTAGAATGGTGGGATGCAAAAGTTGCAGAAACTCGCGTTATAAATTCTGAAACTAGTCAGCAGAATGTTTCAACCAGCAACGCCGTAGCTGACTCAGAAATTGATCCCAAGATTAATCCAGAGATCAATCCAACAATCAATCCTAGAATTAATCCAGAACCTGATTCAGAACTCCCTCCAGAAGTCAAACCAACGGGAGCCAAGCCGGCCGTTTCCCTGATTTCTTGGCTAGACAAGCAGTTTGATCATGGTTGGCAGAATCTGAGCGATTTATTACAAGATCTCCTGGAACCAGATTCTTTTAGGGTTAGCTACCGAAAACAACCCAAAACAACAGGCGCAAAAGCCCTCGATATTCAGAATTTGGAAAAGCCAATTATTTTGAGTGTGGTGATTGGCAACCATGAACTCACCGAAGAAGAAGAAATCAGTCCTGAGAACTTGTCTGAGAGCCTCCTGCTGTGGGACATCACCATTCGGCTGCAAAATCTGAATGTGGAAATGCCTTTACCCAACGAATTGCAACTCACACTTTTGGATCCTTTGGGACAAACCTTAGAACAGGCCACCCCAGATAGTGACAGTCACACCTGTTTGCAAATTGATTTCATTGCAGAACCTGGGGAAACCTTCATGGCACAAGTGGTGCTGGGGAATTTTAAAGTTATTGAAACTTTAACTGCACCATCGTTGTAATTCGCGCCCGCTCGCTAGGGTTCGATAAAATGTGTCTGGTTTCGTCAGGGCTTCCATGGCACACATTTGGGGTTTACAAGGGCTAAACTGCCGCACCATCTCCCTGGTTGGAGTGGGGGTTATGTTAACCCATGGGTTGATGGCGGGTTTTTTGGCCACTGCTGCGGTTGCTGAGTCGATCGCCCCGGATGGGCAGCTTTCAACCACGGTGCAGCAACGGGAACCCAACCAATGGACGATCGAGGGGGGCGATCGGGCCGGGAGCAACCTGTTTCATAGTTTTCAGCAATTTTCGATTCCCACGGGCGGACTGGCTCACTTCAACAACGCCGCCGACGTGGCCAACATTTTTGCCCGAGTGACTGGCGGCCAGCGATCGCTCCTGGATGGGACGCTGAGGGCCAATGGGGCAGCCAATCTTTTCCTATTAAATCCAGCGGGGATTTTGTTTGGGCCCAATGCTCGCCTAGATCTGGGCGGGTCGTTTTTTGCCAGCACGGCCGATCGCCTGGTGTTTGCCGATGGGCTGAGTTTTGGAGTTAACGATGCGGCGGGGCGGCCGTTGCTGTCGATGAGCGTGCCGATGGGGTTGCAGTATGGGGCAGCGCCGGGGCCGATTCGGGTGGAGGCGAGATCGCTCGATCCAACTGCGACCCTTCCCACGGGTTTAGAAGTGAAACCGGGTCAGGCGATCGGCTTGTTTGGTGGGGCGATCAAGCTGGATGGTGGTGTGTTGATTGCGCCACGTGGTCGCCTGCAACTGATCGCCAGCCCTCCCGATGCAACCCTAGCGTTTAATACACCAATTGCCACTATTCAAGCCACAAATTTCGGCTCGATCGGCACTGGTCAAGCTGTTATTTCACCATCGAACATTCTATTAACAAATAAAGCCCTTTTGGATGTTCGAGATTTGACCCAAGGCGGCACAGTGGAACTTGATGGTCACAATATTTTGCTGAATTCCGGCTCTCAAATTTTCGCGGGAGTTCGTGCGCCCGAATCGGTTGACGGTGTAGAACCTAGCTCAATAGCTGCTGATCAAGTACCTCTTCATACCTTACCAATCAGTGGGGATATCCGCGCCCGCGCAACAGACACAATTACCCTTGATGGAGGATTAACCTTTTTTTCAAATGCTGTTGATCCAAATGCCATGGGAAACGCGGGCAATACAACGGTTCAGGCTCAGTCTATTCAGCTATCGAATGGCGGTCGCATTTATACTGGCACTGAAGGAGTTGGCAATGCTGGAAATCTAAAGATAATTGCTGATCAGTTAATGGTTGCTGGCAGCAGTGAAAACCCTTTCCTCTACAGCGGTATTTTGAATTTAGCTGAAGTATCTGGTACGGGCGATGGCGGATTAATTGATATTCAAGTTGGCTCCATTCATTTATTAGATGGTGGTTCAATTCGGGCTAATACCGCAGGTCTGGGAAATGCGGGGCGCATTATGATTCGTGCCACGGGGGATGTCTTAATCGAGGGAGTCGATACCCGTTTTGGGGATGTTGATCGTGAGTCAAGTGGAATCTACAGCCGCAGTGCAGAGGACTCCACAGGAAATGGCGGCACGATCGATCTCCAAGCTCGTTCATTAACACTCCGCGATGGGGGGTTCATGACTGCCACCACTCGCGGAACTGGTAATGCTGGAAACTTATTAATTCATGTTACTGATGGGATTACCATCTCTGGCGTTAGTCAATTAGACGAAGTACTTGTATTTCCCGAGAACGAGATACTAATTTTTCAACAGTCCAGTGGACTTTATAGTTCTGCTTCCAGAACTAGTAAAGGGGAAGGGGGTAACATCCAAATTAGTGCAGGATCTTTATCCATAGATCGCGGTGGATTAATTATTACGAGAACAGATGGAGGCGGTAACGCTGGAAGTATTCGCATTCAAGTAGCTGGAGACATGGTTATTGATGGAGTTGGTCCCGATTTATCTTCTAGTGCGATTATTAGTTCTTCAGAAGGAAAGAGCCTTGGACGTGGCGGATCAATCCAAGTTGAAGCGCAGTCATTGACTGTTTCCAACGGAGCCGTGATTAATACCCAAACGTTAACTAATCAGGATGCTGGCAGTATTACCCTTACAGTCAATCGCTTATCGTTTCTGAGTGGGGGACAAGCAATTGCTACAACTACAAAAGCAGGCCATGCCGGTGACATTACAATCAGCGCTGACCAAGTTTTAGTAGAAGGATTCGATCCCCGTTTTGCTGTTCGACAAGAACTATTTAGTGAAAATGTTGTGGGGCGAAATCTTGGCTCTTTTAGCGGCGTTTTTGTGGGAGCAGATGTCGAGTCAACGGGAGAAGGAGGCAGCCTTGATATACAAGCCGGATCCTTGACCTTGCAGCCAGGAACGACCTTGGCTGTGGGGTCATCCGGCAGTGGCGCAGCGGGACGGATGCGACTCGTTGTTGACCAGTTGCAGATGAATAATGGGCATTTGTCAGCAGAAACGCGATCGGGGGCGTTTGGCGGTATTCAAATTGATAGCCAAGGGATCGAATTACGGGAGCGATCGCTGATCAGCACCAACGCTCAGGGGGAAGCAACGGGCGGCAACATTGTGATTGACACTGACACGCTGGTAGCACTGGAAAACAGCGATATTGCCGCAAATTCGGTGAATAGTTTTGGTGGGCGGGTGAACTTGCGGGCCCAAGGGGTGTTTGGCACGGCGTTTCGGGAAGCGCTGACCGATCGCAGTGATATCACCGCCAGCTCCGCGCGGGGGCCCGAATTTAGCGGCACGGTGCAACTGGAAGTGTTGAACCCCGACCCGGCCCGAGGGGCGATCGCCCTGCCGACGGCGGTTGGTGTACCCCCCAAACCCACCAGCCCCTGCGGCCCCCGATCGGATCCGGGGGCGATCGAGTTTTTTGCCTTGGGACGGGCGGGCCAAGCACCCAACCCGATCGAGGCGGCTACCTTGGAAACCATGCCCTTTGCGGCGGATTTGCGCCCGATCGCCCCAACGACCACCGCCCAAGCCGAAACCACCTCTCCGCTGCGGGAGCCAATCTTGGAAGCCACCCATTGGCAAAGAACCGAAACTGGGCAAATTCAGTTGGTGGCCGCTGCTCCAGTGCAATGGGCGGGATTTGACTCGAGTTGCCGTTGGGGGGCCGAACCATGAACCGCTCCTGGTCTCGTCGATCGCTTCTGGGTTTGTTGGGGTGGGGCGGGGCGATCGCCCTGTCGGGTCTCGGGGAACGGGCCCAAGCCCAAGCGCTGGACGATTTGCTCGAAGCGGGCCGGCAAGCCTATCACGAGGGTCGCTACCGGGAGGCGATCGCCCTCTGGCAATCGGTGTTGGAACCAGCAACGCAGCGGGGCGATCGAGAAACCCTTGGGCTGGTGGCCAGTTATTTGACTTGGGCCCACCTGCAACTCAGTGAAATGACGGCGGCCCAAGCTTGGATCGATCGGGGGCGATCGGCCCTCGCGGGTGGTCTGTCGGCTGCCGTGGCCGCTCGGCTGTGGGGAGCTGCCGGAGCAACTGCCGCCCTTCAACAACAGTGGAGTGTGGCGGAGCAGGCTTTTCAAATGGCCGCCCAGCAATACCAAGCGGCCAGCGACTCCGTGGGAACTCTCAATAGCCAAATTGACGAGGCCGCCGTTTGGCAGGGGGCCGGCAACCAGCGCCGGGCCTTGGTGCGGCTGTGGGATTTGCAGCGCCATTGGCAACAGGAACCACCCCAGGAACCGGAGGCGATCGCCGTTCGGGCCCGGGGATTGCATCGCTTGGCCCTGGCGTTGCTGTCGGCGGAGGATTTTGAACAGGCTTGGCAGGTGGCGATCGAGACAAAACCGGTTTTGGGCGCGGCGGCGGAATTGACCTTGGCCCAAATCGCCAGTCGGCGGGCGGCCATGGACGGATCCGCCGCCGAGCAGGCTAGTTGGGCTGAAACCGCGATCGAGCATTATCACGCGGTGATTTTGGGGCCCGATCCAGCCCTATGGCGATCGGCCATGGTTGGGCGACTGGAATTGGCCACAGAACGCGGGCGGCCAGAGTCGTCGGAGTGGGCGGAACAATTGCGACTGGTGGCCCAGCGCTGGACAGGGGGGCGATCGGCGGTGGCGTTGCAGTTGGCGGCAGCCCGGGCCTTAAGCCAATTAAGCCAACCGATGCCCATGGCGCAGGTGTTGTCCCTGGTGCAACGGGCCCAACAACAGGCGGAATCCTTGGGCGATCGGGCCCTGTTGAGTTGGGCTTGGCAATTGCGCGGCCAGGTGTTGGCCCAAGGGGGCGATCGGGCAGGGGCGGCCCAAGCGGCCCGATCGGCCCTTGAGCAATGGGAACCGCTCGATCGGCCCGAATGGAATTATGAAGCCCTGTGGCTGTGGGGGCGAATGGCGCACCATTTGGGCCAAGCCCGCGAGGCTTTGGCTGCTTACCGCTTGGCCGCCGAAGCGGCCCAGGCCGCCCGCTCCAGTTTGGCGGGCCTGAGTGTGCGGCTGCCGGGACTGCAAACGGAAGGCGTGCAAGGCTGGCTCGATCGCGCTGAGCCGCTCTATCGCCAAAAAATGGGGTTGTTGTTCGCTTCGGCTGAAACCAGCGATCGGATTGAAGCCAGCCAACAGCTCCAAAACCTGCAACTGCAACGGATTGAGAACTTTTTGCAATGTCGCCTCGACAATTCCGCCCCATCGGATTTGCTTCAGTTGGCTGACTCGACTACCGATGAACGGGCGGCGGTGGTGGTGGTGGCGATCACGGAATTGCCGCCGGATTTGGCCTCGGGATCGGCCAACCGGTCGATCGATACGCTGGTGCGCTGGAAGGATCCCCAAACGGGCCAAGAACGCCAAAACCTTCACCGCCAGCCGATCGCCCGATCCGAGTTGGAGATGATTGTCAAACGCCTTACCCGCCACTTCAGACAAGTGGGCAGGGCCCGCGCCTTGCAACAGGACAGCCAACAGCTCTATCGCTGGATTTTGGAACCCCATCGCCCCATCCTGACGGCGGCGGGTATTAACCTGTTGGTTTGTGTATTGGATCCTTCCCTGCGGAACTTGCCGATCGATGCCTTGTTTGACGGAGAGCGCTATTTGGTGGAATCCTTTGCCGTCGCGATCGCCCCTGATGTGAAGCTGGATCCAGCCTCCGATCGGGGACGGCGTGGCCCGGCCCTGTGGGCTGGCTTGTCCGAACCGCGCGAGGGCTTTGCGGCCCTGGCTCCCGTGCCCCAACAGCTTGCCCAGTTGGGAAAACTGCTGAAGGGGCAAATTTTGCTCAATCAGGACTTTACGCCCAGGGCCTTGACCCAAGCCTTGGTCAGCCAACCGATCACCGTGTTGCACTTGGCCACCCATGGGCAATTTAGTTCCCAGCGCGATGACACCTTCTTGCTGACCTGGGAAGGCAAGCTCAACACGGAAGATTTGGATCAGTTGCTGAAGGAGCGGCGGGCCAAGCGGTCGGAACCATTGGATTTGCTCACCTTGTCCGCCTGCCAAACGGCCACGGGCGATCGTTACGAGTCCTTGGGTTTAGCAGGGTTGGCGGTGCGATCGGGCGCGCGCAGTCTGGTGTCTTCGTTGTGGAATATTCCCGCCGACAACACCGCCAATCAGTTTTTTAGCCAGTTTTACAGGGGTTGGCTGGCTGGACTGTCCAAAGCCCGCGCCCTCCAGCAGGCCAAGTTGAAGCTGCTGCGCGATCGCAACAGCCTGGCTGCCGATCCCTATTCCTGGGCGGGCTTTGTCCTAATTGGTGACTGGCGCTAGCTGGAGCGGGGAAGCCAAGGGGGCCTCGCGCAAATCGCCCAAGCCCTCTTGATCCAGGAGTTCTATCAATTGGGGCGATCGCCCTTGGCCGTCGGGACTCAAGAGCCGATCGAGCTGATCCAGCCAATATTCCGTTTTGGCATGGGCCGCATGGACGATCTCGCCCGTCACAAAGTCCACCGTTTCCTCGGGTCGATTGGCACAGCTCACCCGCAAGTACCAGCGATAGAAGCGATTAGGCGCAAGGTCTGGGCCGTTGGGTGATAGGGGCAATCGCAGCAGCCCCGCTTGGGAACCCATCACCAGGCGCTGCTGATCCAGGGAATGACCGACCGCATCTTGCAATTCCCATTCCAACACCGTGCCCGCTGGATAGCCCACATAAAACCACAATCCAGGCTGAGCATGGCGGGTTTCGCCCAAAACCACCGTTGTCCCATCTTCCCAAATAGTCTGCGGAACCAGCGCCACCAACAGCTTGGCCGGATCCGCTTCCCCCCCCACGACACAGCCGCTATAGCTCCCGGCTCCGTCCCCGCGGCCATTGATCGGTCGATCGCCCCGCACAGGGGGTCTGGTTTGTTTGAGCTGCCGCTGGGTTTGGTTCAGGGTGGGATGGGTCAGGCGGCCGATCGGCTGGAGCGGGTCAATCGCCCATCCCGGCAAGACTCCGAGTGTCACCCCTGCCAACAAACTACCCAAAACAATGGCCATGCGGGTTAGTCCAAACCCAACACAACGAGACTGAACATGAATCATGATCAGAAGGAGGGGAAAGATAGGTGCTCAATCACTATCTTCCTCGAAATTTCTCTGATTCGCCTGAATCAAGGCGAGTTAACCGGCCTGGTTTAACCAAGTTGTTGAAACTGTGTGACTAAGGCCAACCGATCGACCTTGCCTTGGGCGTTGCGGGGAATTTGGGTCAAGGGTAGCCAGCGTTTGGGAATTTTGTAGCGACTGAGCCGATCGCCCAAGGCCGATCGCAGTTGATCGGGCGTGATCGTTGAGTTCACGGGCACATAGGCCGCCCCGATCGCCTGGCCCCATTCCCGATCGGGCAACCCCAACACCACCACATCAACCACCCATCCCGTTTCCCACAGGGCCGCTTCCACCTCAGCGGGATAGACATTTTCGCCCCCGGTGATGATTTTGTGGCTGGCGCGGCCCACCAGATGCAGCCGCTGGGCCCCGTCAAAATAGCCCAGATCATCCGTCAGGAATTGCCCCGTAACGCTGGTGTCCAGAGGAGCAAACCCTTGGGCGCTCAGATAGCCCGCCGCCAAGGAATTCCCCGCGATCGCCACTCGGCCGATGGTTGACCTGCTCCCAAGCGAGTTGGGTTTGGGAATGGGCGGGGAAAGGGGATTGTGGGCCCAGTCTGGCTCGATCACCACCGTTGCATGGGGCAACACCTGCCCCGCGCCTCGGGCCCCGGCCAGAAACTCAGCGGGCCGCAGGGTGGCGACTTGGGAAGCGGTTTCCGTGGAGCCATAGGTGGGAGCCAGCCGCACCCCCGCCACCTGGGCTTGATCCAACAGGGCCGGCCAGGCGGGCGCACCCCCCAACAGGATCACGCGAAATTGCTTCAGCCAAGGGGTTTCTGGCCCCAGCAGCCGCACAAGTTGGGTGGGAACCAGGGACAAAAACCCGATCGACCCCAAGCGCAATCCTTGGGCGATCGGGGCCAGGGCCAACCGGCCGCCGCCCCAAAAGCAGCGCAAGACCTGCATTAACCCGCTGGCATGACACAGGGGCAAGGTGCAAAGGGTGCTGTGGGCTTGGGGGCCGGGCCAATCTTCCGCAAAATAAGCGCAAAAGCCGGCCACGGAAGCGGCCAGCGATCGGGGTTGGTGCAGTGCAAAGCGGATTTGGCCCGATGTGCCGCCCGTGGGTAGCCCAATCCAAGGCTCCGTCGCTGAGGGCAAGGGAGCGCGATCGCCCGGGGGCGTGCCTGGGATGGTTTCGCCTTGGGTTTCCCAGAGTAGATCGGGCTGCAACCAATTCAACACCTGGGTTTGTTCAACGGCGCTCCATTGGGCATTGCCTAAAAAAACGGAGCATCCTTGGGCAACGGCTGCGAAAAATCCCGCCAAGAAGGGTAACGGCTCCGATTCCAACAGCAAAATTCGCCATTGGGTTCCCCGGCAACCCGATCGCGCCAGGGCCGCCGCTCGTTCCTCCGTGGCCCGCAGCAGTGCCTCGGCCTCAAGGCCCCACAGCCACCCGGCCGCCGTCCGATCGCGCAATGTGGCCAGCCAGCGATCGGGCGCGGCCCAGGCCAAATCGGGCGTTAGGATCGCCGGTTCCATAGGCCTTCCAGCCAGCGAGGAGGCAAGGGATCCAGCCAACTGCCCACTCCAAACCCCAGGGCCCGTGCGCCCCCGGGCCGTGCCCCCACTTCCGCCAACCGCAGCGCGGCCCCTTGGCCCACAAAACTTTCAAACACCGAAGAAAACACGCAATCGAGGCCACGGGTTTGAATGGTGGCCTGAAGGCGGCTGGGAAATCCGGCAATGCTGGGTTTCAGAACAAACAAACCACGCCAGCCACCTTGAACAGCGGATTGCAGGTGTTTGAACTGGGTCACCGATTCATCAAGGGCGATCGGGGTGCGGAAATGGGGGGCGATCGCCTGCATGGGAGCCACCTGGGCCAGGGGCTGTTCCAAAAATTCCACCCGATCGCCCGCTCCGTCACACCGTTCCAGCCAGCCGCGACAGGCGGCCTCTGTGAGCGCCCCGTTGGCATCCAGTCGCAACCGGCCCTCCGGCGGCAGGTTCCCCAACAATTGTGCAAACCAGCCCCATTCCAATTCGCTGGCAAAAACGCCAATTTTCCACTTGAAGGTGCGATGGCCGGCTGTCCAGGGAGTTTGCCAACTGCTCAACACCCGTTCACCGGCCGGTAACAGGGCCGCCAAGCGATCGGGCGGGAGGGTGAAGGGGGCCGGTTCCCGATCGTTAGCCAGGCTTTTGAAGGCCGATTCCAAGGCAAATTGACAACAGGGCAAAGTGTCTGGAATTTGCCACAGTTGAGCCGGTGAAATTTCCCCATCCAGCGATCGTAAAAAGGCGATCGCCTGCTCCAGGGTTTCAGTGCCAAACCAAGGCAAGGGTGCGATTTCTCCCCAACCGAATCGATCGGCTTCATCTCGCAGCCGCACCACAATTCCTTCGCGCTTGGCCCAACTGCCATAGCTGGTTTGTAACGGACGCACAAAGTTGCGTTCGTAATATCGAAATTGCACATTCAAGCGATTCGATCGCACCAGTTTCCTCCTGATTTTAGGCCGGGGGGTTGGCCACTACTGTAACCAAGCCCCCAACAGAAAACCGCCACTGAGGGCTAAACCGCTCCAAAAATGAAATTTGACGGCGATGAATTTGCTGTTGCTGACCCGATCGGGCTGGTCGTGGTGTTGCCCCACATGCCGACACAAATGCAGGGCGATCGGCAGGCTCAAACCCGTGAGCAACGTCCAAAGGGGGAAAGCCCCCCACAGAACTCCCGCAATCACCACCCCAAAGGCCGTGCCACAAAACCAGGGCAGCAGGGCGGCCGATCGAGCCGTGCCCAGCCGGGCCACGGGCGATCGTTTGCCCGCCCGCAAATCATCAGCCACCTGATGGAAATGGGAACAGAACAAAATCAGGCTGGTGGTGATGCCCATAAAGACGGACGCGCCCCAATTTAGCAGCGACCAACTTTGGGTTTGGCTATAGTAAGCAGCGGCCAGGGCCATGGGCCCAAAGGTAACAAAACAAATCGGTTCTCCCAACCCTAAATAGCCAAAGCGAAAGGGCGGCCCTTGATAGCTATAGCCCAAAATACAACTGGCTAAAATAATGGCCAAAACTGTCCAATCCTGTTGGAGCCAAGCGATCGCCCCAATGGCTGTAATTCCAGCTACCAAAAATAGATTGGCAATCGCAAAGACCAGCGATCGGTTGCCGGTTAAATTCACCACGGAATGGGCTTTATTCACATCAATGCCCGTGTCAGAATCAAACACATCATTGGTTAGATTCAACCAAGCAATAATGGCAATGGCCGCCCCTAAAAACAGGGCCAAAATTCCCCCATTCAGCCGTTGGGTTTCAAAGGCGGCGGTGGCGGATCCCAACAGAATCGGCATCACTGCCACGGTATACATGGGCAGTTTGATCGCCGCCTTCCACAGTTGACGGCGGGAGGGCGCTTCAGGCGGGCTGTTGGGCGGGGCAGAAAGACTGGGAGCAGTCATAGGGCGATCACGACAGTCAACGGTGGTAGATGGTGGCTTGGGCAGCCGACAGGCCCAGGGCGGCCTCACCAATGCCCAAGGGGGTTCAGACAGAATTCAGGCGCGGTTCAGGCAGGGCGATCGCGCAGAGCGATCGGGTCACTACTGAATCATGCCAAATTTACCAGATGCGCCTTAGGGGGCGGGTATTATTGAGGAAACTCGATTAAGATAACCAGTAGTCGAAGCATTGCGGCAGTTCGGACGATAATTAATTTTTTTACAGCCTTTAATCAAATCTGAATTCTAATGTTAAGCGCACTGGGTCAGCAAACAGATTTGCTCTCACCAACGCGCCTCTATTGCATACTTGAGGCAGCTCGGGACGAGTTCTTGCGATCGTTTCGATCGCAAATTGTGCGTTTAACTTTTGAAATTCCGGCGCTCGATCCCCTGGAAGTTTTTGCTGAGTTTTCCCAGGCGGATTGCCTCAGTTTTTATTTTGAAAAACCTGATCGTCGATCGGCAATTGCTGCCTTTGATCGCACGGTATCCTTGGCGGTGGCCGGGAGCGATCGGTTCACCAAAACCAAGGCCTTTGCTCGAAAGATTCATGGTCTGTTGCGGGCAAGCGATCGGGCCTATGGCAGGGCCGAGGGCGATCGCCCAGCCTCGACCCGATCGATTCCGTCGCTGCTTTGTGCGTTTCCCTTCCTTGATGAACCGCGCGACCTGGGCAGTCCCTTTGGGGAGGCGTTGATTTTTTTACCCCGCTGGCAAGTGGTTCGCCGCACCACCGCCCAAGGCCCCATCACCACATTCACGGCCAATGCTTGGGTGGATGGTTGCACCGATTTGGATCAGCTCTGTGGGGAACTGTGGCAACCGCTCGATCGACTGTTGCAGTGGCGCAGCAGCAGCACCAGCTTGAGCGCCAGGACAGCCCGTTACCAGTCCAGCGGGTGGGAGCTGGCCGCCCCGGATGATCCGGCCTTTTTGGCGGCGGCCCGATCGGCCCTGAAAGATATTGCCGATCGACAGTTTTGCAAGGTGGTACTGGCCCGGGCGATCGACTGGCAAGCCCCGGAACCCTTGGATCCAGCCCTGTTGCTCCATAACCTGCGCCACCGTCACCCCGGTTGTTACACCTTTGCGGTGGGGAACGATCGGGGGCAAACCTTCTTGGGAGCCAGCCCTGAATGTTTGGTGGCCATTGATCACGGCCGGATTGCCACGGAAGCCCTGGCCGGGTCGGCCCCGCGCGGCACCACACCGGAACTGGATCGCATCTGGGGCAATCGGCTGCTCAACAACCCCAAGGAACTGCACGAACACCGACTGGTGGCGGACTTCATTGCCGATCGGCTTGCCCAGTTGGGGGCCCATCCCAAGGTGGCCGTCAAGCCCGGCCTGCGCAAATTGAGCAATATTCAACACCTGCAAACGCCGATCTGTGGCCGGTTACCGCGCAATGTGGATCCATTGGATGTGGTGGCGGCCTTGCACCCCACCCCGGCCGTGGCAGGTTTGTCTCGATCGGCCGCCATTGCCGCCATCGATCGCTACGAACCCTTTGAGCGATCGCTCTATACCGGAGCGATCGGCTGGCTCGATCCGATGGGGAATGCGGAATTTGCGGTGGGGATTCGATCGGCTCTGATCCAGGGCGATCGGGCCCGGCTGTTTGCGGGCGCGGGCATCGTGGCCGGATCCGACCCCGAACGCGAGCTGGCCGAAATTCAACTCAAGCTCCAAGCCCTCTGGGCCGCCTTAATTTAACCATTGGCCACGCTAAGAGGTTTTAATTTCGCGGATCCAGTCACCCGATGCCACCGGACATCCGGGCGATCGGCCCCCATGGCTCCCGCTTCAACTCAGCCTCTAACCCAGCTTTCAACCCAATCGAGCAAGACTGACGCAAAAGAAAAAAATTACCGCGAGAATAAGGATCTGAATCCCTGCCTGGCTTTTGGCTGGCTTGGCCAAGGAAGTTGGTTGGGGGGCAAGGACGAAGCGCCAAACCCAGTTTTTGATCAGTACCAAAAATCTTTGCTACGCTGCAGTGGCTTAACAACCGGAGTCATCACCGGATCAGCCGGGATCGCCCTCCAGTCTTCACTGATCCCCATTTCCTTGACGAATCGCCATAACTTTCCTTCGGACAGTGCTTGGAAAAATGGGCTAAGCAGAGTATAACGAAGTGTAAAGATCTCGATCGAGAGACCAAACGTTTCGATGTGACTGCCCCCATCGAGCGTGATTCTGTATCCTATTGCGCTTTCCTCAAAGCCACATTCCTCCACACTGACCGGAGTGTCGTCTGTTGCAGTCCGCGTCTTTCCCGTATATCCATAGCAATTGACTTTGAATAGCGCCCGCAAGCCACAGCGCCTATGAAAGACTTCTCTGCCCGTTTAATGAATGCCCTGGGCCTGGCCTATTGGGTCGAAATCACGACCCAGGTTCCTCGGTGCACCTACTACTTCGGTCCCTTTAGCTTGGAGTCCACAGCCAAAGCATCGGTGGCCGGTTATGTGGAAGATTTGGAAATCGAAGGAGCGCAGGGCATTGCGGTGAAGGTAGCCCGCTGCAAACCCACGGATTTGACCATTTTCGATGAAGCAGAGGAGGCGGCCCCGAGCGATCGCCCTTTCTCGATGGTCAGTAGCCAGGCTTAGGGCCCCTGCGATTCTCGAAAAACTCCTCGTGCGATCGCCCGGCAGCCCTCGGTGATGGGGATGATCCCAACGGGCGATCAAGAGGTGAAGAATCGAGCGACCTGGCTACTCAATTTGATTCTGAATTGAGGGGTGACGGTCAATGCCATCTAAACCGTCATCCCATCTGGCTTTCATGAGCCGTTTGTGTACCTTTGGCCGCAATCCGTTGAGCTTACTTAGAGATTGCTAAGAACTAGACTTCAAAGTAACGGAATTTGACCGGGACTCACGGCAGACTTGCTCTTAACCACCGTTTCGGTCAAGGCGTTTGCCTCCATCAGTTGCTGCCGAGATAACGTGGCTCCCTGACAAATTCGATCGAGTAATGCCGCCTGTTTAGGTTCCAGCGCCACTAGCCAGCCCAGCACATTCAACAGGTTCAGTAACTCCGTGGTGTACTCAGGCAGCCAGCGATCGGGTTGAATCTCGCTCAACGGAGAGGGGGGACGGCGATCGCCCAATAGGGGGCGGCTGCGATCTCGCTTGCGATAGCTGAACCAATGCAGAATCACCGGTTTACCAGAAACCTCATAATTCCAAACCGCAGCGGGCACGTTGTCGATATAGCCGCCGCCCACATGGAGCCGATTGTGGCTGGGATCGTGGCTAATGGTGTCTGGCATTCGGTCAGGATCAGCCGGAATCGCACCACCCTTGGGAATTGTCGGGCGGCGATCGCTTGGCAGGCGCGGCGGCCCCGGTGGCCGGCCCTGGCTCGGGTCAGCACAGCGATCGCCAAACGTATGCAGCCACAACACCCGTTGTCCGATTTTTACCGCCTCAGCAAAGAACTTGGGATCGGCAGTCAGCGGAATCCGAATTCCTGGTGTTTTCAGCTCTGTTTGAAAGCGCTTTGTAAAACCTGAATGGGCGGCAATTGCTGCCAAATACGCCATCAAAAGTTCTGGGCTAACCGTCTGGCTCAATGTGCTGCTTAACCATTCCAGTAGCTCAGGCTTCATGTTAGAAACCCTCGCATCTGCATCAGCCCAAAGCGGAAAAACTCGCCCTCCAAATGAACCTTTGTAATGGTCAAGATCAGGGATGAGTGCAGTGAACGTAAAGCTAGGCCCGGTAGCCGGTGAAGTTCGCGAAAGAGCTGTCAAGTAAATTTGATGGTCTGAGTGCCACTGCCAAATAGTCGGATTTGGTTGGTTGATCAACCGACTATCAGGAATGATCCATTGGCGATCAAATGATCGATAGGCATACCCAACTGGTGGCAAAACTGGCTGAGTATCATTTGCTACCGGCAGTAGACGTTGGGGCTGACCGGCTAAAGGCTGACTGACGATCTTTGCTGAGTGTTTATCTCCTGGCTTACCTTTCCTCAGATGGGGATGAAAGAGGCGATCTTTTTGACTAATGGGAGCCTTGATTAACGTTTGCCAGCGTTGACTTAATGATTCAACATCAGGTGCAATCACCCAGGTACGACCTGGCATCACGCCCGAGCCATTGTAGTTAAAAAAGTCCTGTAAGTAAGGATAGGTTGACCAAGCGCCCATTGAACCAGGCGCAAAGGGCGATCGGCTGCTCGATTGTGAACAGTCTGTGTCCAAGGGACAGTCGAGCCAACCGGGCCCATCAAGGGTGATTTGGCTCAACTCAGCAAACTTTTGATCCCGCAATCCGATCGGTAGTGTTCGGAATTTTATAGTTGCCAACTCATTGGCCTTTTTCTGCTTTGAACGACTTGCGAGAACAATACAAACAGGCTGCTGAACACCTTGAAACAGTCGCGTGTTGACATCCGATTGATGGCCTTCGGGGGAGCAGTCTATCACCCAGATGCGATCGCAGACTTCCCGCAAATACTGCCGCATTCGCTGAAAGCCAGGCCCGTTTAAAAAACCAGAAACGGTGATGAAGCAAATCATTCCCGTACTGTTATTCGGGTGATGGTCAAAAACTTTCCAAGTGGCCCAGCGCCAAAAATAAACATACAAATTGCGTAAGTGCTTCGCATGGGCACTTACACCCCAATCTTTCGGCGGTTGCCAGTCATTAAGCGGCGCAAGGGTTACCGTTTGAGAATTACCAGACTCCACCCAACCGCCACGCCCTTTTGCTTTTTCCTTATAGGGTGGATTGCCAATGACGACGGTAATTGGTTCTGTACGTTTGATTTGGTTGGCAGCTTTGCGGGATTGGGCGATCGGGGCCAGCAGTTGCGGAATCCACCCGGCATCATCCTCCGGATCAGCCAAAGTATCAGCCACAAACATTCGCAGGGATTCAGTCGGACTATTCCCAGTTAACGTAATAATTTCCGCTAAAATTCGCAATTGGGCCACAGCAAACGGCCCCAATTGCACTTCAAAAGCAATCAATCGCTTCAGGGCTGCATTAATTGCCTGGGGAACTGCCCCTTCTCCTTCATTCTCGCGCACCGATTCAGCAATTTGCTTGAGAATTCCCAGCATATAGGTTCCTGTGCCCGTTGCTGGATCGATGACCGTTACGGATGGTGAAGCTAAACCTGAATGCAGGCCGAAGTTGGGACTTTTCAAAAGATCATCAACTAGCCGCACCATCGTTTCAACAACAACCGGTGGTGTGTAGTATGACCCGGTTTGTTTGCGTAACTCGTTATCATAAACTTCTAGGAAATCTTCATAGAAGTAAAGCCAGGTTTCAGGATCGCCTTTGCTGATCGTTGGCCAATCGACGGCATCGAAAACTTGGGTGAGCGATCGCAACGATGTTTTCAGCGTCGCCTGATTTTCAGAGGTTTCTGTTAATAATTGCAGAGCTGCACCAATCAGAGAATGGTTGGCTTTGAGGGTAATTGCCACTCGATCGAGTCCCTGAGCTAACTCAATTCCATTAGCCCGAGCCATGAGTAACCCAAACGTTACGGCCTGTGCATAACCATCTGCAAATTTTTCATACGTTACATCGGGAAATAGCAGTTGTCGCCAGTCTTCTGCAAGGGCTGTCAGTGACTCGGAACCCAGGGCTAATTGCTCAACTACCTCATCTCGCAATAACCGACAAAGACGCGCACTAATAGCCGCTAATTCCTTCGCATTGCGGGGTGAAACTGCCTGCCAAAATAAGAATTGGCGAAATAGATCAAGAAGACTTGCTGGTGCAGTTAATTGTTGTCCTGCCGTTGCAATGTCCCCAGAGCAGGAAACGATCGAGCCAACCAACTCCCCATCTTGCCAGAGGCTAAAGCTATTGCCATCGGAATAAATCAGATTGGGAAGTGCTTTTAGTTTTTCCCATTGAGCCTTATCATGGCGATCCTTAAACTTTCTGGGATCTGCACCCTTTCCGGGGGCTTTGAGTTCAATAAATCCCACTAAAACGCGCCGCACAGTAATGGAATAATTGGGGCGAGTTTTCAAATCTCCAATGGCCGATTCTCCGACAGGGATCACATCGCCCTTTTTGAGACCGACCAACTCAGCAAGGTCTATTAATAATTGCTCAAAGGGGCCGCTAAGCTGATCTTCAGGTTGTTCGCTGGTTGCTGGGTTGGAAAGCTTTCCTTTAACTGCTTTCCTGAAAGCTGCAATTGAAGATTCAAGGCTTAGAGGCATTTTCGAGGTGCGCTGGACTGTGTGGATCGCTAAATCATGTGCATTCCATGCACGTTACCAAGGACTGCCGATCGCCACGAAGGCGGCCCAGTAGTAGGGATGGGCCAGGGAGCCGGAATTATCAGGCAGCGACGGCAGGGGGATCGGCCCCCGGGCGCTGGAGGTGAGGCCGCTCCCTTCAACACGGACTCGTCCTTCAATCATGGCCATTTGGGCCTGGCGCAGGGCTTGGGACTTGGTGGGGGCGATCGAGAGTTGCCGATAAAACTCGCTCATGAGGGCCAGGGTTCCTTCGTCGCTCACATACCACAGGCTGGCGAGGGCAGATTTTACACCCGCCTGCACGGCCAGCCCTGCAAACCCCAACTCCGCATTCGCATCACCCACGGCCGTGCGACAGGCACTCAGCACCAGCAATTCCACTGGCGGATTGTTCAAACTCAGTTCCCGCAGTCGATCGAGCGTCAGGCGCTCCTGATTCCAGAACTGGATATAGGAATTCACCGGTTGGCCGGGTTTGAATTCGCCATGGGTGGCCAGATGCAAAATGGGGGCCGGTTGCAGTTGGCGCTGGGTTTGCAGGTTGGCGATCGTGAAGGCTTCGTTCAAGAAGGTGGTGGTTTGGGCCCGTTCCTGGGCAATGGTTTGCAGTTCCATGGGCACGGCGGGCAGGGGATTCAACCCCGCTGGAAATTCGGAAGCTCCCATGGCCAAAATGGGCGCATCTCGAAGGCTGACGTAGCGGGCATCGGTTAGGTTGACGCTGGGGGTCATGCCCAGGGCAAACCGCTGCACCAAAAATTGCTGACCATCATGCAGGGCGGCCCAGGGGAGCGATCGCAGGCCCACATCGGGGGAAATCAGCAGGGTATCGATCTTTTGGGCGGCCAGTTCTGGGGCGATCGGGGCGATCAGCCAACGATCGAGCTGCTCTGCTGCGGTGCGGTAGGCGTTGCCTTGCCGCAGCACAGGATTGGTGATCGCTTGGCGCAGGCGATCGGCGGCGGCCAACACCTCGGCCCGGCCCACGCCCGATCGCCGGTAGATCGGTTCCCCGCTGCTGGTAATCACCACCAGATCCGTTTGTTGTTCCTGCAACATCACGTAGATCAAGGCGGTTTGGCTGTTGGTCTGTTGTCGAATGTCGCCCAACAGTTCCCGTAAAGAGGCACTGCTGACGGGGTTGTTGGAGATTGAACTACCTAAATAGGTCTCAATTTGCTGTGTCCAGGCGTTTTCCAGTCGATCCAAGCCCAAGTCAAAATTTCCCTGCACAAAGGTATCGCCCAAACTGGCATCCAGGGCTAAATTACTGGCCTCAATGTCAGCCAGCATGGCGAGACTTTCGGGGCCCAGTTCACTGGGGCCAAATTCACCATCGGGCCCCAACTCTCCAGGTTCTGGGCCCAATTCACCATCGGGTCCCAGAGGGAAATCGGGGCCAAATTCCCCTGGATCAAAGGCTAGATTCCCCTCTCCCCAAGGGCCACCGGGGCCAAAGTCCCGATCGCCAAACTCCCCTTGCAGTCCGGGCGGGTCAAACTTTCCGGCTTCAAAGTCGCTGGCAATATCTTGGGCGTTGTTAGGGGGTAGCCGATCGCCCAGTTCATCGAGAGATTCGGGGCGATCGGGAATCGCTGGCAGCAAAGGGAGCGGCAATTGATCGCGCAACACTTGCAAACCCGTGCCCCCCACTTGGCCATTAACCGGCCCCGTCACCAAGGCCGCCCCTGGCTCCAGGGCGACCGTTTCGCCAGTGCGGGTGAGTTGCACGGTTCCATCGTCCTCCACTGCAATGCTGGTGGCGACATTTTCAGCGGGGCCGCTCAGCAGCTCCGGCAGGGTGAGGGGCGCAAAGAATCCCGTATCAGCGGGTCGAATTGGGCTGTTTTCGGGGCTACTGAGGCTAGGGATGCCAATATCAAAACTGAGGATGTTGCCGATCGCTTGGATCCGCACCACCCGATCGCCCTCCACGGCGGCCACCGTGACGGCGTTGGCCCCTGAGGCGATCGACCCCGTGGAAAGGACGGTTCCCCCCAGGAGGGCCACCTGTTGATTGGCTTGAATGGTTCCATCGTGAACGATCGACCCGGCCAGGAGCGGCGAAAAGGCAAAGGCCGTGGGCGTGCCGTTCAATCCCCGTAAGTCATTGTCCTCAAAGACGTTGAACCACTGAAGACCAAACTGCACAGCGTTGGCGCTGGTGGCATAAAAGCTGCCGGGTACGTTCACTTGGGCCGTGCTGCCAAAGACGATGCCCGCCGGGTTCAAAAGATAAAGATTGGCGGAACCACCGCTCATTTGCACCAGACCATTAATCACTGAGGGATCGCCACTGCTAATGCGGCTGAAGATGTTCTGGATACTGGGATCGATGATGAAGGTGGCTCTGTCGCCCGGTTCCAGATCAAATTGCTCAAACCCATGGAAGAGATTGGTTCCACTGCTCGATCGACTGCCACCCGTGATGTTGAATTGTTGATCATTGGGGCGATCCACGAGGGTTCCCAATCCGTCATCAGCCGGAACCACTTCGGCCAGGGCCGGGCCGCTGATCCAGACTGGGCCGAGGGCGATCGTGAATCCCAACCAAACTCTCAGCCAGGGCCAAACTTGCGAGCGCGCGCGAAAGGACATGAGGCGATCCTGAGGTAGGGGAGTGGAAATGATGGTTGGCGATCGGGCAATTTCTCGGGACTGGATGAAGCGCCTATTATTCTAGGCTTCGTCCCCTCTTCGTTAGCTGGTTGACCAAAGCCGGTTAACCCAAGCTTTTTACCCCAAGCTTGTTAATCAATTGTCTATTCCAGGAGACTGAGCCGTTATGGTGCTAACCGCTTCAATGATGTTGGAATTGGGTACTCTGGCTCCGGATTTTGCCCTGCCGGAGGTGACCACGGGCGAGACCATTTCCCTGGCAACGGTGGCCGATCGCCCGTTGCTATTGGTGATGTTTCTCTGCCGCCATTGCCCCTACGTTAAGCATATTCAGGCGGAGTTGGCCCAGTTGGGTCGAGATTGGGGCGATCGCGCCGGGATCATTGCCATCAGCGCTAACGATGCGGTGGCCTATCCCGATGATGCGCCCGATCGGCTGGCGGACTGGGCCCGGGACTGCGGATTCAACTTCCCGGTGTGCTATGACGAAACTCAGGCGGTGGCCCAGGCCTACTCGGCCGCCTGCACCCCAGATTTCTTTGTGTTTAATCGTGATCGCGCTTTGGTCTATCGTGGCCAGCTCGATCGCAGCCGCCCCGGCAACCCAGAACCCAATGATGGGGCAGATTTGCGGGCTGCATTGGCGGCCGTTTGGGCGGGGGAACCGGTTCCGGAACCCCAAATTCCCAGCTTGGGTTGCAACATCAAGTGGAAACCTGGCAATGAGCCGACCTATTTTGGTCTCAGTGCAGTTTAGGGGGCGGTTTAGGGGATTGCCGGTTAGTCGGGTGCTGCCGCCGCCATGCGTCTGGGTCTCGGCCTAGGTCTCAATCATGGGTTAATCAACGGCACAAGAAGTTAGCCAATAGCTATGAGCGATCGTCCCCGTTCTCGAAAGATTCAATCTAAGAGTCAATCCAAGAGTGGATCCAAGATTCAACCCAAGAGTCGATCAATCCCCCGAAATACCCTATGGGGGGCGATCGGGTTGGCAATGTTGCTGTGGGGGGTGGGTTCCTGGGGCCGCGCCACTGATCCGGCTCCGGGGCGATCGGTCTTGGCGAGTAATCAGCTAATTGGTAATCCGCTTAATGACCAGTTTGCTGATCAGTTTGTTGGCCGATTTGATAATCAAATTAGTGATCAAATTAATGATCAACCCAATAATCCACCCAATGATCAACCCAATGATCAGCAATATCTCAAGAATCAACCCCATCAACCGCTTGCTCAGTGGCTCATGAGCACGCGCCGATCGAGCGATCGGCGCTATTCTCGGGCCGCCTTGGACTACTTCGTGGAAGTGGCTTTTGGGAACGAATTTTCCAATAATCCTGATACAAACTACATTCGCAAGTGGGCGAGCGATCTGCGGTTGGCGGTGCGGGGTGAGCCGACGACGGCCGATCGGGAAACGCTCGATCGAATTGTGGGTGATCTCAATCAATTATTGGGCGGTGTAATTCGGATTCGCTTCACCACCCAAAATCCCAATGCCGTCATTTACTTTGTGCCGGAAGCAGATTTTCCGAAATATGACCCCCACTATGTGCCCCGAAATTTGGGATTTTTTCGGGTTTGGTGGACGGGCAATTTAGAAATTCAACGGGCCCAAATTTTAATTAGCACCACGGGGGTGAGCCAACGGGAGCGATCGCACCTGATCCGGGAAGAACTGACCCAATCTTTGGGCTTGATGAACGATGCGGAAACCTATCGCGACAGCACGTTTTATCAAGGCTGGACGGAAACGCAGGATTTTTCGCCGCTCGATCGGGACTTAATTCAAATGCTTTACGATCGCCGGGTGCGCAGTGGTCAAACCCGCGAACAAATTCGCCAACTTTTCCGCTAGAGGCGGCCTGAAAAGCAACTCACCGGTAATCATCAAGTCATCGGGGCAAGGGGCTTAAGCCCCTTGTCTTTGTCGATTTTAGCCCCTTGTTTTTATCGATCAATGAGACCCAAAAGTCAGTAGTTTTGGCTTTTCCGATATTTGCTTTTCAGGCATTTACTTAGAAAGAGTTTGATCGCTTTTTACTTTTATTTTTGCCTTTCAAATTTTACTTTTCACTTTTTACCTTTTACTTTTGAAATCCAAATAAGGCCCACATAGGGGTAAATCAAAATCTTGCGCCCCATGTTGCAAGCGATCGGCAACCCATCGACAGCCATATTCCACAAAATTGAGCGATCGCACTTGGGACAAATTCCAAAGGGTTGCCGTTCGATCCTCGCTGCCGGAGGCGAGCTGTTGCCCATCGGGACTAAAAGACACGCTGCTGACGATCGAGCTATGGCCGCTGAGAGTGGTGATCAGCTTGCCTTCGGGCGATCGCAGCTCGATCGCACTGTTGTTTTTCGCGATCGCCAATAACTGACCATCGGGACTCCAGGCAATTCGCGTCAGGCCACTATCCCCTTGGGTGGGAATTTGGCGCAGCAGCTCGCCCCGCCGGTTCCAAATCCGCACCTCTTGGTTGCGGCTGGCGGCGGCGATTTGTTCACTGTCGGCCCGAATCGCCAAGCCCCAAATGCCGCTGCCCGTGCCCTTCAGCACTTGGGCCGGTTGTTCCTGAAGTCGGCTGCGAGCGCGATCGGCCCAAGTCCAAAGCTTCACGGTGCTATCGGTGCTGGAGGTGGCCACATAGGAACCATCGGGACTGAAAGCCACATCCCAAACGCGAGCTTTGTGGGCCGGGAACCGTTGCAACTGCACATAGCGCCCATTGTTCTCATGCCGCCAAAGGTTGAAGTGCAAATCGTCGCCCACCGCTGCCAAATAGCGCCCATCGGGACTGAAGGCCACGCCATGGATCGGCGACTGGCTGCCGGTCATGGATTGGCGGCGATCGCTGGCCACATCTACCCAAGTCAGCTTGCCGTTGGCATCCCCCGCCACAAACTGCGGCTGAGTGGGGTGCAGGGCCAGGCTGTATAGCTCTCCCTCGCTGAGATTGGCGAACTCCCGCACCGGTCGCCCGTTCCGTTGCCAAAAACGCACATCGCTGGCGGTGATGGTGGTCATTTGTGGCCACAGGGGAGAAGACTTGGCGGCATAATTCACCCGCCAAACCGTAGTGGGGTGGTCGTGCAATTGCTCAAAGAAGACGTTTTCGGTGGCCCAAAACCGCAGAAAGCCGTCTTCACTGACGGAGGCCAGGGTTTTGCCGTCCTGGTTGAAGGAAAGGCCGCGGATGGTGGCCGCATGGCCCGGATAGATCCGCAGTAGGCGACCGGTGGCCGTTTCCCACAGGCGCACGGTGCGATCGGCCGAAGCGGAGGCAAACCGTTGGCCATCGGCGCTGAACGCCACGTTAATCACCGCTGCCTCATGGCGCAAAATGGTGCGTACCGCTGTGCCATCGGCCCGCCACAGCCGTAACTGATTGTCCGCGTGAGCCGAGAGGATCAAGTTACCGTCGGGGCTGAAGATAGCATCCCAAACGGCGCTGGCTCCGGCGTTGAATTGGCGTTGGCGTTGTCCCTCGATCGACCACAGGAGCATTTGCCCATCAATGCCGGTGGAGATTACCCGTTGGCTGTTGGGGTGAAAGGCCACGGACCAAACGGTGGATTTGTGGCCCCGCAAGGTGGTTTTCAAGTTGCCCGTGGTGGCTGACCAAATTTTGGCGGTCAGGTCGCTGCTGCCGGAAACAATCCATTGCCCATCTCGGCTCCAGTCCACAGACCAGATCCCCCCTTGATGGGCGGTAAATTTTTTGAGCAGCCGGCCGGAGTTGCAATCCCAAATGTGCAAATTGCCGTCAAGGGAGGCGGTCAGCAGCTTTTGATTGTCGGGGCTGAAGGTGGCATCGTACACCAAGGAACTGTGCTCCAAGGTATGAACCAACGCGCCGTTTGAGCGCCACACTTTGACGGTGCGATCGGTGCCGGTGGTGACGATCGATTGACCATCGGGGCTAAATTCTGCGGCCAATGCGCCACCGGGGTGAGCAAAGCGCTGATTTTTCTCGTTTTCGCCATAAACCGCCTGCTCCAAAACACTTTGGGTGCGTTGCTTCAGTTCTTGGCGAGTTTGGGCCGGCACAAAGCGCAATTGTTGGAAGCGATCGCGTGCTTGCAAAGCTTGCAACAGGGCATCCAGTCGTTGATCGGAGGCAAAACTCCCTCGGGAGGCGGCAATGGTCGATCGCACGTCGCTGATGGCGGCCTGCTGGTAGGCGTACAGGGTAATGCCACCGGAAACCAAGGAAGCGGCAAGGGTAATGCTCAGGGCCACCAGCAGTTGGCGTTGGCGCTGGACGCTGCGTTGCTCAATTTCCAAACGGGCTTCGGCCTCCCGCAGGCGATCGAGTTCCAGTTGGCGCTGAATTTCCAGTTGCTCCAGTTCCTGGCTGGCGGCCAAGTAGCGATAGTCCAAGTCGTCGAGACTGCGCTTTTGCATCCAATCCAAGGCTTCCCGCAACGGATTGCCCCGCAACAGATAGGACGCATCGCGGTAGTTGGATTCCACCCAAGCATTCAGCCAAATGGCGTAGGGGCGCAGGTCGTCTAACTGTCGATCGACCCAGGCCAGGTTAAAGACTTCCCGGTAAATGCGACATTTAACCCGCAAGTAGCCATCCCGTTTTTCCACAATTCCCGCCAACAGCAATTCCGTTTGGGCCGCGGATCCATCCGCCTGCACCAGGGGGACAGTGGCTTGGCCCGGTGGGTGGGGCGGCGGATCGGCGCTCAGTTCGGCGCGGCAAATTTGGCGATAGAGCATCAGCCGTCGCCCGGCTGATCGCTCGTCATACAGCAGTCGATCGCGGATGGTTTTCAAATGCTCCGGTTCATCGGAGGCTTCCCAATGGTTCAGGATTTGGCTTTGGATCAGCCGATCGACAAAGGCCCTGGGCGAAAACCGGGCAGGCGGATTGGTATCGGCGGGGTCAGCAGCTTGATCGGCGGCGCGATCGGCCCCGTGATTGGTAGTTGGGTCAATTGCGGCGGCGGGCATGGCCGCTGACAATTGGCGCGATCGCAACACCAAGGCACAAATTTTCTGCACCAAAAACGGTTGCCCGTTAGTCCAACGCAAAATTTCCCAAAGTACTCGCTATGGCTGCGGAACCACATTCACCAACCCCGCCGCCAAACTGCTAACTTCTGAGTGCTGAAACCCCGTTAATTGAATGGCTTGACCAATGTTAAAAGGTGTTCGACTTTTATCAGAAATTAGCTCGCCGGGGGTGGTGACTCCAAACAGAGCAAAGGTTAATCCTTGATAGAGATCTAACTCCGCGCGGCGGTTATAGCAGGTGCGAATTAGAGCAAAAAAATCATCCGTGGGAAATTTTAAATTCAGAATCGTATCAATTTCATCAATTAAAATAACTAGGCGATTTGTAATGCCCGATCGCAAAATTGCATCAATAAATTCCCCCAAGCGAGCCGCTGGCGGTAAGTAGGCATATTCCTTCCACCAAGATCGCAAATCGAAGGGCAACGGTAGGGGCTTACTCAGCATGGCCGCAATCGCCGCGTACCACTGTTCAATTTCAATTTTCTGCGACCCGATCGCCGTCAGGTCGATCGCCGCACAGCTAATGCCCTGTTGTTGCAGTTGGATCATGGTGCGCAACCGCAGACTCGACTTGCCCATTTGCCGAGCATTGAACACATAGCAAAACTCGCCCGCCAACAGAGCTTGCAGCAGGTAATCATCCGCCTGGCGCTGCACGTAGGCCTGCGATCGGGGCGGCACACTGCCCCCCACCTGATAGACAAAATCCGAAGGAGAGGCGGGGTTGATCATGTCATGGAAGGGTTAGGAAAAACTGTCGAAACAGTTCACAACTGGGAAACGCCAAGCGCTGATCAAAGGTGACCAACCCCAAACCCTGGAGTCGAAAGGCCTTCGTGTGGGGCAGTTCTAACCCCTTGGGCGATCGCACCACCTGCTGCATGGTTTCTAGGAGTTCCTGTTGTTCAAGGAGCTTCAGCAAGCGGCGTAAGTAACTACTAAAAACGCTATCGGGATTCGTTGCCTGTTGCGGCAAATCCGCCAAAGAAAGTTTTTGATGCGCTAAATAAAATAAGCCAATTTGAGATAGGAAGGGATTGCCCCCTAAAAACGTGAAAATGGCATGGCCATATTCTTTGGCTGCGGTTAGTTGATATTGTTGGGCAAGGGTCACAACTTGCTCGCAAGTGAATGCGGGCAGTTCCAGCAACAGTCCCACATTAAATGGTGATTGATTGAGACTTAGGGGCAACCAAACTTCCGTAGAGTGGATAATAGCAATGTGTAATTTATGCCAAATTGTTCGATTTTCCAAGCCATAGCGTCCCTGCTCATACCAAGATCGCAATAAGCCGAAAAAATCCGTGGCTAATTCGGGATAGCCAAAGAGCCGATCTAGCTCGTCTAAAACTAAGAGTAATGGCGCATCAGATTCTGTCAATAGATAGTTTTCAAAATATTCTGAGCAAGCATAACTCACCCCAAACATCGGATCCCACTGATCCGCCAGGCGATCGGTTAAGCCCAGGCTTTTGGCTGCACTGGCGCAAAACCACTTTAAAAACCAGTCTAAGTCTCCTAAAACCTGTCGATCGGCTCCCTGTAAATTGACAACTGCTGTCCGAAATCCTCGCTGCTGAACTTCGCTGAGGGTACGCGCTATGAGGGATGTTTTGCCATATTGTCGAGGGGCCTTGATTCGTACCAGCGATCCCGGCTGAACCACCTCTTCAATACAAAGATTTTCGAGGGGTGGTCGATGAATATAAAATGGAGAGTCGATCGGTAATTGCCCCCGGGGCGGAGCCACTTGCATCGCCCAATCAGTTGACTTTCTGGTGCGCTCAAGATTGCGAACTTGCATAGAAGTTAAATAGTCTCCCTCGCTGAGATCTAAACCAAAAGCCTGAAAGTAGAGAAGGAGTGATTGAAAGTCCACCAATTTTTCGCGACGGCGCACCTTCGTTAAGGTATTAGGACTCAATTGAGTTAAGTAGCTGAGCTGCTCTAAAGTGTAGGGCTTTCCTTGGTTCTGTTGGGTTGCAGAGATTTGCTCTGCGGACTGCAAGCGTTGCCAACCTTGAGGACTTAACATAACGCCGCGATATCGTTTATGGACTTTTGGAATTTCGGCCATTCAGCCCCCAAACCTTGCAACTAACTTCGGGAAATTCTGCCGCGATCGCTGCCTTGAAACAGAGTGATCGCCTGTGAACATAGATTGTTTCAATGAATACTTACGTTGAAAATACTATAAAGTTTACCAATTTCAGCTCCTTTGAGCTTAAGTTGTGACCTTAAGTTGCGATGTTTAGATGTCAAGCAAGCTGAACTTGTCTAGAATTAATTTTGATCACAAATATTCAATCTTAAAAATGATTGAGTTTGTTCCTGAACAGTTTTCATCTATTTTAATCACTTGATTTCAACGGACGACGATGCAAAAAATTTTGTTTTTAGAGGATGTCTGAGCAGTGAATTGGAGCGCTAACTAAGCAGTAACAGCCGTGGGATCAAGAAACTTAGACTCCTGATTCTTGCTGCTTGGGAAGATCTACAATGTATCAATTTTGACTTTCCAGACATCCTCTTAAAATAATGAAGACGCTTTGCAGGACTCACCATAACAAATCACCACAATAAAGGCCAACCTAGGTTTTGGCTATCCATGATTTTGATGCTTTGCATATTTTGATACAGCATAGAAGTTTGGTAATCTTGATCTTGCTTCCATTATCTCTCTCATTTTCTGAGGATTAAGCTAAGATGGGGGGCTGACAAGTAATGAGCTAATAATTATTTAAACTTCATTTTTTGTTAGGATGCTTAAATGGATCAAGCAGCTCAAGCCTTGCTAATTCTCGAAACCAGAAACTTCATCTCCTGCTCATAGTGACCATCTCCCGCTACAGCGAGCACCTTCAATGGATTTGCAAAAAATCAAGGAAATTTTTGAAGCGATCGTTTTGGGCAGCCAATCTTATATGCCCCATGGTCATTGTTATTTGTGGCAAACGCCCTTAGTAGGGCTGCATGTGGTTAGTGATTCACTAATTGCGATCGCCTATTTTTCGATTCCCGCCATGCTGATGTACTTTGCTTATCAGCGTCGGAAATTTTTGCCAATCAGCATTTTTTTGATGTTCGGGGCATTTATTATCCTATGTGGCTTAGGTCATTTGCTGGAAGTTTGGACACTATGGTATGGGGCCTATTGGCTAGCGGGAATTGAAAAAGCTTTAACGGCTCTAATTTCTTGTTATACGGCTGTTTCTTTGGTGAATTTATTACCTCAGTTTTTGTCGTTGCGCAGTCCGGACGAACTGGAGCGGATTAATCAACAATTGCAACAGGAGGTCAGCAGTCGGGAGCTGATTGCCCAAGAATTAGCCCAAATTAATCAGAATTTGGAGGCCCGAATTGCCGATCGCACCGTTGAGTTACAAACCAAAAATACTCAACTGATGCGAGAGATTCAGGAACGCCAATCGATTGAACAGTCTTTGGCTCAGCGGTTAGCCTGTGAACAAATTTTTTCTAAAACCTTGCAGCGTGTTTGGACAACGGCGGACTTTGAACCCCTGTTTCAAACCCTGGTGCAAGATGTTCGCGAGTTTTTGCAGGTCGATCGGGTGCTGATTTTTCAGCTCAATTCAGACTTCAGCGGCGCAGTTTCCACAGAATCTGTTTCGGATCCCAGCTTAAGCCTGTTGGGACAATCCTTCGTAGATCCTTGTTTTCAAGAAAAACATGCTCCTCTGTACCAAGCAGGACGCATTTGCATGATTGAAGACATTGAAGTCAGCTCCTTGCAGGAATGTCATCGAGAATTTTTGCGTAGTTTACGAGTGCGCAGCAACTTAGTAATTCCAATTTTATGGAAATCAGAATCTAGTCATTTAGATTGGCAGGAAAGCCTTGGTGATCAAACAAGCACCCCGGCTACGTTTTATCTTTGGGGATTATTAATTGCCCAATCTTGTCAGAGGGCAAGATCTTGGGACAATTTGGAAGTGGAAGCGTTGCAGCAGTTGAGTTTGCAATTGGGAATCGCCCTGCGCCAAAGTAAGTTGATGAACCGCTTGCAGGAAGAGTTACAAGAAAAGCAACAAACTGCTTTAGCCCTACAAGCTTCTGAACAAGAGGCGCGACAGCAAGCAGCATCATTAGCCACCACATTAAATCAATTGCAAGCAACCCAAGCTCAGTTAGTGCAGTCAGAAAAGTTGGCTTCTTTGGGCAAAATGGTTGGCGGCATTGCCCATGAAATTAATAATCCCTTGAGTTTTATTTATGGCAATTTAACCCACGCCCAGGAATATAGTAATCAAGTGTTTCAAGGTCTTGATCTCTATCAGCAGCATTATCCTAATCCAGTGAACCCGATCGCCCAGTGGCTCTCGGACGTGGAATTTGAATTTCTAAGAGTCGATTTTCCTAAGCTTCTAACCTCTATGAAAAACGGGGCCGATCGAATTCGGGAAATTGTGTTGTTATTGCGCAATTTTTCGCGATTGGATGAATCGGAACTCAAATCCGTTGATATTCACGATGGCATTAATAGCACGCTCAGCATTTTGACCGAGCGGTTTTTAGAGTCCACCTGTGGTCAAGTGATCCAGTCTCATTGCGCCTACGATCGCGATATTCCCACGGTGGAATGCTATCCCGGTTTGCTGAATCAAGCGCTGTTTAATCTGTTTAGCAATGCTCTGGATGCCATTGAAGAACGCTGTCGATTGCAAGAAATGTTTGTGCCCATGGTGAAGGTGGAAACACGCCTGATTTGTCAGCAACATGCCAATGGTTTGACCTTGCAACGGTTTGCACAAATTCAAATTACTGACAATGGTTCAGGGATTGACCCAGCGTTGGCGGATAAGATTTTTGATCCCTTTTTCACCACCAAGCCGATCGGGCAAGGAACTGGAATGGGCCTGGCGAATGCCTACCAAATCATTGTGAAGCGGCATCACGGGGAACTTTGGTATCAGGTGAATGAGCAGGGACAAACCCAATTTGTGGTGAAAATCCCGATCGAGCAATATTTTTCCAGTCCTGCTGCCACTGAGCGATCGGTCTCGCCAGCCTTGACGATCGATTCCTTGAGCAGTTTTGCGCCCCGAACTTAGAAATCAATGCTCAAGCACTCAAACCCCAGAATGTTTCTAGAAAACTCTGCCTAAAACGATCGGCGAAAGAACAGCTAGATCGAAGTTTCAGGACTCTGATTCGCGAGCCGGAAACGATCGATAAATTTCCATAATGAAAGCTGTTCCCTTGCCTGGTTCCGACAAGCAGGACAACATTCCCCCATGTAAGTTCACAATAATTTGATGACTAATGGCTAGCCCCATACCGATTCCTTTACCCACCGATTTTGTGGTGTAAAACGGGTCAAAAGCTTGGCGGCGTAATTCATCACTCATCCCCAAGCCATTGTCTGAAATCGCAATTCGCACGCGATCTGGCTCGACGGTTTCCGTGCGAACGGTGATGGTTGGCGGGGTATCCGGTGGGTAGCTGTCGCCCACACCCTGATCCAACGCTTCGATCGCGTTTAAGAGCACTTGCATGAAGCATTGATTTAACTGCCCGATCGCACAATCCACTAAGGGCAAATCCCCATAGTCGCGCACCACTTGAATGGAGGGACGTTTGCCATTTCCGGCTAAGTGAACCCCCATCAGGCTAATCGTGGCATCAAGGTTTTCATGCAAATCGGTAAACTTAATCGTTGACTCATCCAAGCGCGAAAACATGCGCAAGAGATTCACGACAGTTTTAATGCGATTAGCTCCCACGAACATAGAGCTAAAGAGAGGCGGAAAATCTTCAGTAATATATTCCAAATCCAATTCCGTCAGGACTGCGGTAATGTCCTCATGGGGATTGGGATAATGTTTTTTATAGAGACTTACTAAGTTTAATAGTTCTTCTAGATAGGTTTGGCAGTGATGAAGATTGCCGTGAATAAAGTTAATGGGATTATTAATTTCATGGGCCACGCCCGCCACTAAACGCCCCAAGGCTGACATTTTTTCTGCATGAACTAATGTGATTTGTGCCTTTTGTAAATTCTCAAGGGCTTGGGCTAGCTTTTTGCTTTTTTCGGTGGCTACTTGGGCAATTTCTTGGCGACGCTTCACCTCCGCTTCCAGTTGAATTGCTTTTCGCCGCAGTTCCAACTGAGCAATGACCTGACGACCCAGCGCCTCTAGGGCTTCCATTTGCTGGGTTGTTAGCTGTCGGGGCGTTTTGTCAATCACGCATAATGTCCCGATCGCATGGCCATTGGTAGTCAGCAAAGGTGTCCCAGCATAGAAGCGAATTTTCGGTTCTTGCTGGACTAAAGGATTATTCGTAAAGCGTCCATCTTTTAGTGCATCTTCCACAACTAAAACTTCATCAGGTCGGCAAATGGCGTGGGCACAAAAAGCTTGGCTGCGTGGCGTTTGTGTGGCATCAATTCCATGGCGAGACTTAAACCATTGCCGCTCGCCATCCAGCAAGCTAATGAGCGAAATAGGAGTGCCACAAATTTGGGCTGCAATCTTGGTCAAATCATCGTATTGGCGCTCGGGAACCGTGTCCAAAATTTGATAGTCGAGCAGGTCTTGTAATCGTTCCTCTTCATCAGTGGGAAGGGGAAACATCCCATGACCATCATGGGCTACGTCACTGGCTGGCAAATCCATGTCCAACTCCGGGGATGGAACGCGATCGGGATTGGTATTGTGATCAGCGTGATCAGGTGAATTCAGCTTCAATTCTGGTTGCTTAGGATTGGTGTGGATCGAGTCAGGATAGCTGGCAAAGACGGAGTTTTCTGACAAAGGATAACCCAACAGAGCGGTCGATCGCACAGCTTGGGTTCCTGAGGCCACGGAGGTTGAATCATAGCCCAAAACTGCCTTGATCTGGACGATCGCACCCGGCCTACGGTTAACGAGCAAGCAGCGTTGAAGCCCCTGAAACCACGTTCTGAAGGTGCGCATCATTGGGCATTTGATTGGCCTGCTGACTGACCTGCTGGGTTCACTGACCAACTGACTCTTGATTGCGGAGTCGTCTCCCTAGGTTACTCTAACGCCGCAAGATGGTAAAACTCGGGAAGAGATGATTCACTGACATCACAATTTAGCAGAGCTAGAATCACAAGTTAAACCCCTTAAAAGTTTGGTGAATTCATCGAATATTCAATAAACGTTCATGCCAGAGGAGCTGGTTTCAGGAAACCCAATCGGTCAAGATCTCTGAGAGGATGTCTGAGCAGTATCTTTCAGTACGGGCTAAACATTAATTATCGTGGGAGCAAGGGGCTTAAGCCCCTTGTCTACATCGATCCCTGGAGCGTACAGAATAGCAATTTTGGCTTTTCAGACATCCTCTGAGCAGTATCTTGAGAATATTGCCAGAGCAGCAATCGTTATAGGGTCAAGGGTCTGAACTCTCTTATCTTTACGCTCTTGTCTTTGTTGATCGCTTGGGCTAGTAGGGCATTGGTTTTAGCGATTCAAGCATTTTTTTAGGATATAGCCTTCATTCGTGATTTTCTAAAAATTCTTGATCTCCACTTAAAACAATTGATTAAGTGGCGAAATTGCTCCATCACTAGGGTTTTGCGCCAAATCTTCAAAGCTGGTGAATCGTTCCTGTTGCAATTGTTGTAAGTAGCGGCGTTCTTGATAGTAAAGATCGTGGAAGGTTTGTTGCTGTTCGTAGGCGCGATTGAGGTTTTCCTCTAGGCGTTCCAGGTCGATCGGGTCAGGAGCCAGGGCCAAATTGCCGGCCACGCCACCCCCGCCACCACCCCCGCCACGCAGGCTAATCACCTTATCGTTTCCGGAGCCGATCGGGGGTTCACCGGCAAAGACCCGCCGCAACGCTTCGGCCGCCACTTCCGCTTGCAAGTAGTGCGAGAGCCAAGCATCCAGCAGGTGGCGGCAACGCTTGGCGCATTGCAGGCTTTCGAGGGTGGCGATCGCGGCGCGGATGGCGAGGCCGGGGCGATCGAGATCCAACAGGGTACGCTCATCTAAGCTCAAAAGCCGATCGACCATGGCCAAATCCTCATGGGAAAGGTCTGGGTTCGATCGCAACTCGATCGCCAACTCGGCCGCCTCCTGACCCCATTGCTCTTGCAATTGCAAAATCTGCCGCCACAAAAAGCGATGGTGTGACAGGCCAAACTCCAACTCCCGCTCTTCCAAAATGGCCAGGATTTGCTGACGACGATCGGGCCGGTGCAAATAAATTCGCAAAAGCTGCCCCTCCGCCGACTCCCGCAGGCTGCTATCGCCCGATCGTTGCCACTTGGCCGATCGCCCGTGCCAGCGCTGGCCCTGCACCTGCGATCGCAAATCCTGCTCCAATTGCAGCGTAAAGTAGCTATCCTTTTGGCCCAGCAGGTCGGCACAGCGGCGGATGTAGTGGCTGCGGGTGGCAGGATTGGGCAGTTGGCCTAGCAGCTTCACCGCATCGCCCACGGCCGCTTGAAACTGGTCGGCTAAGCGCAAATCCCGGGAACCGATCGCCCGATCGAGCTGCCAATCGAGCCAGAGGGGCGCATCGGCAATCAGGGTGCGGTAATGATCCGGGCTGTAGGTTTTTAGGAACTCATCGGCATCCTTACCCCCCGGCAAATTCAACACCCGCAGTTGAATTTCGCCCCGGTAAGCCAGCCCTTCCACCTCCCCGATCGCTCGCTCCGTCGCCTTTTGGCCCGCCGAGTCCGCGTCGAAGTTCAGGATAATTTGCTTCGATTCCGTGAACCGCGTCAGCAGCTTCACCTGGGCCAAGCTCAGGGCCGTGCCCAAAGCCGCCACGGCATTTTCGATCCCCGCCGCATGGAGCGCAATCACATCGAAATAGCCCTCCACCACGATCGCCGCATCCTGTTTGGCGATCGGCGTTTTGGCCTGGTCTAACCCAAAGAGCGTCTTCCCCTTATCAAATAGCTCCGTTTCCGGCGAATTCAGATACTTTGGCTCATCGCCGTTCAGCGTCCGTCCCCCAAAGCCGATCGTCCGGCCCTGGGGATCGCGAATCGGCACCATCAGCCGATCGCGGAATCGATCGTAATAGCCACCGCCCGCCTTCCGGGGCACAATCAACCCCGCCTTTTCCACCAGCGAAACGGCATAGCGTTTTTGATCGACCAAGTAGCGATAGAGGGCATCCCAGCCGGCCGGCGAATAGCCCAAATTAAACGCCTGAATCGTTTCCTGGCGCAGTTGCCGTTCTTCCAGCAAATAATCCATGGCCCGCGCCCCCAAAGGTTGGGTCAGGGCATGGGCATAGAACCCGGCCGCCACGGCCAGCACTTCATAGAGCTGTTCGCGCTCCGTAATTTGCCGCTGAATTTCCTGGCGTTGTTCCGGTTCCAGGGTTTGCACGGGCACTTGGTAGCGCCGCGCCAAGTCCAACACCACGTCACCAAACGATCGCTTGTCCAGCTCCATCAAAAACTTGATGGCGTTGCCCCCGGCCCCGCAGGAGAAGCAGTAATAGAACCCTTTGGTGGCGCTGACGGTGAAGCTGGGGGATTTGTCGTCGTGGAAGGGACAGAGGCCTTTGAAGTCTTTGCCGTTTTTTTTCAGCACGACCCGTTCCGAGACCACATCTACGATGTCGGCTCGTTGTTTGACGGTTTCTACGGTGTCGGGATGAAGACGCACGATCGGTCGGGGCAAGTCGAACGGCTATTGTCCTATTATCGCGACCCGATCGGGCGATTGAACGCTCAAGGGCGATCGGCAAAGCTGAATTTTTGTGGATCTCACTCATGGCTGCTCAGGATGTGGTCTGCTTGACTGACAAAGCGCCTACAAGCCTGGTTCTGTTGCAGGGGTGTGTCTAGTTGTTGGCAATATCCGACAAGTCTGTAATCACCACTAGCCCGCCTTCGATCGTATCGATTTGCAACCGATACCCACGCAGCAGACTCATCCCAATCAGTGGATCTGTTTCTGCTGCATTGACTTCAATATCGCGGGCTTGGCCATCCCAAATCGCTACCGCATCATAAATATCAAATAAAACTTCGCTGCCATCCCCCAAAGTTCCGCGATCGCGATAACTCCACGGCAAATCTAGTTCAGTAATGATCTTGCTGGGGAGGCTGAGAAACCCTGTAAACCCCGTATCAATCACAGCGTTGACAGATTTGAGTTTGTCATGGTTACGAACAACCACAAGAAGTGTGGCTTCGTAATTTTTGTTGACGTAGCCTTGCATCATATCTGTTCGTTCAAGCTGCGTGCTCCGAAGCGATGAACGGCGCGATAGCCAACTCGGACTACCCAGGTTTGGGAATCGGGCAACCTCTCGCGCAGTTTTCGCGTGGCGGTCATTGTGTCCTCAGCGACCTCAAATTCTCCCGTTTCAATGTCGATCGCCACAATTTTCCCATGGCTGCCTGGCTCGACTTGTGGGCGAATCTGAGTCTGATAAATCTGATCGCCCCGCCGAGCAAACTCTTCTTTACTGTATCGAGGTTGTCTGATCGTCATTGGCTAAAATTCCTCAGAAATAAATAGCTGCCCAAGATCAAAGGCTCAATCTTGCCAACTTTCAAGATCGCGCAGATGTTGAACATCTTGCTCAATGTCTTCTACGTCGTAATGAACGCAAATGCCGCGATTTGCCAGCAGCTTTTGAAAGCTCATGATTTCTATCCCGGCAATTTTGCTGGCACGGCTGAGGGAAATTCGCTCTTGTTGAAACAGAGCAATGGCAATTTCTCGAAGCCAGTCGCTCTGGTTAAAGGTTTCTGCCTGACTAAGGATATCAGGTAGATTTAGGGTAATTTGCATCGAATTTTCCTCATGGATCATCTACGATCTGATTTACCTTTGTATGCTAGCTCAAGCAGACTTTAGTCCGTAGTACACTCAATAGCTGATCACTAAAGCAATTCGATCACACTGTGGAAAGCAGTGATTATTGTTTTGAGCATGGATACAATTTGGCTAAATAGTGATAGGCATTGTCTACCCGACTCGCTACTTGTCTTTCGTCAGATTTATTGTCTCTCTGCCATCTTTAGCCAATCATTGATAGAGCTTACTCCTAGCGATAACAGTGAATCTTGCATTGATACCACGCGATTAAGCATCTCACCTTGATCAGCTTCCTCTCGTTCCTCAGATTCTGCAAAAAGCCTAGTCAATAATTTAACAAATTGATCATCATAGTCATAACAAAGTTGCTTAGTGCGCTTAATATAGTTTAGGTAAATTTCGGCTACAGCTAGAGCAAAATCCGAATCTCGCTGCACGATGGCGTTAAGCCATTTTCCGATCCTAAATATGTCGTGAGATTTGTCTTTTTTATCATTTTCACACACATTGAAGTAAAGCTGAATCAAGTCTGGTGAAACGAAAATTGGTGGTGTATTTTCTCGAAAAATATTTTCCATATTTTTGGCAATAGACATTGCATGAGAGTTACCTGCTTCGAGTCCCACTTTTATTCCTTGAAAGCATTGTTCACGGTATTGATTAATATTCTTAGTGTTTGTCCAAACACTTGCAGCCCCCTTCCATGCTTCAGTGATGTTGACAGAATTCAAGTAATCAAGAAAATGAGCAAAATCAATATACCCACTCAAGGCAGATAAAGCTGAAATACGCCCCCAAGTTTCCATATCTTTCTCATTGCCCTCGTGTCGGATACAATCAAGTAAGAGTGCGACTCTGTTGCAATGATCCTGATAAGCATAATATAGACAACGTTCGGCATACTGCCAAAGCCCTGTAGAATTCTGTATAGCGAGGCTAAATAATTTCCAGCCTAACTCGGGATTCTTATGCTGGAGATACGGCAACTGTCGCAGAACCAGGGCACGAATTGCCGGATTTGTATTGCGAGCAAACCGACATAGTGTAGGTAGTAATAACTCTGGCAATTCGATATCGTGCTCTTGAAGATTATTGACCAGAATCATCAAAGCCTCAGCGACTATGCCTGTAACCATATTAATACCGGCATTGAGCAAAGAGTCTGAACCACTTTGAGTGGTGCTTTTCTCTTTAAGATTGCCAAAGCCTATAGTCCAAAAAACCAGTCGAGCTGCATCTTGTTCATCTCGGATAACATATGCACATTCTTTCAGGGCTTCCGCAGTGGAGCGATTTAAGGACCAGTGAGCAGGATGTCTCTCTAGCTCATCAAGAATTTGATTTGCTAAAGCCAGAGCATCAGGCTCTTCAATGGGTGTCCAAGTTTCATTAGGCGACAGGTTGCCACGGCGACATGCCAAGTGGTAGGCAATGCCCTCCATGATGTCATCACGGAAACTTGCTGAAATATTGATCCAATTCATGACCAATAGCTTTAAAAATCGTAATGGCTGGCGAGAAGAAGCCTTACGTAGTTGCCAACCAACTTCTCTCGTACCTCCAGCATAATAGTCATCGTAAGCCTGGCTATGTGCAGAATAGTGCTCTAGCAGATGGATTACACCTTCATCGCTAGCACTCAGAAATATTTCAAATGAAAATGGGGCAGTCACCATTCCGCCCCTTATACCGATGAATGGTTGTTGAATTAGTGTCCCATTGAGGTTTTCAAAATCATTTAGTATTGCTTGAATTTCTGGTGAGCGAAGATAGCATGGAATGGTGGATACATACTCAGCTCTTGCCCTCAATATCTGAAACCTTACCTCCTCATTTGTTTCAGCTTCCTTCCAAATAGTTTGAATTGTTTCCATTACTGCGAGTTGGTCATGGCTATTTAGATAAATGAAGGCCGTCTTCATCAACATACTCAACTCGTAAGAAAATTTGGATTCTAATAAATCTTTACTGCATAATAAACAACCAATCAAGTCAATATTGAGTTGTGGAAAATTGGTGACAGCGCGAATAGCAAAATAGAGCAAAGACTTTTCAGGATTAAAGCACAGGCGCTCTCTATTATTTTGCCACCAGTCGGAATTTTTTTGAGCATGATGAAAAATAGCTTCTTCAACTGCATTAAGCAGAATTGTCTTGCAATCTATGGGATGAATATCAAGCTGTGAGTGAATATTTCGATATGAAGTATCCCACAAAAATCCTTGATGACAAGTACCATAATGACTTGATTCAATTTGACTCCACTGCTCAATAGCTTCCAATACTAAATCTAGTAGTGTAGTGGATTGCACCATTCGCTCTTGCAAGAATTTTTCGCCTGCACTTCCGAATTCATGCGGCTGACAACGTAATTTGTGCCTTAAATCTTCCTGTAGCACATCTTCTTCGCTAATATCGCCAACGATGTAATGCCAGAGTAATTCATCACTAATAGTGCCGGCATTTACACAATATGCAACAGAATGTCCCAAGACGCTATGCTCTGAAGTCGGCATATTAATAAGTTGCTCTACCAAAGGGGCAATCAGTGATAAATTATCTGTTTTAAATTCAGATAGAGAAAAGCTCAAAAAATCAGCAATTTTTTGGCGATCCAGCCAATCAATCTCCAGAGCTGCCATCCAGAATGCTAATACTCCGGCAGTATCTTCACGCTTCCACTGAGCGACACGATAAACGTGGGCGGCCAGCCCCTCAGAATCCTGTGTTTCTTTCAATATAGGCACTAGATGGGCTAACCAGAAGTGATGCCAATCAACCAACGATGATTGGGTATAAATTACCTGAAATATTTCTCGGTGACTGTTTCGTAAATCTCGTATCAATGACCAGTCATCATCTTTTGGTCTTTGTTGGGCAAATGATTCAGCAATTAAGCGGCGAATATGGAAGGCCGCATTACCCATCAAAACTGTTCGTAGTTGTTTCCTAAATTCGCGACGGTCTCCCATTGCCAGTTGTGCAACAAAGCTACGGATGCTTGGACGTACGAAGGGAACAGGCGGTAAGCTTTGAATAAATGCTTGAAGCGAAATACCCTTGCGTATAGCACTACTTATTACCAACACATCTAGCAGGGTTTGATGGCCAAATGTCAATTTCTCATCGTGGGTCTTTTGCAGCACATTGAGACTGTGCAGTCGCCGTAGAATATCCTGCGAGGCGTTAAAGCGCTGACGTGGAATAGAGAGACTGCGCGACTTTAGCATTTCATCGGCCATGGCCTCAATCGCTAGCATTGCTTCGTCGCCTAAGGCAGGATTGGACTGCACGATGGTATCCAGGTATCGTTGCGCTAGTGCTTGGCCAGTTACCACGTTAAAGCTACCCTCACGTTGAGCCAGTTCAACAAACAAGGCTAATTCGCGAGGATTCCGGACTAGTTCACGGGTAACAGCATCAATAGAGGTTGAATCGATTCTAACCGTGGCAAGTAGAGGTAAAACTTCGGACTCCCAGTCCAGCGGCGGGCATTGTAATTCGTAGTCCCATTGCCTTATGGCAATACGTTGATCGTATTTGCGGTCGAAGTCTCGGCAAGCGGTGACGACAGTAACATTAGGAATCTGTAGCAACTGATCAATTTGTGCCAAGAAGTATGTCAATACACTATGTTCACGAGCAATAGACAAAACATCTAGTGAATCAATGACCACAACCACACGGGTATCTTCTGCCAATCGAGCAGCCTGTCCTACCCATTGCTCTGGTAGACCTTGTGCTTGACGTTCTTGTGCCGTCGCTAAGTCAGCGAATTCACGCGACTGAATGAAGAGTGGTACTAAGTCTGCTTGGGCTTGTGTGCGATTTTCCAATGCTTCCTGCAGATTCAGCATCACACAAGTTTTGCCAGAACCAGGCCCACCAGTAAGCAGGATGCTGCGTTTCCTGGCATTGATAGCATCTAGAAGTTCGTTGACAATCAGACTTGTAATGCGATGCCCTGCAATGTCTCGATGCCACGACCTGCCAATAGCTGAAGTGCTTGAAAATATTGCCCGCACCTGTGCAATATCTATTGGTGGAAACAGTATTGCCCCCGCATCATAAAGAATCTTTTTGAGGTCATCTTTTGTAAGACGATGCTGATGAGAGGCAGACAGGTTATTGCCCTCTATGCGCCCGCCGAGTTTGTCTAGACGAGTCCAGAGGTCATCGAAGGCTACCTTTGAATTGCTTGCAATTTGGCGTAAGCGTTCATACAGAGAAGCCTCTAATCCAGAAAAATCTTTGGTGACCTCAAAGGTGGTACGACGAAGAAAATCATAAGTAGAGAGGTCAGGGGCTTGTAAGGCAATGCGGTCAGCCAACTCACTATCTGTTTTTTTATGTTCTTTTGTTAGGTTTTCCAGATAGGTAGATTCATTGGCATAGAGGGCACTATATTCACGTAGTTTATCGAGTGCTCCAAAATTGTTCCGTGAGTAGAAGTAGACTTGGGCTTGTTGATTCCTTGCCAAGGTTAGAAAAGCTTTATCTAACTCGTCCCCAAGATTGGCTATCGACCAGGCTGTAAAATCGGACTGGTTCTTTTTGCACTGGCAACAAATTACTGAACCGTTAGTTTTGCCAATTACTACATCGTCTACCGGGTAGGTTATCGAATCAACCTCAAGCCATTGATATTCAGGATCAGATAGAACGGTCAATGCCCAGCCAAAGGCTACTAAAGTCTGATAGTTATCGCCACGGTTGGAGCGAATTCCTGCAATGCTCATCTATTTGTATTCTGTAGCTTTTGCACTCATACTGCGTATTTTAGTAGATGGGCATCATGAATTTGTTGGTGATAGAGCATTTGCTCTTGTGAAATGAGTATTTTATAAGAAAAGCTTCTACAAGCAGTCTGATCAGGATGCTGCAAGAAAAAGCTCTTATTGCTTTTGATCCTTCAATATGCCTCATTTAAAGTCAGCCAATTTAGTCTCTTATTCACACTGATCGCCCAACGCAAGCATCAGCGCTTTAAGGACGGCGCGGTGATCCCAGGGGCGATCGGTTAAACCTGAATAAGTCGCGATCGGGTGGCTTCCACAGAGTAGCGATCCCAAACGCGATCGAACTCACAAAGACCCGGGGGGGAATTTTTATGGATGGTCTCTACACATTAGCCAACGATGTGGTTCTGGATCAGCTCATTGCCTTTTTGAACAGCGTTGAAGCCAATGGCGGCCGCTTGCCTGATGGCAGTCCTTATCCGGTGCTGGTTTGTCCCTATGACCATCGGATCGATCGCCTGAGAACCGTCTTGGCTGACTGGCCCCATGTGCGGATTTTGGAAGATTGGGACTTAATGGCCCGCTGGGATCAGTTTTCCAAATCCGTCATTGAAGCCACCCCCCTGGCCTTGCAACTTTATGAACAAGAACCGAACCTTTACGGGCGCACCATGGGCGGGCGACGGCGGTTGGCGGCCTTTGAGGGCCCGTTCGATCGATTCATTTATCTGGACGCGGATACCTTAGTGCTCCAGCCCCTCGCGCCCCTGTTTGGGGCCTTGGAAACCGCCGATTGGGTCACCTACGATTTTCAGTACAAAGACCCGGCCCATGTGTATCGGGTGGCGAGTCCTCTGTTGAAATCGCTGTTTTCACCGGAGCAAATGCAGCAATCGCTGTTTTGTTCGGGGCTGTATGCCACCAAGCGAGGCGTGCTGACACTCGATCGCTGCGATGAGTTGTTGAAACAGCTTCAGGCCGGCGAGTCAGATGTGCTCTATCCCCGATCGGCCGATCAGGCACTGTTGAACTATTTGGTGATGCGATCGAACCTCAAGGTTCATAACTGTGCGCACCATTGGCCCAAAGAACAGGTCACGGGCAATAGCGTCACTTCAAAACATTTTGTGGAGCGATCGGGACAAGTGTTCGATCGTGATCGCCCCCTACTTTATTTGCACTATATCGGCCTATCGTCGTCCCTCTTTTCCAGGGTTTGCGCAGGTGAAAATATCACCTTCCCCTATCGCGACACCTTCTTGCACTACCGCTACCTCAAGCATCCACAGCAGCGCCCCCGCTTGGTTGGTCGCCCCCGGGCCCATAATGCGCCTCCAAGTTTGTGGGAGCGGGCCCAACGGAAGTTTAAGCAGAAATTCAAGCAATGGATCCGCAAGTCCGCCTAGTGTATTGTGGGGTTGATGGGCGGGGGTTAATGACAGGGTTGATGCACTGTTTCTCAACGGGTAAATGATCGCAATTGCCCAGTGAATTACCTCATTAATCGTTTGGCAAATCGTTCGGCAAATTACTGGGTAAATCACTGGGCAAATCATCCCGATCGCACAGCCAGAGGAATGCTTCCTGAGCCGCGGCCTGTTCCGCCAACTTGCGCGATCGACCGCGGCCTTGGCCCAAACAACGGCCATGGAACCAAACCTGGGCCTCAAAGCGCTGCACATCCCCATGAACGGCGCTCAGTTCCCGCACTCGATATTCCGGCAAGGATTTGTAGCGCCCTTGGGTCCATTCCTGGAGGGCCGCTTTGTAGTTTTGGCGGGCCGGGTCGTTGCGCACCTGGTGGGCGATCGCCCGAAAATGGTCATCGAGCCAAGGCCGCACCAAATCCAGCGATCGCACCGAAAGATATAAGGCTCCGATGGTTGCTTCCAAGGCATCGGCCAAGCGCGATTGCCGCCCTTCCAGATCCCGGGCCGCGCTGCCACCCATGATCAGGTAACGCTCCAGATTATAGGTGTCGGCAATTCGCGCCAACATGCGATCGCTCACCAAAATCGCCCGCGCCGCCGCCATTTCGCCCACGGGCCAATCGGGATAGGTTTCCCACAGCAATTCGGCCGCTGCCGTCCGCACGATCGCATCCCCCACAAATTCCAACTGTTCGTAGTTGGTTTGGGAATCCGCCGTGGGGTGAGTCAGGGCCCGATCGAGCAACACCCAATCGACATTTGCACCCTCATCCAACCCCATGCGCGATAACAGGGCCTCGAGATCCCGTTGTCGGCGGGGATAGCTTAGTACGGTTGATGCCAACGAACCCATGAACGCTTCTGGACAACAAATTAAAAGGAGAGGCAGGACGTAAGCCGGGTTCTGTCCTCAATTGGCCTCGGAGCACAGCAAGCCGCACGCCAAGGGCCAATCAATGGGCGGTTATCTATCTGGGACGATCGTTACCGATCGCCTCAAGCGGTTCTCAAAGCGGGACAGGAAAAAGACCAACCCTTGCCCCTCACCTTGCTTCCGGCCGGGGTTTACCGAGCCAGCACCTCTCGATGCTGCTGGTGCGCTCTTACCGCACCTTTGCACCCTTACCGAGCCAGAGCCGTTAACAATTCAGTCACCGAAAACAATCCTCTGCCGCAGCAAAGTGGGACAGTTTGGGTGGGGAATTTTTAAGCGGCTCGGTGGCTCGGCGGTATTTTTCTGTGGCACTATCCTCACGATCGCTCGCACTGGGCGTTACCCAGCAAGCCTGGTCTTTCGGAAGCCCGGACTTTCCTCAGATGACCACCGATCGCCCCTTGAACCGGCCACAGCCAGCCCAAGCGAGATCCGGATGATCATCCGCAACCGCCTCGCCTACACTCTCCGTCTATCCAGTTTATCGCTTGGTCGCAAAACTGACTCGTGGCCCCGGATGAATGCCTGTCCCCCATGGATCTCGCACCCCCAAGGGCGATCGCCGTTGCCCCCAAACCGGTTCCCAAAGCCTTAGGCTAGGGCCGCGCTGATGGGCAAACCGTTACTCAACAACGGCAAGCCACTCTCAGACTCAGTTACAATCGACTCGGATTCCAACGGATGCGCTGCGATCGCCTCCCGCGACCCCCTCGCCTATGTTGTTTAACGCCACGGAAATTCTGATTGATGCATTTGTCGATCGCCTCAAAGAGGGCTATCGGCGTACCTACGGCGGCTGGAAACCGGAGTACGAAGACATCATTGGCTGGGCCGGCAACATGGCCCTCGAAAATATTGCCAATAGTGACGCGCTTTACCACGATGTGGAACACACCATCCTGGTCACCCTGGTGGGCCAGGAAGTGATCCGGGGCAAACATATTCGCGAAGGGGGCGTGTCGCCAGAAGATTGGCTGCATTTCATCATCTCTCTGCTCTGTCACGACATTGGCTATGTCAAAGGGGTTTGTCGCCTGGACAATGGCCGCTACTATGCCACCGGACGTGGAGATGAGTTGGTGAAGCTGCGGCCGGGGGCCTCCGATGCCAGCCTCACGCCCTACCATGTCGATCGCGCCAAAATGTTTATAAAGGAACGCTTTGGGGGTCACAAATTAATTGACTCTGAGGCGATCGAGCGCAACATTGAACTCACCCGCTTCCCGGTTCCCAAGGAAGAAGATCACCAAGACACCCTGAACTATCCAGGCATGGTGCGAGCTTCAGATTTAATTGGCCAATTGTCCGATCCGCGCTATCTGAATAAAATCAGCGCCCTTTATTACGAATTTGAAGAAACTGGCACCAATCAATATTTAGGCTATGCCCACCCGGGCGATCTGCGAAAAAACTATCCCAAATTCTATTGGAATGGTGTTTTTCCCTATGTGAAAGATGCATTGGAATATTTGCGCCTGACTCAGCAGGGCAAGCAAGTGATTGCGAATCTTTATTCCAATGTGTTTGTGGTGGAGCATGAACCGGAAGATTCGGTGGTTCCGCCCGATGCCGGCGATCGCAAAGAGGATCAAAGTGGTCATCGCAGTGGCGATCGAACCCCTGACCGCAATCCTGACCGCAATGATGATTTAAATCAGAATTTGGATCATGCCTTGAATGGTGATCTCGCCGAGCTGAAACGAGAAGAACGCACTGAAGAAGCCCTAGAGGCGTTGAATAGTGCTGCAAAAATTCCGGTGATTCAAACCTAAGGCCAGGTCTGAAAATAGGCCAAGAATTCCGGTTTCAATGGGTGGCGAAACTCCCTCGAATCCGCTAGGACGATTAGGGTAGGATGGCCCCAATCGATCGCCCCCACAATAGCCCTAACAGAGGAGGTGAATGGCAATGTTTGTCGGTACGCGCATATTCATGGGTGTGGTGTCTTATCTGATCGTGTTGCAGTTGCTGTCACCGGCTTTGCAGGAATGCCCGGATGGCTCCTGCCTGTGGCGGCCGCTGCTGTGGGCTTCTGAATGCTGGCGGCCCAACAATTGCTATGCGCCCTGCGATGCCTATGAATACCGGAGCTGTGGCCCCACGGTGGTGACGGAGCGGCCCCGACCGGTGCAGCCGGTGATGGTGGGTAAATAGGCGCGAATGAGGCGCAAATGATTGGATCGTTGCGTGGGCAGGTTTTGGCCCTTCAGGTGCAGGGCAATCGGGCGATCGGGCTGTTGGATGTGGCGCAGGTGGGCTATGAAGTGCAACTGTTGCCCCGATCGGCCATGGAATGGGTCATTGGCGAAACGGTACAGGTTTTTACCCATTTGCAACTGCGAGACGATCGATGGTTGCTGTTCGGGTTTGCCACGGTGGCGGAGCGGGATCTGTTTCGGCAACTGATTGCCGTGAATGGTGTGGGGCCACAGTTGGCGATCGCCCTGCTCGATCGCCTGGAATTACCGGTGCTGATCCAAGCGATCGTTAGCGGCAACGCCAACCTGCTGGCAAAAACCCCCGGCATTGGCCCCAAAACCGCCGGCCGAATTGCCCTTGAACTGAAAACCAAGTTGGCGGAATGGCGCGATCAGTCGGGGCTATCCACCACGCCCGCGGCCGGGCCGGTGGGGCTGGTGCGGGAAGATGTGGAAATGACCCTTTTGGCTTTGGGCTACAGCGATCGGGAGGTGACCCAAGCCCTGGAGACCGTGGGCCAGCAAACCGCCCTCAGCAAGGAAGGCGATCCAGAACGTTGGATCCGAGAGGCGATCGCTTGGCTGAGTCAATCGGCCCTTTGAGGTATTTGAGGCGATCGGGTGGCGCGATCAAGGAATGAGGAATTCGGTCATCCTGCCGCCCACAGTGCCCCCAATGGGCAATCGGTTGATCAACCCATCCACAGAAGCTAGGTTGGAGCAAGTCTCCCCGATCGGGCAGATTTCCACTCTTCCTCAGCCCCCCATGAGCCATTCCGTCACCTACCTGGAACTGTCAGAAGCCGACGGCGGATCCCACAAGTTTTATGAAGTCACGGTGCAAGACACCACCGTCAACATCCGCTACGGCCGAATCGGGGATTCTGGACGGCTGCAAACCCAGGACTATCCCACCCCCGAAAAAGCCCAGGCCGCTGCCCAAAAAAAGATTCAAGAAAAACTGCGCAAGGGCTACGAACCCGCCGTGCAAGGGGGCCGGCCCAAGCGTTCCGTCACGCGCCGCCAGGTCACCAGCAGCCGTTCCACCGCCCGATCGGCCCCCGTTCTTTGGCAATTCAACTCCGGAGCCGCCGCCTTTGGCATTTTCATCGGCCCCACCGCCTGTTGGGTGGGCAATCAATCGGGCCAAGTGTTTGCCCTTGACCAGCAAGGCCAAGTTCTCAATCAATTTCAGCTACCCGACGGTGTGAAATGTTTGGTAGCCGATGATCTTTGGTTCTATGCCGGGTGCGATGACGGCAATGTCTATGACTTGTCGGGAAAACTGCCGCGATTGGCCTATGAAATTGAAGAAAATATCGACATTTATTGGCTCGATATCTATGACGGATGGCTAGGCGTTTCCGATCAAAATGGTCAGGTGGCGCTGTTTCACCCGGAAGACGAAGAGCGCAATTGGACGAGGCTTTCCACGGGCCAAGCCGGTTGGATGGTGCGCTGCGATGACCAAGGGATCTACCACGGCCACAGCAATGGCATCACCTGCTATGACTTTTTGGAAGGGCGCGTGCAATGGCAACAATCCACCAAAGGCTCTGTGCTATTTGGTTGGCAAGGGCGCTCCACGGTTTATGCAGGCACAAGCAGTAAATTGGTTTATGAATTCAGCAAACAGGGCGAATTATTAACCCAATGTCAGTGCGATTCAGCGGTTTATTCTTGTGCGGCTGATGCGGAGGGGCAATATATTTTTGCGGGGGATAATTGCTCGTCGGTTTATTGTTTCGATCGCACTGGAACACGGCTTTGGAAGTTAGCCAGCGGCTGTGGATCGGCCCTGTCGATGCAATGGCACGATCGCCGGTTGTATTTGGTGACGACCAATGGTTATTTGGCTTGTTTGGATGTGAGTCTCGAGGCGATCGAGGCGGCCCAGCAAGGACAAATTCCCGCACCGGCTGAAATTCTTGCACCCCAAAGGGCGGGCACGGCGGTTTCGGATGTGGTGGAACGGGTCAGCAGTCCCGGCGAAGGCATCGTGGTGCAATGTGTGCGCGATCGGGACAAGTTGCGAGTGCGGGTTTTGTCCCCCGGTTACCATGCCGATTGGAACGTGCAGTTTCCCCGCAATGTGCGCGAAGAGGGCGCTAAGTATGTGGTGAGCGAGTTACGAGAATCGGCCCGAGGGCAGTTTTATCGCGTTTGCGGGGAAATTAAGCGGCTGGTGGACTAGGAGCCGTGGCCCAATCCCCCAAAGCCCTGATGATCTCGCCCTCCCAACCGATCAGTCGTAGGGGCGGGGTTTCCCCGCCCAGCCCCCGTGATCCTTGGGTGTTCCCGGGATAGACAGGGTTGTATCGATCACTCAGGTCAGGGTTGGGAGACCCAACCCCTACGGCGATCGGGTTGGGAGCAGCAATCGATCCAGCCATAACTTAAGGGGCGATCGAGCCTTGGATCCAGAATTCAAAAAATTCGCCCAATGATGGCTGAATGTTCTGATCTTGAATCGCTCGATCGCCCCTCAAAGGTCAATCTAATTAGCGATGCTGAGAGACGGAAAAAGCCCCTAGGCTTCGGCAGCAGCAGGATAAACGCTGACCTTTTTGCCACTCTTGCCGCGACGCTCGAAGGTCACCACACCATCCACCAAGGCAAACAGGGTGTCATCGTTGCCGCGACCCACGTTGTTGCCGGGGTGAACCTGAGTGCCCCGTTGACGCACCAGGATATTTCCAGCGCGGACGATCTGACCGCCGTAGCGCTTCACACCCAAGCGCTTGGAATTAGAGTCGCGACCGTTACGAGTACTACCTGTCCCTTTTTTATGAGCCATGACGAGCTACCTCTAAAAACTTCGGTTGAATTTCGCTACTGTGGGGGCTGCCACTCGATCGCACCTTCGCCCATGTAACCACCAGCGAACTGATGGAGATGAGCCAAAGCAATTCCCGATCGATTTATTCCGCCGCAACGGTCTTGCCACCGTAGGTGATCGACTCAATCACCAAACGGGTCAATTCTTGGCGATGACCTTGCTTTTTGCGGGTTTTCTTTTTGGGGCGCATCTTATAAACAATAATCTTCCGGCCGCGGAAGTGGCGCAGCACTTTGGCGGTGACGGTAGCCCCTTCGAGGGTGGGTGCGCCGATGTCGATCGTTTCGCCGTCGCGAACCAACAGAACGCGATCGAGCGTAACGGTTTCGTCTACTTCTGCGAACACGCGGTTCACGTCATAGAAACGACCCGGTTCGACACAAAGTTGTGTGCCGCTGGTTTCAACAATTGCGTAGGCCATGAAAGTTCCGAAAATGAGGGTTGCCGTACGGGTAGCTGGCGCGGAGGCTGGCTTTTGCTCGACCCGATCCGAGCAAGATTGCAACGCGACTCGATCGCAGCCGTTTCAAACAAGCGGGGCGATCGGGGGTCGCTAGGTCGTCGTTGGCTGACTAAGCGCCGATTTATCATCATCCCCAAGGCTTGGTGTTCTGTCAACTGCCATTGAATCTGATCGCCATTTTGATTGTGGTCGTTTGGTGATGGCCGTTTGGGGCGATCAGCCAATCTCAATGACCCAACCCAGTCGCCCAACCCAATCACTCAACTCGTGACCCAATCCATGACTTGGCTAAGGTTGGACTAATTCATGACCTGACCAAATCCATGGCTGAAAATGCCCCGTTCATGGACTAATCCAGGAACTCATCGCCCTTAATCCCGATTTCCCAGCGCCGGCCTTGATCGATGCTTCAGCGTTTCTCGCATTAGGATCTCCATTAGCATCGCGTCCGATCCAACCTCGATCACTCCCCACTAGGCTCCCCAAGCAAGCGCCCAACGGATTTTGAATCATCGCTGGCTGGTCAAATTTGGGAACATTGCGCAACCCGGCTCCCGAGGAGAATGGGTCGGGTCCATTATTGTGGTGGCGATCGCCTACGGCCTCGCGGCCTATGTGGCCGTTTCCCTGCCGGGTTTGCACCAAATCGGCACGGCGGTTTGGCCCTCGGCCGGCATTGCCCAAGCGGCCCTGATGTTGGGCGGTTTTCGGCTGTGGCCGGCGATCGCCATTGGCATCAATTTCTATGACCTGATCCACCCGGGAATCACCATTCCCCTGTTGGGACTGTTTGGTTGCACGGGCGCAACGGTTCAGGCTGTCCTGGGGGTGTGGCTGTTTCGGCGGCTGGGGGGCAGCAATGTGTTCGATCGCGTGTCGAATGTGCTGAAGTTTTTGGTCAGCGGCGTGCTGATTGCCCCCCAAATTAATTGCACCTGCGGTGTGCTGGCCCTGTGCTTGACCGGCAACTTGCCTTGGTCGGAGTTTGCAACGGTGCGTTGGGGCTGGTTTTTGGGCGATGCCATGGGCGTGTTGGTCTTTGTGCCGCTGATTTTGATGGTGGCCCAACTCCAGCGGCAAGATTGGCGACGGCTCACCCGCCTGCGCCGACATAAAAGCACGCGCCGATCGCTCCTGCGCACCCTCTGGCTCGGGCTACTACTCGGCAGCAGCGGCATTGTCTTTTGGGCCCAAACGGAGGCGGACATTGCTCGCTATCCTTTGGAATATTTGCCCTTTCCCCTGGTGGTGTGGGCGGGGATGCAGTTTGGGCCAAGAGCCGCAGCGGTGGGGGCATTTTTGATTTCAGCGATCGCGATCGGGGGCACGGCCTTTGGGATGGGCCCCTTTGTGGCCAAAGCCAGCAGCACCCAACAGGCGGTGCTGTTTTTGCAGGCCTTTTTGGGCGTAATCACGATCACTTCGATGGTGCTGTCGGCGGCGGAATCCGAGCGCTCCCGATCGGCGCGATCGCTCGCGGCCCTCAACCGTGAACTGGAACAGCGCGTGGCCCGCCGCACCGCTCAACTGGCGGCCCAGACCGATCGCATCAACGACCTGTTGCACAACATCTTGCCCGCTGGTGTGGCGGAACAACTGGCCAGCGGCTCCCAAACCGTGGCGGAAACCTTTAACGATGTGACTGTTTTGTTTGCGGACATCGTGGATTTCACCAGCTTTGCCGCCCAGCATCCGCCCACGGTGGTGGTGCAATTTCTGAATGATGTGTTTTGCACCTTCGATGACTTGGTGGAGCAATATGGCCTGGAAAAAATCAAGACGATCGGGGATGCCTACATGGTGGTGGGCGGTGTGCCCAAGCCCCGATCGAACAGTGCCTTTGCGATCGCCCATTTAGCCCTGGCCATGCAACAGGCGATCGGGCAATATCGCAAGCCCGATGGCAGTCCCTTTCGATTGCGAATCGGCATCCACAGCGGCAGCGCCGTGGCTGGGGTGATTGGCATGAAAAAGCTGGTCTATGACCTGTGGGGCGACACGGTGAATGTGGCCAGTCGAATGGAAACCCTGGGGCAGCCGGGCCGAATCCAGGTCAGCCAAGCCGCCTTCGATCGCCTGCACAGCTATTTCCACTTGGAGCAACGGGGCACAATTGCTGTGAAGGGCAAAGGCGAAATGATCACCTATTGGTTAATCGGTGAACTCAGCAGCCACCAAGAGCCAGATCCTGATTTGCATCCACATCCCCCGTCATGAGCTACTGCTTAAACCCCCGTTGCACAGCCCCCGAAAATAACGACGCTAGTTCAGCGTTGCGGCCCCAAAGGTGGCATTGAACTGTTGGCACCAAATGGCCACAGATTGGTACTGCGCCAAATTGAGATTGTTGGGGATCACGTAACGTTGGGAACCGGAGGTTTTTTGCAACGCACTCAACACCACGTATTGGCCTTCCGTTAGTTGCATTCCCGGTCGAGCGGATCGATGCAACACCACCCTCAGAGCTGGGCCACTGTCACTGCGGAAGTTGTTGCCAAATTCCAGAATCTTCTGAGAGCCTTCCATCACGATTCGGGCTGTGCCTTGGGTGGGATGCTCCAGGGCCATGAAGTTTCCGGACTTGAGCACCCTTGCTGATTGCTTGGGCAGGGTGACGCGACTTTGCTGGGCTAGGGTGGCAGAGGGGCTGTGTGCAACGGCCATGGAAGCAACCGGGGCGATCGCGCTCATAGCCAAAACCAACGCTACAACAGTCCGTTTCATAACGATTCAGTCCTCGGAACCTAAAGATTGGGTCGCTGAAAAATCTGGCGTGGCGGCGGCAAGGCAGCACCCCTGAGGAATTCACAGGGTCTCTACACAACAAGGTTTGAGGCGATCGCGCTGGTTGGAGTTGCTGGGTTGCCTGTCCACATTTACCAAGGTAGGCGGGCAAGATGAGTCCCAGATGAGTGGAAAATGAGGCGCGACGATCGGGGCGATCGAGTGGTTAATTGCTCTGCAAATTCGCTAGTGCTCAACGCTGCCAGCCCATCACCCTCGAGGTCTTAAGCCTCAAACCTTCAGGAACCAGCCCCGGCGATAGAACCCATACATGGCCAACCACCACAGCAGCACCATGGCGATCGCAAACAACAGCGAGCCGCTCATGGGGCCTGCCCAGGAAGCGAACAGGGTTTGATAGAGCCATTGATAGGTGCTGGGGGCATCGGGGCCGCTGCCAATGTGGGTGCGGTTCAGCAGCCGCCCCACCAACCCGGAACCCACAAAAGCCGCGATCGCGTTCATCCCAAAAATTTCAAAGGGGCGGCTAATGCCGTGGGCGCGCCGAATTTCCGTGAGGGCATAGCACCCCGCAAGCAAGACGATCGACCAACCGGCGGCATAGAGCGCATAGGAACTGGTCCAAAGTTGCTTATTGAGCGGTAACGCCAAATCCCAGAGGCGACCTAGGGCGATCGCCCCTACGCCGGCCCCCGTCAAGCGCCAGGTGGTTAGGGCTTTGATGGGCTGGGTTTTCAGCCACTGCACCGCCCAATAGCCCGCGAGGGTGGATCCGATCGCGGGGATGGTGCTCAACAGCCCTTCCGGGTCAAAGGCCACGGTTTGTTGATTCAGGGTGAGTTGGTAAAGATGACTTGCGCCGAGCAGGGTTCGATCGACCCAACCGACGATCGAACCATCGGGCGTGAGCGGCGTGGTGCTCAACAGGGCCCAATAGCCCAACCACAGGCCCGCCACGGCGATCGCTTGGGCCCGTCGAGAGCAGTGCAAAACCAAGAGCGCCGAAGCACCATAGGCCAAGGCAATTCGCTGCAAAACGCCCAAAATTCGCCACTTTTCCCACAGGAGCGGGGCCCCTTCAAACCAAGTCCGCATCAACAGGGTGGAAGCATTCAGGGCTAAACCTAAGCCAAACAAAATCAGCACCCGTTGCAGCAATTTGCGATGGATTTGTCGCTGTTGGGGGCGATCGATTGGGGCCTTTTCCGCCACGCGCCCCAAGGAGAAGGCCATGGCTCCCCCAACCACGAACAAAAACAGCGGAAAGACCAAATCCGTGGGCGTGAATCCGTGCCACTCGGCGTGGAGCAAGGGGGGATAAACCTGGGCCCAACTACCCGGATTGTTCACCAAAATCATGGCGGCGATCGCCAGGCCCCGCAGCAGGTCTAAGCACCGAAACCTTGGGGGTTTGGTAGGTTCGGCGGGCAAAGGGCGATCGACCGTCATGGCAAAACCGGTGGGTTAATCAACCGGTGCAAACAACTGAAAGCAAGAATACAAACTTGCGATACCAGCTTGCGATACCAGCTTGCGATACTGGCTTGCGATACCGGTTAGGGGCGATTCGTCCGCAACGGATCAGCCACTGAAAGCCGGGTGCTAGGCTGGACGGGGGGAATGGGCGATCGGGCCCCGGTTGAGCTTTCATTCAGCCATCCTAATTTGCCCGCTCCCGATTCAAATCCCGATTCAAATTCCAACCCCAGTCCCGACCCGCGTGCAAACCTGCGTTCTCACCTGATTCCCAACTATGAGCGAATTGCAAGACTCTGACCGTTTCACCCTGGCCGCGGGCGATCGGGTGCGGCTTGTGGCCCTACCGCCCTACGTCAAAACGGCGGAACCGCTGCCAATGTTGCGGCCGCCATCGGTTTTGGCGATCGGGGACTTGGGGACGGTGCTGGGTTGTCGGCCCGGGAACTGTTGGGCCATTCGGTTTGCCAATGGGGCTTATCTGCTGACGGCGCAATATCTGGAACGGGTGCAGACCCCCTGAATGCTGAATCCCAATTCCTGAAGTAAATTTGCTGAATCTTCTGAGAGGATGTCTGAGAAGTCACTTGGGGAACTTGCGAAGGTGCTCGTAACCTTGGGGGCAAGGGGCTTAAGCCCCTTGTCTTCGTCGCTCAATGCAACGTCGCTCAATGCAACGTCGCTCGATGCAACGTCGCTCGATGCAACGTCACTCGATGCAATCCACAAAGTAGTAGCGTGGGCTTTTCAGACATCCTCTGAATTTTCTGATCCAATTGAGCTAGAGCAGAGACCATATGGGTGTCAGGGCGATCTATCCGGGGAGTTTTGACCCCATCACCTTGGGGCATTTGGATATCATTGAGCGAGGCTGCCAACTGTTCGATCAGGTGATTGTGGCGGTGTTGCGCAATCCCAACAAACAACCCCTGTTCGAGGTGGCCCAACGGATTGAACTGATTGAGCGATCGACCAACCATTTAAGCAATGTTAAGGTCGATACCTTCAATGGTTTGACGGTGGAGTACGCTCGACAACAAAAGGCAACCGTATTATTACGGGGATTGCGCGTGTTGTCGGATTTTGAGTACGAGCTGCAAATGGCCCATACCAACAAGACGCTCTCCGAGGCGATCGAGACCGTCTTTTTGGCAACGCGCAATGAGTATAGTTTTTTGAGTAGTAGCTTGGTGAAAGAGATCGCCCGCTTTGGTGGCCCGGTCGATCGCCTCGTTCCCGATCCTGTTGTTGCGGAGATTCAGCGATGTTTTCCTCAGATGCCTCTGGTTTCGCCCCCCAGCCCGTAGCGGATTCGGCAGCTTCGGCGGCGGAACCAGCAGCGAATGAGACGCAATCGGCGGCGAGTTCCCAGGGACGATCGAGCGGCTTTGATGTGCAACGGGCCCTCGATCGGCTTGAAGAAATCGTGCTGGACAGTCCCCGCATTCCCTTTGGGCGACGCACGTTGGTGGATGAGGAAGTGTTGCTGGATCAACTGGATTCGGTGCGGCTGAATTTGCCCGCCGCCTTCCGGGAGGCCGAGGCGATCGTGCGGCAACGGGAGCAAATTCTCTTTGAAGCCCAGCAGCAGGCCAAAGACATCATCGAAGGGGCCAAACAGCAGGCCGCCCGCGCCATTTCCGAAACGGAGCTGGTGCGCCACGCCCAACTGGAGGCAGACTCGATTCGGCAGCAAGTGGAAGAAGAATGCCAGGCCGCACGCGATCGGCTGCTGAATGAATTAGACCAAACGCGCCAGGCCGCCGCCGCTGAGCTGGAGGAAATGCGGCGGGCCGCCATTTCGGAATGCGAAGCGATTCAGGATGGGGCCGATGATTATGCCGATCGGGTCTTGGGCAGCATTGAGCGGCAACTGGGCGACATGCTGCGGGTGATTCGCAACGGTCGCCAACAGTTACAGCAAGAAGCCGATCGCGCCATGGGCAAGTTGGGCAAATAGCCAAAACCCGTGCGGAGTTGCCCCTAATTGCTCAGTTCAATCGCTCAGTTCAATTGCTCAATTCGCCATCTTCCAAGTGGGCCACCCGATCGGCAATATCCATAATTCGGGGATCGTGGGTCACAATCACGATCGTGCTGCCATCTTCCTTGGCCAAACTCCGCAACAGTTCCATCACCCCATGACCATTGCGGGAGTCCAAGGCGGCTGTTGGTTCATCGGCCAAAATTAGCGGTGGATGACCCGCCAAGGCCCGGGCGATCGCCACCCGTTGTTTTTCCCCACCCGACATCACCTTGGGCAGATGATCCGCTCGATGGCTCAAGGCCACGCGATCGAGTAACTTACGCGCCATCTTCTTAGCCTGGGGGCCACGAATGCCCTTTAAATTCAGGGCCACTTCCACGTTTTCTGCCGCCGACAGGGCCGGAAACAGATTGAACCCCTGAAACACAAATCCAATATTTTGGAGCCGGAAATTAGCCAACTGCTTGGGAGACAACTGGGTAATCGTCTGACCCAGCAAATCCACATGGCCGCTGGTGGGGGTCAAAATGCCCGCCAAAATTGACAGCAGCGTGGTTTTGCCCGACCCCGACGGCCCCATCAGCAATTGAATATCCCCCCGCTTCACCCGCAGGCTCACATCCTTCAGCACAGGGATGGCTTCATCGCCACCGCTGTAGCGCATGTCAACATGCCGCGCATCGATCGCCCAAGTACAATCGCCTTTGCCCTCATGGCAGCGATCGCGACGGATCAGGGGTGGCGACACCGGAGCAGTTAAAGCGGGCGCAGTCGTGAAATTGGTAGACGCGGTCATGGGGGAAACGGCTGGTTTAGGGATGGGAGATGATACCGATTCGATCGAGGTGGGTGGTGGGGGTAGAGCTTAGTGTAAGCGGTTAACCGACCTGGCCGAGGTGACTAATCGATCAGTTCTTGGCGATCGGGAACAGGAGGCCCATTAACCACTTCATTAATTGTCTATAGCTCTCCATTTTAGAATTGTCTATTTCCAAGGTTGCCCAGGACTAGGGGAAATTTTGGGAATTCGCGACTCCAGGCGATCGATATCTCCAGTTTCAGCCACGGGGATTCGTTTATTTCCGTCCATGACAGACAATTTCAGAAGCGGCTACAAAAATAGCCCAACGAGAAAAGCAAGCCAAAAGCAGGTCAAAAATCACTCACAGGCGACTCAAAAGCAAAGTTAATCAAAACATAGAGTAATCCTCAATCGCCGGAAGATACGAGATAAATAACTAAGATGATGACCAACAAAACAACCAGAGAAAGCATTGCATCACAGGGCAGAAGCAAGAGAATATAGAAGCAATATTAAAGCAATCTTAAGTTGATTTTTCAAGAATGAGAAACCGACAATGAAGCAAAGATTGGGCAATGGGGCGATCGATTAGTTTCTAACTAGCTTCTAATTAATTTCTTAATTGATTTGTCTTGATTAATTCAAGAATGCTAATTGATATGAATTGCGGATCATTAAAACCGCAAGTAGCCACGAATGACCGAGCAGCAACTCATGCAAAACCAATTCATGATTAATAAATCACTCATGAATGGCTAAGGATGGGGCACAGACTGATTGATCGCATCTTAGCGCAATCGCCGGGTCATGATGGCTCTTTCTAGGCCTTGAAAACCACGGCGGGGTCAATGCGATTAACCTTTTGGATGGCAAACAGGGCCGAACTGACGCACATCACCACCGTCACACCAAAGGTCAAAAAGGCACTGAGGGGCGTAATGGCAATGACAACACCGGCCGTGGTGGCAAATTGGGCCACGCCCACACAAAGACCCATGCCGGGTAAATATCCCAAAACGGCCATCCAAAGGGACTGTTCAACAATAATGCCGCGCAAAACCCAACTGGAAGCGCCCATGGCCTTGAGGGTGGCAAATTCGCGGACGCGCTCGCTGGCGGAGGCGTAAAGGATTTGACCCACGATCGCGATGCCCACGATCGCCCCAACGATCGCCCCGAGGGTCAAGATAAACCCCACCCCCGTGCGATCGCGCCAGTAGGTTTGCGAGAGGCGGGACAATTCCGCGCGGGTGAAGGCTCGGGAGTCTGGCAAGGCCGCTTCAATGCGGTGTTGAAGATCTGGAATCGAGCTGCCCGGCTTGGCCCGCACCAAAATAAAGTTCACCGGGTCGGACGCATTGAGCGATCGAGGTGGCACGGGGCGATCGGCTCCGGTGGGCTTGGGGCTGATCCGATTCACACAATCCAGTCCCCCATCGGGCTGCACACTACAGGTCAACCGCGATTCCCGTCCGGCACTCAGCAGGCTGTTGGCCGACACGGCAGACATAAACAAAAACGGACTGAACACGATTGACTGCAACCCTTGACCCACCGCGCCCACTTGCAATGGGGTGGAACCCACCGTGCCCCGATCGCCCACCCGCGACAGCCCCAACTTCCGAAGGTTCGTCACGTCGGTGATCGCCCGGTAGGGTTGTTGAACTTCGGTTGCCCGCCCTTGGGTCAGGTTCCAGGGCTGAAATAACACCCCATCCGGTTGATAGCCCAAGGTAATCACCGACTCAATCCGATTACTGGGGGCGCGCCACAGCACTTTGCCAAAAATCAACGGCTCCGCCCGTTCCACCCCCGCCAACCGCTGGACACGGCTCAGGTGGTCGAAGGACAGGGGCAGGGTCAGTTCCAAATGCACCAAGTCCTTGGACGTGACCCAAATATCGGCCTTGGAGCGATCGACCAGCAGCGATGTGGATTCCGTGAAACCGCGAAACACGCCCGTTTGGATGGTCACCAGGCTCACGGCAAACAAAATTCCCGCTTGGGCCACCAACAGGCGCGGAATATCTTCAAAGAGGTTTTTACGGGCGATCGAGGGCATAGACCACCTAAAAAAGAATCGCCAAGCAGGTGAAATCAATCATCGGTCAGAGTGCTGCCAAAATGCCGCCAAAGTGCCGCCAGCTCCGGTCAATAATCCCGATTGAATTGGAACCGGTTAGGAGCGCAGGTTAGCAGCGTGACTTGTGGGCACGGGTTAGCGGCAATCCGCCCAATCCGCTCAATCAACCTCATCAGACAACCTCATCAGACCAAGCAATCAGCGCCATCAGAATCAAGAGATGCGCGCCAACGACCGGAGCGGATAAGCTAGGTGTTCTAGGCAGTTTTTTTATTGCAGTTTTGACGGTTCATCGACAGCAGATGCGTCCCAAATTAACAGATTTAAACGATTGGTATCGGGCTGAGTTACTGATGCAGCCAGCCTTCCTGCGAACGATCGACAACATTCGCAAGCAATTGGAATCTTCCGGATGGAAAGGAACCTACGAAGAATTTCCCGTCTTTCCCTACGGCACGTCGGAAGAAATCCAAACCCGCGTTACCCTTTTGCAGCAAGAGTTAACCACCGCCAGCGGCGAACGGGCAGCGGAAATTACGGCGGCGTTGGATGACCTGCCGCAACCCTATCCGGGCTATTGGTTCACCCTGGAGCACGATGGCCAGTCCACCCGCGTTGACGTGTGGGAACTGTGCTACAGCATTTGCTTCCGCGACTACCAAGCCCTCAGTACCCTCAGCGCGGGCGATGAGGTGATGGTCACCATTGATTTGGATTTGATTGGGGAGGATGGGGATGTGGACTGGCATCGGCTGGATGAAAAAGCCCAACGGGTGGTGGCGCAAGTGTTCGATCGCCTAGCGAGCGCAATCAACTAGCCCTGGATCCGCAATCAATCCGCAATCAACTCGTTGCTGGCTGCGTGGGTTTCATGGGGTGGCAGGCTCCTTTGGCCCTAGCGCAACGAGTTCAGGTCGATCGCCCCCACGCCGCCCCGTTGGATTTGGCGCAAAATAATCCCAAACTGCCACCAAACCGTCAGTGCTCCGCCCACCGCCACCGGCAGGGAAAGTTTATAGGACAGGGCGATCGGGAACGCGAAGCACTGCAACGTGGCCGCCAAAAAAAAGCCAGCCCCGCCGGCCATCCCCACAAACGGGAGCCACAATTCAGGCCCCTTCATGGCCGCCGGATCTCGATCGGGCGACTTGAGCCAAACCCGGCCCTGCTCGCGCAAACTCCTAGCAAAGGCCAACCCCGACAGCGCTCCCGCCGCCACCCCGGCCGCCAACAACACGTAGGGCGATCCGCCGCTGGTGTAATCCATTGTTTCTATTAATGACGTTCAAAGCTTATATTCCAAGGCGTTTATTCTATCGTCTCTATTGCCAATGTAGACTAGATGTGAACGATGGGTGTTATCTCCAACCGAATGGGTTCAGGCTCACGGAACCCAACCCAACCAGCATGGCCCCACAGACCACAATTCTCGCAATTCTCAACGTTGCCAGTGGTCGCGGTGGGGGTGGCTTTGTGCTTGTCTGCGTCTAGGAAGTTTTGGCCCCACCCAATCGCACGGAAGCTACGGTGATTGGCTCAGGGGGAAAGTTACCGTTGACTAACAGCGGGGGAAGCGGGAAATTTTCTAAATTCATCGAAAAATTCATCGAGTTCAACAAATTCACCGATCGCCCGTGAGGATTCGTATCTGTGAGTTGCCCAATGAGTCATTCAATGACACCATTGCCTGTCATGACGACCCCCATTATTCCGGTCATTAGCTTGCCCGCCGGGCCCCTGGCCCAGGCCCCGACCACCCCGGCTCCTGCTAATAATTTATGGTTCATGAGCAGTGGCGCTTTGGCAGTGTTGCTGGTCGCTGGTGGTGTTTATTTCAAGCTAGAAACAGACAAGCTCCAAAAGAGAATTCGTGCAGAAGAATTCCGAGTTCGTGAACTCAAAAAACGCCTTGACTTAGCCCTCAAAAGCATTCACAAGATGGAAGCAAACCCCGATCTTGTGAATTCTCGTGAGTTCAACTTGGATTACTTGCGAATGCGGATGCAGGAGGAGATCTTCCACTTCGCGATCGTGAATCAGATCAAGATGAAGATCAAAACCATGGTGTCCGTGGCCCTGCGGCCAACCCAACAACAGGCCGGCAATCAAAACAACGCGCAAACCAACCAAGGCCGCCAAGTGGATCAGCTCTTTGATGTGGAGTATGAAACTTGCACCGATGGCGTGAAGCGGGTGAAGCGGGTGTTGTTTCGAGTGCAGGTTCGCATCACCAAATTGCCCACCCAGCCCACGTCCCGGACGATCGAGGAAATTATCAACTGCCTGGAGCGCTACCTCAGTTTGGCGGATGATGATGACGATCGGTGGCAACCGACGATCCAGGGCCGCATCGTCACCATCAGTTGGGATCAAAAGGCCAAACCCACGCCGTTGCTGGTGTTGGAGCAGTCCGGCGAGGGCATGAATGTCACCCTGAAAACGCGGCGGGCGGCCGGTGCGGCTAAGTAGGCGGGTTGCTGTGTTCTGGTTCTGAGCAACCGATGAGAGTCTATGGCGGTTTATTCAGGAGCGGTTGATTCGGGAGCGGTTTATTTGGGGTTTGATCCGGGCAGCGCTAAATGTGGATTGGCGGTGCTGCGATCGAGTGGCGAGATTTTGGCCCATGAAGTGGTGCGATCGGACGGGGCGATCGAGCAATTGCGCCAATGGCAGCAGCAATACCAAGCCACGGCCATCATTATGGGTGACCAAACCACGTCCAAGGCCTGGGTCAGCCGTCTGGAACAGGGTTGGCCCGATGCCCCCCCAATCCAACGAGTTGATGAACGCTACAGCACCCTAGCCGCGCGCGATCGCTATTGGGAACTCTATCCGCCTCGGGGTTGGCGCAAGTTGCTGCCTCGGGGCCTGCGTCAGCCGCCCCGCCCGGTGGATGACATTGCGGCGATCGTACTGGTGGAGCGGTTTTTAGCAACTTTCCCTGCCAAAGGCTAAATGCCGCCCGGTGAATCCAACCTGTTCAGCACCCTGGGCTAAATCCCGCGCGGCAGATGTCGGACGGCACGTTTGGCGCGATCGGACACGGGCCAGCGCCACACATCTTCAAAGAGCCAAACCAAATTGTGCTGGGTGGTTTCGCTGAGGGCAATGATCCAGTTGTCTACCGCCGCTTGGGTGCTGGTGGCATCGGGGCGATCGCGCACGGCGGCCCATAGTCGCTTGGCAAAGGTGGGATCGTTGGGACTGTAGCGATCGCGCACTTCTAGCAACATGGCCGCCCACAATTCCGGCGCACCAATGCAAATTCCCCGCTCGGAACAAAGGGGGTTTTTGGGAGCTTGACCCGATCGCAGGGTATTGTGCCAATTCAAGGTGCGATCGGCTTGATAGCGCCACAGGAGCGATCGCAAATCCTGGCGATAAATTTCAAACGGTGTGCCATACACCGATCCCGGCTCAATTTGCAGCACATCCAGCACTTCCAAACGCATGAAAGCCGCAAACCCGGTGCGTACCGTGACGCTGGCATCGGCTCCCTGATATTCCAGTTTTTTGGCATAGGATTTCAGCCAAAAATTGCGCCCCAATTCATAAATGGGCAGGGTCTCAAATTCACCGGTTTTCTGATAGGTCTTGTAAAGATCTTGGAAATAAGGAGCCTTTACTTCAATGCCGGTGCTGGAGATGTAGCCACAGCCACCACCACAGGTTTTGGGAACAATGGCCACCGTTCCCAATTGATCGCGAACGGTGGGGCCGTAGGGAGTGGGCTTGCCGGCCACGGCTTCGGCATAGAAATCATAGGCGCGATCGACCAGTTCAATCAGGGGTTGCAATCGTTCCGGCTCCCAAGTTCCCTCCGGCAACAGCCACACCAAATTGCGGCCACGATAGGGATATAACTGCAACTCGGTTCGATCGAACGCCACGTAGGAAATGGGAGCCGGCCGGGCCGGTTGGGATGGTTCGATCGCCCCGGCCACCTCCGCCGCCAACCACAGCAACCCCGCCCCCAGACAACCGAACCAAACCCGCCGGACTGATCCCCGCCGAGGACTAAGCCCGCCGAATCCAGCCATTGAGCGTGAACCGGCCATGGTCAAATTGGCGCGACGGACAAACAACGGGCAGCACTTCATGTTTACAGCGACTATCAAAAAAGACAATCCGATTATTCAGCGGCTCAATGGTCTCGAAGCGATCGGAAGCGGTCACCATGGGCCCGCTGATATCCGTTTCATACATTCGCAATTCACCACCCGAAAACCGCTTGGGTTCTTGATAGAAATAGTAAACATAGGTCAGGACGCGCGTGGCCGTTTCTAGACTGCCTGAATCGTTGTGAATTTTATAGAAACAGCCATCATTGTGAGCCGTTAGCTGCATCTCCACTTGTCCCGGCTCAAAGCCAGGCATTCCCAATTGCTGCACAACCGTTGGCAATAGACCAATTAACCTTTGGCGCAAGAGTTCGTAGAGATCTGGATAGAGCGTGGCATACAAAATACTGGAACGACGGTAATCGCTGGCGTTGGTGGTGGTTTTGGAACCAACAAATTGATCGGCCTTATTCAAGGCCGTGCTGAGGGCAAATTGATGCTCTTCATGGCTTAGAAAGTTGTCAATTTCTAAAACCGTTGGCTCCAAAACTTGGGTATTACTCACCGACGCAGGAGCCACCGCCACGGGGTACAAAAGGGCCCGATCGGGGTAGGTGGTGCTGTCTGAATGGGGTCGATCGGGGCCGGTGGCGGGCTGGCCGTTGGGGGCGAACCTCAATCTTGCGTCAAGGTGCGATTCTGGTCGTGGTTCCGGGCGCTGATTGGTCGGGTTCGTCAGGCGTTGGGTCAGTTGCGGCAATTCCCAACCATCGGTGTTTAGGCCTTCGATCGGGTCGGTTCCATGGGCCAATTCCAAAACACGCAGGGCCACCAAGGTTCGATCGCGCAATGACAGTTCAGGAGAGTCCAGCGCTTCATTGAGGGTGCTCACTGCTCGATCGAGCAGGCCCTCCATTCCATCTGATTGAGTCACCGTTTATGGGGGGAAGTAAATGGCAAGGGATTCGACCAGGAATCAACGAGAGGCGTTAATTCCTGCTGATTCCTTCCGTCTTATCAAATCGATCGGGAATCTGAGAACTGATTGCGGCGGCTATCTTTATTCCCTGGAGGAAAAGCCACGGCGATCGGTCTTGCCCAGATTTCTGGCCAGATTTTTAGCCATGCTCCTAAGAAAAGGTCTGAGACATCACTTGGGGTACTGGTAAAGCACTAGTAGTCGTGGGGGACAAGGGGCTTAAGCCCCTTGTTACGACGATTAGGGTATGGAAGATCAACCGTTTCAGCATCACCTCGAAAAATGACGATACCCCCTAAGTCCCTTGTCTTAGTTGATTAAGTGGAAGGAAGGGCCCGCAATCGTTCATCCAAATAACTACGATCGGCCACACTGTGGAACAGGGGCCCCCGATCGCTCATTTCCACCACATTCAACCCCGCCACCGGCAACGAGAAGCGATCGCGATAGCGGCCCACATCAATGCCCATCAACACACAAAGCAAGATCCGAATCGTCGCCTTATGGGACACCAACAGCACTGAACCCGTGGGGTGACGACGCTCAATTTCGTCCAGAACCAATGAAGCCCGGCGGGCAATGTCCACACCCCGCTCGCCTCCCGTGGGCGCATTCCAAGCCGGATCCGTCAGCCACCGCACATAGTCATCGTGATAGATCCGATCGACCTCGCGGGGGTGCAACCCTTCCCACTTCCCGTAGGCAATTTCCCTTAGCCCATCTCGCAACTGCATATTCAGCCCCGTCATTTCGCACAGCGGCGTTGCCGTTTGGATGGCGCGGCGCAGCGGACTGGTGTAAATGGCTGTCCACTCAAGGGAGGCATAGGCGATCGCGAACTTCTCAGCCATTTCATGCCCCTCGGGCGTGAGGCCGGGATCATTTTCAGGCGTGCCGCAATAACCACCGGATGCACTGTAGGCCGTCTGAGCATGACGCAAAAAGAAGAGCTTAAGAGCCATGGTGGAGTTCGATCGACATGGAGCTTCAATGGTTCAATCCTAGATTCCATCCTAGGACTGAACAGGAGCAGTGGGAAAATGGGCTGGTTGCCATGAAGGCACTTTTCAGACATCTTCTCGGGTTGGTTCAATCCGGAGATACGCTAAATCCGGCAATTTAGGGCCCATCAACAGCGCTATGGCTAACGATCGAATCTTGAAGTCTGGCCCAGGATGGCGATTGGGCTGGCAGCCTTCGGCCACGAAATTTTCGGGATTGGTGGGCAGTGATGACTGGGCCGTGGAGCTGACGGAGCCGGAGTTAACCGACTTTTGCCGACTGCTCGATCGGCTGGTGGATTCAGTACGGGCGATCGCCGATGAGCTAATGCCCGAGGAAAAGATTGCTTGCGAGGTGGAGAGCGATCGGCTCTGGATGGGGGCCGAGGGCTATACAGATGCCTTTGGGGTGCGGTTTGTGTTGCTGTCGGGGCGGGGGGCCGAAGGGGGCTGGCCGCCGGCGGCGGTGGATGGTCTGGTGCAGGCGGCCCGCACGATCGGGCTGTTTTAGGGTCTTCTAATCACGCTCTCTCTCAACGCGATCCCTGAGCAAGACTCTCAAGGCCAGGGTCTCTCAAGGCCAGGTGTTGAATGATGGCTCAATGTTCAGAGCCGATCGCGGCCTTGGGTGGCGGGAGTTGGGCTTGAAGGCGCAACAGTTCGATCGGCATTCCATCCGGGTCTGCGATGAATGCCACCTCATAGACCCGATCGCCGATCATCTGCTGGCAAGGAGCCAACAACAGGGGCAAGAGCTGTGGAGCCAGGCGATCGCCCATCAGGTTCAGCCAATCCATTAGGGTTGCTGGGCGATCGGGCGATTGGGCCAAATCTAGCGACAAATGGTAGTAGCCCACATAATGCTCGTTGCCGAAGGGATCGGGCGGCGATTGGGGTTCCGGCACTTGCAGCAGCTCAATCCGTCCCCCCCAACCTTCCATCCAACAGGCCAGGGTCATGCCCGCCGTGAACCGTTCGGCCATCCCAAACCCGATCGCCTCATAAAACGCGATCGCCCGGTGAATATCCGCCGTTTTTAAGGAAACATGGTGCATTGCGCCGCTACTTACCCCGCTGGGGCTACTCAAACAGCCGGAAATAGGGATAGCGCACCGGCACACCGGGTTCCTTGTCCAACACAAAATTAATCACATCCCAGCAGGGATCCGCCGCCTCCGTGGCGCTGAATTCCACCGGCAAGCCATAAAGCCGCGGCCGACCGTCGGAACTGGGATTGCGCGGGTTTGCTCGATCAAGATAGGACGCAATGAGGGTTTGGTAACGATGGGCAACCGTCACCTTTGTGGCCCGAAAACCTTGGGTATAGAGCCGATCGAGCGCTTCATGAATCTCAAAGCGAATCCCGTCGGGGTGCGTATGCTGGCGATACCATTCACCTTCCCACTGCCGCCAATGGCGACTGGATTGCAAATGCACCAGTTCTTTGGTGTTGGGGTCGGCTTCAAAGGCCCCATGCCGAGGGCAAAGGTACGTGTCCGTAAGGGTCAGGGCCGGGATCGGCTGCCGACAATGGGGACACAAAATTTCTGGGCCAAAGATGGGATATTGCAACGTCGGATTCAGCATGGGTTCGATCGAAACCTCGTGCAGGACGGCGGTGGGAGCGGGGGTTCGATCGCGGGCCGTCGCCTCGCTACCCTATTATAGCGATGGCATTTTGGCGGTCTGGGCAAAACAAACGCTTCTTGAAATATTTAAATATTTGTCACGTTTATGTCACGTCTAGAGGCAACAGGGGCGATCGCCCATCCCATTTTGGGCAAACCGGACATCGCGGCCGCGGCCTTTGTCGCTCCCAACGCCACCATTATCGGCCGGGTCACCCTGGCCACCGGGGCCAACATTTGGTACGGCGCGGTGCTGCGGGGGGATGTGGAGCGAATTGACATTGGCGAAAACACCAATGTTCAAGATGGCGCAGTGATCCATGGCGACCCGGGCCAGCCCACGATCCTTGAGGCCGATGTGACCGTGGGCCACCGGGCCATCATCCACTCCGCCCACATCGAACGGGGCTGCACGATCGGGATGGGAGCCATCATTCTCAACGGCGTGCGCGTGGGTGCGGGTAGCATCGTGGGAGCTGGGGCCGTGGTCACCAAAGAGGTGTCGCCCCGATCGCTCGTGGTGGGGATTCCGGGCAAGGTCGTCCGATCGCTCAGTGATCAAGAAGTGGCGGAACAAATTGAACATGCGGCCCGCTACGTGAAGTTGGCCCTGGTGCATGGTGGCCAAGGCACGGATCTGGGGTTTCACGGGGCACAATAGGTAACTCGGCCTACCCCAATGCCTGCCAATGACTCAGTTCCCAGGATTCCGATCGACTGGTCGCGTTCGGGAGGCCCCAAATGCCCGACAATGGCATTTAATTAAATTGGCTCGCCTGTTTTTAGAACTGTTACGGGAGATCAAGATATGGATTGGCGCGTTTTGGTTGTGGTGTCTCCGCTGCTGCTGGCTGCTGGCTGGGCTGTTTTCAACATTGGTAAGGCAGCTCTCGAGCAATTGCGTCGTCAGCTAGACAGCTAGGTTCGTAAACTCTGGCGGTTTTGTCGCGATCGCCCACAATCGATACCCAATCGCAGAATGGTAGGGGCGCTTTGATGGCGCTCCTACTTGTTTTTGGGCATTTTTTTGGGCATTTTTTGTCCTCTGCAAGGCGCAATAGGCTAAGGAACAACACCATGACTCCGGCGATCGAGCCATCAAACCCAGGGCCGCTAGATTCAACGAATTTGGTCAGTGCAGCTCATCCGGCAGCCCCGGATCATCAGAGCCACCAGGGCAATCAGGTCAATCACGCTCACCAGGTCAATCAGGATCATCAGACCAAGCAGGTAGGCCAACTAGACCAGCAATTAGCCAGTTTCCAACCCCTGGGCGTGCAGTTGGGCTTAGAGCGGATGCTAGGGGTGCTGGCGGCTTTGGGGAACCCTCAGCAACAGATGCCGATCGTCCATGTGGCAGGAACCAATGGCAAAGGCTCCGTTTGTGCTTACCTGTCCAGCATTCTGACGGCGGCCGGCTATCGCACCGGGCGTTACACTTCGCCGCACTTGGTGGATTGGACGGAGCGAATCACGGTGGATCAAGTCCCGATCGCGCCGCAAGTGTTGGCTGAGTTGCTGCGCGAGGGGGAACAGGCGATCGCCCAAACCGGCATTTCCTTAACCCAATTCGAGCTGGTGACCGTGGCCGCTTGGCTGTATTTTGCGCGCCAGCGGGTGGATTTGGCGGTGATGGAAGTGGGGCTAGGCGGACGGTTGGATGCGACCAATGTGGTGGATGGGCCGATCGCCTGTGCCATCACCTCGATTGGGCGAGATCATTGGCAGGTTTTGGGCGACAGCTTGGGACAAATTGCCGGGGAAAAGGCCGGCATCCTGAAGCCGGGGCGGCCGCTGGTGGTGGCTCCCCTGCCGCCCGAGGCCCGAACCGTGGTGGCCGATCGCGCGGCCCAACTGGCCTGCCCGATCGATTGGGTGGAGCCGGCCGAGCCGATCGCCCCGCCGTCTGAATCTTGGCCCCACTTACCTTGGGTGCGATCGGGCGATTTGACCTATCCGCTGCCCCTGGCCGGAACTGTCCAGCGCACCAACGCGGCCGTCGCGATCGGGCTGGTGCAGCAATTACGATCAGCCGGTTGGGCCATTGCCAACCCAGCCATTCAAACCGGCATGGCCAAAGCCCGCTGGCCGGGCCGGTTGCAATGGACAACCCATCAAGGGCGATCGCTGCTGGTAGATGGGGCCCACAACGATGACTCAGCCCGCGTGCTGCGGGACTATGTGGATCAGCAAAATTTGGGGCCCGTGACCTGGGTGATGGGCATGTTGAGCACCAAGGACGCGGCCGCCGTGTTGCGGATCCTGTTGCGATCGGGCGATCGGCTCTACACCGTGCCTGTTCCAGATCCCCAGTCGATCGCCCCCGAAGCCTTGGTGCATCTGGTTCCCGAGGCGATCGCCCTGACGGAAACTCGCCCCTTCACGGATCTGTTGCCAGCTTTGGAGGTGGCCCTGGCGGGCGATCGGCCCGTGGTGCTCTGTGGCTCCCTGTATCTTTTGGGGCAATTCTTCCGGATCAGCACCCCCACCCTTTCCCCAGCCCTATCGGCCAAAAGCTGACAAATCCATTGGTTTTGGATTAGAAACAAAGGGAGCCTGATCCGCAAAATCACGGAGTTCAGGGGAACCCTCTTTCCGGTTTCCCAGTTCCCCAGCAGCAGGCCGGTAGGGGTGGGTCAGGCTGAATGCAAGGGCTTTCGACCATGGGCCAAACTATGGATTGAAAATCGACTGTGGCTGAAACGGGGCGATTCATCTCGAAACGGCGGCCAGTCCGGTTTGGGTTACGGATGAACCGGACTTCGCCGTGATGAAGCAGGAAGCCTCCCGATTGCGGCCTTCGTGAGCGAAGGGTGGCAATTGCTAGTGAAGTAGTGACGGATTTTGGAGGTTTCTCAATGAAAATTGTTCAGGCTCCCAGCCAACCTGTGCGCCCGCTCCAGCGGTTTGTGGTGGCCGGTGTGGCAACGCCCGATGATGCGGGCAAACCGTTGGTCGTCAGTCTGAATAATGACTTCAAGATGACAGGGCCGATCGTGGCCAAGGACGGCACTTGGCGCTTAGACCTGGTGTTTCCCAAGCCCGGCAACCATCACCTGAGTGTGAATTTGGGCGATCGGCGGGCGGACTGGTCGTTTCAGGTGATTGGGGAAAATGGCGAAACGGCCCCACCGGGCCCGATCGTCCCAGAAGCCAGCCCCGTCAACGGCCGTCGTCCCCTCCCTCGGGCGAAGGCCGCAGAAGGTGCGCCCACCCTGCGGCAGTTGGTGGAAGAAGCCTTCCGCAACAACTATTCCGATGTGCATTTGGCTGTGGGCCGAGAACCGCGCTTCCGCAGCCGGGGGCAAATGCAGCCCACCACCTACCCCACCACCGATGACAACACCTTCATGGCCTGGATGCAGGAAGTGTTGAGTGATCTGGAAATTCAGCAGTTTCAAGAACATTTGGACTTTGACGGCGCGGCCCAATATCCCTTTGCGCGGGTGCGGATCAATTTGTTTGAAACCCTGAACGGGCCGGCGATGGTGTTGCGCTTGATTCCAATGGAAATCAAGACCTTTGAGCAACTTTGTTTACCGGCGGCCTTTGCCAATGTTTGCCATGCCCACAAGGGGTTGATTTTGGTGACGGGGCCCACCGGCTCCGGGAAGTCCACCACCTTGGCGGCCATGATTGACTACATCAACCGCAACATGACCCGGCACATCATCACGATCGAAGACCCGATCGAGTTTGTCCACCAAAGCCGCAAGTCGGTGATCAATCAGCGGGAGGTGGGGATTCACTCCCTACGGTTTGACAATGCGTTGCGGGCTTCCTTGCGGGAAGATCCAGACGTGATTCTGATTGGGGAAATGCGCGATCGGGAAACGGTGGAAACCGCCCTGAAGGCCGCCCAAACCGGTCACTTGGTGTTTGGAACCCTGCACACCAACGGGGCCGTCAAGACGATCGAGCGGATTTTGGCCCTCTACTCACCGGAAGATCGCGAGGCCGTGCGCACCCAAATTGCGGAAGCGATGGTGGCTTGCATTTCCCAAGCCCTCGTGCCCACCACCGACGGCAAACGGGCCCCGGTCTTTGAAGTGCTGATCAACACCGATGCGGTGCGGGATTACATCAAGAAAGGTCAGATTGACGAGGTGGAGGACATCATCCCCCGATCGGAATACGAGGGCATGTGTACGATGAACCAAATTCTCTACAAGCTCTATTTGGAAGGGCGAATCAACGAGGAGATTGCCCTCGCCAATTCACCCCGCGAGAACGAAATGGCGATTATGTTGCGAGGTGGCTCCCTTTACAGCTCTGCGGTCTAGGTCGGGGCACAAGTTCTCACGCCCCTATGGAAGCTGCTGTTTTAACGGTTGATTAACCCATTGCGGCGGCGTGGCCTGCCCGATCGATCGGGCAGAATCGATCGGGCAGGGGGCCTATTCGCCCGTGGCGTAGCGAACCAGGTTCAGCAACTGTTGCCGGAGGGTTTCGAGACCTAGGCGATCGCCTGCGGAAATAAACACCCCGTGGGGACATTCCGCCTTGGCCTGTTCGATCGCCTCGGAGCTGGCCGCGTCGATTTTGTTAAAAACCAGCAGCTCCGGCCCCGGAACGATCGGCATTTCACCCAAAATTTCATGCACCGCCGCAATATGTCGGGGCCAGGAAGGATGGGATAAATCCACCAAGTGCAACAGGGCCTCTGCTTCCGTCACCTCCTCCAGGGTGGCGCGGAAGGCATCCATCAAGGGCGGGGGCAGCTCTTGAATAAACCCCACCGTGTCCGTGAGCAGGATCGATCGCCCTTCGGTGGGTTCCGCAAATTCGGGGCTGTCTGGAAATTCCGATTCAGCGATCGGGGCGATCGGGGCGGGCACAGTCAGGGTCAGGCGGCGAGTGGTTGGATCCAACGTGGCAAACAGTTGATCGGCCGCGTAGACCTCCGCATCGGTTAGCACGTTCAGCAGGGTTGATTTTCCAGCGTTGGTGTAACCCACGATCGCCACGGTGGGCACATCGTGGTGTTGGCGACGTTGGCGCAGGCGGTTGCGGTGGGCCTGGAGTTCGTTCACCTCCCGTTGCAAGCGAGAAATGCGCCGTTGAATCACCCGGCGTTCGGTTTCCAATTTGGTTTCACCGGGCCCCCGGGTTCCAATGCCACCGCCCAACCGAGACATGGCCTGGCCACGGCCTGTCAGCCGAGGCATGAGATATTCCAACTGGGCCAGTTCCACTTGCAGCTTGCCCGCGCCCGATCGGGCCCGTTGCGCAAAGATATCGAGAATCACCTCGGTGCGATCGACCACACGCGTGCCGATGAATTTTTCCAAGTTGCGGATTTGGGCCGGGGACAAGTCCCGATCGAACGCCACCAGGTTGGCCCCCAAGCTCTGGGCCTGGAGGGCAATTTCTTCCACCTTCCCTTCACCCACCACGGTTTGGGGATGGGGGCGCGATCGCTTTTGGCGCACCACACCAACCACGGAACCGCCGGCCGTGTCCACCAGCCGATCGAGTTCCGCCAGCCCGTCTTCAAAGGCCCTGGGATCCCGATCGCTCGTTTGCACCCCCACCAACAACACCCGATCGCCCGCTTGATCAATCTCTAAGCCGGACACTTCCCGGGCAAACTCGGCCTCCAGCCCCGTCACAAAGTCCAGAAAGTCCTGCTCTGCCAAATCCTCGATCGGGACAGGCGGCAACACCGTGGTGCTTTGGGTGACGCTTTCGGCCGCCGATTCTGTCCCTCGCACCACCAGCCCCGGCAGATTGGACGGCGGCAACAGATGGGCCACCCGCGCCGATTTCACATAGCCCCCCACACCACCGCCCCGCCGCGCAAAACCACTGCCCGTGAGCGGTAACCAAACCAACGCATCCAACCGTTGCAGGGCCAAGGCCGTCAACGCTCCGGTTCCTGGCTGGTCTGACTCGGGCGCAGTGGCCATGCAGCGAATTCCGCACAGGCGCTCGGCCCCGTAACGCGGCAATTCCAAAGGCGGGATTTGGGTTTGGCGCGGCGTGCCCACACCGACTCGAATCACCTGGCCCCGCCGGTTAACGTAAACGCAAAGGGGTTTTTCCAGTTCGGTGCTGATGGCGGCCAGGCGCTGGGCAAATTCCGGCGTGGTGAAGCGATCGCCGGGCACGCGCTGATGATAAAGCCGCTTCAGTTGTTTGAGTTGGTTGGTTTTGAGACCTTTCAGATCTCCATGAATGGTTTCGATAAGCCACCTCAGAATGCGACAAGAAAACGGGAAAGAATAGAACGGCAAAATGAGCCAGATTTCCCCAACGGCGATCGCCACGTATCTCCCGCCGGGGAGGGGCGATCGGGCGGTGGAGAATGGTTCAATTTTAGGCGGGCCGGGCCAGCTAAGGCGAGGGAGATCCCTGATCCTTAGGCGGTTCAACGGCTCAACCATGCTCAAACCATCTCGTTAGCCGATGTCGTTAACCTACAGCGTTAACCTGTGGCGTTAACCGGCTGATTCGCCCATTCCAGCGCCATGCCACTTCCCGATCGCCCCATTGCTGATCCCCCCGCCTCGGGCCTGTCCAAGGTTCGCCTGATTTTGCTGATTGGGCCGCCGGGCTGTGGCAAGTCCACCCTGGCCCGCCAGTGGCAAGCCGCCGCTCCCGATCGACATTGGATTTCCACCGATGCCATTCGGGCTGAACTCTTTGGTGATGCGGCTGTTCAGGGCGATTGGTCAGCCATTTGGCAGGTGGTGTGCGATCGACTGCAAACCGCGATCGCCAACGCAGCCGATGCCGTTTACGATGCCACCAATGCTGACCCGCGCCAACGACAGCGAATCTTAGAAACCGCTCGGGAATTGGGTTTTAACCAGATCATCGGCTGGTGGGTGCAAACCCCGTTGGAGCAATGCTTGGCCTGGAATGCCCAGCGCGATCGACAGGTTCCCGCCCATGTCATTGAACGGATGGCCCAACAATTGGATCAATCGCCCCCGGAACTGGCAGAAGGCTTTGATCAATTGGAAACCATGAGCCTGACTAACAATCTGCCCAGTGACCCCGCGCCTGAATGACATTCCGTCACCCAGCCCAATGAGTGATGATGGATCGTAATCAATAGCAACGAATCAATAACAACGGGTTGGGGGCGAAAGTTGACGCGATCGAGCCATACCTGCTTCTACCCAGTCAATACCCTCAACCTCAATTCGCCAACGGTTATCGCTACTAGTCACAGCTTCTAGGGCGATTGGTTTATCTTTTCGATCAAAAGTGCCGCGATCGCCGATCCCTAGCAGCGATTCATTTAATGAGCGTCCATCGCGACTCAAAATGCTGGCTTCTGATTTCACGACATAGCGCACCGTTACATTGCTCACAGGTTTACCCGTTCGGTTTTGCACAGAACCCATGAGATGAACGATCAAGCGTTGACTGGGGCTAGCCTGCTCGGTGCGACGCTCTGCTTGAACGCGGCACTGCAACAAATCCACATTGCCGCCCCCGTTGGCACTCGTAGCCTCCGGAGGTGGCCCCATCGGCACTGATGCCGGAGCGCTGGTTGGTGAAGTTAGACCGTTGCCCGGCCGACCACACCAAGCACTCAGATCCCGGCGGTTGCCAGCCGCATCGGTGAAGTAGCACAGGGGGTCTGTGTCCTGGCCCTGGGCTGATTTGCCAAAGCCCGCCGTGAGCAACAATCCTGTTACCATCAGGGCCAAAAGCTTGACTCGAGGAACCATGGCAGCTTGGAACTCAAAAGCTTACATAAAATGCTTCGTTTAATAATATCTGGGTTTTCGCAGGAAAGGGAATTTGCAAATAATTAGAAAATCAAGGTTTGGGGGCGGGTGTTGCGCCCCCGTTTTTTGGATGGCTTGTTTGGATGGGCGTTAATCAGATGGGCATTTAGCCGAAAACGCGGTGCTCCAGGCAGGGCATTTGGCGACGGACTTGGGCCAACCGATCGGGGTTGATTTCTGCGATCGCGAGGCCCACCGGATCTCCCGCGTCGGCCAGGATTGTGCCCCAAGGATCAATAATCACCGCGTGGCCATGGGACTGGCGGCGGCCATAATGGAGACCCGTTTGGGCCGGGGCGATCGCGTAACAGGTGTTCTCGATCGCCCGGGCTTGCAGCAACACTTGCCAATGATCCTTGCCCGTGTAGGCCGTGAACGCTGCGGGCACAAACAACACATCTGCGCCCTGCTTGGACAGGTGGCGATATAGCTCCGGAAACCGCACGTCATAACAAACCGAGAGGCCCAAATTGCCCAAATTGTCCGATCGATAGAGGGGCGGCAAGTGGGAACCGGCCAACACCGTTTGCGATTCGCGGTAGGTGTTGCCATCGGGCAAATCCACATCGAACAAATGCACCTTTTCATATCGCACCACGGAGCCATCGGGATCCACCAGCAGCGCCGTGTTGGCCACCTGGTTGTCCGGCACTGGCACGGGAAATCCACCTCCCAAAATGGTGACCTGATATTTTTGGGCCATGGTTTTCAGGAATTTTTCGCTGGCGGCGGCAATCTCGCTGGCCTGGGCAAGTTTTGCGTTTTCTTCGCCCAAAAAGGAGAAATTTTCCGGCAGGCCAATCAGTTCTGCCCCCCGGTTCACGGCCAGATCAATTAAGTCTTCGGCTTGGGCCAGGTTGTGGGCCAGATCGGGCTGGCTGTTCATTTGGACTGCCGCCGCCAGGTAGGACTTCATAGGTTCAGATCGGTTTAACAACAGGAATTAGGGGCAGATGGCCCGCATTAGATTATCCGTAAATTCTTCCCATTCGTTGCGTTCAGTTACATCCAGTCATTAACCACGCCGAGTCCCAAGGGCGGAATCGGCCGAATCAGCAGAATTAATTGTTTAAGAAATTCCGGCCGATCGCCCCTTGGCCCGATTCATGATAGGTTTATGGCTCTTTGCTGGACACTAGATGTCAGCGAGCAGACCCTTCATGCTGCATTTCGCTGCTGGAGTTGTGGTGATGATTGGAGCGCGATCGACCAGACCAGCATGGAATCAGGGTCTTGAGGAATCTGATGACGGGTCGATTGGCCCAGTCCAATGTACTGACTGCGTACGGATCCAGTGCTGACCGAGGACGGCTGAAGGAGCACTGCCAGCCTACTGACGGAGCCAACGCAATGGCTCGCCATGGCGCGAGGGTGACCCAATTGCCCGATCGCTGCCCTGGGTTTCGGGGCTGTTGCGTTGATTTTGACCGGGTTTTTGTGTGCTGGGTCGGGTTCGATCCGTCCAATCGAACAAAGACGGCTAGAATAACTTCGCTGCACTGGTTGCCGGTTGTGGCGATCGCTGCCATCCCAGCAGTCAATGCTATGCAGTCAACCTATGCAGTCAACCAGTGCAATCGAATGGTTGCCATCGAACTGAAGTCGCGGGGCAATACACCGTTGGGGGTGTTGGGCACGGGTGGAATCGCTACCGGTGACCTGCGATGGGGGTTCGATCGAGATTCGTCCAGAGGATGTCCACCGTGGAAAAATCGCTCGATGCGTTCTGGGGTCAGGTTTTGGATCAGCTCCAAAACCAACTGAGTCGGCCAACGTTTGAAACTTGGATCAAAACGGCCATCGCAGAGCGCTTAGACGATCAGGCTTTGGTGGTGCGGACTCCCACGCCCTTTGCTCGCAATTGGCTGCAAAAGTATTACCTAAAGGCTATTTCCCAGGCGGCCCGCGAAGTGTTGGGCCATGAGGTGGAAATTCAGATCGTGGCGGCCCGGGGTGATGAAAGCGTTGGCGGGGCGATCGACCCGGAAGCCTTTTTGCCGCCACCGGAGCCGATCGCCGATCCCCCCAGTGCCCCGCCGATCGCCAGCCCCGCCCCCAGCGATCGGGGCCGCACCGCCACGGAACTGAACCCGAAATATACCTTTTCGCGCTTTGTGGTGGGGGCCAACAACCGCATGGCCCACGCGGCTTCCCTGGCGGTGGCCGAGTCGCCGGGTCGGGAATTTAACCCCCTGTTTTTGTGTGGGGGAGTGGGACTGGGCAAAACCCATTTGATGCAGGCGATCGGCCATTACCGCCTGGAAACTGATCCAAACGCCAGAATTTATTACGTCTCTACTGAGCAATTCACCAATGATTTGATCGCGGCCATTCGCAAGGATGGGATGCAGCGGTTTCGAGAGTTTTACCGCGCCGTTGATGTGCTCATTGTGGACGACATTCAATTTATTGAAGGTAAAGAATATACCCAAGAAGAGTTTTTCTATACCTTCAATACGTTGCATGAAGCGGGCAAGCAAGTGGTGTTGGCGAGCGATCGCCCGCCCAGTCAAATTCCTCGGTTGCAAGAACGGCTTTCGTCCCGGTTTTCCATGGGCTTAATTGCTGACATTCAGCCGCCGGATTTTGAAACCCGGATGGCCATTTTGCAAAAAAAAGCCGAGTACGAAAATATTCGGATGACCCGCGATGTAATTGAATATATTGCCGCTAGCTATACTTCCAATATTCGGGAGTTGGAAGGGGCCCTAATTCGGGCGGTGGCCTATATTTCGATCTCGGGATTGCCGATGACGGTGCAGAACATTGCGCCGGTTTTGAACCCGCCTGTGGAAACGGTGGAAGCTTCGCCCGAGTCGGTGATTCAAATTGTGGCGGATGCATTCAACATCTCGATTGAGGATTTGAAGGGCAATTCTCGCCGCCGGGAAATTAGCCAAGCCCGTCAAATTGGGATGTATTTGATGCGGCAACATACGGATTTGAGTTTGCCCCGAATTGGAGAAGAATTTGGCGGCAAAGATCACACCACGGTGATGTATAGCTGTGACAAAGTGGCGCAATTAAAGGATGCGGATCCGGAGTTTGCCCAAAATTTGCGCCAACTGAGCGATCGAATTAATTTGGCGGCTCAACCTCCGGCTCCACCAACGGCCAGTTAAGGGCATTCAGTTAAGAGTATTGGTTTAAGGGCATTGCGCTAAGGGCATTGTGCTAAGAGGATGTCTGAAAAGCCAAAATCGATACTCTACACGCCTCATCGATCGACGAAGACAAGGGGCTTAAGCCCCTTGCCCCCACGACTATTGGTGCATTGCCCGTGCCAAAAGACACTTTTCAGACATCCTCTAAGTCCATTACGTTCAGAGCATTGCGTTACGATTCAGGGTTCAACTCAGTCCTCTGAACTAAATCACTAAATCATCCGATTGCGGTAGGATAATTCCACTCTGTTTCATGACCATCAGCCGCCTTTTAGCAGTCCTATGAGCGAAATCAACAGTCAAGTTCAGCGGGTTTCGGGTACTGGTTTGCCGTTACGCGGTGATGACATTGACACCGATCGCATCATTCCGGCTCGCTTTCTGCGCTGTGTCACCTTTGATGGGTTGGGTGAATATGCCTTTGTGGACGATCGCACCCAACTGAACGGCGAGCATCCTTTTGATCAGGCTCAATACCAAGGGGCCAAGCTGTTGGTGGTGAATCGTAACTTTGGTTGTGGTTCCAGCCGCGAACATGCACCCCAGGCGATCGCCCGTTGGGGGATTGGGGCGATTGTGGGCGAAAGTTTTGCGGAAATCTTCTTTAGCAATTGCGTGGCGATCGGGATTCCCTGCGTCACAGCTAGCCATGAGGATGTGTTGGCGTTGCAAGGGGCCATTGAGGCCAACCCCAGTGCCTCGGTTTCCTTGGATTTAGTGAATCTGACCGCCGCGATCGGGGACTTAACCATCACCGTCACCATGAAGGAAGGGCCGCGCCAGGCCTTCCTCAGCGGCATGTGGGATAGCTGCGGTCAATTGGTCAGTCAAGGAGAGGCCGTGCAGGCCACTGCCGGCCGTTTGCCTTACCTGGCCTGGGCTTAGGGCCTGTCGTCATTTCCATCGCCGTAGGGATTGGGTCTCCCAACCCTAACCCGGGCGATCGCCCTAACCCTGTTCACCCCTGGGAACACCCAAGGATCACGGGAACTGGGCGAGGAGACCCCGCCCCTCCGACTGATTGGTTGGGAGAACGAGATCATTAGGGTTTCAGGCAATTTGACGACCAGCCCTCAGCCCCTTGCACCCCACGATCTCGCCACGGTGGAATCAAGGTTGCCGACGAACGGGAAAGCCCCGATTTCTTAATCGCCTACGCCAAGCTCGCTGGCATCAATCACCGGGCGCATGGGGCCCAACTGGTCTTGGCCGGTGACCGATAGATCGCTGTGGCACAGATAAAGCCGATCGCGGCAACGCCCCAACAGGTCATGCACCACCCGATCGAACCGATCGAGGTCTGCTTGTTCCTCGTCGTCTGGGGTGCGGCGGCGACCGTTCCAATCTTGCAAGAACAGGGGTGAACCGAACAACACCGCTGCGCCCCCCCGGGGCCAAAGGGGCGAGGAGGCATCTAGCCAAAAGTGCCAGCGGTGGGCAAGGCGAGCCGTGCGGTACTGGAAAATATTGGCGAGGATGATGCCACTGGGGGCCGGGTTCAGCACTTGGCTGGGGAAGGGGTTGGCGGCGATCGTGCCGCGTCGTAACAGAGCAATGAATTGGCGGATGGTCTCCGCTTCCGGTGCTTGGGGATCAATGCGGTGGCTGATGTCCCAATAGCGATGGGCGGCCTCTAGGAGTTCGCGCAGGGCGGCCAATTCGACGGGATCCAAGCGCCCCCCATGCCACAAAAACTGCTGAACGGCGCGATCGAGCACAATTAGGGGGCTGCGAATCAGGCGTTGGCGGAGTTGTTGCTGTTGTTCGCTAATCCACGATCGCAGCTTTTGATAGGCCATGGTGGCTCGGTAGCCCAATCGATCCCAACGGGCAAAGACTTCCACGGGCAACAGTTCCGGCCGCTGTCGATCGGGACGGAAGCAGTGATCGGCAATCAGGCCGGCACGCACGGGATCGATCGCCCGGCGCAGGCCCGTGGGGCTGGTTTCCGCCAAGTCCGGCAGCGCCAAATCCAACGCCGCTTCTGTCCCGATCGACCCGGCCCCGGTGGCCGCCGGTTCCGGGGTGGCCAACCAAGGATCCGGTTCTGTACTCAGCCCCACCAACATTTCCGCCACATCTTCCCGATTCAGCCAGTCGCCCAAACCCGCATAAACCAACGTCCAAAGGGTCAGAAGCGATCGCACCGTGGGCGAACTGATCAGGGGCCGCTGGTTGCCCAACAGGGTCACGGGTAATCCCCGATCGCGCAGGATGGTGGCCAGGGTGTAGCCCGCGATCGAGTCCAAACCGGGACTAATCACCGCAATGTCCTGGGGTTGGAGGGTTTCCGTTTGGACGGCTTGGACAATGGTTTCGGCCGTTTCCCGCAGCAGTTGGGCCCGAGCAATGGTGGTCAACACTTGCACCTTGGGGGGCCAAGCTTCGGCCCATTGGGCGATCGCAAAGGGTTCCCGCGCCACCGTGGTCAGCAACGGAGCCACCCGTTGCACCAAATCGTGATTCGCGCGTCCCAAATCCAGACGACCTTCGCAGCGATCGGCTAAGGGTTGCAAGGCCGCGGGATCCGCACCCAACCCCAAGCGGCTGGCCCCATCCCGATTGTGGGTGTAGCCCGCCCAGGCCCCGCCTTCTTGCAACAGGGTCAGCAGCCGCCCCGCCAGGGCCGGAAAATCATCGGTGTCATCGGCCAACACCACTTGATAGCGTCGTTGCAGTCGATCGAGATAGCGCGGATCCGACAGCAAAAAGTTGCCATAAAGCCAACTCACCAGCCCGTAGGTGAGCAAACCGCGCCGCAAGCACCAGTCTCGCCATTCCACAATCAGAGCGCCCGCCCGATCGACCCAATTTCCCGGCAGTTCCACCGCCGCCGCTGGCCCCAGACCTTGCACCAGGCGATCGGGAATTTCCGCCAAATCCGTGCCGCTGTTGGCCGCCAACTGCAACAGATCCAACAGCCGCCGCACGGCCCGCTCTCGCAAGGGCTGGGCGATCGGTGAATCAGGGTGTTCAGCCAGTGCCGGGCCCCACAACTGCCCCGCCAGTTCCTGTTCATTTTCCGGGCGCAACAGCAGCGGAAATTGCGGCACAAACCCCGCCCGCTCCGCCAGCAATGGATAGAACAGCATCACCTCCTGCTCAAAAAACCCCAGAGGCGTGGTGCAGTCGATTGCCGGCCAACCCACCGCCGCCAACCGTTCCATCAGGGCCCAACGGGTTTCGCTGCTGGCCGCCAGGGCCAACACCCGACTCCCCGGAGGCAACTGATCCCGCAATTCCTGGAACCAATCGACCAGGGTTTGGGTTTTGCCGCTGAGGGCCCCGCCCGTGATCCACATTGATTGGGCGATCGAAGCCGGGCGATCGGGCGCAAACGTGGCGGAATCCGGTAAATGGTTAGCCACAAGCACGGAAAAATGATGGTTTTGCTATGATACCGATCGCCCAGTGATTCCAAACGATCACCCCAATACCCAAGCCTCAAGTCCCGCCTCAGGGTTGCCCTTTGGGTCTCGTTGGGCAACTGCGGTTGTGGGGTTCAATAACGGCTCGGAATTCCCTGAATCTTTGTCAGGGAAAGGTGTTAACTTGTCAGCCCGATCGCTGGCCACAGCATTTCAGGCCACAGCATTTCAACCGCCTTTGATTTGAGAAATATGAAGAATCGGTGGCTTCCGGGTTTGCGATCGCTCTGGGCGAATGCGGGGAGTTGGTACGAGTCCACCCCAGAACGGGCGCTCAACCAGGCCTATGAAGCGGCCCTCGCCATTCGGGCCCTGGAAGATCGCTACTTCGAGGGCAATCCAATCGACCTCGACAGCGCCCGCTACGGTGACAGCACCTGCGATTACTTTCGCACCGAGCTGCAAAAACAACTGAAAATGATCGATGTGCGGTTGTGGGAATTCAACAGCAGCAATGCTTTTTTGGACTTTGGCACCAAAACGATCGGGATTCCCAGCCGCAAAACCGAAGCGGGCCTGAGCAATCCCAGCGCCCCGATCGCCACCAGCACCGACGCGAGCGGCCGGCGATTTTCGGAACCGGGCGATCGCTCCTTCATCGTGCTCAAAAAACTGGAGCTAATTGACAATACCTTGGATCGCTATGTTCACGGTCGATCGGTCGATCGCCTGGAACTCAACAGCGACAACCTGCCCGCCACCCCGGAGGAATCACCACCCGTCACCACCACCACCACCACCACCGCCCCCCTAGACCAGTCCCGATCGTGGCAGGCCGCGGCCAGTGCCGCCAAAATTCGCCCCAAGCGGCCCTCCAGTTGGCGAGCTGGGGCCCTGAACGTGGCCACGCGCAACATCTCCGGCGGAATGCGCAAACCCTCCGCCACCGGCAGCACCGGCCTCATTCCCCGATCGCTCCTCACCACCTTCGATCGCGTGCGGCGCGACCTGGACGATCGTTCCGAAGAAGAAGTGCTGCAAAACTATCGCACCTCCAAAGTGCGGACGATCGTTTCGCTCAAATTCATCTTGCTGCTGATTTTGGTGCCCCTGTTGGTGCAGCAGATGTCCAAAAACTTCCTGGTGGGGCCGATCGTCGATCGGGTCTATCACCCCAGCATCAACAACGTCTTCCTCAACATGGACATGCAAGAAGAAGCCATGGTTGAGCTAGAGCACTATGAAAACTTCCTGCACTTCCAGTCCTTGCTGGGCAAAACTCCCAAACTCACCCCCGAAGAAATTGAGGTCAAAGTTCAAGAAAAAGCCGAAGAAATTGCCAATGAATCCTGGGTTCGCAGCGCCGATGCCCTCAAAAATGTCTTTTCCGATTTCCTGTCCCTGGCCGGGTTTGGACTAGTCATTGCCTATAGTCGTGAAGAAATCGCCGTTCTCAAGTCCTTCATTGATGAGATTATGTATGGTCTGAGCGACAGCGCTAAGGCCTTCGTGATCATTCTTTCAACCGATATCTTTGTGGGATATCACTCGGCCCACGGTTGGGAAGTGGTGGTCAGCGGCATTTCTCGACACCTGGGGCTACCGGAAAATAAAGACTTCATGTTTTTGTTTATTGCCACCTTTCCGGTGATTTTGGATGCCGTGATTAAGTATTGGATTTTCCGATATCTCAATCGCATTTCGCCTTCCGCCGTTGCCACTTACAAAGATATGAACGAGTAGCCCGTTTCCAGTTCTTCTCCACCCTTGCCCGCCCATGATTACCCCAACCATTCAATGGTATCCCGGTCACATTGCCAAAGCCGAAAAAGCCCTTCTGGAGCAACTCAAATTGGTGGATGTGGTTTTTGAGGTGCGGGATGCACGAATTCCCCTGGCCACCCATCACCCAAAGTTGCAAAGTTGGCTGGAGCGCCCCGGCACCAAAACCGGCCGCGTGTTGGTGCTGAATCGGGTGGACTCCATCCCGGGGCCCATTCGCCAAAATTGGGAACAATGGATGCGATCGCAAGGAGAAACGCCCTATTTCACCGATGCACGCCAGGGCCAGGGGGTGAAGTCGATCGCCCATGCGGCCCAGGATGTGGCGGCTTGGGTGAATGAGCGGCGGCTGCAACGGGGAATGCGGCCGCGGCCAGTGCGGGCGGCGGTGATTGGATTTCCGAATGTGGGCAAGTCGGCGCTGATTAACCGATTGGTGAAGCGGCGCGTGGTGGAAAGTGCGGCCAAACCGGGGGTAACGCGCCAATTGCGGTGGGTGCGAATTTCTTCAGAATTGGAATTACTGGATGCGCCGGGTATTTTGCCCGCCAATTTGGTGGATCAGTCGGCGGCCGTGAAACTAGCCATTTGCGACGACATTGGCCAGGCGGCCTACGACAACCAAAAGGTGGCGGCGGCTTTGGTGGATTTGCTCTGTGGGTTGCATTTGGATCCGCAACCGACCTCAGAAACCTCGGCGGATATTTCGCCAGAAACTTTGCCGGAATCTTTGACAGAAACCTCGCCGGGATCTTTAACAGAAATCGCCACGGAACTCCCGGAGGCAGCGGCGCGATCGACGGGCGATCGGGCATTGGAAAAACGCTATGGCTTAGCTCCGGGACTCCTGAACGGCGAGGACTATGTGCCCGCGTTGGCGGAATTTCGTTATCAGGGCGATCGGGAACGGGCGGCCCGTACCCTGTTGCAAGACTTTCGGAAGGGTGCGTTGGGTAATTTGCCCCTAGAACTACCGCCCAGTTAGCAATCCAAGTTAATTCAAATCAATTCAAATCAACCCAATTCAAATTAATTCAGCCCCATTCGCTCCTGTTCGCTCCGATTTGCTCCTGTTGATTTGTCTTTTCGTTCTCTGCCCATCGTTCCCTTAGCTCCATGCAAATTGTTCACCACACCCTGAAACGAAACACCGATTCAGGGATTGAAATCTATGATTTAACTCCCGAAATTCGCGAAAAAGTTGCCGAATTTTGTCACCAAACCGGTGCTCAAAGCGGTCAAATTCTGGTCTCTTCTTTGCATACCACCACGGCCTTGGCGGTGAACGAATATGAAGTGCGATTGTTGCAGGATTTGAAGGTTTGGCTCAAAACTTTGGCCCCACCGATGGGTTCCTATCGCCACAATGATCTGCATTTGCGAGATGTGCCGGAAGATGAACCGATCAATGCCCATTCCCATTTGATGGCGATCGCCCTGAGCAACTCTCAGGTGATTCCTCTGGTGAATGGAGCATTGGGTTTGGGGCAATGGCAATCGGTGCTGCTGTTTGAGTTAGACGGCCCCCGATCGCGCTCCGTTTCTCTACAAATTTGGGGTATTTAAACAGTTGATTAACCCATTCTTGGGAAATTGACCTGATGGATTAGCCTGCGGGATTAGGCACGGGCCCGTAACTTTCGGCCAGCCGATCGATCCAAGGTTGCCAGGCGGGCATCTCCGCCCAATCGGTCAAATTGAAATGCAAGGGAGTGAGGGTAATGTAGTTTTGCCGAATTCCTTGCACATCGGTGATCAGGGGCGAAGTTTGGCCCCCGGGCATGGTTTCCGGGTCAATTTCTTCAAGCACTTCTCCCGACAGCCAATAGTAGGTGCGGCCACGGGGATCCACCCGCTTTTCAAACAGGTCGTGATAGCGCCGGAAGCCGAGTTTGGTGAGCTGCACACCCGCGATCGGGCCGTCGGGCGCTGGAATATTCACATTCAGCAGCATGGGCCGGGCGGGTGGCTGGGCAATCAGTTGGGCCACCGCTTGCACGGCAAACTCGGCGGCGGCACTGAAGTCAAGATGGCCAAACTTGGCCAGGCTGAAGGCAAAGCTGGGAATATCCTCCAGCAGGCCTTCCATGGCTGCCGAAACGGTTCCCGAGTAGAGCACATCGGTTCCCAGGTTGGGGCCGTGGTTAATCCCCGACAGCACCACATCGGGCTTGCGATCGAGCAGGGCCCCCAGGGCCAGCTTGACGCAATCGGCGGGTGTTCCAGAACAGGCCCAAGCGGTGATGCTGGGGTGAAACAGGTTGGGAACCAGTTCCGTGCGAATGGGATCCTGAAGCGTCAGGCCATGCCCCGTAGCGGAACGTTCCCGATCGGGACAGACAATCGTCACTTGGTGACCCGCTTCGGCGCAGGCATTGGCAAGGGCGCGAATGCCCAGGGCAAAAATCCCGTCATCGTTGCTAATCAAAATATTCATGGCGAGATATGCATGGCGGATCGAGAAGGAATAGCAGATCGAGGAGGGGTGGCCGGGAGCCGTTGGCATCCCGAAGAGCAGAACTATTATTGACTATGGCTATCTGACTATGACCGCCTCCATCATGGCAACCGAAATCGCAATGCAACCGGCCGCCGCGCAACTGCTGGAACAGACAGCGCGATCGATCCAAAATCCCCAGTTCCAGCCTGAGCGCCCGCGGCCGGCCGCCGTGGTGACCGCGCTGAAAACCGTGGAAACCCAAACCCGCCGCGATCGGGTGCAGCTCTCGGAGGGGTCGCTGGTGGGTCGCTGGCGTTTGGGGGTGGTGTCGCCCAAAAAGTCGGCCCAGCGCGATCGGGGGTTTTATTTTCCAGCCTTTGCCCCGGCCTATTTGACTTTTTTGGCCAACGAAGCCACGGGGGCGATCGCCCGGATCACCAACCGAGTGCAGGTGGGGCCAATTTTTATGGAGTTTTCTGGCCCAGCCCGTTGGGTGGGCCAACGAAATTTACTGGCTTTTGATTTTTTGGAACTGGCGATCGGGATTGGCGATCGGGTGGTGTATCGCGGCCCAGTCCGGGGCGAACGGCCGGCCACAAAAGCCCTGACCCAGGAGCCATTTAACCGCCGGGCGATCGGTTATTTGCCCTTTTTTGCGTTCTGTTGGGCCGGTGAATCGGGGCTGGCGGCTCGGGGGCGCAGTGGCGGTTTGGCCCTGTGGGTGCGGGATCCCGTCACCCCCAATCGCCCCTAGCGATGGGCCACCACAGGCGTGCCCACCTCTGCCCAGTTGAAATACCAGCGGGAGGTAGACACCGGGAGATTCGTGCAACCGTGGCTCATGGGTGTGCCGAAGTTGTTGTGCCAGTAGGCTCCATGGATGCCATAGCCCCCGTCGTAATACATCGTGTAGGGCACATTGGGCACGTCATAGCCGGGGCCACGCATCCGGGTTGATCGCAGCTTGGTGTAAATCGTCCAGGTGCCGGGCAGGGTGGGTGTGCGGGCTTTGCCGGTGGAAACCGCATCCGTGCGGACTTGGCGATTTCCTTCCCAGGCGGTTAATCGTTGGTTGCCAATATCGACCTGGAGCCAACGAACATTATCCAGCCGCTTCAGAATTGCCATCGATGCCTTGGGATTAAAGGGCAGTTCCTTGAAGTTCACCAGGCCGGTGCTGGCGGCTTGGGCCATGGCCCGGGTCGATCGCTCCAAAAAGCTCCAGCGTTGATCGGTGATGGCGGCCCAGCGGGGTTGCTGATCCGGCGTGGGTTGGTTCAAAACGGCCAGGGTTTTGGTCAGTTGCGCCCGCTCCCACTGATCGAAGTAGTAGTGAGCGGCGCTGGATTGGGCCCCGGCCCAGGAGGCGGCAAAGGTCACCAGTGACCCCGCAATCAAAAACTTGGGCCGACGCAACCACTGGGGCGGCCGTTGTCTGAGTGCTCGGGTGCGATCGACCACTCGATCGCGGGTGTCATCGAGTTTTGCCAGCAGCCCTGTCATGGAGGTTCCTAAAAAAATTTGCAAAATCTGCCAAGTCTGCAAAAAAATCTGCCAAGTCCGCAGCACGGCGATCGAGCAGATTGTTTCGCATTTTAACCGGGCAATTTTCGTGGGGCCAATGATTGGGGCCACGAAGTGCTTGAAACTTGAAAGATGATCGGTTTCCCAGTCGATTTTCTGGTGTATCCGGTTAATTGACCAGAATGTCGCCGGGCAGTTGGCCTAGGAGCGGAGATCCTCGATCGGGGCGGCCATCTCTGGAAGACAGTGGGGGGCCACTTGCTCGGCCAAGCGACGGGCCCGATCGCGCACGTGATCCCAACGACCAGCAGCCACGGCTTCCGCTGGAAACAGTTCCCCCGACAGGCCGATCGCGATCGCCCCGGCCGCCAAAAATTCCGCCGCATTGGCCAAAGTGACCCCCCCGGTGGGAATCAAGGGCATGGGCAACACGGGCACGAGCGATCGCACATAGGCTGCTCCGCCGACCGCAGAAATGGGAAACACCTTAACGCTGCTGGCTCCGGCCCGCCAAGCCTGGGCAATTTCCGTGGGGGTCAAGGCTCCCGGCACGATCGGGATGCCGGCCGCCACCGCCGCCGCGATCGCCCCCGAGTCGCCAAAGGGCGCAAAGCCAAATTGGGCCCCCGCCGCCACCGCTTCCCGCACCATGGCCGCATCCAACAGCGTGCCGGCCCCAATTTGGCAATGGGGCAAACGATCGCGCAGTTCCGCCACCAATTCCGCCGGTCGAACGCTGTTCCAAGTAATTTCAATGAGTCGCAGGCCCCCTTCGGCGACCGCCTGGGCCATGGCCAACCCCTGAAGCCAGTTGTGCGATCGAATCACGGCGATCGCGCGATCGTGCCGCAGCCGCTGTACCCAGCGAGATCGCACCGTGGCCAAGGTCGTTGTTTCCCCCTTGTCCAATGGCTCCCCCGATTGGAACTGACTGCCCTCCTGCGGTTTCAGGGGGTCTGCCGCATCGCCATTACCCAACACTGGCTGATCCACCTTGCTAGGGGGTAATTTCCGTGGGCCCATCAAGGGGCAAGGATTCCAAATCGATGATTTCGTCCGTTTCGGAAGGGGCTTCCGAGATCACACGCTCGATCGGGGTTTCCATGGCTGCGGCCGCTTCCTCCGAGGGGTCATTGTCCGGGCGCACCCGCCGAATGGGCACATTGGCAATCAACGCCGTGGTGCGAAGGTCGTTTTCCAGCATGAATTGCAATCCCTCGCTATCAATTTCCACATAGCGAGAAATTACATCCAAAATCTCTTGGCGCATTCGATCGAGCGACTGCGGCGAAAGATCAGTTCGGTCATGGGCTAACAGCAATTGCAACCGCTGTTTCACCACGCTGCGGCTGTCGGGATCGCGGGCAAAAAGTTTATCGAGAAGTTCGCTTAACATGACGCAGATAACGCAGCGCGCTGGATCGAAGGGCGATCTGAGGGAAAAAACGAGTTGTGGGTTGAGGGCTGGTTGCCAACGGAGCCAAAACCGCCCGGTTGATTGGCGTTGATTGGTTTTGTGCCGGTCATGGGCCCCGGGCGATCGCAACAGCCCTTGCAGTCAAGACACACCACCCAATGGATGAGACCAGCTTGGTCAAGACTGAGCCAGCGGTCAGGGAAGCTTCCAGCGGCCGATCGGGAGCGGCTCGCCCATCCAGGCTAACCGCGAGGGCTACCCTTCAGCCAGCGCTTCAGCCGCTTCAGCAAGGAATCGTGGCTGGCGGTGAGATCTAAAAATTCCACGTTTTGACCCTCCAGACGGCGCGCAATGTTACTAAACGCCATCTTGGGCACGGAGACTTGCTCCGACAGCACCAGCGGTTCCCCCCGGTTGGTGGAGGTGATCACCCGTTCATCGTCGGGCAAAATCCCCACCAACGGAATCGCCAAAATTTCGCGCACATCGTCCACGGACATCATGTCGTTGGCTTGCACCATTTGCGGCCGCAGCCGGTTCACCACCAACCGAACGTTTTTGATGCCCTCGGCTTCCAACAGGCCCACCACCCGATCGGCATCGCGCACGGCGGCAATTTCGGGGGTGGTGACGATGATCGCTTCGCGGGCGGCGGCGATCGCGTTGCGGAAGCCCATTTCAATGCCCGCCGGACAGTCCACCAACACATAGTCAAAGCTTTTGGCCAGGGTCAAAACCAACGCTTTCATTTGGTCGGGGGTGACCGATTCTTTGGTGCGGTTTTGGGCGGCGGGCATCAGCACCAATCGGGGCTGTCGTTTGTCGCGCACGAGGGCCTGCTCCAGGCGGCACTCACCGGCCAGGTATTCCACGGCGGTGTAGACCACGCGATTTTCCAGACCCAACAACAGGTCTAGGTTACGCAGGCCAAAGTCGGCATCCACTAGCGCCACTTTTCGCCCCAGTTGCGCCAGGGCCATGCCCAAGTTGGCGGTGCAGGTGGTTTTGCCTACGCCACCTTTGCCGGAGGTGATTACGATGATGCGGCTCATGGGATTGCCTGATAGTTGACAACGGCTGAAGGGTCGATCGAGAAGGGTGGATTCAGAACAGCCAAGGGCGGTGCGATCGGGCGGAACCCGAAAAGACACCTCAATTTAGCATGGCGATCGAGGGGCGATCGGGGGGTGAGGCAAGCGTTTAGGCGGGTGGTTCCCCCAGGCGCGATCGCACTTCATTTTTGGCAAAGTCGGCGGCCGGCGAGATTCGGATCCCTTTTCCGGAAATGTAAGCCACTTCCGGACAGGGCACATCGAGCTTGGACTCGGGAACCCGGGCCGTGCGGCTGGCAATACGCACCTGATTGGTCGCCAGGTTCAGGGCCATGATGATGGCGCTTTCGTTGCCATTAATGCCCGCGTGGGCCACGCCACACAGCCGCCCCCAAACGAGGATGTCGCCCCCGGCCGCGATCGCGCTGCCCGGGTTGGCATCGCCGCGAATCACCACCGTGCCCGGGTAACGAATTTCCGCCCCCGATCGCAAGGTTTTGTCCAAATACAAACAATCGGGCGCAAGGTCGAGGTCAGGATCGACCGCGATCGGTTCCTGGGTGGGTGCGGGTGGTGTGAACTGCAGTGCATAGCCCATTTCGATCGCCAGGGCTGCGGTGGCGGGATGGTTGGTTTCCACCCGGGTCAGCCGCAGTTGCACTTCCTGAAGGGCATCGGCGATCGCCTTCAGTTGCCTGGCTTCCAAGGCCCGATCGATCACTTGCAGCGTAACGGGCCCGTCGGGTGCCCAGCCCCGCTCTCCCCCATAGAGCCGATGCATCAGTTGTTGCCACAAATCTGTCCAGGCCAAGCCCCGATCGGGCTGTTCGGCCACAAAGTCCGGCGGCAACACCAGGCGCACCGGCTGGGTTCGATCGGCGCTCTCCGTTGTGTCGGTTGCTTTGGCCTCGGGGGGGTTGACCTCAGAGGGGTTTGCGGTGGAAGTGGTGTTGCTCTCGACAGGCTCAGAGACCGCAGCTTGCGATTCTGGCTGAAATTCCCAACCTGTTGCCGGTTCCGTCTTTGGAGGTTCAGCCCAGTCCGGAATCCAGAGGCGCACTTGGGGCCCCCGTTCCCCGGTCAGATCCGCCACGGGGCGATCGGCTCCCGTCAGTAATTCTCGCGCCAGCTTGGCCGCTTCTGGCGACAGGGGTGGCAACTCGGCCACAGGAACTTTGTTGCCGGTTTCCGAGCTGGGTTCGGTGGGCGATTCAGCCGGGTCATGCACAGTTGAAGGCTGTTCGGCCGGCTGCTGGGTGGTTGCGGATGTGGAGGGCAATTTGGCTCCCCGCAAGGGCATCGCCAAGGCCGACACCAAATCATCGGGCAAGTCATCGCCGTTGGCCACCGGCCGATCGGGCAATTCCTCCGGCTCTGGTAAGTCTTCTAATGCTGCAAATTTTTCTTGTTCAAGGGTTTCTAGATTTTGTAAATTTTCTAAGTTTTCTAAATCTTCAGGATTTGGGTGCTCAGAAAATGCAGCAGCTTCAACCATGATCAGCAATCCGGGCGATCAACCCGACAACGGATCTATGCAGTGTACCGGACGGCCGCCAGCTCCGTTGCTTGTGGCTCCAAAACGGTGAATTTCGACCAGATCAAGGGTGGGAAATTCCAACTCGGTTGGCCAATCAACCGCTTGATCGACCTCGGAATCGTGCGGAAGGATTCTGAACAACAACGCTCCTAGTGATTTTTGGGAATCGGGTGATTTAGCATTGGTCGAAGTTCGATCGAGAGTAATTCATGGGGCGGGTTCTCCTTTCAGCGGGCCATGGGGGCTATGAAAACGGGGTTTTGGATCCTGGCATTATGGCGGCCGGAACCACCGAAGCCCGGGAAATGATTTGGCTGCGGGAAGCCACAGCCCAAACCCTGCAACGACAGGGCATTGAAGTGCTGACGGTTCCCGATGACTTGAGCCTGCAACAGACGATCGCTTGGATCAATGCCCGAGGGCGCACCGGGGATGTGGCCTTGGAAATTCACTTGGATGGTTCCAGCAACCCCGCCACCCGAGGCACGACGGTCTATTTCATTGCGAATAATCAGGTACGCCAAACCCAGGCAGAAATTCTGTTGCGATCGACCCTGGCGCGGGTACCCCAACTCCTTTCGCGGGGGGCATTGCCCGACACGGCCACGGGGTTGGGAAATCGGCTGTTCTGTCGTCAACTGACGGTTCCTTCGCTGTTGGTGGAAGTGGGCTTTTTAACCAACGAGACCGATCGCACCATTCTCAGAAATCAAGGTTGGGGCATTGCCACCGGCCTCAGCGATGGCCTGCAACAAATTTTGCTGGAATTCCCCGCCCAGCCCTACAGCAGCATTCAAATTGAGGTGAATAATCAGCGCTATCCCGAGCGGGGCGTGCTGATCAATGGCAATTCCTACATCCCGATCGACCTGGCCGATCGCCTGGGTATCAAGGTGGCCACCAACCCGCAAATCGTCCGGGTGCGCTACCAAAACATCGTTTATTTCAAGGCGATCGACCTGCGGCAGTACAACATCTCCGTAGGCTGGAACAGCCAAACCCGCGCCGTCACCCTCCGCACCAACCTTCTGGTTTCCAACACCTTGAAGGGGCAGATCATGGGACTGGGCAGCACCGTTGATTCCCAAATGCTGACCTTTCTGAGGGCCTTTAACCCCAATGCGGGTAACCAATTTCCCGATTTACCGCGTCTTTACCGCGAAGAGGCGATCGCCGAGGGTGTCAATTTTGATCTAGCCTTTGCCCAAATGTGCGTGGAAACAGACTTTCTGCAATTTCCGGGCCCCACCAAATCCAGCCAAAACAACTTTGGAGGGTTGGGGGCCTTGGGCGGCAATCCCGAGGGGGCTTCCTTTGCCAGTGCGCGGCTGGGGGTGCGGGCCCACATCCAACACCTCAAGGCCTACGCCAGCACGGAGCCTTTGGCCAATGCGGTGGTGGATCCTCGGTTTAGCTTTGTGCCGCGCGGCGTGGCTCCCACGGTGGCGCTGCTGAGTGGGCGTTGGGAGGCGGATATGAACTATGGCGATAAGATTTTGTCCCGCACCCGCCAGCTCTACGAGGTTTCTGGGTTGTTGTAGGGTTGACATTGACCACAATCCCGATGGCTGCGAGTGCTGATGGTGGTCATTCGGGCTGGTAGCTCAGGGCCCTAGGGGTCGATCGCGTCGGGATCCAAACCCAGCTCCCGTAGCCGGGCCGCCAGTCGATCGGCCCGTTCCCGTTCCCGATCGGCCCGTTGTCGTTCTTCCCGCAAGGTGGAAAAGGGCTGACCATCGGGCCCAAACAAGGTGAGAGTTTCCTCATCCAGTTGGCAGCGGATGCCCAGCCGAGGACTGACCCAATTTTGGGGATCCTCCACGGGTTCTAGATCGCCACTGGCTCCCCGCGTCAAAATGTTTAATTCATTGCGATCGGGGTCATAGATGTAATATTCCTCAACGCCATAGCGGTTATAAAACATCTGCTTTTTCAGCATTTCTCCAAAACGATTGCCCGGCGACCAAATTTCAAACACCACTTGAGGGGCGATGTTGTTTTCGCGCCACTGCATGTAGGAACCGCGATCGCCCTTGGGAACCCCAAAAACAACCATCACATCAGGCGCTTGGCGAATCGTGTTGCTACCTTCCACGGGATACCAAAGCAAATCACCGGCCACAAACACCTGCGGATCGTCACCCAAAATGGCGGCGAGGTTGCTTTGAATGGTCTGGATCCAGTGAAATTGCTTGGTGTTGTCTGCCATCGGCTGGCCGTCACTGTCGGGATACTTGATCGGCTTGGGTTGAACCTTTCCCGGCTCGATCGGGGGAATTTGGGCAACCATCGGCTTGTCCTCAAGATGGCAATTGGTCTCATTATGCCAACGGGCGATCGGCCGGATTGGACGAAAAGCGTTGAAAGGGACTGGATTGCTGGATTAACTGAATCAACCTGATCGACCCAAGCCGCTCAATTAGTCTTTGGCAATGCAGCGTTTTCAGTGTCCTTTCAGGGGCGATCGCGCGTAAAAGGCCCCAAGTCCCTAAAATGAATAGGCATTTTGCAACCTTGGCATTCTGCACCCATCTTTTTCTGTAACCATTACCTCGTCATCACCGCCCCACCGCCATGAGTTTCTGGGCAGATAAAATCGCCGCCGACGCACAGGGTCCACAGATCGTTAACGACTCCAAAACGCCATCGGGGCGTGTTCACGTTGGCTCCTTGCGGGGAGTCGTGATTCACGACACGATCTATCGCGCCCTGAAACAGGCCGGCAAGCCCGTGAAATTCATCTACGGCGTGGATGATTACGACGCGCTGGACACCGTGCCGCGTTACCTCGATCGGGAAAAATTTGAGCGCTATTTGGGCTGGCCCCTCTGCAATGTGCCCTCGCCCGATGACACCGCACCGGGCGATCGCGCCAGTGATTACGCCAAATATTTCATGGGCGAATTTCTGGAGGTGTTTGAGTATTTGGGGGTGCGGCCCGAGATTTATTACCTGCGGGATTTGTATCGATCGGGTAAGTTGAATCCTGCGATCGATCGCTTCTTAAAAAACGCCCATTTGGTGCGTGAAGCCTATAAAGAAGTCAGCAAGGCCGATCGCCCCAGCAACTGGTATCCCTTCCAGGTGATTTGCGAACATTGCGGCAAAATTGCCACCACCCAAGTCACCGACTACCAAGATGGCAAAGTGTTCTACACCTGCGATCCCAATGCCACGGACTACACCCAAGGGTGCGGCCATTCCGGTTGGGTTTCGCCCTTCGATGGCAACGGCAAATTGCCCTGGAAAGTGGAATGGGTGGCCAAGTGGGAATTGCTGGGCGTGACGATCGAGCTAGCCGGTAAAGACCATTCCCAAAAGGGCGGCTCCCGCGATGTGGCCAACGCCATTTCTCGCAAGGTTTTGGGTCAGCAACCGCCCTTCCATTCGCCCTACGAATTCATTTTGGTCAATGGCACGAAAATGAGTTCTTCCAAGGGCATCGGTTCCAGCGCTCGCGAAATTGCCGATTTGTTGCCGCCACAGTTGTTGCGCTTTTTGATGTTGCGCACACCGCCCCGCACGGCGATTAACTTCGCGCCCAACTACGAAAGCATTACGCGCGTGTTCCGTGATTACGACAATTTGATCGACAAATACCGCCGAGAAACGATCGCCAACGGCGGCAATCCACCGGAACTGAATGAAGACTGGATGGCGCTATTTTATGCCCAGTTGGATGGGGAAATTCAGCCCTATCAACCCTTTGAATTGAGCACGGCGATTTCGCTGCTGCAAGTGCCCCATTTGGATGTGGAAAAGGAAGTGACAGCGCGATCGGCTGAACCTTTGAGTGATTACGATTGGCAAATTGCTCGCGAACGGATTTCGGCTGCTCAAAAGTGGCTGAATGACTACGCCGATGAAGAAGAAAAGTTGGTGCTTTATCTGGATACGATTCCGGAGCGAGCTAATCAACTGTCACCGGAACAAACTAACTATGTGGAAGCATTGCTGAAGGCCCTGGCAACGGTGGACAGTTGGGACGGCGAAACCTTGCAAACGGCTCTGTTTGCCACGACGCGCGAGCTGGATTTGAAAATGCCGGTGGCGTTCTCGGCGATTTATCTGGCGTTCTTGAATAAGGAGCGCGGGCCGAAGGCGGGGCCGCTGCTGTCCTACCTGGATCGGCAACTGGTGCTCGATCGCCTGCAAGCGGTGTTGGATCTGAATCGCGCGGCGGTTTAGGGCCAAATTAAACGCACCAATCTGGGTTGCGATCCTGTGGGACAAGGGGCTTAAGCCCCTTGTCTACTTACCGTTGGGGGCGAGTGGAGATGGGCAAGTCGAAGAAACGATCGACCAAACCAGCGGCAGCGGAGCCGATCGCGGTGGAGCCGTCGCGGCTGTTGCTGAAGCTGGCCGATCGCCTGTTTGGGGACACGATCGAGCGATCGGCCTTTGTCCAGAGCCTTGGCCAAGCCCAGCGGTTTGCGCCCTGTTTGTTGTGGCTGACCGATCGCCCCGATCCGTTCCCCTTTGCGGCCCTGCCTCCTTTGGCGATGCAGCCGGCCTGGGTCGATCGCCTGGATCTGACCGCCGACCAACCGGCCAACCGGCGACCCGGCAAGCATCCCCTGCACGAAGCGGGAGCGTTCTATTGTCTGGATTTTTCCTCGGTGTTTGCGGCTTCGGCCCTGCTGGCAATTCCCGATCGGGTCGATCGGCTGGTGGATCTCTGCGCCGCGCCGGGGGGTAAAAGTGTCTTTGCCTGGCGGGCGCTGCAACCGTCGCTGCTGGTGGCCAATGAGGCGATCGGCAAACGGATCGGCATGTTGGTCAGCAACCTGAAGCGCTGCGGCCTTGGCCCGGCGATCGCCACCTGTGCCGACCCGGAAACCTTGGCCCAGGCAATTCCCGGCTGGGCGGATTTGGTGATTGTGGATGCGCCCTGCTCGGGCCAATCCCTGTTGGCTAAAGGGGAGAAAAATCCCGGCTGTTTTCATCCCCTAACGATCGGGAAAAATGCCAATCGCCAAAAACGAATTTTAGCCAATGCGGCGGCCCTGGTGGCTCCCGGCGGTTGGCTGGCCTACATGACCTGCACCTACGCGATCGAGGAAAACGAAGGGGCCACCCAATGGCTGCTCGATCGCTTTCCCCACCTGGAGCCGCAACCCGTTCCGGCCCTGGAGCCTTGGCGATCGACCCATGCCGCTTTTCCTGGTTATCGAATGTTTCCCCAAGCGGGCTTGGGGGCCGGTTCTTTTGTGGTGTTGCTGCGGGATGGGCGAAATGGGCCAGTCAATCCAGAATCAGCCAACCCAGAGCCAGCCAATTCAGAGCCAGCCAATTCGGGGCGATCGAGCTTATTCGGTAATCACGGAGCCTTGCAGTCTCTGATTCGTTGGCAATCAGACCGATCTAAGCCGTTCTAAACCGATCCAATTAGCAGCAGGGCAATCAGCAACGCATAATGGAGGGCGTTTCGGGCCCAAGCCTTTTTGCTGTTTCACTGTCGGCGTTCCATGCTCGATCGCATTCTTCCGTTGTCCGTTCACTGGTTTCGCCCGATCGGGCTAATCCTGCTCAGTTTGGGGCTGGGCAGCCTCTCGATCGGCTGCACTAACCAGGTCACCACCTCCCAGCCCGCCGCCCAACCGGGAGGCATCACGCTGCCGGACATGGCCCCGGCGGCCCTGTTGCCCAGCCCTTCCGCCACCCCCAACACGATCGCCGGATTACTGAAAACCTGGCCACGCTACCAATCGCCCCAGGCCGGCTTTTCCGTGGCATTTCCCGCCAAACCCCAGGAAGAAACCAGCCGCGTCCCCACCGAAGTGGGCCCGGCGGAAGTGATTATGCTCCGCTACCAAGACCGACCGGCCAAGCGGTTTTATCTGTTTGCTCACAATCGCTTTCCAGTTCCGGCGGGCACAGGGTTGGATGTGGTCAAGGCTTTGGATGCCAGTCGCGACAGCATCGCCAAGGGCATTTCCGCCAAGGTGGTTTCCGAAAAGCCCTTGCAACAGAGTGGTTTCCAAGGGCGCGATTTGGAACTGTCGCGCACAGGTGGGTTTGCGGCTCGGGTGCGAATTTTCTATGCCAACGGAATTTGGTATCGGGCCATTGTGGCGGCCGAAGACGGCAAACTCAAGGTTCCACAGGTGCAGGCTTTTTTTGACTCAATTCAACTGATGTCGCCCACGGAGCCACGTAAACCTAATACAGCGCCCGCCCAAAGCAATCCCAGCCCCACCGGCACACCGCGACCCTAGAGGGGTGACGATCGAGCACCAATGCCACAATAGAGATATCAACCAAGGTATCGATGAGAGATGTCTCGATCGTGGACGTGAGCCAGCATCAGCCAACGGGTCACTCTCATCGGTCTAGAAGATCTAAACCCGTCTGGATGGGTGCATTGAAGGAATCAGCAAAGAATCTGAAACTCCTGGCCTACGATTGTCTTGCTGGTGGCATCTCAGGGAATGATGAATAAGGGTCTTCGTCTTTAGGCTCCTGCAAGCGTCTGTTCCAGGCGTTTTCCGCAAGTTTTCTGCAAATTTCGCGCCCCCTTTCGATCGGTTGTTTATGAAGCGAGCTAGTTGGACAGGAGCCAAATCCCGCACCCGCGATCGCGCAGCCCGGGCCATGGCGATCGTGATGTTGGGCAGTTTGGCCACCCCCGGCGGTGGACTGGCGGCCACAGAAACGGTGGCCCAAGCCTTGCTCCAAGTTCAACCGGCCATCAGCGGCCCCAACCGCAGCTCTAGCCCGTCTTCGCCATCTTCCGCATCGATGCCCGTTGCCCAGGCGGCTCCCAATGAATCGCAACCGGCGAATGCTGGGCAAAATTCTGGGCAAAATTCTGGGCAAGATAATTCAGGCAATCAAGGCAATTCCAACAACGGTTCAAGTAATAATTCTGATAGCAATAATTCCAATAGCCAGAATAATCAAAATAATCAGCCTAATAATTCAGGCAATTCAGACAATACTCAAAACAATAATCAGAATAATAATCAAAACCAACAAAATAAAAAGCCCAAGAAACCCAAAAACGATCAACGGGCTTTCCAACGCCGAATCATATTGTTTGGGGCGGCGGGAATTGGGGGGCTTGGTTTGTTGGGGGGCTTGGTTTGGTTTGTTCGCCAAGTTCGGAATAATGAGCATTTTGGTTGGGATGAGGCGGATGCGGATGCGGAAGTGGATTTTGATCCTTTGGCGGATCCGGATGCCGTAGAGGGTTTGGAGGCGATCGACCCTTGGGGTGCTCCGTTGGCTCCGGCGGCACGATCGACCCGGCCTCGGGATGTGGGCCCCACCCTCGATGCCCACAGTGCGGCGGCCCACAATGGTCAGAATGCTATGGCGTTGGAAACGGCCGCCCCGATCGCCCCTTCGGAGATCAAGCCAGAATCGAAACCCCGTCGCCGGTTGTTTCCTTGGCAAAAACCAGCCCCAGCAACCAATGCGGAACCTTCGGCCGAGCCTGCGGGAACAGCGGCTCCGGCTCCTGCGGAATCCACAGCACCTGAACCGGCCACGCCTGCGCCCTTGCCCAATCCGGTGGCGAATGCTGCTGCGCCGAAAGCCGCGCCCAACCCGACGGCTCCCTTGCCCAGCCCAACGGCCCTTGCGCCGACTCGGGTGGTGCAACCGAGCCTGATTGAGCGGGCGATTCAAAATCTCCGCAGCGACAACGCGGCCGATCGCCGCAAGGCCATTTGGGAATTGGGGCAACGGGGCGACTCTCGGGCCCTGCGCCCCCTGATGGATGTGTTGCTGAATGGGGATTCCAAGCAACGAAGCCTGTCGATCGCGGCTTTAACCTCGATCGGGTCGCGGGTGTTGGAACCCACCCTGGAGGCGATGGCCCTGGCCCTGCGGGATCCGAATCCGGAAGTGCGTACCAATGCGATTCGGGATTTAACGCAGGTTTATGAACAAGTGACTCGCCTGAGCCAAATGATGGGCATGGCGGCCCGCGACCCGGATCAACAAGTCCAACAGACCGCCAGTTGGGCCCTGGGCAAGTTGGAGCAGGTACGGGCGATCGCGGAAACGGTTCAAACCGGCGGCAGCAGTGCGTTTAATGCTTCATTTTTGACGGAATCACCCCTGATGGCAGGCATTGCGCTGCTGGACAATGACCAGCCAGCGGAAGCGGCTCCCCTGCTGGAGGCGGCGATTCGGCAACATCCCAGCGATCCCGATGCCCATTTGGCCCTGGCGAAGGCTCTGGAGGCCCACGGCGCACAGGCCCAAGCCCTGCAAGCGGCGATCGCGGCGAGAGATCTTTATGCCTATCAAGGCCGTGGCGAAGCGGCTAAGGCAATTGAACAGACTTGGCAAGCAAGGGGGCTTGACCCGGATCAGGCGGCCTATCGTGTGGCCTGGGCTGGGGTGTTGATCCAACAGGAACAGTGGGACGAGGCAACGAAGGAACTGGAGCAGGCGATCGCCCATAATCCTCACGACCCGGAGCCACACCTGGTGCTTGCCCGTCTACGTCGATCTCAGCACCGTTCTGCTGAGGCGATCGAGCATCTGAAACAGGCCCGAGATCTTTACTTGGCCTTGGGAGATCAACCAGCGGCCGATCGATTACAAACCCTAATTCAGTCTTCCTGATCAGTCTTCCTGAGAGGATTTGGGTCGGGTTTTGCTCGATTGAATTTTGAATTTGCCCGGCTTAGCTTGCTTGGTTGAATCTATCTGGTTAAATTTGTCCGGTTGAATTTGCCTGATTATTTAACTTGCCTGATTGAATTTGCCCGGTTGAATCTGCCTGATGCAATCTGCCTAACTCAATCTAATCCGTTTTTAAACGCTTCTGATCTCACACGCTTCTGATCAAGGCGATCGGCTATGGAACCCCTTCTCAAAACATTGGCGCAGTGGCTGCGGATTACGATCGCACTCTGGGCCGATAACAGCTATTGGATGGCTTGGAATTTATTCTTGGCCATTGTCCCTTTGGGAATTGCCGCTTGGCTCTTTCGACACCGCCCCGCTCGATCGCCCCGCTCGCCCCTGTGGTGGGGGCTGGCGATCATGTTCATTTTGTTCTTACCCAATGCGCCCTATGTCTTGACCGATTTGATTCATCTGGTCAATGACATTCGCTATCGCTACACGTCCCTTTGGGCCACGGTGATGATCGTGATTCCGCAATACGTTCTGTTTGTGGCCGTGGGTTTTGGGGCCTATGTTTGGTCGCTGGTGTGGCTGGATGGATGGCTCCGGGCGATCGGGCGCAGCCGCTGGATTCCGCTCATGGAACAGTTGCTCCATGGCCTGTCGGCGGTGGGGGTGTTTGTGGGTCGGTTTTGGCGCTTCAACAGTTGGGACTTGTTCACCCAGCCCCATACCCTGCTGGAGCGGATGGCCAACGACTTGGCGGCCCATCGTCCGGCCCTGGTGATTGGGTTGATCTGGGGCGTGTTGGCTGGTTTGTATGGGCTGCTGAAACCCTTCGCCATTGGCTATGGTCTCTATCGCCAGCAACAACACCAGCCCGATCGCCCCTCGTCTCCGGGCCAGCTCTGAGCCATTGGTGACCGGGCCCTTTGGCTACAAGGCCATCACAGCGCTGCTGACCAATTGGGACAGCAATTGCAGCGCCAAAATAGCCAGCATGGGCGAAAAATCTAAGCCACCCAGGGGCGGGATGATCGATCGAAACAGGTTCAGGTAAGGATCGGTTAACTGCCCCACTGTGGCAAAGGGCTGGGAAAACCAATCGATGTTCGGAAACCAACTAAGCAGAATCCGAATGAAGATCACCAGCGTATAAATGTTGACGAATTGCAGGATGGTGTTGGCCAGCAGGTTGATTGAAGTATCCATGGGCAAGTACCGGAAAAAAATCGCGCCTTTATAAGGCAGCAGCGCAAAAGTGCAACGCACACCATAGGCATCATAGGCGCAAACACCCGTGGCGGGGCGATCGGGATCCGGTTCGGCTTTGAGGAGATAACCGATCGCCCCCAGAAATTGCCCCCAGAAATTGCCCCCAGAAATTGCCCCCAGGAATTTGGAGGGATCCCCTTGGCAACGATCGGGATCCAGCTCTTAAGCTGGGAACAGCCCCCAAGCCGGCCACTCGATCGCATCACCGAGATGGCGGCAGTTGGTGACACGGGGGCCCCAAGCGGAAACGCGGAGACATGAATGGACAACTGGAGAGACGATTGGGCCGGGAACTGGGCTAAGAATCTTGAACAGTGGTTGACCCCCATTACTCGGGATTGGGAGCCGATCGCCCGGGAAGTGGAAGCCACGTTGGATGCAGTGATCACCACCATGGGCGAATCGGTGGAATCAACCGTAACCCAGGTGGATCAATGGCTGACGGATTCGGCCCGGGAACTGGAGCAAACGGCCCTTGACCTTCAAGAGCAAGTGGAAACCCATTTGGCTGAACAGTGGGGAATTGAGGTCGATCGACTGTGCCAGGAAGTGGACGGGGCGATCGAACAGTGGGCCAGCGAGGTGAACGATTGGTTAGCGCCCCTGTGGGCAGACTGGGCGGAAACCGGTTTTCCGGTCAATCCTTTCACCCCCGAAGAACCGGAATCGGAGGGCGATCGGGCAGCTTTGGCCCCGCCGACCCTGAACCAATACGATGCGCTTTATGACCAGCTCAACCCCAAAGTGCCGCCGGTTGACCGCCATGCCGCCTGTGTGGGCTGTCGCCACTACCATGGCCGGGTCTACAACGGCACGCTGCTGATCTGTGGGATGTATCCCTTCGGTTGGACGGAGGGTGCTTGTCCGGATTGGGAAGCTTAGGTGCAATTCCAGGACTGGGGGTAATCCTGACCCATTGCTAGGGCGATCGCCTCAGATCCGCCGGAACGATCGCCCCATCCAGCTTGGCCCCCGTTAACCGCACCATCAGCCGCCCACCGACGGTCATTTTGGCATTGGTCAAATTGGCCCCCCGAAGGTCAGCCCCACTCAGGTCAGCCCCGATCAAGTCCGTGCCGCTCAGGTCGGCCCCGCTCAGGTTCGCTTGCAGCAGGTTGGCCCGAAACAGCCGGGCTCCGCTCAGGTTGGCCCCGCTCAGGTTCACGCGGTGCATAAATGCATCCGTCAAATCAGCTCCCGCTAGATCAGCCCCGCTCAGGTTTCGGCTCGCAAAATCCCGTTCCCGCAGGTTGGCCCCGCGCATCTTGGCTCCGCTCAAATCGGCAGCAGGACGAGGTGGCGGTTGATCTTGCCATTGGGGCGGCACGATCGGGGGGCGAGGTCGTCGTGGGGGCGGTTCGGGCGATCGATTGGCGGTCGTTTCCGCCGTGGGGTCACCGGGGGGATGGCTATTGAAGGGCGATCGACGTGGTGTTTTCCAAGCGAACGGCTCCGGTTCGGGATGAATGCCTTGGCCATGAACCGAACCTGTTGATGGGCCTTGGGCGCTGTATCCATAGGCGTTGTATCCACCGGAGCCATTGGCGCTGGCTCCATAGGCCCCCGCCTTGGGGGTTGATTGCCCATTGACCCCAAATCCTTGAGCGGAGCCGTTATGGTTCGCGCTGTGGTTTGTGCCGTGGCTTGTGCTGTGATTAGCACCGTGGCTGGCACTATGGCTAGCCCCTTGGTGATGCACACCGGCATGGTATGGATTTTTGTGGTGATGGGCCGTCGATCGCCCGTGGGGTTGGGCGGTGGTTCGTTCCGTTGGGGCCCCGCTGTTGGGCCGCTGCCGAAAATGGGCCCGAAAAAAGCCCCGCGCTTCATTGAGCTGCTTCAGCTTCTCTTGGGCCTTAGCTTTCAAACGGGGATTGTCGTCTGGGATCCGATCGGGATGCCAAACGAAAGCCAGGTCTTTGTAAGCCTGGTTCACTTCCTCGGCTGAAGCGCCAGGTTCCAGTTCCAAAATTTGATAGTAGCGCCGACTGTCGCTAAAGGCCATGTAGCGCAAGCACTTGCCCCAACCATGAGCAAGTGGTGAGTTGTTGCCATTTTAGCCGGGTGGCTGCCATCGCGCGATCTGGGTTTCGCGGCGTTGGGGGATGATGGGCTATTTTGATCAAACATTCAACTCAACAATCCAAGATGCTGCACGGGTCGCGATCGCCAATCCTGTGGCTCAGGAGTCTGATGGCTCAGGAGTCTGAGGATCATCGCCACCCACGGCCACGGCCGCTGGTAACGCCTGTTCTGAGTTGGAGTTAATCGCCCCTTCTCGGCTCGATCGCAGCCAGCGCGGCCCCTGATCCCAATGGTCCAGCACATCCTCAACCAACACCGCCTGGAACCAAACTTGAGCCACCACGGTTAGCGGCAACGCCAACACCAGCCCCGTGAACCCAAAAAAGGTCGCAAAAAAGATTTGGGCAATCAGCGTCACGGCCGGTAGCAGGGACACCTGCTTGGACATCACCATCGGCGTGAGCAAATTGGTTTCCAACTGCTGCACAATCACGTACCAACCCAGCACCAACAGGGACTTGAGCGGATCATCCAACAGCGCCACCAACATTGGCGGCAACACACTCAACACCGGCCCCACATTGGGAATGAACGTCAGTAAGCCTGCCAAAACCCCGTGGGCCAGGGCCAGCTTCACCCCCATCAAGGCCAGCCCCGTGCCGCTGAGGACACCAATGATCGACATGTTCAGCAAAATGCCCAGCAGCCAAGCATCAAGAGAATTGCGGCAGCGATCGAGAATTGTGATCGCCCGCCGTCGATAGAAGGAGGGAAAGAGCTGCACGAAGGCATTGCGATAGGGCAATGGATCGAACAGCATCATCAGGGCCAAGATGGTCACCAACAGCAGGTTGAAGAACCCACCCAGGGTGCTGGCAAACAGGGCAAACCCGCCCCGAAAGAGCGGATTAATGGCCGGTTGGGCCTGGGTGAGCAAACTGCGGAAGTCGGGGTTGGGGAGAACCGTTTGTAACCACTGGCCCAAGGGTTGTTGGGAAAAGTTGCTGAACCAGGCATCGAGGCGATCGAGCGCCACGGGAACCAACTCGGTCAGCTCCCGAAATTGAGCTGCAAAGGGGGGCACAACCAACAACATGGCCCCCAAGAAAAAAGCCACCAACAGCCCGATCGCCCCAAAAATTGCCTTTGTTCGATCCTGGAGCAAGTTTCGCCCCCGAAACTGAAGGGTGAGCAGGGCGCGGGCCAACCGGTCGATCGCGACGGCAATGGCGATCGCGCCAAAAATCATCAGCACCAACTGCCGCACAGCCCACAGCACATACAGGGCCGCAATAAAAACCAGTAAGCCTAACCAGCGTCCGAGGGTCATGAACCGAGCGTCCTGTGCGATTTCTTGTGCAATTTCCTGTGCAACTGTCTGGGCGATTTGCGGGGTGATTTGCGGGGTGATTTGCGGGGCGGATGTTGGGGTGATTGACGGATGACTTACGGGCGATCTACGGGCGATCGGGTTTGCTTTGCTGCCACATCCAACCCGCCAAAATCAGCGATGGCAACAGGATCATGACCCAAGCCACCCAGTCTGGCGGCGTGCCGATCGATCCATAGGCCGTTAGCTTGATGGCCACCGACAGCACCACGGACAGAACCGCGACTTTCAGCACCATGCTCAAGGTTTCTGGGTTGGGCGATTGCATCAAAGTTCAGGGTTTCGTCCCAGGGCGGCGATTTTCGCAAATTCAGGCAGCATCATAGCTCACGGCTTGGGAAGCGACCAACTACGCGATCGATCTGTGCGATCGGTTTGATCGATTGCCCTTGCGAGGGGACGATCGAACCGCAACTGTTACCACAACCGTTAGAAGATGTTTGAAAAGTATCTTTTGGCATGGGCCAAGCACCAATCGTCGTGGAAGGGGCTTAATCCCCTTGTTTACGCTGATCGCTGGGGCGCACAAAGTAGCAATTTGGGCTTTTCAGACATTCTCTGAAGACTGATACAATATCCAGAAAATCCAAGTTCAACCCTCAACATTCCGAGCCTCAAAACTCACCCAACCTTCAAAACCCAATCTTCAAAATTCAAAAAACTTGCAAAAACTTAATTAGCCCCAAAAATTTCACCCTCAAGATCTCATCCCAAAGCCTCAACTCAAAAAAGCTTTAACTCAAACAACGATTGCCTGACCTTTCCATGACCGCCACTGCCTTTGTGAAACCCGGCCCCGCCTCGCGTTTGGTGAATGGGCTGCTGTCCATCAAACCCCTGGCTAACTTTGCCCGTAGCCGCGCCCGCAAGATGATGATTGAACGGGCCGAAAGCATGGGCATTCCCTGGCGCAAGACGGCCGCTGAGTTGCAAAGTCGGGATTGGTCGGCGGAACTGGCCCAGGTCAGCAACCCCAACCTCACCTACCCGGCTTATTACCTCAATCCCTTCCATGCCTATCCCGACGGGAATTTGGGTTGGGAGCCAGCCAGCGAAGTGGAAGTGGCGGCCTATTCGGTGCATTCCACCATTTTTGGCGAAAAAACCCCGGAAGGGGACGCAAAATTGCGGGCTGCTTACCATGACGTGCTGAAGGCCACGGTGGCGATCGAGCCTCGGGAGATTGTGGACTTGGGATGCAGCGTGGGGATGAGCACCTTTGCCTTGCAGCGCGTTTATCCCCAAGCCCAGCTAACGGGGGTGGATCTGTCGCCTAATTTCCTGGCGGTGGCCGCCTACAACACTCACCACTCCCCCATGAATCCCGATCGGGCCCAGCCCCGTTGGGTTCATGCGGCAGCGGAAAACACCGGCTTACCGGCCGCGAGCTATGACTTAGTTTCGGCTTGCCTGCTATACCATGAGCTGCCCCAGACGGCGGCGATCGCGATTTTGCAAGAGGCCCGGCGGTTGCTGAAACCCGGCGGCTATCTGGGCATTATGGACATGAACCCCAAATCCCAGATTTACGCCCAAATGCCACCCTATATCCTGACCCTGCTCAAGAGTACGGAGCCGTTTTTGGATCAGTACTTTGCGCTGGACTTGGGCGAGGCGATCGAGCAAGCGGGCTTTGAGCTGGTCACCATCCAAGAAACTACGGTGCGTCACCGGGCTTTGGTGGCTCGGGCGCACTAGGGTTGCTGGATCAGCAGGCTCAGGAGTTTGTCCACGGCGTGATCCCAGGTGAACCGGCTTTGCACCCAAGCGGGGCCGACCGCCCGGGCCGCCTTGTGCCATTGGGGGCGATCGAGCCAGGTTTCTAGGCAATCAATCAAGGCATCGCAATCCGGCTCCCACATCCAAACGGTTTCGGAAACACCATCCGGGTATTGCACGGGTTGCTCAATCAGTTGGCTAGCGATCGGGAGAGTAAAGGCAGGGTCGGTAAATTCATCGGTGGGCCCACCTTGGGTGCAAATGACCGGTAACCCACAGCCGATCGCTTCCAACACAGGCAGGTTAAATCCCTCCGCGCGGTAGGGCGACACATAGCCATCGGCCGCTTGATAGAGCTTGGCCATATCCTGGTAGGACAAAAATTTGTTGAGGTAAATCGTTCGATCGAGCAACCGTTGGGCGCGATCGGATGGCAACAGCGATCGCACCTGCTTCACCCAGGCGGCCCGCCCCCGATCGCGCCCATAAACTGCGTCATTGGCCTTCAAAACCCAACGCAATTGGGGCGATCGCTCCATCACTGCCCCCAATGCCAAAATCAACAAATCGCCACCCTTGCGGGGAATCGTGCCCCCCACGTTCAACAGGACTTGGCAACCCTCCCAGCCCCAGGCCCGCCGCAGGGCTGAGCGATCGGCTGCTGCCAAGGGATGATAAATCTGGGGATCCACCCCATGAGGCAACACCACGACTTGATCGGGCGCTGCGCCGCTGTGGATTAGCCCTTGTCGCGACCAGGCCGAAGGGGTGAGCACCACGGCTCCCCGATCGCCCCCGGCCGCCGCCCATTTGTCCGTTTTTTGGGCGCACCCCATCCATTGCCAATATTCATGGTGCAGCTTGCCAAATTCCGCCGTGGCAAACACCAACGATCGACGGGCGATCGGGTCAGGCTCCAATCGGTAGGGCGAATCGATCCGCAACAGTCCATCCACCGGGTCGCCATCGGGGGCCGGAATTTGGGCCAAGCGGCGCGATCGCTCTGGATCCAATTGCCCCGCGATCGGCTGCCAGCCATGGGCCAACGGTTGTTCGCGATGAAATAGTTGCAGTCCCGATCGCCCCAGCAGTGCCAAGCATTGGAACTGATTCACCGTCGTGTAGGAGTGAGGAGCCGACAGCCAACCTTCCACTAAAAACCGCATTGTCGATCTGCCCGCCACCACAACGCCATCAGTCCCCACTTTCGCTTGTTAAGATTAGGCCGAAACAAGAACGGACTCAACATCCTGTTGGCCACAGTCCTCAATTAATCCTTCTGAATTGATCTTGCTGAATGACTTTTAACCACCACTCGGCCAACAACAATCATCACATCCATTCATCGCAGGCCAAAATTATGAACGAAGAGCTAGTCACACCCGATAATGCTTCAAAAGCCCTGTTGCAATCCATCTTTGATGAAGCGTTGATGGATGTTTCGATCGATGACGATGGCGACATTCTGATTCAGGAAGAAATCAAGTGCTATGTGTTCCTGAGCGAGAACAAGGATCGGGTGCGATTGCTGACTCTTTTTGGCATTGCGGAAACGGCCACCCGCGCCCAATGTTTGGAGTGCGTGAATGCCATTAACAGTGAATATATTATGGTCAAGGCCTATATTGCTTCCGAAAAAACCTTGGCCATGGAATATGACATTTATCTCAAAGGCGGCGTTCCTAAAAAGACCATTGCCCTGACGGTCAAGCGTTTTTGCACCATTCCCCGCCGGGCTGTGAATGAAGAATATGCCCGTGATGTGGTGGAGTAGCTGATTGGTTGCTTAATCGTCACAACGATCATTGCGCCCGGCTCGCAGGGAGCCCAACAAGGTTTCCACATAAACACAGCTTCGATCGGTCAGATCAGGACGGCCTGCCATTTGAAAGGTAATGCGATTTCCAGCATTCTCGTCATTGCCTTTGTATTCCGCGCCGTCCTGGGAAGAAGCTAGCCAGCCGCGACCATTAAACTGCACCACATAACTCCCGCCGTCGCGAGTGAAGTCTGATTTCCCGCCGTCGATCGCGGCATAGGTCGATGCTTCGGCTCCCAGGGGCCGCCAAACGGCTTTGCTGCATTTTGCGCCCACGGCGGGATGCACCGAATATTGAATGGCACGCTTATCTTCTGGGTTGGTGCGAAAACAGGCTTCCCAGGGTCGTCGTTGCTGCCTGGCTTTGGATTGGGCCGATCGCAGGGCCCGAAACGCATCGTCTTGGGCGGCTCCGAGCCGTTGGCCATCCACCATTGACAGCCAAACGGGCGCACTGATGGCCATCAGAATGGTCACCATCAACAGCACCACCAACAGTTCCAGCAAGGTAAAGCCCGATCGCGCGGTTGGTTGCGGGGTCGCCTGGCGATGGCGCAGGGTTTGGGTCAACAGCCACTGGATTGTTTGGCTCCGAGATTGGCTCCGAGATTGACTCCGAGATTGACTCAAGAATTGCAATAAGCGATCGGGACGGAGAAAACGGCGAGAGGCAATCATAGGAAACCTCGGGTTTGGGGAAGGGCAACAAACAGCAGAACAAGAAGCAGAAACTCACCGGGCGCTAAGGTTGGGTGTCGCGCCGCTGGTAATGCAGGAACACTTCTTGGCCTTGGGCTTCGGCACTGACCAAATTGAGCCATTGGGCCCCGTGAAGCGGCAAACCCACACCATCCATGGGCGTGGGGGCGGCGGCTCCGCCCACCAACAGGGGGCAGACCGTCAGCCACAGGTGATCGATCGCTCCCATTGACAACAGGGAGCCGACTAAGTTCCCACCACCCAAAACGGCAAGCTGTTGGATTCCTTCCTGGGCCAGTTGGGCGAGAATTTCGGGCCATTGAAAATCCCGATCGCCCAACGGGCCGAGCAAGATTCGATCGAATCCATTGGCTGCTTTTGAATGGGAGGATGGATCCTCGGAATCCCCTGAGGCAGACCAGCGATCGAGCCATTGCCGAGATCCGGCTTCCGTGGTCAACAGCCATCGGGGCAAGGCCTGGCGAAAGAAGCCATAGCCAGGGTCGATCGCCCCGGAGGCGGAACAGATAATTTGGGTGGGTTGCGGCGGTTTGCCCTGGTCAATTCGCCCCTGAATGAGTTTTGGATCCAGAACCGGCATGGCCAACCCTTCCGAGCGGAGGGTTCCGGCTCCCATCAACACCGCATCGGCTTGGGCCACTTGTTTTTCCAAATGCGCGCGATCGGCCGGACTGCCAAAGCGTCCCGGCGACCCATGCGCATCGCTGATTTTGCCGTCAGCGGTGATGGCAAACACCACCGTAATTTGGGGTCGATCGTTCACCCGCGTTCACCCAATGCCACAAAACAATCAATGCTACAGGACAGCCGCAATTGGGAGCCTGCTTGCAACCCTGTCCCAGACCCGCATCAACCACCTGGGCACCTAGGCTTCGGGGTTCGGCCTTAAGGGGGCTACGCAGATCTCTAGGTACACCTTGCCCAAAATCAGCCCGATCGGGATCAGATTGAGGGAAATTCCCCCAGCGATCGCCCCCCATGACTATCCTGGGGCCCATCGTCGTTTCCTGGGGGCAAGTTGAAACGATTGATTTTCGAGAGTTTCAAGTAGATAATGTTGTGTCAAAAGGGAGCAAGTTGTTCTTCGCAAAATCTTGGTTATGACAATTCACTGTCCTCAATGTGACTCTCAAAGCGTCATCAAGAGTGGTTTAGTCAAAGGTCGTCAACGATTTAAGTGCAAAGACTGTCACTACCAATTTACAAACTTCTCTAAGGAGCGGGGTAAGCCACTTTGGATGAAATTGGAGGCTGTTTTGATGTACCTCAGCGGTATGTCCATGAACGCGACAGCCAAACTGCTCGGTGTCTCTGCTCAATCAGTCCTGAATTGGGTCAGAGATTTTGGCGAAGCCAATTATGAAAAGCCAGCTCCAGAATCTGCAATCGTCGTTGAGCTAGATGAGTTATGGCATTTCATCCAGGATAAAAAAACAGATTATGGGTCTGGAAAGCATATGACCATAATACTGGGCGACTCATCGACGGGGAATTGGGAAATCGTGATCGTCAAACTTTAGGTCGTTTGCTGAAGCGATGATCGCAGTGGCAGGTGACGGTATTATTGCACCGATGACTAGAAACCTGATCAACAGCTCTTGAAATCAGTGCATATGGTTGACTGAACCATGGCCTTGTTTGCTAGGTTCAGGGTGAGTGACACAATTAATCTGCTACGCAACTAGTGTCTAGCATTACTGTCTCGAAATTTTCATTTTGTTGTATCAGTCATTAATATTAACCTTGGAATACACTGAGAATTGTCTTTAAGTCAGTGGTTTATGTTGGGATCATTCATCCTTCGTCAATCGGCGATCGTTCTAGCTGGATTAGCCTTGGTTTCAACTCCCACGTCAGCGCAGACAATTAATTGGGAACAATTGCGGCGAGTTTGTCCCCAAAATTCTCAAGCCTATGTGGGTTCAGCCGCTCAGGTGGCATCTATGAAAGACGCAGTTCGGCGCTATCTTGGCGCAACTGCTGATAGCTTGGAGCACATGTCTGACCCAACAATCTATCGTGGTTGGGGTGAGCTATCTTTTTTTTCTGGTGAGATGTCTAGCGCTCGCCAATTTTTGATTAACCCTAACGGTCGTGTCACTGAGTTGTCATTTTCACTGGACTTTACTGCTGGTCAACATGACAATTATCGTTCATTGGAGCGAATGCGTAATTTAGGCGTTTCGCCCCAGGTAATAGCTTGTTTACACGAAGGAGCAAGGCTTTTTCATTTTTAGTGTTGCGGTTGGAGATGAATTGCGATGACTAGACCAAGCATTCTGCGTCCAGGGCAATCCTATAGCTTTCGGCAATATTTTGAAATGGCCTATGACAGCTAATTCATAAAGAGAAGCTAAAGCCGACTTGGCAGCTCTAAATCTGGTTTTAGGCTAGACCTACCCGAAGCATCACCCAGCTCATGAGTCGTCTCCCGGTCATTGCCAATCCTACCCGCAAA
>MKGP02000048.1 GCA_001913845.2 Limnothrix sp. CACIAM 69d | reverse complement strand
TTCACAAACGCCTCGGCGATTTTCAGACCCGTGAAGGTCTTGCCCGTGCCGCAAGCCATGATCAGCTTGCCCCGATCGGCACTGCCAAACCCGGCCATCACCTGGGCGATCGCCTCCTCTTGGTGGGGGCGCGGCGTTTTCTTGGGTTTCAGGGTCAGGGCGATCGCCTTGCCCCGACTGCTGAACTGGCCCCAGTCGATCGCGCTTTCTTCCAAATCCCGCAGGCTCAACCGCGTCACGGGGATTTGCTGATTTTTCAGGGCCGCTTCGGCGTGTTTGGTCCACTTGTCCGTGGTGGAAGCAATGATCCGGCTGCTAAATTCCTTAGTGCCCGACGCGGTGAAAAACGAGTCAATATCGCTCTTGTCGAGATAGTGGTTGAAGTCGTAGAACTTGCACTGAATCGCGCAATAATCCCCCGTGGCCCGCTCTTGAGCTACTAAATCGATCCCCGTGTCCGGTCTGCCATTGCGCCGGGGCCAATCCATCCACATCCACACATTCGAGAACCGTTCGTAATAGAGCGGCTCCTTTCGCAGGTAGCTCAACATCAACAATTCAAAGCGATCGCCCAGATCTCGGGTGGAACTGGCAGCGGCTTGGAATTCTTGAAGGATGCTGCGAAGGGTGGTAGCCATGGGCGGGGGCGCTCGATCGGTCAATCAATATGTCAATATAATGCGTCGATACAAGGCATCGATAGACGCATCAACTTATACAAAGGTTACTCGATATGATCGAATAATTCAGGTGAGGAAATCTTTCATTTTTGTAAAATTCGTCTATCCAAGCAGTCACCATTCTTGATTAATCTGTAAGAGTTTTTCGTAAATTAGCGATCGGTTAGACATATAAAATCAGATATAAATTGCGTCGCGATCGATTCGGCGTTTCAGATAGGGATTCATGCGCGGCCGGTAGCGAATCAGGTCGATCGAGCGTTGAAAAATCTGTTCTAAATCCGCTTTGATATCCACCATTGTGAATAGGTCAGGCACAGTCAATTCCAAGACGATATCGATGTCGCTGTCGGGCGTGGCTTCGTTACGAGCAACCGAACCAAAAATGCCAAGCCGGGTTACACCATATTTCTGGTGAAGATCGGGAGCAAGTTGCCGCAGGGTAGCGAGGATGCGATCGCGATCAGGCGGATTATTGGATAAGCTCGGTATCAGTTCGGTCATCATTCATTAGCCAACTCTTTATCGAACTCCAGTCCTCATCACGAGAGACTAAGGATATTGATATTCTACTCATTCAATAATTGCTGTTGTCGATGCCAGGCAACAGAGAGGGCGCGGATCGCGGCCATTTCTTCGGCGGGGATTTTTTCCAGATGCTTCAAAATTAGGCTCATGCGGCCCTGCGATCGCAATTTTGCCTCGTGCCGCGCCAGGAAATCCCAATAGAAAAAGTTAAATGGGCAAGCTTTTGGCCCCGTGCGATCGCGCGGATTATAACGACAACCTTTGCAATAATCACTCATCCGATTGATGTAGTTCGCTGAGGCGGCATAGGGCTTGGAAGCCAACAAGCCCCCATCGGCAAATAGCCCCATACCCATCACATTGGTTTGCATCACCCAATCGTAGGCATCAATGAAAACCGCATGGAACCAGTTCTCAACTTCCTGGGGATTCAGACCCGCAATTAGGGCAAAGTTCGACAACACCATGAGCCGCTGAATGTGGTGAGCATAGCCGGTGCGATCGACCTGTTGCAGCACCTGGCGCAGGCAGTTCATATCGGTATTGCCGTCCCAAAACCACTGGGGCAGCGGGTGTTGGTGGTTAAACCAGTTGCGATCGGGGTAGGGCAGCTCCTCGTCAGCTTTCAGCACTTGCAGGTAAATGCCGCGCATATATTCCCGCCAGCCCAGCACTTGGCGAATGAAGCCTTCGACGCTGGCGATCGGCAGGCCCCGATCGCGCCAGGCCTTTTCGGCGGCAAAGATTACCTCCCGTGGGTGCAGCAACCCAAGGTTGAGGTAGGGCGAGAGCAGGGCGTGCCACAGGGTGTCTTGGCCCGTCACCATCGCGTCTTGGTAAGGGCCAAAGGTGCGGAGCCGGTGGGCGATGAAGTGGTCGAGCACGTCGAGGGCGCGCGATCGGGTGGTGGCCCAGCGGAAGGAGTCGATCGATCCGTAGGTGGGCAAATCGAGCGATCGCACCTTTTCGATCACCGTCAGCACAATTTCGTTGGGCGCAAACTCCAGCGGTGCGGGCGGATGTAGCGGCCCCTTGGGGGGTTGGCGGTTGTCCTTGTCGAAGTTCCACTGGCCGCCGACGGGCTTGGAACCTTCCATCAAAATTTGGAACCGTTTGCGCCCTTCCCGATAGAAATCTTCCATGAGGAAGCGTTTTCGGCTGCCGAACCAGTCCGCTAGCTCTTCCTCGCTCCAGAGAAATTGGTTATTGGGAATTTGCTCCAGCTTGCAGGGCAAATCGAGCTGATTCAGGGTTTGCTGAAAGGGCCAATCAACCGGAGCCATCACCAACAGCCGATCGATTTGGTGTTTGATCACCCAGGCGCGCAGGGGTGTGGCGAAATCTTCGGCCTCGGCCCAGGTGGCGGGCCAGCCCATATCCTGCAACTCCCGCACAAAGTGGCGCATGGCCGACCAAACCAACACCAATTTTTGGGCATGGTAGGGCCGTTGGCGCACATGGGCCAGGGACTCGATCGCGATTACTGGAACCCGCGCCCGATCGCCCGCACAGGCCACCAACGCCGCCTGCTCGTGCCACAGTTGATCGCCCAAAATCCACACCCCCGTTTTCATGGGGATGCTCAATTGCTGGAGTTCCGCACCCATTAAGCCCTACCGATTTCTGACGGATTCTCGACCGATTTCTATTGCTTGACTGATTTCTACTGCTTGTGCGCCTAAGCAGGTACGCCTAAGCATCGGTGGGCCGATCGCCCCGGCTCCCCTGCACCCAAAGCTGCACCATCAGCGCCAACAACCCCAGGGCCACAAAGCTAAAGACAAAGGTTCCCAGGGTTCCCACCCCCACCACCAAGGTGCGCACCGCACCGCCAATGCTGAGGGTGAGACGGTTGGTGCTGGTGATGGGGTGAGCGGCAAAAGTTTGGGCGATTTTATAGGTCAGTGCGCCGGCTCCCACCGCGATCGCCGCCGAAATTCCGGAACCCCCCAGGCAATCCAGGGGTGAGGGCATTTTCTTGGCGGGAGTTTCGGGGGTGGTTTTGCTGGTTTTGGGGTTGGGTTTGGAGGTCATGGTAAGGCGGCGCTAAACGCTGACTCCCCTTAATTTACAGCCGATCGGGTCGTTCCCACCGCGCCAAGGCAGATCCCGGGGCGATCGGGGGAATTTCCCCTTCGGTCGTGTCAGTGCAGAGTGAATTGGGGTGAATTCGAGGCGATCGGGGGCGATTTGGGGCCAGTCGGCAACCCATTCTCTCTCTGATGGCTGGGTTGCTTCCCCTGGCTCGTTACAAGCCAGTTGCAGAACTTCATGAAGAAATCTAGAAACTTCATCAAGTTTTCTATGGGATTCAAAAGAGGCTCAGTCTTGATTTTGAAAAACTCAAAATCAAGTTTCAGCATAATTAAACATCCTGGGCATTTGATCCCTATTTTTGCCTAGTGATTCCCTAAAGATGTTCTTAAGAATTGCTGGAATAAAGTCAGCGCAAAATCCTTTCCTCTGATGAAGTGGTTTTGACGATCATTGTTTTTCTTCAAAGAAAGGGAAAAGCTTATCTCTAAAGGCGATGAGCGTTCTTTAGAAAGCCCGTGAAATTGCAACAAATTCCTTTAGGCAAGTTGTTATAAATGTCATCACTCGATCGCGCGATCGATAAGACAAGTTGAAAATTCCGATCGCAACCGGGGGATCGGCCTAGGATGCAAGCAGTTGCGCGGAAGCGAACGCGTATGAAAGTTGCGGTTGTGAAAGAAGTGGCGCTGGATGAACGGCGCGTGGCCCTGGTTCCCGACGTGGTAGCTCGTTGGGTCAAAAAAGGGCTAGCGATTGTCGTGGAAGCCGGCGCGGGAGAACGCGCAGGATTTACGGATTCGGCCTATGAAGCGGCGGGCGCAACAGTGACGAGCGATCGCGCTCAACTGTGGCAAACGTCGGATTTGGTGACGAAGGTTTTGCCCCCTACCGATGAGGAACTGGGTTGGCTGAAATCGGGATCGATGTTGATGGGCTTTTTGGAGCCGCTCGATCGCCCTCAGTCCATCAAAACCCTGGCAGAGCGGGGCATCACAGCGATTTCCCTAGAATTCGTGCCCCGCAGCACCCGTGCTCAGGTGGCGGATGCCCTTTCGTCTCAGGCCAACGCAGCCGGCTACAAGGCTGTGCTGTTGGCGGCGGCGGCCCTGCCCAAATATTTCCCCATGTTGACCACAGCGGCGGGAACCATTCCGCCGGCCAAGGTGCTGGTGTTGGGTGTGGGTGTGGCCGGGTTGCAGGCGATCGCCACCGCCCGCCGACTGGGGGCCGTGGTGGAAGCCTTTGACATCCGCCCGGAAACCCGCGACGAGGTGCAAAGCCTCGGGGCCCGGTTTGTGGAAATGCTGATCGAAGAGGAAACCAGCGGGCAAAACGGTTATGCCAAAGCGGTTTCCGATAATTTGCAAGCTCGGATTCAAGCCACCGTGGCCGATCGGGCGGTTGGGGCCGACGTGGTGATCACCACCGCTAAAATTCCCGGCCGCCGCGCCCCGATCATGATCACCGCCGACACCGTGGCCCAAATGAAGCCCGGTTCCGTGATTGTGGACTTGGCCGCAGAACAGGGCGGTAACTGTGAATGCAGTCAACCGGGCCATGACCATGTGGTGAATGGGGTGCAAATTTTGGCTCCGATGCACTTGGCTGGCACGGTCACCACCCACGCCAGTATGCAATACGCCAAAAACTGTTCGGCCCTGTTGGACTGGTTGATCAAAGATGGGCAACCGGTGTTCAACTTTGCCGACGACATTTTGGACGCGGTTTGCATCACCCACGGTGGCGAAATTCGCAACGATCGGGTGCGAAATTTGGTCGCCACCCTCTCAGAAACCCCTTCGGCTGAATCAATGGTGCTGGCCTCATGAGTGAAACCTTGGTAACGGGTTTGGTGGTGTTTGTTTTGGCCTCCTTTGTGGGGTTTGAAATCATCAACAAAGTGCCGCCCACGCTCCATACCCCTTTGATGTCCGGTGCGAATGCTATTTCGGGAATTGCTGTCGTGGGGGCAATTTTGGCCGGCGGTGCAGCACAACTCAGCGGCCCCACCATTCTGGGCTTGGTGGCCGTGGTGCTGGCCATGGTGAACGTGGTTGGTGGCTTTTGGGTGACCGATCGAATGCTGCAAATGTTTAAGAAATAGCCTGCCAGCCACTTGAAAAGGGCCTGAAAAGGACTTGAAGACAACTTGCAAGGCAACCTACAAATTCCCCCTCCATGACCCTTTCCTAAACTGATCGCCTGACTCGATTGCCCAGCGGTTTGATCGCCCAATGGCTATTTTTCATCTTCAAAATGGGCAAGCGATCGAGCACATTGGTCAATCGAAGTCAGCCAGCACAGGGTAAGGATGCAATCGAGGGTGTTATGCAGGGGAGCACTAAGGGTTTAATGCCGGGGTTGAATTCAAGACTGAACTCAACACCTCATTCAAGGCTGGGCCGAATGAAAGGCTTGAATTTTGAAGCATCCTGAGACCAAAGGGCGAGGAAATTAAGGAATGATCGATGGACTGGTATCGGGTGTTTTGCCCGCTGAATGGTGGACAACGATCGCCCGCCTAAGCAACTTGGCCGCCGCGGCCCTGTTTATTGTGGGGATCAAAATGCTGGGATCGCCCGCCACCGCTCGCCGGGGCAACTGGCTGGCGGCCGTGGGCATGGCCATGGCGATCGGGGTGACCCTGCTCGATCGCTCCGCCGTTAACTACGGCGCATTGTTGGCCACCCTGGTGGCGGGATCGGTGATTGGTCTGATTGCCGCCAAACGTGTTGCCATGACCGACATGCCCCAGATGGTGGGCCTGTTGAACGGGTTAGGCGGCGCAGCTTCGGCCCTGGTGGCGGCAGCGGAATATTGGCGGATTGTGAACACGGGCGCACCGGTTCCCACCGATACGGCCGTGACCGTGATTGCCGGGCTGCTGATTGGGGGCATCACCCTCACGGGTAGTTTCATGGCCTTTGCCAAGCTGCAAGGGCTGGTGACCGGCGCACCCATCACTTTCCCCCTGCAACAACCGGTGAACTTCAGCTTGCTGTTGGGCTTTGTGGTCAGCGGCGCTTATTTGCTGATTCATCCGGGCGACTTGACGGTTTTGTGGCTGCTGACGGGCATTTCCCTGGTGCAGGGGGTGTTGGTGGTGTTGCCGATCGGAGGGGCAGATACTCCGGTGGTGATTTCGCTGTTGAACTCCCTGTCCGGGCTGGCGGCCAGTGCGGCGGGTTTCGTGTTGGGCAATGAAATGCTGGTGATTGCCGGGGCGCTGGTGGGTGCTTCGGGGCTGATCTTGACCCAAATCATGTGCAAGGCCATGAACCGATCGCTCACCAATGTGCTCTTTGGGGCCTTTGGCAGTGTCAGCACGGCTACGGGTGATGGCGGCAGTGGCGATGCGGGTTCTCACACGGTGCGTTCGATCGACCCGGAAGAATGCGCGATGATGCTGGGTTATGCCCGATCGGTGGCGATTGTGCCCGGTTACGGCATGGCAGTAGCCCAGGCCCAGCACGCCGTGCGGGAACTGGCAGATCAGCTAGAGCGGTTGGGGGTTGATGTGCGCTATGCCATTCACCCGGTGGCGGGTCGGATGCCGGGCCACATGAACGTGTTGTTGGCAGAAGCCAACGTGCCCTATACCCAACTGTGCGACCTGGACGACATTAACCCGGACTTTGAGCGGGTGGATGTGGCACTGGTGATTGGAGCCAATGATGTGGTGAACCCGGATGCCCGGGACAATCCCCAAAGCCCAATCTACGGGATGCCGATTCTGGAGGTCGATCGCGCCAAACACACGATCGTCATTAAACGGAGCATGAACCCCGGATTCGCCGGTTTGGATAATGCGCTGTTCTACGAAGACAAAACGATGATGCTGTTTGGCAGTGCAAAAGAGAAAGTGTCTGAGCTGGTGGCCAGCGTTAAGGAACTGAGCTAGGAATTAAACAGACCACCATCCCCGATCGGGGTTGACAAGCCGGTTTGGAGTGCGGGTTGATTGTGCAGGTTAGTTGTGCGGGCTTGCGATGTCAATTGCAACCGGCGCTCGGGCCTTCGCAATCATCCAGGACTTGAGTCATTCAAGGCTTGCAACCCAAAAGTGCGGGGATGAGTCTTTTAATTCAATCAGTTAACTCAACCCGTGCATGGGCCAATTAACACATGGGGCGATCGCCGTTCCCATCATGAGCCGAACTGATTTGGAGAGCTTGAGCGATCAATCACGATCCCGCAACTTTCCCGATCGTTCGGCTTGACCTATGCAAAGGTTGAAATCGACTGAGGGTAGCTTTGCTCAGGCTCGCCAGTATCGTCTTGCGAGACGGGCTGTCGGTGTGGGCTGTGGGCTGCTGATTTCAAACAACCACGACACCATGAAACGTAACTTTCCGACCCAGGCGCTGCAATCGTTGACCATCGTAGGAAGCTTTGTGGCCCTGGGCCTTGCGTCCGGTTTGAGTGCCCAAGCCGCAGAACCGATCGAGACCGATCGCCAATCGATCGGGAGCCTGACCCAGCGCAATGCTTACCCGCCAGAATTTTCGCGCGCCTTTTTGCAAAGCTGCACCCGATCGGCTCAACAATCGGGCCAGTTTAACCAACAGCAGGCTACGCAATATTGCCAATGCTCCTTGGCGGAGTTCCAGTCGCGCTATACCTTGCAGCAAACCATGAACCTCTACCAACGGATGCAGCAATCGAACAGCAATGAGCTGCCGCCGGAAATGATGGAAATTGCGCGTACCTGTGTGCAACGGGTGTTTGGTACTCGCTAACGGGACTGAGTTAATCAGGTTGAGTTAATCGGACTGAGCGAATCCAGTTGATCCCGTGAGTAGCAACTCGCGCCTCAACTTCCTCCCTCGTTAGCCGGGGCCCCAATCGTGAACCGATCGAACGGTTGAGCGGGTTGCTCCGGCTTTCTGATGTCAAAGGCATAGCTGGTGACCGTTCCGGCGGCCGTGTCCAAAATGCTGAAGGCGGTGATTTCGTTGCTGGCCAAGTAGGGCTGAGGAGTTTGATCCAAGGGATCAATCAAAGGCGCGATCGAGGGCACAATTGGGGGCAATCCATTGGGATCCCCGATCGCCACGTAGTCCGATCGCTCAAACCCGCTACCCTCCAGCGGAATGCCTGCTCGCCCCCGATCGCCCCAGGCCGCCCCATAGCTATTGCCCACGTTAGAAGTTTCCAGGTAGTGGGTGCGGCCACGGCGGAACCGATTCCACAGGTGCGAGTGGCCATACAACACCAAGTCCACTTCCGCCGATTCCAGCAGAGGGGACAAGTATTGGGCAATGACATCTCGATCGCGCGGATAGGCATATTTCACCGCCGTCACCTGGCCCAGGTCATCCCGCTCGATCATCTGGATTGGATCCGTGAAGGGCGGCACGCTGTTATCCCCCAAGGTATGGGGCGGGTGGTGAAACATAACCACGCGATACTTGGCTTGGCGAAACGGCTCGCCGGCCAATTCCGCCTGGAGCCATTGAAATTGCGGACTCCCCGGGGCGATCGACTCAAAAATATGCTGACCCCAACCCCAATCGATCGGGCTGTGGGGCTGGCCTTCGTGGAAACGGCCGCCAAACTTTGCTGTCAAAATGGGCGATCGCCAAGCTTGGGTCACGTTCAACACCACCAATCGCAGATCCCCAAAGCTGACGGCATAATAATTGCCCTCGCCTCGATCGTTGGTTGGCAGCGTCCAAATTTCCTCGTAGGTGCGGGTGTTGAAGGATTGATCCACCAAGGCAGCCTGGCTCAGAGCTTCCCCTGACGCTTTCCCCGGCGTTTCCCTTGGGGCTTCGTCGGAGGCCGGATCTAAATCGCTTGCCCACTGTTGCGCGACCCAGCGCGGCACGGTGTCATAAAACTCCCGGTTGAGATCTCGGGCCCGCCCCACTCGACCCATCACCTCATGGTTGCCTAGGGCCGGGAACAGGGGAGTCTCCTGCAAAATAGCCCCGCCTTGGTAGGTGTGACCTTGCAGCGATCGATTGGCTCGTCCTTGCAAACAGGGAAAAAACGCCCCACCGCCCACATCGTCAAACCATTCCGAAGCGCGATCGGGCACATTCACCAAGTCCCCCGCAAACAACACCCCATCCACCCGGCCCACCGTGGCCAACACCTGTTGCAAGTTGGCCGCCACCATCGGCTTCAGTTGATGATCCGAAGTCAACAGCAGTTGCAGCGGTTGGCCCGGCAGCGGTTGGGGCGACAGGCGAAACACTCCGCTACTAACGGTGCGATCGCCCCCTTGACTCGTCACCCGATAGGAAACCGACTGGCCCGGCAGTAGTCCCGAAACGATCGCCTCATGTCGCCAAATCGGCCGCTCCCAAACCTTCACCTCCTCGGGCCGCTGGGCTGCCACCCGCTCTGGCAGTCGCGATTGGCCATCTTCGCGGGTACGGCTCAGGCGACGGGTTTGGGCCAAAGCTTGCCGATCGAGCCGATCGCCCCAATCCACCCAATGGCGATCGCCCGGCCATTCCGTGAACCAAACCACATGCACCGAGTCCGGCCCCGGCAACTGCAAAAACGGATCCGTCAAAAGCTCCATGGCATCCCCCTCGGATAACTGGGCTGACAACTGGGAAAGCGGGTGCAGGGCTGCGGATCCCGCAGTGGGTGGCATTTTCAGCGCGAACAGCCCCCCGATCGCCAGCAACACCAACAGCAGCCCCCAAACGCCGCCACCCCGCACCATTCTCGGGAGTTGCCGGATCCGTTGCCACCGGCCAAGCCCCCGGGCGCGATCGCTCAACCACCGTCCCCTTAGCCGCCCCATCGCCCTAGGCAAACAAATCTAAGGGTAAATGGCCATACATCGCATTGAGTTCCTCATCTACCTGGGACTGACAGGACACCAAAACCCCTCGATTTTCACCCTGGTAGGGTTCCGCATAAAACAACAGGGAGTTGGTGTTGCACTTGATATAAATCGGCTGTTCCGGATTGGCCACCCCCCGCTGTTCCGGCTCCGGCGGCACTTCGCGATCCAAACCGGCCCCATAGGCCCGCACGGCCGCCAACCCTTGGGCGATCGACTCCGCACAAACCCCAAAAATCACGCAGTCCGCCTCATGAACCACCGTCCGCAGGGCCGATCGAATAATCGCCTGCTGGCTCTCCGAGAGACTGGGCGCTTCTTCCAAACAGTTAAACACCGCCAAAACCTTTTGGGCTTCCAGCAACGACAGGGGAGACGTTCCCGCCCCATTGGCCCCTACCGAATCCGATCGACGAGTTGAGTTGTCCATAGCAATCCAGAGTTTCCCTTGTCCACAAACTTCACCACAAACTTCACCGCAAGCAATCAAGACTGCAAGCAATCCGGGATTCGATCCGCTTAAAGTTGCCCAAAAATGACCCAACCTGCAAACGAAGCCACCCGATCGCTCTCTGATGGTTGCTCCCCCCATCTGTCGCAATCCATTCCGGGATCCCAAATCGTAGCGTAGGGCCGGAAACCAGCTAGAGCCAATCTTGATCAAAATTCTGGCCAATTCTCATCCCCATTTCCATCTTGCCCCACCTAGCTAGCAACAACCCCATGGAGAACTTCGCCAAAACCTCCACTAAGAAATGGAGCCTTAGCGTGATTTTTCCATTCTGATTCCGGAAATGTGACGGTTACAAATCCGGCAACAATCAATGGGTTTTTCTGGCACAAGTAACAAGAGATACATATCCCTTGAAACAGCAAAGAATCTCTAAAATACGGAAAATTCAAGCCAAAGCAGCATTTTTCCGCATCAGCAATCAAAAGCGCCTGATTACTCAATGAAGCAAATCATACCAAGCACAATCGTGGTCAGTGGCTATCAAGGGTGATGCACAGCGCGATCGGGCAGAGCAGTTCAGCAGGGCAATTCGACAGGGCAAAAAAATTTTTTAGAAAAGCTGGAACTTTTTCCCCTTTCAAGGCAACAATATAAGCAAGAGTAGTGGAGAGATGTGTCACCGCTGCGGAGACCTGGCAGATTCGTCTGCCGGATCTCTGCATTTTTTTTGGGAATTTTTTGAGCCGCTACCCGCTCCCACTGTCGTTACGAAGTGACCGCATGAGGGTTTCAGCCATGGAAAGTCGTCCGCCCCTGCCGCCGTTTACCCACGAAACCGCGATCGCCAAGGTGCAAGCCGCCGAAGATGCTTGGAACACCCGCGACCCGGAGCGCGTATCGCTGGCTTACACGGAAGATTCAGTTTGGCGCAACCGATCAGAATTTTTTTCAGGGCGGGACAAAATCCGTGAGTTCCTGACCCGCAAGTGGAGTCATGAGCTGGACTATCGCCTCAAGAAGGAACTTTGGAGCTTCACCGATCACCGCATCTCCGTGAAGTTCGAGTATGAATACCACACGGACTTGGGGCAGTGGTATCGCGCCTATGGCAATGAGCAATGGGAATTTGCGCCCAACGGCCTAATGCAGCGCCGGGAAGCCAGCATTAACGATGTGCCGATCGCCGAGGCCGATCGCAAATTCCGCTGGGAACGGTAGCTCGAGCGCCGGAACCATGAAACTGCACGCCGACCTCCGCCAGCACGTTGTGATTGACATCAAACTTACCTGGATGGATTCGCCCATGCCGGGAATGCAACGACGGAAGCTCGATCGCGATGGGGAAGAAGCGGCCCGGGCCACCTCGATCATCTGTTACGGCCCCGACAGCCCCCTTGCCAGCTACACCCACAGCGGCTCGGCATGATTGAGCGATGGACGATTCACCTCGATCGAGGGCGCACCAATGTGCGCCCCTACGAGTGGTGACCCGGGTTTAGGGATTAGGCCTTGAAGGTTTCGACGATCCGGCGGGTGGCTTCTTCCACGTTGGCCCGGCTGTTGAAGGCCGAAATGCGGAAATAGCCTTCGCCCGCTGCACCGAAGCCCGACCCCGGCGTGCCCACCACATTGCAGGTGTGCAGCAACTTATCAAAGAAATCCCAGCTCGACAGATCGTTCGGTGTTTTCACCCACACATAGGGCGCGTTGATGCCGCCATAGACCGCCAAGCCCGCTTCGGTCAGCTTCTCACGGATGATTTGGGCGTTTTCGAGATAGAAACTCACCAGGGCCTTGGTTTGGGCTTGACCTTCGGGAGAATAGACCGCTTCGGCCCCGCGTTGGACGATGTAGGACACGCCGTTGAATTTGGTGGATTGGCGACGGTTCCAGAGGCTCCAGAGATCCACGCCGGTGCCGTCGGTGGTTTGGCCCTTCAGGGTTTTGGGCACGACGGTCAAGGCGCAACGGGTTCCCGTGAAGCCGGCGTTTTTGGAGAAGGATCGGAACTCGATCGCGCAGTCGCGGGCCCCTTCAATTTCAAAAATCGAGTGGGGGATTGCCGGATCGGTGATGAAGGCTTCGTAGGCGGCATCGAAGAAGATGATCGAGCCGTGGCTGCGGGCGTAATCGACCCAGGCTTGCAGGTGCTCGCGGGTGGCGACGGCTCCGGTGGGGTTGTTGGGGAAACAGAGATAGATCAGATCGACTTTTTCGCTGGGGATTTGGGCGGTGAAGTCGTTTTCAGCGGAAATCGGCAGGTAAACCAAGCCGCCGTATTCGCCCCGATCGTTTGCGTCGCCCGTGTGGCCCGCCATCACGTTAGTGTCCACATAAACCGGGTAGACGGGATCGGTGACGGCGATCGTGTTGTCGTTGCCGAAGATGTCTAGGATGTTGCCGCAGTCGCACTTAGAGCCGTCGGAGATGAAGATTTCCGAGGCATCAATGTCGCAGCCGCGGGCTTGGAAGTCGTGCTGGGCGATCGCCTCGCGCAACCAAGCGTAGCCCTGCTCGGGGCCGTAGCCCTTGAAGCTGCCCCGATCGCCCATATCGTTGACCGCGTTGATCATGGCGGTGCGGCAGGCTTCCGGCAACGGTTCGGTCACGTCGCCAATGCCCAGGCGGATAATCGGCGCGTCGGGATGCTCGGCGGCGAAAGCATTCACCCGGCGGGCAATTTCGGGAAACAGATAACCGGCTTTTAGCTTTAGGTAGTTGTCGTTAATTCTGGCCATGGTTGCCCCTGGGGGTTGCGATCGGGAATGTTCACCACTCACTCACCCGGTTCACTGACCCAACCAACCAAGCCAGACAAGGGGCTTGAACACCTTGCCCCTGACCCGATCAACCAGCCAGACAAGGGGCTTGAGCACCTTGCCCCACGGCGATCGCGTGTCACAGGTTTGATGGGGTGAACGTTTCCCGAGTTGGAGTGTCTAACCAGCCTACGGCCCTGGCGGGATCTTCTGGCGATTCGCTCGGAAAATTCCGCCGAACTCCCGCCCCATAAGCAAAGCGCTACAATGCCAAGGGTTTTGATCAACAGGCGCGGGCGATCGATGGTGGGACAAGCGGCACAGTGGCGCGAGTTGGATGGCGCTTGGGTTCTGATTCCAGCGAATCCATTGGGAGTCATTCATTTCTTGGGCGGGGCCTTCGTGGGGGCCGCGCCGCAGTTTACCTACCGTTGGCTGCTGGAGCGGCTGGCCAATCGCGGCTATGGGACGATCGCCACGCCCTTTGTGAATTCTGGGTTTGACCATGAGGCGATCGCGGAAGATACGCTGATTCGGTTCGATCGGGCGATCGATTGGCTCTACCGGCATGGTCAACTGCGGCGGCGATCAATTCCGGTCTATGGCTTGGGCCACAGCATGGGTTGCAAGCTGCATCTATTGATCGGCAGCATCTTTGAGGTGGAGCGGGCGGGCAATGCGCTGATGGCGTTCAATAACTATTCGGCGCAACGGGCAATTCCGCTGTTCGATCGCTTTGGCCCCGTGCTGGAATCGATTAACCGGGCTATGCCTGGGGCTGTTCCGGCCGATGTATTTGACAAGCGGTTGAATGCGGAATTCACGCCCTCGCCCGCCGAAACGGAGCGACTGATCGCCGCCCAATATGGGATTCGCCGCAACCTGCTCATTCGTTTTGGCACGGACGATTTGGATCAGTCGGCGCGTTTGGCTCCGATTTTGCAGCGGCGCTTTCCCGGTTGGCTGGCGATCCAAGATTTGCCGGGAAATCACCTCACGCCGCTGGGTCAGGATATTCAGTGGCAAACTCGCGGGGCTTTTAGTCCGTTGGATGCGATCGGCCAGTGGGCGAAGCAGGAATTTTTGTTCCGCGATCTGAATCGCCTCAGCCAGGAATTGTTGCGCTGGCTGAATCCGTTTGAATCGACCTGAATCGGTTTAGGATGGGCGGCCAGTTATCCCCGGCCTTGGCATGGGGACGGGCTGAGGATGGGCAGCCAGCGATCGATGATCTCCGGCTCAGGCGGCTAGCCAGTTGAAAGCTGAAATATTGCAAGTTGAAATATCTGAAAGCTGAAACGTTGGAAGCTGCAATGTTGCAAGTTCCAATGAAAAGGATGGCGCTTTGCGCTGGGTGGTTCAGCGGCTTTCGGGGGTGCTTTCGCGCAGTCTGATAGGATATGGGTGCAATCCGCTCCTGAGCTTGCAGCTAGCCCATTAGCTGGGGCCAGCGCCAGGGAAAAGCGAAAGGGACAGGGCCCTTGTTTGGAGCAATTGGCGGCCCACCGGGGCCCAAGTAAAGGACTCAAGCAAAAGTACGAGAAGTTAATGAGCGATCGGGAGCGGTTGCTGAAACGTTGGATGGTGACGGCCAAGGTGCGCAGTTGGCGAGCCTTGGCAGATGCCGCACAGGTTTCTATGTATCAGGTGCGATTGTTGCGGCAAGGCAATTTAGATCGCTTGCGCCTCGATGCGATCGGGCGGATTGCCAAGGCCTTAAACGTCACCCCGATCGACCTATTGGGCATGGCCAACAATGCCGACAACACCAAGCCCGCCTCCGACCAATCCCCGGCCCAGCGGTTAGCCCCTGATGTTCATGCGGCCGAGTTGGTGCAGCTTCAGCAGGAATATCACCGGCTGAAAACCCGCCTGGAAAGCGAACGAGAGCAACTGTTGGCGGAATTCCAGCGATCGAGCTTGCAAATCCTGGAGCCTTGGCTGCTGAATTGGTATAAGGCCGTGGCCGCCGCCCAGCACAATCCCCACATTCCCGCCACCAATCTCTTGCCCCTGTTGCGGCCGCTGGATCAGTTGCTGGAACATTGGGCCGTTGAACAAATCGCCCCGATCGGGGAAGAAGTGGTCTATGACCCCCAATGGCATCAACTGGCCTGGGGTCATGCGCAACCGGGCGATCGCGTCAAAGTAACCATGCCCGGTTTTCGTCATCAGGGCCGATTGCTGCATCGGGCCCAGGTCAGTATCGTGCAGTGATCCCATAGCCGATCGTTGGCTGATCACAGGCTCATTACAGACTCATTGCAGGCTGATCCCGGGGCTGTTTTGCTCTGCACTAGTGGGCATTTAGCAATGATCCCAGTACCATTTTTGAGTGACTTCATCGTGACCCCATGGTGATCCAAAGCACTCCAACTCGTCGCAACTGTCCGCATGACCGATGCTCGATCGCACCCTTGCGGCCCCCTGGTCACTTATCGGAAGCCCTCGGAGGCTGCTTCCAATCAGCGCGAATCTGCGTTAGAGTTTGACTGTCAGGGTGTCAGTCTTTTGATGTTCGTGCAATGTTTGGGATCTCAGCGGCCGAGCAGGTATGCCGATTGTCATAGGCTGGCTAAGAAATGCTGATGAATAATTCACTTAGTGAGCTTGACAACCCGCATACCTGCTAGCCTGAGTTTCCAGAATCGGGTGCTGCCGTGGAGCTGTTATCGCTCCCGCTCAATCAGCGTCAGTTCCATCCCTTGGCCTCCAGTTCATGGAACTCTCATTCATTTGCTGTTAACAATGCATACCTTGGGCGATCGCCCCGGGAATTGTCTGTGGTGGTTTACCCGGGCCCAGGGGGCGGTTGTGGGGAAATGAGTGCAGCCGGATGGTCACGACACCAGCAACGACCGGTGACCCATAGGCGACCGGTAACCTCTAAATTATCCAGAGGACTCACTGGGTGGATTGCGATTAATCTCTAATCCCCATCTGCTCTTGGTACAACGACTGACGTGGCAAATTCTGAGGGCGCTCTCGCGTGGCTGACTCCCTTCAACCTTCCTATGGTTCCGTGTCTCCAGGAAATAACCATCGGTTTGAGTCTTTGCTGGCCAATGCCAGTGACATCATCGTCATCCTTGATCAGCAAGGGACGTTTTGCTACGTTAGCCCTTCGGCCGAGCGAATTTTAGGATATTCCCCCCAAGAGGCCGTTAACCATCACCTCAGCACCTTCGTTCATGAGGATGATGTGCAGGTGGTGTTGCAAACCCTGTTGCGTTCCCTGGCGGAGCCGGGGTTGAGTCAGCCCCCCGTTCGCTACCGTGTGCGCCACCGCAATGGGGACTGGAATTTGCTGGAGGCGGTCACAACCAATTTGTTGGATGATCCGTCGGTGCGGGGGGTGGTGGTGAACTGCCACGACATCACGGCCCATGAGCAGGCGGAAAGCTGGCTGCGATATCACGCGCTCTATGACCCATTGACGGCGCTGCCCAATCGGCGGGCTTTGGCGGAGCGGGTGCAGTCATTGCTCGATCGAGAGCAATTGGATTTTGCGCTGTTGTTGTTGGATGTGGATCGCTTCAAGCTGGTGAACAGCAGCCACGGCCACGGCACAGGCGATCGCCTGTTGCAAATGATTGCTCGGCGGCTGGTTTCGGCCTTGCCTCAGCAGGGGATGGTGGCCCGGTTGGGCGGGGATGAGTTTGTGGTGCTGGTGGAGCAGGTGCGGCAGTTGGAAACAGCCGAGGCCGTAACCCAGCGGGTTCATGCGGCGCTGAGTGACCCGTTCACGATCGATGAGATGGAAATCTTTGCCAGCGCCAGTGTGGGGGTGGTGTTTAGCCGCACGGGGCCGGGCAAACCGGCCTATCGCCACGCGGAGGAACTGCTGCGTGATGCGGATATTGCGATGTATCGGGCAAAGACCCTCCGCCAGAGCCACTCGGTGGTGTTTGATCCCAGTATGCGCGATCGGGCGGTGGCACGCTTGCAACTGGAAAATCAACTTTGGCGGGCGATCGAGCGGGGGGAACTGGAACCCTACTATCAACCGATCATTTGCTTGGCAACCGGGGAAGTGAAGGCCTTTGAGGCGCTGATCCGGTGGCATCACCCGCAACGGGGCCTGATTTCTCCGGCGGAGTTTGTGCCGATCGCGGAAGAAAGCGGGGTGATCAGCCAAATTGGGGAATGGGTGCTGGAAATGACCTGTCGCCACCTGCGCTACTGGAATTCGGGCTTGCGGGCCGGGCGACCGATCACCGTGGCGGTGAACCTGTCAGTGCAACAGTTGGCCCAACCCAACCTGGCTCAGCACATGCGATCGATCTGTGTTCGAGAGGAAATTGATCCCAGTTGGATTGGGTTTGAGATTACCGAAAGCATGATGCTCGATCGCGAAGATACGATCGCCGCCACCTTGGCCGAGTTTCGGGAACTGGGCTTTCGACTCAGCATCGATGACTTTGGCACGGGCTATTCGTCCCTAAGTCGTTTGCATCAACTGCCGATCGATACGTTGAAGATTGATCGCGCCTTTGTGGCCCCGATCGAGTCCGATGGGCGCAACGTGGCGATCGCCCGCACCATTTTGGCCCTGGCAGAAAGCCTGAACATGAACGTGGTGGCCGAGGGCATTGAAACTTCCGCCCAAGCCCGTGAGCTACGGGCCTTGGGTTGCCAATATGGCCAAGGCTATTGGTTTTCGCCGCCGGTCAGCGGTTCCGGAGTGGCCAGCTTGCTGAATCATCGGTTCAACCTCGTTGAAGGAATCGCCGCGCCCCCCATCTCCCGCCTTGGCACGGCCCCAGATTACCCGGACTATGGCGACTACCGACAAGATTATTCAGAAGATTGCGAAGACTGTGAAGACTACAGGGACGATTATGCAGAGGATTATTCGGATTATCCGGTGAACTCCCAAGCCCCCTAGGGTTACCCCTTCAGCCAAAACCCCTAGGCCACCAACCCCGGAGTTGTCGTTTCCGGCACATGGTTCACCTGGGCCCAACCGCTAAATACCAATTGTTGGCCGCGGGTTTCGATCGTGTTGATGCGCAGGGTCACCCCATCCAGATTGAAGCGATCGAGATCCACCAACTGATCCAAAACTTTACCTAGCCGCTCACTGGCCGCGGCCGCCAGGGCGATCGCTTCTTCGCCCAAAGCCGCGCGATCGGGCAGGCCATCGGGATCAAATTGGCAATTCAAAAACCGCAACCGCCGACGACGCTCAATGCCCAAGGTCGCTTGCAGGGCGATCGGCACCGGTTGATCGGCCCCAAAACAAGCCTGAGCGCTAAGGGCAATTCGGTTACTGGCCCGCAAGCGCACCTGAATCGATTGGAACGAAACGCTTTCAGCCTTGGCCAGCTCGCCCCCTGGCAAGTCTTGCCAATCCTGGAGCGGCAAATTTTCCAAATGTTGAACCACCAAGGGAGCCGTGAAAGCCCGGTTGATATCTTCCTCCAGCAACACCACCTTCGCGATCGCCTGGGTGGGTTGGCGCAGCAACAACCGCCCCTGCAACAGGCCCGCAAAGTCGATCGACACCGCATCGGTCTCGAATTCCATGGCCTCTGTGCGAAAGGCATGGCGAATCACCAGCCCCGAGCCGGACATCTGGAAGCGATCGACCTGGCCTTGCAGCAGCTTAATCTGAGGCGTACATTCCACCCGCACCTCCACCCGATCGCTCGCGGTGAACAGGTGGCGGATGACCTGAGTAGCCACAACACTCAGCAACTGTTCGCCCCAGTCGGCACTTGGCATACTCGAAAACCTAGTTATCGATCCAAACATCATTTCAGCCAGCGATCAGTCGTTGGGATCTTGCACCGGGGAACTGTCATCAACCACGCATCACCCATGGCATTTTTCAGTTTCCTGCCCGATTCACAGACCACTTGGGGGTGATTACTTGGATTCAGCAGCCTTTATTAAGAATCTTTTAAAATTATTATGACAGAACGTGACGAAAAACAACCCATCCCTTAAGTTGCCCAGTCAAAACGACTGGCGCTAATCATTATTTACGGCTCAGGATTTTTGTCATTATTTCAATATTTGGTATTTTAGTTAACAATTATTTTCTTAAGTCTTGATTATCTCATTTGCCTAAAATTTGGATTTTATTTCAGAAATTTTTGGATCATCACTCGCTTCAGGCTTGCTTCAGTACTCATTGTCCAAGAACCAAAATCCTGAGCAAAATCCTGAGATCGAGCTTTTTCGATTGCAATCATAGAATTTCGTGTTGAATTTAATATCAGAAAAATCAATCAATAGCATCAAAAAAGACAATATTATAAATTCCATGAAATCCCATAAAAGTAATTCAGATGGTTAATTTTGGTACGGTCAAGGGCAAGCCATCTCTTAATAGCCTGGTTCCAATCATTGGGCCGATTTGCATTTTCAACTTTCAGCTTTCAACGGGGAGCTAACGGGCTGCCACAGCCTCGCTCACAACTGCTCCAAATGGGGCCATAGGATACGGCACCAATTCAGCCCCATTCAGTACAAACTCAGCAAGTTCCAAACCCGATCGCCCTTGAAGCACAGGCAATTTAGGCAGGAAGCTGCTCAAAGAAAGTGGCGATTTCTTGAAATGCCTGATCGCGATCATAGTCCAGCGTCAGGATATGGTCTGACTTTTCCAGCCAGCAGAGACGCTTGGACGAAGAACCTAGGGATTGGAACAAATGCAGCGCACCTTGAGGATTCACCACCCGATCGCGCTTTGGTTGCACAATCAGCGTCGGAACCGTAATTTCCCCTAACCGGGGCCGCACTTGTTGAATCAGCGCCAACGCACTCTGCACAGCGCCCAGGTGGAAAGAGCGATAGGGCGCGACTCGATCGGCCGCCGCCCGTCCTTCCGGATCCGCAATGGCCAAGGCCGATCGGGGCACTTCCTTCAACAGCGGATAAACCCAAGGCAACAACTGTTCCGCCGAGGGCAACCAGGCCGCAGGGCGAACAATTGCCATAAACGGACTCAGCAGCACCAACCCCCCGATCGATCGCTGGAGGGCTAGCCGCAGCGCCAAGGGACAGCCCGTGGAAAACCCAATCACCACCACCTGGGTATGGGACTGAGCCAGGCGATCGAACGCCATCTCCGCCGCCTGATACCAATCTTCCCAGCGGGAATTGGGCATTTTCGGGCCCGGCTGGTCATGGCCCGGATAGGCGATCGCCTCCACTGTCCATCCCAAATTCAACAGCAATGGTGCTAACGGTCGCATTTCATAGGGCCCACCCCCCAAACCATGCAAACAGAGCACCGCCCGCGAGCGATCGGGTGTGGCAACCACTTGAAAGGGCTGATTATCTAACGTTGCGAGCGAAAAGGGGAAACCCGACTGATTCGACATGGCTGAAGTTTGATCGTTAGCAGCAGTCTTGAACTATTATTCTCGGGGCTGATGAACTTTTGTCCCCAAACGCTTCCAAAATAGTCTGCCTCGCAAGTCTGCCTCAAAATTGGGTTGCCTCTCCGCAGCGGCAACTGACCCGCCATCCAAGCCTTGTCAACCCCCAAAACCCAATCAAAGCTCCAAAAACCTCTAGATTGAGGCAATGTCAGATTAAGATTTGATCACATATCGAATCAGAATTAAACAAATACCAAATCAAGGCATGACCACTATCCAATTCAACTGATATTGAATCAATCTTCAGTTCATTTGAAGTGGATTTTTAATCGATCTTTAATCGAAACTCAATTAACCTGAAAGCAATTTAAAGACAATTTTGAAGCAATTGTGATTCACGAAATCTTATTGTAAAATTAATCAAATCTTGATAGAATATTGCCACAAATTCTATAGACTCCAAGTAAAAATCTAATAAAAGCCCAACGAACGCTCAATAAAAATTGAACAAAAACGAAAAAGTATCATAATCGCGTTACCATTGAAGATCAATCTGAGACATCAAAATCGGATAGATTACTTCGAGATTTTTGTTGATCTCAGTGTTTTTTCCTGAAGTAGTCAAGATTTTTTGCTGATCTTACTTAAGATCCCTTTAGCCATGCGTCATCCAAAGTCATGATCCCAACCGATCGACCATGACCCTTGAATTGAAATCGTAATGCTCCGCTACAAAGAAGACAATCCTGATTGGAGACTGAATAAACAGAAGATCTATTTCAGCCTATTAACCATGATCATTAAAAGATTCACAGGGTTTTAGACTAGGCTTTGGAGGACAGGACGACACCCTAAGATACTTTCGCGTTGAAAAGTGGCTTAGGTGTGATCTATCTGTAATGGGCTGACCCGATCAAATGATCAAATGATCAAATGGTCGCTTTCGGTGTGGGGGAAGCGACTTGAGATGGGCTGGAGGCTCTTGGCGGGAAAATTTAGAGGAACGTGGCGTAAGTCAACGTAAATCAAGGGGTTAACGAAAGGAACGATCGCGCGGCCGCCTTTTCTTGAATTGGGTTTGTCGATTACGATCGCATCAAAATCGTTACTCTCAAACCACCATTACCCTCACCCAGCCCCAGTGCCACCCTAAGACACCGGTTTCGTTAGCCGAGTCCAAACTCGCCATCTCAGCCCCGGAGAGGCGACTGGCTCCCAGCTAGCCATCACAAACACCAAACAGCCTTTGATCCATCATTGCCATGGCTCAAAACCCATTCGCTATTCTGCGCCCGCAGGCACTGAGCTGAGGTTTCAGCAACCCCCTTTCGTTAGGATCACCATCGAACGCTCATCAAGGTTGGGCGGTGGCTGCTGTCATGATTTCGTCAGGCGATCGCCCGCTAATGCTCAAAACAGAACCAATTTGAGCAGTTTAATCAAACGTTTAACTCAATGAAGACTGGGTAGGATGTGATCGATCGAATGGAGGCGGAAGTCGAGCTACAGCGTCAATACTGGCGATCGAAACTGTTCGCAGAAATCGCCCTCAAAATTCACCAGTCATCACGGGTGGATGCGATCCTGCAAACCATGGTCACGGAAGTACGGCGGATGTTGCAGTGCGATCGGGTCTTGGTTTACCAATTCGATGCACAGCGGCAAGGCTCTTTTGTGGTGGAGGCTACCGGCAATGGCCCCTATTCCCTGTTGGGCAAAACCGTTTCCGACCCCTGCTTCACGACCCACTATCACCAGAAATATCTTGAAGGGCGCACCTCGGCCATTGACGACGTGGAAACCGCCCGAATTTCCGTTTGTCACCGCCAACTGCTGCGCCAGTTCGGCGTGCAGGCCAATTTGGTCGTACCGATTTTGCAGCCGGTGATTGAGCCAGACCGCTCTCAAAACCTATTGTGGGGACTGCTGTTGGCTCACCATTGCCAGGGGCCGCGCCAGTGGCAACCCTTTGAGCAGGACTTGTTGCAACAAATTGCGGTGCAGGCGGGGGTGGCCTTGGGGCAATCCCAATTGGTGTCGGCTTTGCGGGAAAGTGAGGCGCGGTATGCCTTGGCTGTGCGGGGGGCCAATGACGGGCTATGGGATTGGGATTTTTTGACCAATCGGGTTTATTTTTCGCCCCGCTGGAAGGCATTGTTGGGCTACCGCGATTCGGAAGTGGGTGACCAGCCCCAAGAATGGCTCGATCGGGTTTATGTGGATGATCAAGCCCAATTGCGAGCGGAGCTAGATGCCCACTTGCAAGGCCGCAGTGACCACTTTGAAAGTGAGCATCGCATTCGCCATGCGGATGGTTCCGTGCGCTGGGTGCTCTGTCGGGGGTTAGCGATTCGGGATGGGCGGGGCAATGTGTTGCGGATGGCGGGATCGCTGGCGGATATCCATGAGCGCAAGTTGGTGGAGTCGCGGTTGCTGCATGACGCGCTCCATGATGCGCTGACGGGGCTGCCCAATCGGGCCCTGTTCATCGATCGGTTGGGCCAAACCATGGCGATCGCCCGTCGCCAACGCAATCACCATTTTGCGGTGCTGTTTTTAGATCTCGATCGCTTCAAGGTGGTGAACGATAGTTTGGGTCACCTCTGTGGCGATCGGCTCTTGGTGGAACTGGCGAACCGGTTGCGCACCTGTGTGCGGCCCCAAGATACGGTGGCGCGGCTGGGGGGCGATGAATTTGCCATTTTGCTGACGGATTTGGATCAGCCGGAAATTGCCACCCGCGCCGCCGAGCGAGTGCAGTTGGCCCTGAAGGCTCCCTTTGATGTGGATGGCCACGAATTCACGATCACCACCAGTATTGGCATTGCTTTTGGCACGCCAGAATATGCCCGACCGGGGGATGTGCTGCGGGATGCGGATTTGGCGATGTATCGGGCGAAGGAGTTGGGCCGCAATTGCTACGCGGCGTTCGATCGCTCCTTCCGCGAGCGGGTGATTGCGCAACTGCATCTGGAGCGCGATTTGCGCCGGGCCATGGAGCGGCAAGAATTTTTCCTGACCTATCAACCGATCGTGGATTTGGCCACGGGCCGGGTTGCCAGCCTGGAGGCCCTAGTGCGTTGGCATCATCCCGATCGGGGGTTGGTGAGTCCGGCGGAATTTATCCCCATGGCGGAAGAAACCGGCACGATTATTCCCCTAGGCGAATGGATTTTGCGGGAAGCTTGCCAGCAAATGATGGTTTGGTTGCAGGCCATTCCCAGCCTGCGATCGGCCCATGGGTGGGCCGGGCTAAGTGTGAGTGTGAACCTGTCGGCGCGGCAGTTTACCCAGCCCAACTTGGCCCAGTCCATTGAAGGCATTGTGGCGGAAACGGGACTGCCTCCGCAGCACCTGAAGTTGGAAATTACCGAAAGCGTGGTGATGGCGGATGCCAAAACGGCGGAGGCCCTGTTGCGAAAACTGCGCGATCGGGGCATTCAACTGAGCATTGATGACTTTGGCACGGGCTATTCATCCCTCAGCTATTTGCAACGCTTCCCGATCGACACAATCAAGATCGATCGCTCCTTCGTCACCCGCAGCCCAGACCAGGAAAGCAATTGGGCCATTGTCCGGGCAATTATTGCCCTGGCAGAATCCCTGGGGATGGACACGGTGGCGGAAGGGATTGAGACGATCGAACAGTTGCGGCAGTTGCAATCGATGGACTGTTCCTATGGCCAGGGCTATTGGTTTTCCCGCCCGATCGACGGAGAAGCGACGGGGCAATTGCTGCTGAAAACCTTTGAGTTACCCCGATCGCCCTTGGCCTTGCGGGGCGACGATCGCTAGCCCCCAAAACTAGCCCCCAAGACTCAGCCGGGCCCTACTCCTTGATGGGGATTCAATTCGTCAGGACTTACGCAAAAGAAAAGACAAGAGAGGGGGTTGCGAGTTGTTGCCGCAGAAAATCAGAGAGGAGTTGGTAAGCCACTTGATAGAGGCAGGACTTACGCAAAATCTCAATTGCCCTCATTCCCCAACCCCTGCTCCCGTCCTGGGAGAAAGGGAGTCAGTAGACCTCTTGCACGAATTAACCCCCTCTGATCAAGATGGGCTAATTAACGATCATTTCGTAGGTTGGGTTGAGGTACGAAACCCAACAGCAACAAGGCTTGCAGTGATCGAGTTGGGTTTCGCAAAGCTCAACCCAACCTACGGAACAACCCAGTGTTTGAGTGTTTTTTCAGTCAATCAGGGATCTGGGAGCGGGATTTGGGATGAGGTTCTTGATTGATGCAAGAGGTCTAGTATTTTCTGGGTTCCCCCCGCCCTCCTTGGGAGAGGGGCTAGGGGTGAGGGTTTCGGAAAATCCTGCGTAAGTCCTGACCGATAAAAAATCGGGCTAGTGGGACACACTAACCCGATCGCCCTGCCGCTCAGATAGAGCAAGCAACTCTTTAGGAAGGAAACTTAGCGGTAATCGCGATTTTGGATGTCGCGTAGGCGAGCTTCGGGGCGCTTGAAGCGATCCATTTGTGCCTCGAAGAATTTGCGGTTGGCCATCAGGTGCTCCGGGTTTTCGTCATCCAACGGATAGAGCAACGCCGCCCGCAGCGCTTGGATTACGGCGGAGGTGACGCAATACATCGATCGCTGGAAGGTAATTCCGAGCTGGATCAACATATCGTCCTCGCCCCGGCAATGTTGGTGATAGTAATCCAACAGGTATTGCGGCAGGAAGTGCAACATATCCTGCATCAATTGTGTGGGCGGAATCCCGGCGGTCCCTACAGGGAACACATCAGCGTACAGGATGCCGTAATGGAAATCTGCTTGCTCGCTGGGCACTTGACCCGCTTGGGCGTTGTAGGACTTGGTTCCCCGGAACGGAGCCGTGCGATAAAACACTGCTTCCACGTAGGGCAATGCGGCATCATACAGCCACATAAAGCCCTTATCCTTAGGCACCAAATCGAACCATTCACCACGAATGTTGACACGGTGATAAATCGGGCGACCGGAAATTGCAAAAATGCCATTAATCAGGAAGTTCATGGCATCGGGCACACCCTTGAAGCCGCCTTCATCGTAGATGTCCGACATCTCAAAGAACACCGGAGCCATGATTTCCCAGAACAGCCCCAAATTGCTGTAATAGGACATCATCCGGCATTGCTCAACGAAGGCTTCGGGGAAGAGTTTATACATCCCCAACATGACCGGATTGCCCTTGAAGTAGGCTTTGATAGCGCGATCGCAGTTTTGGCGATATTCCTCGGTGTTCAGGAAATCATCAAACCGATTCACGCCCGCATACATTTTGCGATGCCAAAGCATGGCCTGCATGCAAGCTTCGGCGAATTCCATGTTCACCCGATCGTGCCACAGGTGATGGAACAGCTTCGGCATTTTGATCGTTTCACCCTTGCTCATGAATTCGAGCAATTCTGGGTGCGCTGTGGCAATCCCGCGCCAAATTCGTAAGTCGGCGGTGTCGCCCGCGTAGTGGTTGGGTAGGTCTAAATATTTCTGAGGTAGGAAATATTTGAAGAAGGGAAACGGATTGAGGAAAACTTCTTCGGCGATGTAGAGCAAGTCGCGCCAATAGAAGTCCATCGGCACGGCATAGGCCTTGTAAATCCCGATGATTTGCATCAGGTTTTCCGGCGTATCGGGCAACATTGCGCCGCCCGCTTCCAGCCGATGAATTACTTCCGCGAATTCATGCTGCGATGGCGGAATTTTTGGGGCAGTGTCCGGTTTGATTGGGGTCTGAACCATGATGTTGTGGGGGCAAGGGGCTTAAGCCTCTTGTTTAGTCAGTGGTCAACGAACATCAATCCAATTAATTGGCTCCAACCAACGACTTCATCGGGGAGCAAGGGGCTTAAGCCCCTTGTCTGGTAGCCGATTAGTCGATCGCGGGGGCCTTCATGGCTGGTTTGGTCGGGGCGATCGCCACTGGTTGGTTCACCGTCGGAATCGCAGCGATCATCGCGTCCGTGGTCGGCTCGATCCACTTCACCAGCCAGCTCGGTTGAATTCCTAGCCAGACAATCAGCCCGGTCAAAATCAGACCCGGCAGGTGTTCATCAAACCGCACAGCGGGATAGTAGGCGGTGGCGTTGTCCAGGCGACCAAAGCAGGTGCGGTTCAGCAAAATCACGAAGTACACCGCCGTCAGACCGGAAGCCAGGATGCAGAGCAGCGAAATCACGGGATAGGTGGTGAAGCTGCCTTGGAACACCATGTATTCCGCCACGAAGCCGACCATCCCGGGGATGCCCGCACTGGCCATGCCCGCCAACACCAACAAGCCACTGGTCAGGGGCAAGCCGCGAATCGGACTCATCAGACCGTTCAGCTTGTCCAGGTCGCGGGTGCCGACTTTCTTTTCGATCACACCCACCAGGTAGAACAGAATCGCCAAGATCAAGCCGTGGCTGACCATTTGAGCGACGGAACCCAGCAACGAGAGGGGATTGAGGGCGGCGGCGGCAACGATGATGTAGCCCATGTGCCCGATCGAGCTGTAGGCCACCATCCGTTTGATGTCCTTTTGGGCGATCGCGGTCAATGCGCCATACATCACGCTGACCACGCCCACCAGTGCCAGACCCGGGGCGATCGTCCCCCAAGCGTCGGGCAACAGACCCAAGCCGTAGCGCAGCAAGCCGTAAGTTCCCAACTTCGCCAGCACACCACCCAGCAACACCGTGGTGGCGGGCGACGATTCCACGTAGGCATCGGGCAGCCAGGTGTGCAGCGGCACGAGGGGAATCTTGATCCCGAAGCCCACGACCAACAGCAGCAGGCAAATCAGTTGGGTGCTTTCGGACAGGTTGCGAATGTCGATTTGGCTGATGTCAAAGCTGGTGGAGCCACTGAGCCAGGTGAGACCCAGGAAGCCTGCCAGCACCAACACGCCGGAAATGGCGGTGTAGATCAGGAATTTGGTGGCGGCGTAGCTGCGTTTTTGCTCGCTGCCCCAAATGGCGATCAACAGGTAGAAGGGGATGAGTTCTAGTTCGTAGAACAGGATGAACAGCAGCAGGTTTTGGGCCAGGAATGCGCCGTTAATCCCGGCGATCGCCAGCAAAATCATTGAGTAGTAGAGCCGGGGGCGCTGCAAGTCTCGATCGCTGCTGCAAATGGCGATCCAAGCCAGCAGGGCGGTCAAGCCCACCAGGGGCAGCGACAGGCCGTCCACGCCCAGGCTGTAGCTCAAGCCCAGTTGCGGAACCCAGGGCAAATATTCGGTCATTTGCGCCCCGATCGCATTCACATCGACCTGGGCAAATAAATACAACGTCCAAAGGGAAATCACGCTGGCAACGGCCAGGCTCACCTTCTTCAGGAGGGCGGAGTTGGGCTGACCGGGCCACAGACCCACCAGGGCCGCCCCGATCGCCGGAATTAAAATCAATGCGCTCAACATAGGCGTTTACTTTCTATTGCTGCGATGAACGGCTGTGATCAAAACGACGGTCTAAACCTGAATCACTGGGGGCAAGGGGCTGAAGTTGTAGGTTGGGTTGAGGCACGAAACCCAACACCCGCAAGGCTGCGGTTGATCGCGTTGGGTTTCGCAAAGCTCAACCCAACCTACGAAACTGAACCCATTGGCAAGCTGGGACTAGGGAACCGCCGGGGCCAAAATCGGCCAGGCGACCAACGCCCCAAACAGCACCACCCCCAACAGAATCGATAGGGCATAGAACTGCACCTGACCCGTGGTGTTGTAGCGCAAACCTTGGCCACCCACCACCGTTAGCGCCCCCACCGCATTCACAAAACCATCGACAATGAATCGATCGATCCAGAATAGAACGCCGGACACAGCGCCCACCACCAGCACGATCGTGTTGCGATAGAGCTTTGCCGTATAGAGGTCGTAGGCAAAGAAATCGCGAATCGGAGCCGGAATCGAATGCACCGGCTTGGCCACCTGCGGATTCAGGTACAGGGCCGCCGCTGCGCCCAAGCCGACCAGGGACGAAGCCGCCAGGGCGATCGCCTCCGTGGCTCCCAGGCTCGGCAAAATCTGCCATTGGATCAACAGCAGCGGTGTGTGCAACACCACGCCCACCATCACCAGCGTCGAGAAACTCATGGGCCACAACACTTCCGGTGCCCGTTCGGTCATGGGTGATTCGGAGCCAAAGAACACCAGGCCAAAGGTGCGCATCAGGCTAAAGCCTGTCATGGCGTTGATCAGCAGCAGGGCCGCAAAAATCAACGGCTGATTGGCATTTAGCAGCTCACCGCCCAGAGCCGCGAGGGCCCAGAAGCAGCCCAAGGGAGGCACGGCCACCAAACCCAACATCCCGATCAGGAAGCCGGGGCCCGCTGCCGGGCGCTTGGGCCACAGGCCGCCCAACTGAGTCACGTCCTGGGTGACGCAGTTGGAAATCACGCAGCCGATGCTCATGCTCAACAGCACCATGGCCACGGAATAGGTCAAGCAGAGCAACAGAGCCAAATTCAACTGACCAAAGCCGATCGCCACGAACACCAAACCCATGTAGGTACTGGTGGCGTAGGACATCACCCGCTTGATATCGATTTGGGCGATCGCGATCGCGCTGCACAGCAGGGCCGTTACCAAGCCCACCACCCATTCCACCGTCACCGCCACGGGCGACAGGGCAACGATCGGCTGGAATTTCACCAGCACCCAAGCCCCGATCGGCACCACCACTGCATTCCGCAAAATCGATGCGGGCAGCGGGCCCTCCATGGCTTCATCGAGCCACAGGTGCAACGGAATTTGGGCGCACTTCCCGATCGGGCCGGCCACCAGGGCCAAGCCCAGCAGCGTCGCCACGGTTGGATCCAGTTCCGCCGTCTTGGCCCATTCGGCCAAGTCCGTAAAGTTCCAAGTGCCGGCGATCGGCAGCAGGGCCACCACACCCATCAGCAACACCAAGTCCCCAACCCGCTTGGTCAGGAATGCATCACGCGCCCCCGTCACCACTAGCGGCTGGCTGAACCACAGCCCCACCAGCAGGTAGGTGCCCAGGGTCAGGATTTCCAGCACGATGTAGCTGAAGAATGCCGAGTCGCACAGCACCAACAGGCACATGCCGCCTTCAAACAGGCCAAGCAAGGAATAGAACCGGGCCCAACCCCAGTCCATTTCCATGTAGCCCACGGCGAACAGTTGCGCCAGGAAGGTAATCCCGGAAATCAGGGCCATCGTGCCCACGTTCACCACGGAAGCCTTGAGGTCAAGGTCCACATTCAACCCCGCCGCATCCAGCCAGTTAAAGGAAATGGTGGCTTCCGGCTGGTTCCAAATCAGGGGCAGGGCGATCGCGCTATGTAAAAACGCTAGGCCCGTAGACAGAATGTTGAAATAGCCCGCCGGGCGCGGGCCGGTGCGCCGAATGAAGGCCGGCGACCAAAGCAGGGCCAACAGCCCGCCAAAGAGGGCGTAGGTCGGCACCAGCCAAAGGTTATCGATAATCCAGCGATCCATAGGCGTTTTCCATGGGAATCAGGGTACGAATAGCAGGTTTCGGGCGCAGAATTTTGGGCCGCAGAGTCTGAAACAGACAATGCAGCAACGCAGTCCTGTTATGCAAGTTTAAGAATGCTTTAGTTGTTTTTAAGATTACTGGGTTCAAAAGGGAAAATCTATAAGCAAATGCTTGGAAACTCCGATGAAGGGTCTAAGTGTGGCTTATTGCTAATCCCTGACATTTGGGATCCCTGTGAGGGCCGATCGCCAGGGCCGATCAAGAGTTTTGAGTCAACGATCCGGAGGACGATCGCGTTGTGGGGCTGTAAAGGACTATGAGACGGGCGGCAACGGGCGATCGGGGCTGATCAGAATCGATCGAAATAGTTGATCAGCAACCTGACATTGCTAAGTATTTATTACTAAGTATTGATCACTAGATCATGCTCCTGGATCTGAGCCACAGATTCGATTGATGGATTTAACTGAAGGATTCGATTTGAAGATTCGATATCCCATTCCCTCAAAATCCAATCCCCTCAAATCCCAAGTGATTGAATAGGCATCAACTGGGCAGCGAATCTAATCAGCATTGAACAAGTCGGCAAATAGGGGATTGAATCATGTTGCACCACCCACTGGCGCAATTATCGGTACAAACGGGTTCGCAAATGAGTTCACAGATGAATTCAGAGATGAATTCGCACAATCATTCCCCAACTTGGATCCAGCAGCAAATCCAACGATCGGCCCCTGGATGGTTGGAGCTATGGTTCGTTGGGTTGATCGCTGGCATGGGAATGGCTTTTGGGGTAGGGGTTTGGCCCGCTGCGGCCCAGGCTCAGGATTGCCAGGATCCGCAAGATCAAACCACCATGAACCGCTGTGCCTATGAAGGCTGGGAACGGGTCGATCGCACCTTAAATCAAACCTACCAACGGGCGATCGTCCGGCTCAGTGCCCCCCAACAGCACCAGTTGGTGAGTGCCCAGCAGGCTTGGATCGCCTTCCGCGATCGGCACTGTGCTTTTGCGTCTGGCGAGTTTGAAGGTGGCTCCATGCAACCGTTAATTGAATGGAGTTGCAAGGAGATTGTGACCCAGGAGCGACTGAACGATTTGCAGGCCTATCGCCGAGGCACAACTCCTCCCGCCGGCCGCCTCAGCCAACCCGCTGCGGATGCGGCTTTAAATCGGGCCTACCAAGCCCTGTTGCAAGCCCAGTCGGGCAGCCAGCGATCGCGCCTGATTGCGGCTGAAGAAGCCTGGATTCGATTTCGCGATCGCGCCTGTGCCTTTGAACAAAGTCTGCAATCAACGGGCGATCGCTGTGTGATTCGCTTATCTGATCAGCGCACCGTTGCCCTGGAAGAAGCCTTGAGCAACCGTTGACCCCAGGGAACTGGTCTGGGGGATGGTGATCAAACTTGAATTGATCGAACTTGAGTTGAGTGAACTTGAGTTGAGTGAACTAATTTGGGGAATTTCGACTGTTTTTGTAAATTTTTTTGTATCAATTCAACTTTGTAGAGTGAGCCGTCAACCAATTGCCCTCGGCACAGGGAGTGGCGGCGGCCCCCGATTTTTCAAATTTGGTCTATCGTAATCTTGAGGAACTCTAAAGACTCTTGCGGAATTCTTGTCTGAGGAAAATTGATTTTCTCAAGACTTGCTTTGCAGAAATCGCCAAAAACAAACCGAAATTCACAATGATTTCAAAAAATTGTGATTTCTGGGCATAATTCACACTTTTGAAAATATTTAGACAAACAATGAATGAAAAACCTTGATCAGGGTGGATTATTCTCAAAGAAATTAGCCCACGGGAACTCCGCGATCGAGTGATCTGGGTCTGCAACCCTGATTGCTGAGTCAGTTTAGATCAATCACAAATCACTAAAATGACAGGGTTCAGATAATCGATCACTCGCGATCAGTTTCGTTGTGCAGCAAAATTCGGTCAATCGCCAGGTGGGAATAGATAGCTATCGCTAGGGGCTGCTGTCGTGAACCGTTGCTGGGGTTGGGATGGGATCGAGGTTGAGTTTGGTCGCTGCTTGGCAAGCCTAGATGATGCCGCAACCTCAATTGAGCAGAAAACCTTGATCAGAAAACTGTTTTCATGATTCAGCAGTTGCGACGTTTGCCACTCCCGATCGTGTTGGTTGTGCCATTCATGGCGCAAATCTTGGTCATTGTGAGCTTGGTGGGATATTTGTCCTATGCTGGCGGCAAATCGTCCATTTTGGGTGTGTTGGCGCAAATGCAGCGAGATACGGCCGATCGCGCCGATGACCTGTTGCAGGAAATTTTGCGCGGGTTGCAAGACGCGAACCAACGGAATGCGAATAATTTGCGCCCGATCGCAGGCCAGCGGACTCAACAAACCAACACCATGCCCCAAGGGGTTCAACTCGATCGCTACCTGTGGAATCAGGTGATTACCAGTGATGATGTGGACTTGGTGGGGTTCGCAACGGCCACCGGTGAGTTCACGGGAGTTGAGCGTAACAGTCGGGGCAAACTGCTGATCCGCAGCACCACTGATAACGGGGGACTTTGTCGCTATCTCGTGAACCATCAGGGCGATCGCCAGGCCCAGGTTGATTGTTTATCAAGCGTTCCCAATCCAGATTTTCGACAGCAGCCTTGGTATCGAATGGCGGTCGGGACAGGGGAACCCACTTGGAGCATTATTGATCCCCCCTTTCAGAAAACCACGACTTATTTAAGTGTGACTCAACCGTTGTGGGGCGATCGGGGCCGGCCGTTGGGCGTGTTGATGGCGGGGTTGCGGCTTTCGCATCTGGGGCAACGGCTGGCCACGATGCAAGCGGGAAAACCAGGGCAACTCTTGATCTTGGAACGGAGCGGCCATTTAATTGCTGCCTCCACGGGAGAAAAGCCAGCGGTGCTGCCCTTGTCTGGAGGCGGTCGCCAGCGCCTGACGGCCACCCGCAGCGAAAACCCCGTGACGGCGGAGGCCGCCCGAGCCACAATGCGGTTCATTCAGGGCCAGCAACCGCTTCAGGATCGCCAAGCCACGATCACGGTGAATGAGGAACAATACGCCGTTTTTTTGCGGCCGTTCAACGATGCCAGCGGTTTGGACTGGTGGTTGCTGGTAGTGACTCCCCATCAAGCCTATAGCAGTCCCCTAGAGCACAATCGATGGCTAATTGTGGGGTTGTGTGGCGGTGCAATGGTGCTGGCGGGGTTAACGGGTTGGGGTTTGGCCCATTGGGTGACGCGGCCGTTGATGGAGGTGCATGAGGCGGCCCAAGCGCTGGCCAGTGGCCAATGGCAGCGACGGGTGACGGGGGACGATCGCCCCGATCGCCTGGGGGAATTGGCCCGGGCCTTTAACTTCATGGCCAATTGCGTGGAGGGGGCTTTTATTCAACTGACGGCCCAAAATCAAGAGCTACGACGGATCGATCGGCTCAAGGATGAGTTCTTGGCCAGTACTTCCCATGCTTTGCGATCGCCCTTGGCGGGGATGATTGCGATTGTGGAGTCTCTGTTGCGGGGGACGGGCGGCCCGCTGACTTCCCTGCAAAAAACAAATTTGGAACTGTTGTTAACCAGTAATCAACGCCTGCAAAACCTGGTGAATGATTTGCTGGATGTGGCGCGGTTGCGCTACGGGGATGTGCGATTGGATCCGCAGGCGATCGATTTGCGATCGGCGGTGCAGGTGGCGATCACGATGTTGCAGCCCCTAGCCGATCGACGACATCTGACTATGGTGATGCAAATTCCTGACCAGTTGCCGCCGGTGATGGCTGACCCCGATCGGCTCCAGCAAATTTTGCTGAATCTATTGGACTATGCCATTCAACAGACTGCGGGCCAACAGATTCTAATTACGGCTGAGTTTTTGTCTGAGCAAGATATGGTGCGGGTCTCAACGCTCGATCGGGGCCCGGAACCGGCGATCGGGTCTTGGGGGCAAGAGTCGGCCCTTGCTCCGGGGTGGGCGGTGCTGCCCATGATGGCTAATTCTCCCCCGTCCCTAGTCCTAGAGCCAGCTCAGTTAGATTCCATTGGCGGCCTGAGCTTAACCATCACCAAGCGCCTGGTGGAATTACATGGGGGAACTTTGGCTTTGGGCGATGTCTGCGGCCATGGCTGGGGGGATCACTCGGGGAATCATCCGGAGAATGCCTCGGGAGATCACACAATGACTGCTGCTCCTGCAATCCGCGAGCGCATCAATTTCACAATCCCGATCGCCTGGACAGGGGAATCTCCCACCCTCCAGATCGCCCCCAGCGACCATTGGACAGCGCCTCAGCCCCAGCCCCCAACCACCGCCGATCCCGATTTGCTGCCATCTCACATTTTGGTGGTGGACGATGACCCGTTGATTTTGCAAGGGCTGGCCAACTGGCTGGCGCTGGAACCGGGGTTTCGGGTGTCTGTGGCCCTCAGCGGGCGATCGGCCCTGGCCCAAATTCAACAAGGCCCTGTGCCTGACTTGCTGTTGCTGGATTTGCGAATGCCCGATCTCACGGGCTACGAGGTGATTGCCCAGTTGCGCCAAACCTGGTCACCCCAGGCCTTGCCGATCGTGTTGTTAAGCGAGCGAGCCTGTCCTCAAGAAATTGTCGCCGGCTTGGCGGCGGGAGCCAACGATCACCTCACCAAGCCGGTGACGGCCAGCGAACTGATTGCCCGCACCCGGGCCCATTTGCAAGTACGCCAACTGCAACTGCAACAGCAGCGCACGGCCGCCGAGCATGAGCGCAAAATTGCCCTGTTTTTGGATGCGTTGCCCGTGGGGGTGGCGGTCTATCAAGCGGGGGGTGACCTGCTCTACCTGAACAGCTTGGGGCGACAACTGCTGAATTTGGATCCGAACTTAGACCCGAGTTTAAACCCAAGTTTCAATTCGGTTGCGCCCTTGTCGGTGTCGCTGGCCGATCGCCTGTATCGGGCCGGAACCGATCAACCCATTGAGCTGGCTCAGATTCCGGTGCAGTTGGGCGCAACGGGCCAAGCCGCCGTGACGGAGACCGTTGAACTCGATCGGGGCAGCAAGCGTATCCCCTTTGAAATGCGGGCTGTGCCCATCACCGATGAAGCGGGGCAGGTCACCTATGCGGTGGTCACCTTCCAGGACATCACCGAGCGCCAAAAAACCGCCACCATTTTGGCCAACTATTCCCGATCGCTGGAAGCGGAAGTGGCCAATCGCACCGCCGCCCTGATTGAGTCCAATCGTCAGCTCGAAATTCAAATTTTGGAGCGGCAACGGGCCGAACAGGCCCTCCAGCGGGCCAACCAAGAACTGACCCGCTTGGCGCAACTGGATGGGCTAACCCAAGTGGCCAATCGACGGGGGTTCGATGAGCACCTGGCGCGGGAGTGGGCCCGCTTGGCACGATCGGGCCGTCCCCTGAGCCTGTTGTTGTTGGATGTGGACTGCTTCAAGGCCTACAACGATTGCTATGGCCATCCCTCCGGTGATGATTGCCTGATTCAAGTGGCGCGAGTGTTGGCAGACATGATTTGCCGGCCGGCGGATTTGGTGGCTCGCTATGGGGGCGAGGAGTTTGCGATTATTTTGCCGGAAACCCCCTTGGAAGGGGCGATCGCCATTGCCCATCAAGTCCGCACCCGGATCCGTGGTCGTCAATTGCCCCATGAGCGATCGATTGTGGCCCCCTTTGTGACAGTCAGCATTGGCGTGTCTTGCCTCGTGCCTAGCAATGATTGCCAACCCGCGACCCTGATTGCCATGGCCGATTCCGCCCTTTACTGTGCAAAGCAGGCCGGGCGCGATCGCTATTGTGTGCGAGCCAATCACCCCTCGATCGGGCAAGCGGCGGTCTAGCCACGGCGGAAATTGGAAACTTTTGGAAATTTTTGGAAATTTTTGGAAATTTGATGAGAAACCCGGAGTTGGCTAACCTGGTTTGGCTATCGGTTTGGCTAAAACCTCCATGTCCTCTGTGATTTCTGCCATTGAGCTGTATTTAATTCGCCATGGCATCGCCGCCGAACGCGGCACCTATGTTAACGATGACGATCGCCCCCTCACCCCTGTGGGCCAAACCAAAACCCGCGCCATGGCCGATCGGCTGTGGGAACAGAAGCTGTTCTTTGACACCCTGGTCACCAGCCCCCTCGTGCGGGCCCGGGAAACCGCCGCCATTCTGCAAGGGGTGGGCTTGGCCGCCCAAGTGGAGACTTGGCCCGAACTGACCCCCGATCGGGCGATCGACCCCTGGTTAGAGCGCTACGATCAGTGGCGAACCCAGCACCTGGCCCAAGCCGCCTTTCCTGCCAAGCCCTCTTCCCGGCTGCGGCTGGCCCTGGTGGGCCACGAACCCACCCTCAGCCAGTGGGCCAACCAACTGATCTGGGGCGATGGAAACCCGATCAATGATGCACGGGACACAATCGTGCTGAAAAAAGCAGGTATTATTGGTTTGATTTTGCCCCCCATGGGTTCCCCTCTCGGTTGCAGCCAGCTCTTTTGGCTGACCCCTCCCCGATTATTCCTATAGTTTTCTGTCCTTGCCCTATGGCTACACCAGCGACTTCCGATCGCGTCAACGAAAGCACTGGCGATTCAGCCAAAACGGCTGCCCCTGCCAGTGAATTCCGGCCGGGTCTCGAAGGTGTTCCCGCAACCCAATCGGCCATCAGTTATGTGGATGGCAAAAACGGCATTTTGGAATATCGGGGGATGGCGATCGAGGAGTTGGCGCGGCATAGCACCTTCCTGGAAACCACCTTTTTGTTGATTTGGGGCTGTTTGCCCACCCAGGAAGAGCTGGAAGAATTTGAGCATGACATTCGCTATCACCGGCGGGTGAAGTTCCGGATTCGGGACATGATGAAATGCTTCCCGGAAAGCGGCCACCCGATGGATGCGCTGCAAGCTTCGGCGGCGGCCCTGGGGTTGTTTTATTCGCGACGGGCCCTGCCCAACCCGGCCTACATCCGCCAAGCGGCCATTCGGTTGCTGGCGAAGATTCCAACGATGGTGGCGGCCTTCCAGTCGATCCGCAAGGGCAATGACCCGATTCAGCCTCGGGATGACTTGGGCTATGCGGCCAACTTCCTGTACATGCTCAATGAGCGCGAGCCGGCTCCCCTGGCGGCCCGGGTGTTTGACACCTGCTTGATCCTCCATGCGGAGCACACGATCAATGCATCCACCTTCTCGGCCATGGTGACCGCCTCCACCATGACCGACCCTTACGCGGTGGTGGCTTCGGCGGTGGGCACGTTGGCGGGGCCGCTGCACGGCGGGGCGAATGAGGAAGTGATCGATATGCTGGAGGCGATCGGCTCGATCGAGAATGTGGTTCCCTACATCGATCGCTGCATCGCGGAAAAGCAAAAAATCATGGGCTTTGGTCACCGGGTTTATAAGGTCAAAGATCCAAGGGCCACGGTGCTGCAAAGCCTCGCAGAAGAACTGTTTGACAACTTGGGCCGCGACCAATACTACGACTTGGCCTTGGAAGTGGAGCGCGTCGTGTCCGATCGCCTGGGCCACAAGGGCATTTACCCCAACGTGGACTTCTACTCGGGCTTGGTTTATCGTCGCCTGGGCATCCCGACGGATCTGTTCACGCCGGTTTTTGCGATCGCCCGCGTGGCCGGTTGGTTAGCTCACTGGCGCGAACAACTGTCCACCAATCGCATCTTCCGACCCACCCAAATCTACACGGGTGAACATGGGGCATCGTACCAGCCGATCGAGCAGCGCCAATCTCTCGTGCGGTTTGATACGCTCGCCAACTAGCGCTGCCCTTAGGCGCTGCCGTTCATGGACTTAATGCGATCGCTCCCCTTGGGGCTGTACCTTGAACAACCGGTCACTTGGCTCCATCGCCTGGATTCTCGGGTGAAGCTGGGTTGGCTGTTGGCTTTCCTGCTGATGCCCATTTTGGCCAGCGGGGTGGCCCGGTTAGGGTTGGTGGCCTTGTTGGTGCTGTTGACCGTGGGGGCCGGAATTCCCTGGCGAGTTTGGCGACAGCAGTTGGTTTGGTTGTTGCTGGTGGGCTTTTTCGCCACCTTGCTCACGGCCCTGTCTCCCGATGGCTACGGCCTGAAATATCAATCCCGATCGCCGGCGGATTTGAATTGGCCTAATTTGAGCGGGGTTAACAACCCATACCCAGCCAGTGGTTCAGCCCCAGCGGGCCAGGCGATCTCGCCTGAAGCCTTGCCCCAGCCCACCTCATATCGGTATTGGTTGGTGCAGCAGGGCTGGTTGAAGGTGTCCCGGCGATCGCTGGGCTTGGGCGTGCGGGTTGGCAGTTTGGTCTTCATTTTGATTTACAGCACCACGCTGTTTTTGTTGACCACGGCTCCCGAAGAAATTGCAGCGGGTTTAGAGAGCTTGATGGCTCCTTTGGGACGCTTGGGCCTGCCCGTGGCAGAAGTGACCCTGACGTTGACCCTCTCCCTGCGGTTCATTCCGCTGGTGTTAGAAGAGGTGCAAAATCTGGTGCGATCGATTCGCACCCGCGCCATCAACTGGCGGCGGCTGGGTTGGCGCGGCGCAGTCAAAATTTGGCTGATTTTGGCAGAACGCCTGCTGGAAAATCTGTTGATGCGAGCGGAGCAGATGGCCACCGCCATGCAAGTACGCGGATTCACCAGCCCCGATCGTCATTCTTTGCCCCTGTCTGTGCCTCGGTTGCGGGCCCGGGATGGGGTGGCGATCGGGGTGCTGTTGTTGATCGTCGGTGTGCGGCTCTGGTGGGGGTGGCAACCTTAAAATCAGGGGGAAAAATCAGGGAGCGGCCCATCATTAAATTCCCTCATCAAAACGTCAGATTAGCGTTTTGTGGATTGCACTCCAGAAAAAATTGCACTCCAGAAAATTGTATGCGTTACTGAGAAAGCCACCCTTTGTTGGGACGCTTGCGAAACGGCCCGAGCAGCGACTATGGATTTAACGCCCCCTTGCCCTGATTCTGACCAAGACTGGACGACGGTTAATTTTCCGGGAGCACTGTCTTTGGAAGCATTGGTTGAGGATGGAGCGGATGGCGGAGCGGATGCGGCCCTGGATCGCCTGGCCGATCGGGGCGATCGGATGGAAGCGGGGGCGAACTCGAGTTCCGAGATAATCAATTCCCAAATCCCTAATCCCAACAGCACCAACCCAGCAGCAACGGGGCCGGCGCGATCGGGCACGGATGTTTTGCAGCCCTATTGGTCAGGAAATCGGCCAGCCCGATCACCTGCGGAGCTACCATGCCAGCGCGAGGAACCCAACAATGGCGGCTCTCGGTTGAGGGGGTCTCGGCCCAATGATGCCGCCTTGAATGGTTCCCGATTGGGTGACTCTCGACTCAGGGGCGATCGCTCCTCAGGCGGGTTACCCATCGGGCCCACGGATGTGGCCCAATTGGTGGCGGTGGCGGAGTCCCTGAACCAAGAAAACGAGCAATTGCGGCAACAGGTGACCCGGTTGGAAACGGCGGTGGCGGAATGCCGGGCCACCCTGGATTTGCAACAAATGCGGGCCCAAACCCAACAGGCCCTCTACGACGCGCGATCGCGAGATTTTGAGAGCACCAAACAGGAGGCGGCACGCTTGGCCGAAGCCTTGGCCGCGGCCCAAGCCCAGTTGACCCAACAGGATCAGGAACGGGCGGAATGGGTGCAGCAGGAGTCCTGCGATCGGGGACGCATTGCCCAACTGGAACGGGCCTGTGCATTGCTGCAAGAGCAGTGCTTGAAGCAAGCCGATGAGCTGATGCAACTGCAAGGGCGGCAACAGGACTTGCAGGAACGACTCAAGCGCCAACAACGGCAAACCCTGCAACTACGAACCGCCTTGGAACAATGCCTAGAGCAGGAATATGGGCGATCGGTCTTGCCGCCCTTGAACGAAACGGAACCTCGATCGCTGGCGTATTCGTTGGCCCTGACCCAATCTGAGCCGTCCTCCTTGGGCAGTGGTGACTTGACTGATGATCAAGGTGACTTGATTGATGATCAAGAGGATCAATGGGTTGATCAGGGTTGGACTGATGGGGATTGGGCTGATGGGGATTGGGAGGCAACGGCAATCTCGACCCCAGCACCGGAGCCGCCTGCGGAACTGACGGCCGACCCGATCGATGCCATTCGGACTGAAGAAATTTTGGCCCTACTGAATTGGGACCTAGAGCAAACTGCTCCAAATTTGTCCTATCAAATTCGACAGCAAGCACAATTGGCGGCGATCGATCATGCACCGGCCGATCATGCTAATCATGCACAGGGCCTTACGCCCAAGGCTTTGTCCCCGATCGAGTCCGATGGGGTGATCTCCGAGTGGGAATCCCTACCGGACGCGGCGGCAACCGATGACCTCGCGGGTCTGGATCCCGATGGCCTCGATGATCTAGCCGATGCTCTGTGGTTGAGTGATTGGCCCCGCCCCCTCAGTCCTACGGAGCAAAGCGATCTGTTGGCTAAGTTGATGGCCTTGGCGGAGACGGAGGCAGCGAATTTGCCCAGCCCAGTTTCCCCCCTGCCGGCCCCCGCTCCGAGGCGATCGATCCAACTGCCCCTGACCGAGCCGCACCACAGCAGCTCGCCCCGATCGCTGGCGGATCTAGGGACGATCGAAGCCGAATCAACCCAGCGCGATCGCCCGGCCCGCCCTTCGATTGACTTGTACCCCCTGGACTCCCATTCGACGGATTTTGATCCACTGTCGGAGCCTGAACGACCGGATCTGAGCGATCAAGATCAGCGACCGGATCCGGTGGAACCCATTGAACCTATTGATCTTGAACCCATTGATGGGGAAGATTTAGCAACGCCTTTGGCGGAGGTGCTGTCCTTGGAAGCGGAGTTGATGGATTGGCCGGCGCGATCGACTCCAGTGGCGACCTCGGAACCGTTGCCCCAATGGCCCGCCCCCACCTTGGCTAAGGCTCGCAAACGGCGCGATTCGTTGGCCGCCGTTGAGTTGCCCAAGTTTTAGGCAATAGTCCTAGAGTGCTCAGTGATAGTCCTAGGCGATTCCACTCCTTGAGGTGCAGGGGGAACAGTAAGGGTGGCGGAACCCTGGAGTGATCAACATGCCCGTTTTCACCAGACCCTGCGATCGCGCGGTTTACTCCCGATCGGAACCAGGGTGTTGGTGGCGGTTTCCGGCGGTCAAGATTCGATCGGCCTGTTGCGGTTGTTGGTGGATCTGCGCCGCCTTTGGCACTGGGAATTGGTGGTGGGGCACTGCAACCACGGTTGGCGCTCCGATGCGGCCGCCAATGGGGACTTCGTGATTCAATTAGCCAACGATTGGGGATTGCCCGCCGTTTTGGCTACCTGGGATGCGCCCCAAGCCAACGAAGCGGCCGCCCGCGCCTGGCGCTACGATGCCCTGAGCAGCTTGGCCCAACAGCACCGGTGCAGCGCGATCGTGACGGGACACACGGCCAGCGATCGGGCAGAAACCTTGTTGCATCACCTAATTCGCGGCAGCGGGGGCGATGGGTTGGGGTCTTTGGATTGGCAACGATCGCTCGGGTCGCTGCAATTGGTGCGCCCGCTGCTGAATTGGACAAGGGCAGAAACGGCGGAATTTTGCCGAATTTGGCAGTTGCCCCTCTGGGAAGACAGCACCAATCAGGATCAGCGCTATTTTCGGAACCGGTTGCGATCGCAGGTGTTGCCCCTGTTGCGAGCAGCGTTTAACCCCCAGGTGGAGCGCCACTTGGCCCAAACGGCGGAACTGTTGGCGGATGAGGCCCAATGGTTGGAACAGCTCACCGCCCAATGGCTGGAGACCCATGGGCACGATCGTGCTGGGCCAGACCTGGGCAATGGGGGCGATCGGCTCGATCGCGCTCAACTGCAACGGGAGCCGATCGCCCTTCAGCGGCGGGTGTTGCGTCGCTGGTTGACCCAACAAGCCGCCCGATCGCCCACCTACGCCCAAGTGGCGGCGGTGTTGGCCTTGGTGAGCGCCCCCCAGGGCAGCCAAACCCGTTCCCTGCCTCAGGGGGCCGTGGTGCGGGTGCTTGATCGTTGGCTGGTTTGGTTGCCGGCCGGATCTTCCAGCGGCCAAACTGAGCAGGGCGATCGGTCACTGGACTGATCATTTGATCATTAGTTGATCAAAGGAGCAATCTTGCTCAGAGGGGCGATCAAGGGACCGATCGAGAACCGATCAAAAATCACGCGAGAACCGATCGAGGTCTGGGGGCAATTTTGCGCTCCTGAACCCATTTGCTGTCCCCCGATCGCTCGCCGTCTTCGCCAACGAATGCTAAAAACGAATGGATGCAAGAGCATCTTGCCTCCAAACGACCTCGCCAAGAACGAATTTCCACCCGAATTTCAGCCAGCATTTCAACAACATTTCCCTGCCATGTCCGCGATCGAATCCCACTTCCGCAATCGTTCCCTGGCCGTTGCTGCCGTTTCCGCCGTCGGCCGCTGGGGGTTAGCTGGCTCGATCGCCGCCCTGGCCATGGGATTTGCCACTCCCGCCCAGGCCAGCGACTTTAACCAAACCACCTTCAACCGGCGCAACTTGGTACAAAGCAACCAATGCCCCAGTTGCAACCTTCAGGGCAATGATTTGAATGGGTTGGATCTGCGAGGGGCCAACCTGCGAGGGGCCAACCTGCGCGACACGCTGATCATTCGGGCTAACTTGCGGGGAGCCGACCTGAGCGGCGCAGATCTGCGGGGCGCTTACCTGTGGGGCACAGATTTAACCGGAGCACGCCTGGACGGGGCCAACCTTTGCGGGGCGATCGTGCCCAGCGGCGCGCGATCGAACGTGGGCTGTGTGGACTTTTCCAGCTCTGATTTTCGGCCCTCGCCCCCAACGGCCAGTGGCCCACAAGTGCTGTCTTTGAATGCGGCCGGGACGGCCGGCTTGGTCACCGGCACGGTCACGAGCGATCGCAGTGATGTGTGGTTGGTGAATGGGCGGCCCGGGCGAATGCAGGTGTTGATTTCCTCCCGCAATAGCAATGCACGCTTTGATGTGTTGGGGCCCGATGGGTCTCGGTTGGCCACCAATACGGGCGAAGCATTTATTGAAATTCCCAGCGAAGGCCAATACCAAGTGGTGGTCAGCAGTTTGCGCGGCCCGGAAACCTATGAACTGTCGGTGGAACTGTCCCCGATCGAACAGCGGGCCCAATCCACCAACCGCGACGAGAGCAATCCTTGGGAGCGCCAGGTGGTGACTCGTCCTTTCCAAGCGGGCCCCACCCTGGCCGATCGCTCCAACACCTACGCCCTGTCGATCGACCCCCTCAGCCGCTACGGCACGGCCCAAGGGGAGGTGACCAGTGGTGAGCAAGATATCTGGCAGGTGGATTTACCGTCCGGGTCGGTTGAAATCCGGCTTGATTCTTACAATGGTCGCGCCAGGTTTGACTTAACCAATGATGACGGCCGCGTCCTCGCCCGCCAGGTCAGCAAAACGCGCTTCCGGGCCCTAGAAGACGCTCGCTATGACATTTCCGTGGGCACGATGGGCGGCTTCACCAATTACCGACTCTGGGTCAGCTTCGATCAATAATTCGATCAATACTTGATCAATCAGCTCCACCAGACCCACAGGACAATCCATCGGTGCAAGATGCACAAATTGGCTCCTTGAGGCACATTGAAAGAGGCACGTTGACAGGCTGTTGACAGGATTTAGTTTCAGTGATCGATATTCGGTTTGGTATCTATATCGATATCGATCGATAGTGCTTGTCGGTATTGATCATTCGGTATTGATCATCGGGACTCATCATCGTGACCGATCGCCACTGATCAACACCACCACTGATCAGCAACGCAGTTGTTTCCTCAGGGCCGAAATTCCCCGTGAGGCTGGGAACACTATACAAAATAAGCTCTAATCGCCCTAGCTAATTCCCCGCGACTATAGCCCTGAACTGGTGAACAATTGCCCATGGAGCCTCTGCTGAGTCCCGTTTTTGGGATGTATGACTGGTCGTTGGTTAGTGCTTCGCTGGCGATCGCGATCGTCGCGTCCTACACCGCCCTCGACGTGGCAGGCCGATTGCGCCTGGCCCAAACCGTGCGCCAGCAGGTGTTGTGGTTGGTCAGTGGCAGCCTGGCCATGGGGGTGGGCATTTGGTCCATGCACTTTGTGGGCATGTTGGCCTTTCAGTTGCCCATGGCCGTTCATTATGACCTCAACACCACATTACTATCGCTATTTTGGGCCCTGATCGCCTCGGGAATTGGCCTGTATGTCATGAGCCGCAGTGCAGTGCGTTTTTCACTGTTGGTGGGGGGGCTGTGCATGGGGCTGGCGATCGTGGCGATGCACTATACCGGCATGGGCGCGATGCAGTTGCCCGGTGAGGTTCACTATTCCTGGCTGGGGGTTGGTGCTTCTGTGGTGATTGCTCTGGTGTCTGCCTATGGGGCGGCTTGGCTGTCGCTGCGGTTGGGGCGATCGGGCATGGAAACGGCTGGCAGTGGAATTCCCTTCTCCTGGCAGTCCCTCAGCAGCGCCACCATCATGGGTTGCGGAATTGGGGGGATGCATTACACCGCCATGGCCAGCACGCAGTTTTGGATGGTGAATCACTCGGTTTTTGGGTTGTCGGAGCAGACCCCAGATTTCCCGATCGGGAGCGAGGGCCTCAATCAGCCTTCCAACTTGCCCAGCATCACTTCGGCGGGGTTGGCGGTGGATGTGGCCTTAGGGGCGATCGTCATTTTGGTGATTGCTCTGGCCATTTCCACGTTTGAGCGGATGCTCGATCGACAGCGAGTGCGGGAGCAAACCCTCAGCGAAAGTGAGATGCGGTTCCGACTGCTGATCGATCGCCTGCCAACGGGCGTGCTGCTGGTGGATGCGGGTGGGCGCATTTTGTCTTGCAATCCCATGGCAGCTAAGCTGTTGGGCACGTCTGTAGAGGCTTTGCAGGGGCAAATTTTCCATGCGGGGTTGCCCACTCTCAATCCGAATGATTTCACCCTTGGCCAAGATTTGATGCCGCTTCAGCAGATTTTGGCTTTGGGGGAACCGGATGCCACCGTGCCCGATCGCCCGACGGTGAACCGAGGTGTGGGTAACCTGCTGAAAGCCAATTTCACCGGCTTCAGTTCCAGCTTCAGCGCCAGTTTGGGTTGGGATGGGGGAGAAACCGGCAGCGGCGGGGCCGCCAATCGATCGGCGGGGCAATCTTGGACAACCGATCGCATCACCAATCCCCAATGGCGCTTGGCCAATACCATCTTGAGCTTGAACGAAGGCGAACAGCGGCGCTGGTTGTTGGTGAATGCGGATCCAATTCTGAATGAAGATCAGCAGGTGGAGCGGGTGGTTTGTTCCCTAACAGACATTACCGATCGCCGGCTGGCCGAGTTAGCCCTCCAAAAAACTGCCCGCCGCGAAACCACCATCGCCCGCGTGATTCAACGAATGCGGCGCACCCTGGAGTTACAAACCATCCTGGACACCACCACCAGCGAGCTTCAGCAAATTATTGAGTGCGATCGCGTTTTGGTCTACCGCTTTGAGCCGAACTGGAGCGGGCGAGTGGTTTCGGAGGCCGTGATGCCCGGTTGGACACCGGTTTATAACAACGCCACCATTGAGCGAATTGCGGTCGATCGCCCCGAATGCATCATTAAAACCATCGACAGCCAAAATCTGTTGATTCAAGATTCCTACCTCCAGGACACCCAAGGGGGCAGCTACCAAACCACCCGCAGTTGTCGCTGTGTCAGTGATATCTATGCCTACGGTTTCGATGATTGCTATCTCCGGTTACTAGAGGCCTTGGAGGCTAGAGCCTATATCATCGTGCCGATTTTCTGTCGGGAGCAGTTGTGGGGCCTGTTGGCCTGCTACCAAAACGACCAGCCGCGCAGTTGGACGGAGGTGGAAGTGGCCAGCGTGGTGCGGATTGCTGAGCAATTTGGCGTGGCCGTGCAACAGGCCGAACTGCTCGCCAAAACCCAACAGCAAACGGCCGAACTGTTGGCTGCCAAGGAAGAGGCCGATCGAGCCAATCGGGCCAAAAGTCACTTTTTAGCCCAAATGAGCCACGAACTCCGCACCCCCCTGAATGCGATTTTGGGCTTTACCCAACTGATGGCGCGAGATCCATCCCTTTCTCTGACCCACCGCCAGCAGACCAATATTGTGAACCGCAGCGGCGAGCATCTCTTGGGCCTGATCAACAGCATTTTGGATATGTCCAAAATTGAGGCGGCCCAAATGACGCTGCAACTGGAGCGGTTTGATCTGCACCGGTTGCTAGACACCTTGCAAGACCTGTTGATCGTGAAGGCGGAAAGCAAGGGATTGGTGTTGCTTTTTGAGCGATCGGCCACCCTGCCGCAATTTGTGATTACCGATCAGAACCGATTGCGGCAAATTTTGCTGAATTTGTTGGGCAATGCGTTGAAATTTACTGATCGGGGGCGGGTGATTTTGACGGCGCGGGAACTGTCAACCACCCCGATCGGGGAGCGATCGCCACTGATCGCCGAGGCCCCGGCCACCCGCGAGACCGACCCCACCGCCATTGGCCTGGAGTTCAACATCAGCGACACGGGGCCGGGCCTATCCGCCGAAGAAATTGCCCAACTGTTTCGGCCCTTTGAGCAAACAGCCGTTGGCCAGCGATCGGGTCAGGGAACCGGGTTGGGCCTGTCCATTTCTCGGGAATTTGCCCGCTTGTTGGGCGGCGACATCTCGGTTTATAGTCAACCGCAAACGGGAGCCACCTTCACGGTCACGATCCAAGCCCAGCGGGCGGAAACCAGCGGCGCGATCGACTCCGCTTCCCAGCAACCCATCCTGCGGCTGGCTCCGGGGCAACCGGCCTACATGATTTTGGTGGCCGATGACCATGCGGACAGCCGCGCCCTGCTCACGGACTTGCTGAATCAGGTGGGCTTTCAGACCATCACCGCCATTAACGGTCAAATGGCTGTCGAACTGTGGCAACAGCACCACCCCCAGGCCATCTTTATGGATATGAAAATGCCTGGTTTGGATGGTTACGCGGCTAGTCGCCTGATCAAATCCCAGCCCGGCGGCCACCAGACTCTGATCATTGCCTTAACGGCCAGTGCTTTTGACCAAGATCGAGCGGCAATCTTGGCGGCCGGCTGTGATGATTTGATTTGTAAACCCTTTAACTTCACCGATTTGTTGGAGTTGCTGGGTCAAAAATTAGGGGTGCAATATCTCTACCAAGCGCCTGCGGAACCGGAACCCAACACCGCCCCGATCGATGCGGATCCCCATACCTTGCTGGCCCAACTGGCGAGCTTGCCCGATCCTTGGCAGCAACAATTCCGAGCGGCCGTCACCCGAGGCAGCGATAGCCAAGCCTTGCAGCTTTTGGAGGCGCTGCCGGACAGTGCCAACGCCTTGCGGCAAGTCTTCAGCCAATGGATTGACGGTTTGCGGTTCGATCGGGTGTTGGAATTACTGGATGAAGCGCAATCCGCTCCCTAGATTCAGTCCATTTGTCTCAACATGCCACCTGAGTTGTTGCCTGCCATGTCGCACTCCGCTTCCCAACCCGATCAGCCACCACCGGACTCGCCTGCCGCCGCTCACGCGCCCCTTGCGGGGCATTTGCCCGGGGTTGTGAGTGAATTCCAGGAACCTGGCCTGGATCGATCGAGCGGCTGGCCCCATGCCGACCAACCGCTCGATCGACCCGCGACCGCTACGGTGATCGCTCCCGATCGGGCGGCGACCTCTGCAATAGCTGACATTCGTGCTGACACCAATATCGAGCCAGCTAGTTTCCAACAGGTGGATCTCCAGCCGGCCGATATCTTGATTGTGGATGATACCCCCGAAAACCTGAAGCTCTTGGCAGCCCTCTTAGCCACTGAGCATTATCAAATCCGCAAGGCGATCAACGGTTCCATGGCCTTGCGGGCCGTGGCCGCCGACCCGCCAGATTTGATCCTGCTCGACATCATGATGCCGGACATGGACGGCTACAGCGTTTGCCAGGCCCTGAAGGCGGATCCCAGCACGGCCGACATTCCCGTCATTTTTCTCAGTGGCCTCAGCGATGCCTTCGACAAGGTGCGGGCCTTTGAAACGGGCGGCTCAGACTACATTACCAAGCCCTTTCATGGCCAAGAGGTGCTGGCCCGGGTGCGCACCCACTTGCAGGCACGATCGGCTCAACAGCGAATGGCCGAGCTGAACTTGGACTTGGAACGGCGCGTGCGGGAGCGTACTTGGGCCCTGGAGCAGGCAAATGCGGCCCTGCATACGGAAATTCAAGAGCGCCAACGGCTACAAGAACAACTGATGGATCTGGTGCTGCGGGATGACCTCACGGGGTTGCCTAACCGAACCGCTTTTACGCGGGAGTTGGCGGAACGGTTTCAAGCCGCTCGCCAAGCCCAAGCCGATCGGGTGGCAGTGCTGTTTGTTGACTGCGATCGCTTCAAAGTGGTGAACGATTCCTTGGGGCATTTTGTGGGCGATCAACTGCTAATTAGCCTGGCCCAACGGCTTCAGGCCCTGCTGGAGCCGCCCCACCTCATGGCGCGGTTTGGGGGCGATGAATTCACCTTGCTGCTACAGGGGCCCGATCCCCTCGCCTTGGCCCAAACCTATGCCGATCGGGTCATGGAAGCCTTGCAGCGATCGTTTCAGCTCCAGGGCCATGAAATTTTCACCAACGCCAGCATCGGCATTGCCGTAGATTCCGACAACTACAGCCATCCGGAACACCTGCTGCGGGATGCCGATGCGGCCATGTACCAAGCCAAAACCATGGGCCGGGGTCAATACCAACAGTTCAACAAGGCCATGCATCGCTACGCCCTCCAGACCCTGGAGATGGAAACCGAGCTGCGCCATGCCCTCCAAAACCAGGCGCTGCAAGTGGCCTATCAGCCCATTGTCTGCGTGGCCACGGGGGAGTTGGCCGGTTGTGAAGCCCTGGTGCGCTGGCCCCATCCCGTTCACGGTTATGTGCCCCCTTCGATGTTTATTCCCGTCGCAGAAGAGACAGGATTAATTGTGGCGATCGGGGAATTTGTGTTGACCGAAGCGCTGAAGCAGATTCAACAGTGGAATCGCGATCGCCCGGGCGATCGCCCTTTATTTGTGAGTGTGAATCTTTCGGTTCGCCAAATTAACCAACAGGATTTTTTGGAAAAATTCAATCAAATTGTTCAAAGCCTGGCTGCAGATCTCTCCTGTCTCAAGCTAGAAATTACCGAAGGGGTATTTATGGGTCACACCCCTCAAAACATTGCCGTTTTGAATAATTTGCGCGATCGAGAAATTCAAATTTGCGTCGATGATTTTGGGACGGGCTACTCATCCCTGAGTTATTTACAGAAACTGCCCGTAGATATTCTCAAGATCGATCGCTCCTTCATCACGCCCCTGAATGAGTCTCACGAACGGGGCGAACTCGTGGCCGCCATCATTCACATTGCCCAAACCATGCAAAAACAGATTGTGGCGGAAGGCGTTGAAACGATCGCTCAACTCCAAAAATTACAAGAATTTAAATGTGACTTCATTCAAGGCTATTGGGTGGCTAAACCCCTCACGGTTGCCGAAATGGAAGATTTCTTGATCAACTATCCCATTAAATCCTGGTCTCATCAGGGTTGATATTTATTTCCTGAGTTTTGCCGATGAATGCCACGGTTGCACCCGCGATGTCTACCCAATCGGACACCAAAGAGGACATTCTGATTGTTGACGACACGATCGCCAACATTCAGTTTCTATCGTCCCTCCTAGTAGAACAGGGCTACTTGGTTCGCAAGGCCCTTAACGGCCCGATGGCTTTGCAATCAATCCATGCCGATCCGCCCAGCCTGATTCTGTTGGATATCAACATGCCGGGCATGAATGGCTATGAAGTTTGTCGAGTCCTCAAGGACAATGATCAGCTTAAAAAGATTCCAATTATTTTCTTGAGTGCCCTAGATAGCGCTCAGGATAAAGTGCAAGCCTTTCAAATGGGCGGCGCTGACTACATCACCAAGCCTTTTCAGTTAGAAGAAGTCATTGCCCGCATTGAAAATCAGCTCGCTCTGAAGCGGGCCCAAGAGAGCCTCCTTGCCCAAAACTTAACCTTGCAAAGGGTTTTGGAAGAATTGCGCCAAACCCATTTGCGACTGTTGCAGCAGGAAAAAATGGCCAGCATTGGTCAGTTGGCTGCAGGAATGGCCCATGAAATTAATAATCCCCTGAGTTTTATTGCGGGTAATTTGTCGCCTGCAAGGGAGTATTTGGCAACGCTGTTTGAGTTGCTGGATCAGTATCAAGCGGCTTGCCCTAATCCGCCGGAGTCGGTGCAAAGGATTCTGAAAGAAATCGATTTAGAGTTCATTGCCCGCGACTTTAAATCACTGGTGGATGCGATGCAAAATGGGGTCGATCGCATTCAGTCAATTATTCTGGCCTTACGCATTTTTTCGCGATTAGGAGAAGCTGAAATTAAGTCGGTGAACTTGCACGATGGGTTGGATAGCACTTTGCTATTGCTGAATCAATCCTTAGCCGATTTAAAAATCCGCGTGATTAAAACCTATGGAGATTTGCCGCCTGTGAAGTGCCATGCGGGGCAGGTGAACCAGGTTTTTTTGAATATTCTGAATAATGCGATCGAGGCGTTGAGTTCTGCGGTGCAAAAACAGCAACTTCAAGAAGATCCAACCATTTGGATTTGTACCGAGCGCACCAGCCCCACCACCATTCAAGTGCGGATTCGGGACAACGGGGTGGGGATTTCTCCAGAAGTTCAGCGCCAATTATTTGATCCCTTCTTCACCACGAAGCCGATCGGGCAAGGGGTGGGCTTAAATTTGGCCAGTAGCTATCAAATTATTGTGAATCATCACCACGGCCAATTGACCGTTGAGTCAGCCAAGGGAGCGGGGGCTGAATTCTGCATTGAGTTACCGATCGCCCTGCGTGCCGAGGCTGTTTGAGCAGGTAAGACACTCAAACGGCTGATGCTACATGCCCCCCAATTCCTAACAGCAACCATCACCGCGATAGTGCCAAGTGGGAGGGGTGATGGTAATTTGATCGGGTTCTTTGGCTGCTAAGTTGGCAGCGGTTTTGTCGCAAACACCCGCCGGTACGCCCCGATCGAGTTGATGGCCTTGGCCATCGTTGTAGCGATCTTGGGGGCCAGTGTAAATGGCTGTTTTGCCCGTGAAAATGCAGGGGCCATCCTCAGGAATGGGGACTTTAAAGGCAACACTATCAAGGCTTTCGAGCAGCAGGTCACTCTCAATTTGATAGGTGGCGCGATCGAGAAGGCGATAGGGACGACGGGCCCGAACTTCCACTTGGCCAAATCCGGCGGCCACAATTCGATCGACGTAGGCTTCGTAGGGGAGGGCCCCGGAAAGGCACATGGCCCGCAGCCGTTCATCCTGGCGCAGGTGCTCGGGGATGGGTCGCTGGGCGATCGGGTCGCTCATCATCAACCGGCCGCCGGGTTTCAGAACGCGATGTGCTTCCGCCAGGGCCCGATCAAGATCCGCCGGTTCAAAAATATTGAACAAGCAGTTTTGGGCCATCACATCCACTGACTCAGGGGCGATCGGTAATGCAAAGGCATCACCGGCCACAATTTGCACAAAGCTCAAATCAAACCAGTCGTTTAACTGGGCGGCTTGCTGTAAGTTCTCGATCGCCGCCGATCGCATTTCTGCCACCGGCTCCACTGCAATTACCGCGCCCGGCCGCCGCGAAAAATAGGCAAATTGCAAAGCTTCCAGGCCACCACCCACGCCCACATAGAGCACGGTGGGTTGTCCGGTCAGTTCCGTGGGCTGCACCGTTGTGCCGCAGCCATAATTCATGTTGGACATGCGGGCGGGAATTCGCAGCCCTGGAAATTGCACCGTGCTGCCTTGAACACAACACAGCCCCACTTCTGGGGTAACGGCGGCGGCCCGATAAAAATCAGCAGCGGTTTCTAGGTAACTCATGGCAATTAGCCAGCCTCCGATCCTGCATTTAATTCATGATCAAGTTCGTCTTCGTCGTCTAGCTCATCGTCGAATTCATCATCTTCATCGTCGAACTCGTCTTCAAATTCGTCGTCTAGGTCATCATCGAATTCATCATCAACTAAGGCTGCATCGGCCCCGTTTGGATGATCCGTTTCCAAGTCCAGGGGATGTTCTTTGCGGTGTTGTTCAAGCTGATCCAAAAGACTGAGAACGCGGCTCCCCCGCTCGATCGAACTGTCTTCGATAAAAATCACTTCCGGGGTTCGTCGCAGCCGCACCCGCTGCCCCAATTCACTGCGCACATAGCCAGTAGCCGATCGCAAGCCGGCCATGGCGGCTTCGCGAGCTTCCGTTGTGCCATAGACACTGACAAAAATCTTGGCATGTTGCAAATCGCCGGACACATCCACATCGGTGACGCTGACCATTCCCAGCCCCACCCGATCGTCCTTGATATCATTCATCAGCATCTGGCTGACTTCGCGCCGAATCATTTCCGCCACCCGCGCGACTCGCCGGTTTGTAGCCATTGCTCAATTCTCCAAAAATGCAGTCGAAATGCCGCTAAAACGCTGGCCGTTGGATTTTGCCGTTGAATTTTATTGAACTTCCACCAAGCCCAACATGGCCCGCAGCGTGAAGAACACAAATCCCAAGGCAGAGGCAAATAAGCAGCCCACGGCAATGGCCGATCGCCGGTCTTTCATTAGTCCCGTAAAGGGCGAGAGCAGCGTGAGCACCACGCCCAGGCTGAAGCTAATCAGAAATCGGGGATAGCGTAAAACGTTATTCAAAAAGTCTTGCATGGGAATTTCAACGGTGATTTCAACCGGCGAGGAAAAGGCGATCGCCTGGGCAAGGGGCGTTGAGTTGGGAAACGCCGGCCCTGGAAGCCATGAGCCAATCCTTATTTTACGGGCAATTTGGCGAGCGCTTGGCGGGGCGATCGGCGGGCTTGTGGGACTTGGGCTGAGTTGGAGCTGAGTTGGGGGTTAACGGGCCGCTGGCTCACAGCAGTTCGTCTTCAAATTCCTGTTTGAGGTCGCGATCGATCAAGGCGCGCACGGCCTGCTGTGGCGTGATTTGGCCATGCAGCAGGCGATGGACTTGACGGGCGATCGGGACGGGAATTTGTTGCTCGCGGGCAATGGCCACCAACACTTCCACGGTGTTGATCCCCTCCACGGTGCTGTGAATTTCCGCCAGGACGCGATCGAGGGGTTTCCCTTGGGCCAGCCCATAGCCCACCTGGTAATTACGCGAGAGCGCACTGTTGCAGGTGGCCAGCAAGTCGCCCAAGCCCGCCAGCCCAAAAAATGTTTCCGCTTGGGCCCCCAAATGCGTGCCAATCCGAATCATTTCCGGCAGGGCCCGAGTCAGGAGGGCCGCCTTGGCGTTGGTTCCCAATTGCAGACCGTCGCAAACGCCCGCCGCGATCGCCATCACGTTCTTGAGGGTTCCGCCCAATTCTGTCCCGATCGGGTCGAGGTTGGCATAGACCCGCAACACATTAGAGGCAAAAAGTCGCTGGGCTGCTTCGGCCGCCCCTTGGTCATAGCTGGCCACCACCGTTGCGGCCGGCAACCCATGTTCAATTTCCTGGGAGAGATTGGGCCCCGACAACACGACGATCGGGTTCTGGGGAAAAGCCGAATGCCACATCTGGGAAGGCGTTTGGTGGCTTTGGGCATCCAGCCCCTTGGTGGCGGTGATCAACACCGTGGAGGGGGGCATCTCCGTGACAGCTAGCCGGGCAATCGAGTCGCTTACCCCCTTCATCGACACCGCCGACAGGACGAAGTTGGCTCCCCCGATCGCCTCCGCCAGACTCTCGGGACTCCGCCGCGACCACAGCCGCACGATCGCCTGGGGATTTTGCCGCGCCAGCCGGGCCAAGGCCGCTCCCCAAACGCCCGCACCAATGATGGCGATCGTGACGGGAGCCATGTCCACCCGATCGCCCCTTGCCGTATTGATCATCACTCCTCCTCTCGCTCCTGTGCCGATTCCTGGCCACCGGCCTCAGCATCTCCTTGCCGGCCTCGGCAACCCAATCAACTATCAATCCACTGCCGATCGCAGAGGAACCGTAAAAGACTCAACCCCAAACGACCCTCTTGATCTCCTTTGATCTCTACTTCTGATCTCTACTTCGCATTTCTACTTCGCGTAATGCCCCTATCCCAAAGCTGCTCTGATTCAGCACTCTGATTCAGCACTCTGATCACGATTGGAGACTGATTGCGGGTGGAGATTAATCACTCGCTCGATCGCGCCGTCGGTTCTTCAAGGGAACAAGCCGCGCCGTTTGCGAGCCTCCATGGCCCGTTCCAACAGGCCCAACAGGCCGGGGGCTTCTTCCTGGAGGGCCAACAACAGCCGTTCCCCAGCCTCCTCATCGTTTGGGTCCAGCCCCGTTTCCATAACCGCCATCAGTCGCGGCATGGCGAAATCGTCAACAATTTGAATCAGCCCCACCAAGCAGCGGTTAAATTGCTTTTCCGTGAGGGGAGCGTCCTCTAGGGGAAATTCAATGATGGCCCGAATTTCTCCATCGGAGGGGTCATATTCCCACTGGAGCATTTTGGTTTCCCAGGAAATGCTCAGCATGGTTTGCAAAATGGCGGCCTTGTGGGGGTGGTTTTGAATGCCGCTGATGACCTGGGGCGCAAACAGCTTGAAAAAACGCCCTTCTTCTTCGAGCTGCACCACCAATTGAAAGTCATCGAGGTTGTCGGCCTGAACGGCGGTGACAATCCACGATCGCTCGTGGTCAATGTCGTAGGTCCAACCCCGGCGATCGAGGTAGCTGGCAATTTGTTCTAAAGTCGCGCCCATTGAGGAACGTTGGAGATTGCATTTCGGTGCAAAGCCAGCCTAGCAAACGGTGCTCCCCAAACGAGCTTTTGGGGGAATCTTTCTGGGGCGGTGGTCGATCGCTCCGTTGATTAGCCCTCTGATTAGCCCTCAAAAACTGCTGCACTTCTGGGGCAGCCTCCCCCCCGATCGCGGTTCTTGGGCTGCTGACCTGCTGGTCTCAACCTCAGCCGCGATTTTTGCTTAGCCGCGATTTTTGATGGTCATGGCGGTGATCAACAATTCAGCAGTTTGGGGGGAAATGGCGAGGGCGCTGGCCAGTTCCGTCAGAAAGTCTTGCTCGGAAGCGTCCAAGGTTCCGTCGGTGAGGGTCATGTCAGCGGCCACGGCGTAGGCAGTTTCGCGCAGCTCTTCGGGCAAGGCCACTTGGGCTCCTTGGAACAGCGCATCGGGCCCTTGGGATTGCATGATGCCCAAGAGTTTGTCGATCATCTTGGCCATGTGCTCTTCGTCAAAGCGCTTGAACAGTTGCATTCGATAGAGGCTGTCGCGGAGGGTGCGCACTTCTTCATCGGTGGCGTAACCATCGGCGGCCATGGCAATCACCAAAATCGCCGCAAACGCCTCGGGCGAGGACAGGGTGATCGTCCCGTCGGGAGTTGCTTTCCGAAACACGCTGTCGAGTAGGCCCATGGTGAATCTGTCCTTAAAAATCAAAACCCTAGAAATCAAAACCCTAGCGAGTGCGGGGGTTGGGGTGCGGTTTGCGGTGGCGCGTTTTGCAGTGCGCGTTGCCTCGTATTGTGGCTTGGTTTCTGTGGGTTGGGGGCGATCGTTAAGGTTGATTTTTGAACAAACCGTGACGGGATTTGGGGCCCCACGACCGGAGTTAGGCGCGATCGGGCGCAACCTTGGCGGTACAATAAACCCCGCTGAGCCAACCTTGATTCAACTTCCACAACGAATTCCACAACAAACCGATGGCAGAAACGATTTTCTTCAACGCCCTTCGTGAAGCAACCGACGAAGAAATGGCCCGTGACCCTCGGGTGTTGGTGATGGGAGAAGATGTGGGTCACTATGGCGGCTCTTACAAGGTCACCAAGGACTTGTATAAGAAATACGGTGATCTGCGGCTGCTGGATACCCCGATCGCGGAAAACAGCTTTACGGGGATGGCCGTGGGAGCAGCCATGACGGGCCTTCGCCCGATCGTGGAAGGCATGAACATGGGCTTCTTGTTGCTGGCCTTTAACCAAATTTCCAACAACGCCGGGATGCTGCGCTACACCTCCGGCGGCAACTTCACGATTCCGATGGTGATCCGGGGCCCCGGCGGGGTGGGTCGCCAGTTGGGGGCTGAACATTCCCAGCGCCTAGAGGCCTATTTCCAGGCGGTTCCCGGGTTGAAGATTGTGGCTTGTTCCACGCCCTACAACGCTAAGGGTTTGCTGAAGTCGGCAATTCGTGACAATAACCCGGTGCTGTTCTTTGAGCATGTGCTGCTCTATAACCTGAAGGAAGATTTGCCGGACGAAGAATATCTGTTGCCGCTGGACAAGGCGGAAATGGTGCGATCGGGCGAGGACATCACGATCCTGACCTATTCCCGAATGCGCCACCACGTGATGCAGGCGGTGAAGACCCTGGAGAAGGAAGGGATCGATCCGGAAGTGATTGACCTGATTTCCCTGAAACCGTTGGATATGGCCACGATCGCCGCGTCGGTGCGCAAGACCCATCGGGTGCTGATTGTGGAAGAGTGCATGAAGACGGGCGGCATCGCGGCAGAATTGACGGCTCAAATCATCGAACAATGCTTTGATGATTTGGATGCACCGCCAGTACGGTTGTCTTCGCAAGATATTCCCACGCCCTATAACGGGATTTTAGAGAATCTGACGATCGTGCAGCCGGCCCAAATTGTGGAAGCCACGAAGAAACTGTTGGACAACCGCATTTAGTCAAGATCGCCGCGTCTAGCAGCACGGCAAATTTATATAGACCTCTTGCGCGAATCAGCTAACAGCCCTCATCCCCCAACCCCTTCTCCTAAGGAGAGCGAAGGGGAGCCAGAAAGAGAGAATGGCAGCGATTTCGTTGTTGGTTGTCAAGTCCCTCTCCCGACTTGGGAGAGGGATTTAGGGTGAGGGTTTTAATTGAGGGTGAGGGTTTTAATTAAGGCAAGAAGTCTATTGACCAGCTCAAGAACCATTGCCAGATTGAACATTCCCATCACCGCCGTCCGGTCAATTGTTTTGTGCATCTACTCAGTGGGCTGATTGCCTACTGTCATCAACCCAAGAAACTGTCCCTCGATTTGGCTGTGCTGGGGATTGAGCTGCCTGCTGAACCCGAACTGATGTTAAAAATGGGTCTTGCCCGCCCCATCGGCCCCTTGGCTGAGATGCTGGGCGCAATTGCCTAGCTCAAGAGTTCCAGAGTGCCCGCCTCCCCATCCAGCCGGGCCAACGTGCCCACGGGCAAAGCCGCATTTGGGGGCTCATGGCCAAAGGGCAACCCGGAAACGATCGGCAGGCCCAAATCTCCCAGCCGATCGCACAGCACTTCCGCCATGGAGCAACTGGGCCGGTTGGGCGGTGGGTCGCAAGCGGTGAAATGACCGATCGCGATGCCCCCGATCGACCGCAACAGACCGCTCAAACGCCACTGGGTCAACAGCCGATCGATTCGGTAGGGATATTCCGTCACGTCCTCGATCGCCAAAATTGCCCCTGCCAAAGCGGGCTGCAAGGGCGTATTGAGCAAATTGGCAATCACCGTCAGGTTCCCCGGAAACAGGCGACCCACCACGGTTCCACCGCCCCAACCCTGGCCCTGAAGCGGTTCCAGGGACTGACCGGCCAACAGATTAAACAGGCGATCGACCGTCCAGGCCGGTTCCTGGCCCAAGGTGGTGAGCAGGGGCCCATGCACACCCGCCACCCCTTGCCGGGCCAAACTCCACAACAGGGCCGTAATGTCCGAAAACCCAACTAACCACAGGGGCGATCGCGCTGAGTCCACCACTAACGCCGCCCCCCGACCGGCAAACAGCGGCCAATCCCAATCTTCCAGCAGTCGGGCCGAACCATAGCCCCCCCGCGCACAGACGATCGCTCGGCAACCGGGATCCGCCAAGGCCGCCGCCAGTTGCGATCGACGTTGGGCATCAGTGCCCGCCAAAAATCCCGTTTGCGCATCCCAACCGGCGGCAAACTGCACCCGAAAGCCCCGGTCTTGCCAAATTTCCACCCCCCGGGCGATCGCCGCCGAATCCAAAACCGGCCCGCTGGGGGCAATCACCCACACCCGATCGCCCGGCTCCAGCGGCATCGGAAATTGTGTGGCCCTTGGGCCGCCAAATGCCTGCATTCTCTTCATTGCTCCCCAAACGCTTCAACCTGCTGACGGCTAGACCGGCTGGCGGCAACGATCGCGCAACCCTTTGCCGGCGGGGCGATCGCGCTGTTACACCCACCGAGCGATTTCGTCCACACCCATCCTGAGTCGGAAATCCGCATAATCGTTAATAGCAGCGATGGCGACGGACTGGAAGCCATTGCGTTAACATTAGTTAACAACCAGTTAATTTTTGAGCTACGGCAAGTACAGCCCTGGCATAACAAACGCCCTGGCAGAACGCCTTTTAGGAGGATGCACCAGTGAATAAACGGTGGAGAAATGCCGGACTCTATGCCCTGTTGGCGATCGTAATCATCGCCCTGGGTACAGCGTTCTTCGATCGACAGCCCCAAACCCGCGAAACCTGGCGCTATAGCCAATTCGTGCAGGAAGTGCAAGCCAAGAAGGTCGATCGTGTGCGAATTAGCGCCGATCGCTCCCGGGCCTTGGCCACCACCGAAGACGGCAGCACCGTGTTGGTGAACCTGCCGAACGACCCGGAAATCATCAACATTCTGACCAGCAACAACGTTGATATTTCCGTGCAACCGCCCAGCGACGAAGGCTTCTGGTTCCGGGCCCTGAGCAGCCTGTTCCTGCCGATTCTGCTGCTGGTGGGTCTGTTCTTCCTGTTGCGGCGGGCCCAAGGCGGCGCGGGCAACCCGGCCATGAACTTTGGCAAATCGCGGGCCCGGGTGCAAATGGAACCCCAAACCCAAATCACCTTCAACGACGTGGCCGGCATTGAGCAAGCCAAGTTGGAGCTGACGGAAGTGGTGGACTTCCTGAAAAATGCCGATCGCTTCACCGCCGTGGGTGCAAAGATTCCCAAGGGCGTGCTGCTGGTGGGCCCTCCGGGAACCGGTAAAACCCTGCTGGCCCGGGCTGTAGCTGGCGAAGCGGGCGTGCCTTTCTTCAGCATCTCCGGTTCGGAATTTGTGGAAATGTTTGTGGGTGTGGGGGCTTCCCGCGTGCGCGACCTGTTTGAGCAGGCCAAGCAAAACGCCCCTTGCATTGTGTTCATCGATGAAATCGACGCAGTGGGTCGTCAGCGGGGCGCAGGTCTCGGCGGCGGCAACGACGAGCGCGAACAAACCCTGAACCAACTGCTGACCGAAATGGACGGCTTCGAGGGCAACACGGGGATCATCGTGATCGCCGCCACCAACCGCCCCGATGTGTTGGATGCGGCGCTGATGCGTCCCGGCCGGTTCGATCGCCAAGTGGTGGTCGATCGCCCCGACTTCAACGGCCGCCTAGAAATTCTGGGTGTCCACTCGCGTGGCAAGTCCCTCTCGAAGGATATGGATCTGGAGCGGATTGCTCGCCGTACCCCCGGCTTTACCGGTGCGGATCTGTCGAACCTGCTGAACGAAGCGGCGATTTTGGCCGCCCGTCGCAACTTGACGGAAATCTCGATGGACGAAATCAACGACGCGATCGACCGGATTTTGGCCGGCCCCGAAAAGAAAGATCGCGTGATGAGCGAAAAGCGCAAGACCCTGGTGGCCTACCACGAAGCCGGTCACGCCCTGGTCGGTGCGCTGATGCCCGACTACGACCCGGTGCAAAAAATCAGCATCATCCCGCGCGGTCAGGCCGGCGGTTTGACCTGGTTTGCGCCCAGTGAAGATCGGATGGATTCGGGTCTCTATTCCCGCTCCTATCTGGAAAATCAAATGGCGGTGGCCCTGGGGGGGCGCTTGGCCGAAGAAATCATCTTCGGCGAAGAGGAAGTGACCACGGGCGCTTCCAATGACCTGCAACAGGTAACCCGCGTGGCGCGCCAGATGGTGACCCGCTTTGGCATGAGCGATCGCCTGGGCCCGGTGGCCCTGGGTCGCCAGCAAGGCAACATGTTCCTGGGTCGTGACATTGCCTCCGAGCGCGACTTCTCGGAAGAAACGGCCGCCGCGATCGATGAGGAAGTCCGCAACTTGGTGGATCAAGCCTACCGCCGCGCTAAGCAGGTGCTGCAAGAAAACCGCGCCGTGCTCGATCGCCTGGCTCAAATGCTGGTGGAAAAAGAAACCGTTGATGCCCAGGAATTGCAAGACCTGCTGAACGAAAGCGATGTGAAAATGGCCGCGATCGCCTAGATTGCAACCGGCCCTGAAGCATCGCAATTCAAGGGGGGTGATCACAGGAAATTGACCTTGAAATCACCCCCAAGCTTCAGAATCAGTGCTAGACTTCATGGTCTGAATTCAGAAAAGCTTTCATCTTCAATCAAAATCCCCCACAGTCGATCGATTGCGGGGGATTTTTTCTTAGCTCAAAATGCGATCGAGCCAATTGCTCGAAAAATTCGGTCAATCCTTCAGCGCCTCCTCAGCAGCCATTGAGCAAAAATTGATGGCAGCCGATCGCAACTTAAGCCTGATTCGACTCAAATTTCAAGGAAGCGGAATTCATGCAATAGCGCAGGCCGGTGGGCGGCGGGCCATCTTCAAACACATGGCCCAAGTGTGCTCCACAGTTGGCGCAATGCACCTCGGTACGGGTCATCCAGAGGGTGCGATCGACCTGGGTTTCAATATTCTCCGGGGCGATCGGCTGCCAAAAACTGGGCCAGCCGGTTCCCGAATCGTATTTGGTATCTGAAATAAAAAGGGGCGTTCCACAGCAAACGCAGTTGTAGGTTCCGGGAGCCTTGTTATCCCAATGTTCTCCCGTGAACGCGCGTTCCGTGCCATGCTTGCGCGTCACTTGAAACTGTTCCGGAGTCAGTTGCGATTGCCATTCGGCATCGGTTTTTTGAATCTTAAAAGCCATGATCAAGAACGGAATTGGGGGGTTAAAAACGGCGGCTGTTTTGCGCCAGAAATCCCTTCTATTGTGACAGATTTCTTGGGGTGAGCTGACCCGATCGAAAAAGCCCCATCCCGTGCCAGAAGTTTCAGGAGAATTGGGATTTTTGATTCAGCGCCTGGTAGCCATTCAACTGAATCGATCGACCACGCCGATCAATTGTGCCTAGAGCGTGGGAGCGCTGCGGAACATCAACCAGGACAAAAAGAAATTGGCAATCAAAATCGCCAGCAAAGAGGTGACCACGGCGGAGGTGGTGGCTTGGCCCACGCCCTTGGCCCCGCCGCTGGTGGTGAGACCCCAACCACAGCCGATCGCGGCGATTAGCCCCCCGAAACAAGCGCCTTTGATGGCAGCGCAAAACAAATCCCGCACTTCCAAAAAGGTTTTCACGGAGTCGAGAAATTCGTAGCGGGTGATGCCAAAGCCCAACTCCGAGATCGTCAGTCCAGCCAGCATGGCCGCCAGCAACCCCAATTCTGTGAGCAGGGGCAGCATGGTGCAACAGGCCAAAACCCGAGGCACGACTAAATAGTCGATCGGGTCGGTGCGCAACACATAAAGCGCGTCGATTTGCTCCGTCACGCGCATCGTGCCAATTTCCGCCGCAAAGGCCGACCCCACCCGCCCGGCCAAAATCACGGCGGCAAAGACCGGCGACAGTTCCCGCGCCATGGCCACGGCCATTACGCCCCCGATCGCGGAGGTGGCTCCATATTTGATAAATTCGCGGGCTACTTGGATCGTAAACACCGCCCCGATCGACACGCCGGCCAGCAGCACAATGCCCAGGGAGTCGGGCCCCACCAGGTGCATTTGTTCGATCGTGTTGCGGCGGTGAATTTTGCCACGGCTGAGGTGAACCAGGGTTTGACCACCAATCAGGGCGGCCGCTTGCAAGCGCTGGGCCCACTGTCCTAATCGAGAATCCGCAAGCTTGGCCATGGGAACGGGCTGGGGAATGGGCGAACTGTTCCTAGTTTAGGGCGACTGTCTGGCTTGGCCATCGATCGCCCGTTCATGCTGCCATCCGAGCGATCGGCTAGGGGCATTTCTTGCAATCAAGTGGCCAGGGTGGATCGATTTAGGCCTCCCCAGTCCCCGAGAAACATGCCACACTGGGTTCAGTGAGCAACGTTCAATTCCTCACAAAATCTTCAATCATGACGCTTCACCAACTCAAGCGCATTTTGCAGCTCGATGGTTTGTTGCGAGATCCCCAACGACGAAACACCCATGAATCCCTAGCGGCGGCCCTTGATCGTGACAACGCTGTCGATCCGCGCATTATTCGCAAGGACTTAGGCTTTCTTAAAAAAGACTGTGGCGCACCGATTATCTATAACAGTCGTCGGGGACATCACTACAGCGACCCCGATTGGCAACTGAATCAAATCCTGATTACGGAAGGCGATCTGTTGGCGCTGGTGGTGACCGATCGATTGCTGGAAACCTATGCGGATTCGCCCTATATCCGGCAGTTGCGATCGGGCTTGCGGCGGCTGAGTGAACGGCTGGACAGCAAGGTGGCGATCGAGGCGCGTGAACTGCGCAACGATTACTTCCTATTCCAAAGCAAGGCCGACTTGAACTTGGACTTGGCGGTGGTGAGTCAGCTAGAGCGGGCTTGTCGGGATGGCTACAGCGCTGAAATAACCTACCACACAGCTAATCGGGATGCGGTGAGCGATCGGGTGGTGGATCCCTACGGCATGTTGGTGCAGTACAACGCACTGCAATTGCTGGCATTTTGCCACCAGCGCCAGAAGGTGATTACGTTCCGGGTCGATCGCATTTTGCAATTACAGGTGCTAGAGCAGCCTTTCCAGGTTCAGCCGGGATTCAGCCTACGCAAGTACATGGCGACGGCCTTTCGCTGGGAGGTGGGCGACACGGCGCGGCGGGTGGTGGTGGAGTTCGATCGGGCAACGGCTCCTTTTGTGCGCGGGCGGCAGTGGCACAGCACCCAGGACTTGACCGATTTGCCGGGTGGGGGGCTGTTGCTGTCGATGGAGGTCAGCGGCTTACGGGATGTGACCCAGTGGGTGTTGAGCTATGGCAAGGGGGCGATCGCCCGGGAGCCGCCGGAACTGGTCAGGGCGATCGCGCGGGAGGTGGAGATCATGCAACGCCAATACGAAACGGAGACCTTTGAACGATGAGCAACATTCTAGAAGTCCAATTTTCCGTCAAAGGGCAGTTACTGCCAGCCGATCACGGCTATTCGCTGTACTCAGCAGTTAAGCAACTCTTGCAAAGTGAAGCACTGCCAGAAAGCTTGATCGCATTATTCAAAAAACAGTTTCCTAGCTCAGAGAATTGGAAAACAGAAATTGTTGATTACTTACTTTGTCCAGAGTTACTACTAAGTAGCATTCCTGGAATTTCTGATGGGCATAAACGTATCCAGATTTATCAGAGATCGCGATTGCGCTTACGCTGTCCTAGCGATCAGGCTAGCTATTGGTATCGACTCTTGCAAAATCAGGTTTTAAATCTGCGCAGTCATGATATTCGCCTGATTCAACCACGTTTAATCCTGCCTGAGCCTAGTTCTACGCTACGGGCAAGACTCGTGACGTTCCGCTTAGAAGAATGGGATACTCACAGCGCACCAGTACATTTTTTAGAATCGTGCCGCAAAGCATTTGAGAAGCTGGGAATTTCAGGAAAACTTTCTATTGATAGTGATGTAGATGGTGATTTGGCCCTGCGATCATTGCAGGTCAAGGGAAAACATATTTTGGGCTATGGCGTAATTATTGAAGATTTGAGTCCTGAAGACTCGATTCTGCTCCAGTCTGTTGGTATTGGTGGGCGAAAGCACTTTGGCTGTGGTTGGTTCTATCCCTCCAAGGAAATTCCTAATGTCGTCTAAATTTAGTCAATCAGTTCCTAAGCTTGTCCCCGATCGCTTGCTGGCCAAATCTGTAGAAGAGCCATGGAAAGGTGCTTATAGCTTAGTTGGGCATACGGCCAATGTTGTTCGGGCCGTGACGACATTGGTTGATGTCTTGGGCGATCGACTCATGACTCAATTTGATCTGGGGTGTGATTTGGCTTATGTGCGATCGACGGCTCGGTTGGCTGCCTATATTCACGATTGGGGCAAAGCGAATCACCATTTTCAAGGAGTTGTCCGTCAGAAAATGGTCGGTGCAAGTCCGCAACGAAACCCATTGAAGTATCCCCAGCTTCTACGCCATGAAATTGTGTCCATTTTACTGGCTTGGAAGTTTCGGGACTGGTTGCAGCAGTCTGACGGTGATTTTCTAGTAGCTCTTGCTGCGGCTGGTGGGCATCACCTGAAACTAGGTGGCAATCAAGGAAAAAAGACTAATAATGTCGGGGAAGTTCGCACAGAAACAGGAGATGATCGCTTATTTCTTTACCCACTACATCACGATTTCAAAGGTCTTTTGAAATTTGGAACCTCAGAATTGGGACTCCCTAAACAGATTAAGTTTGCTTCCAAACCTGAGAGTGTATGGGTTTTGTCGGACATCGAAAATCGTCGTCTTGAAATTTATAAGCAAGCCTTGGAAAGCTGGGAGCCAAATATTGTCTTAAATGCGGTAGTTAAATCGCTATTGGTGGCGGGTGACTCTATTGGGTCGGCAATTTCTAGCACTGATTTAAATTTAGAACATTGGATTATTGAGTCAATTGAGAAAGGACTGACGGAAGTAGATCTTGATCGTGTGATTAATGTTCGTCTAGAGGGGAAAGCGCTTCGAGATTTTCAGAAGTCTATTGGTGATATTTCCTCGCAGGTTGGCTTGGTGCGGGCTGGTTGTGGAACGGGCAAAACTGTTGGGGCATATAACTGGGCCAAGCGTCACGCGATCGGTCGGAAACTCTTTTTCTGTTATCCCACCACAGGAACCAGCACTGAGGGATTCATCGACTATGTGCAAGATGAAGTGGAATCAGTTTTGATGCACTCGCGAGCAGCGATCGACCTGGCCAGTACGGGTGAAGAGCGAGAAGCCGGCGATAACACAGAAAACGAGGCCACACTAAAACTTCAGTCCTTTGAAGCTTGGGAAAGTCAAGTCATTATCTGTACGGTTGATACGGTTTTGGGTTTGATGCAATGCAATCGGCGACCGATGTATTGTTTTCCGGCGATCGCCAATGCAGCCTTTATTTTTGATGAGGTGCATTGCTATGACAAAGGCCTGTTTGGGGCGCTTTTGCGATTTCTGGAAACTGTTAAAGCGCCAATATTGTTGATGTCAGCTTCGTTTTTACCCTGGCAAATACGGGCGATCGAGTGGGTAAGCGGGGGGCGACTGATTGAAGGTGAAAATCTGATTGCTGGGCCGCGCGATCTGGAAGATTTACGGCGTTATCGGTTCCATGAAAGCCAAGAACCAGATTGGGAGCGTGTTGAAAATGAACTGAAATCGGGTGGCAAAGTTCTCTGGGTTTGTAACCAGGTGAATACGGCGATCGATGTGTACGATCGCGCCCTCAAGCGGGGGTTAAATGCCGTGCTCTATCACAGTCGTTTTTGCTATCGCGATCGAGTCCAGCACCATCGCCACGTAGTTGCGGCTTTCAAAGACGATTGCCACGAGCCTGTGTTGGCCATTTGTACCCAGGTGGCGGAAATGTCGTTGGATTTGTCGGCGACGTTGCTGGTGTCACAAGTTGCTGAACCAGCAGCTCTGATTCAACGATTGGGGCGGCTCAACCGTCGCTATTGCGGCCACGCCCTAGATGCAGTGTTTTATGACGACCCGGAAATTCTTCCCTACAACCAGGAAACGAAGGCACGAGGCTGGGCTTTGATTCGGGATTGTCCGGGGGAGGTCAGCCAAGGGGATTTAGCCCGATGGTTGGAACAAGAATCGAAGGCAATTGAACCAGAAAAGGATTTTGTTTTGCTGGATGGCGAGTGGCGAACCTATCCGGCTCCCGTGCGCGAGGCAGGTATGACGGTTACGGCCTTGCTGGAACAGCACCAAGCAACGTGGGGTAATCTGCCGCACAGCAAGCTAGGGGAATACACTGTGCCGCTGATTGCATCTGTTAAGGCGGTGAGTCAGTGGAAGCGACATGGAGGCTATCTGATCGCCCCAATCAAGGAGTGGGATTACACAGCAGATCGAGGAGCTAAAAAGCGATGAGCATAAACCGTAGAATGGATTTGCCCGCTATCGCTCCTAAGCGTTGGGCACTTAGCTTGCTAGCTGCGCGCAGCGCCATTTCCTCTGATCGCCTTCAGGCGTTGAGTAGCTCGTGCAGCCTAGACAGCTCTTAACTGTCTTCAGAATTTTCAAAATGTTAGCTTCCTAGTGCGGAGTTTTTGAAAATGTTAGCTTGTTATAAGCGAAGCAGCAAAAAATTGCGCTATATTGAGCGCACTGTTTCGCATGGAGCACAGTGTCATGCCTCCCAAGCAACTGAATTTCTGGAGTGATGTTCCTCCAAAAGAAGCTTGGCCGATCTCAACCGCGCAAGTTGTGGCGGAAGTCGGTATCTCCCGCAGCACCTTGAATAAGGCCAAACATCAGAAACGGTTGCCACTGCTTTGGCCGTGCCAATGGGCCACGGCACAGATCGAATATGCCGGCCACCGAAAGGGTTCAGACTACTGGCGCGTCTACATTGCCTAAACGAATCAAGTTAAGGAGCGTCTTGTGACTGATCTCGTACTATCTCTGCTTGATCCCAATACGCTCCTGCCACATCGGGCGGGGATTGCTGGCCTGGCGTTGGCTTTGTCAGCAATCTCCCCAGATGATGCGCCTCTCACGTGGCTCGTGACGGCTGATGAAGTTCGGCTGTCTTGGGAGGGGAGCGATCGCGAGGCGATCGAGTGGTTGACCCACAAGACTTACTGCATTGAAGACGGCTATCTCAATCCACCCGTTCTGAAGCTCGATCGCCAAAGTCGCTATACCTTCACCCAAGGTGTGACTTCAACCTTGCTTCAACATAACCAGCAGCGAACGCTTGAAAAACAGCCAAAATCGCTGAATTTTTTGATTGATGAGACTCAACCAGAAATTGAGCTTTCCTATAAAGATTTGCTCGATTGCTATTACACGGGTGACTTTAAGGACGCATTCACCTCTAAAGGTAAGTTCAAGGATGAAATTCCCATCAAGGGGCATCATCTACCAGGCTTGGTGGAGTGTTTTGTCAATGGCCCCTATCTCGAATCGCCGGTTGGTTTTGTCTCGCTGCTTTTTTTGCCCTTAAGTTGTGGGTATTACGCCTTACCGGCGGGGCGATCGGCTTTAGTCATCCCTGAAGTCAAAAATCTCAAGAACTGGGTTCGGCTGCGCCGTAAGTCCGCTGGAACGCCCTACATCAAGTTCAAAGCGGGCGGAGCGGGTGAGTCGGGATTGCGATTTTTGATTCAGCAGCAGACTGTGGAGAATGGGCAACTTTTAGGGCTTGAGTACTGCGAAGTTTACCAACTGGGTAAGCAGGCTTGGGATAAAAATCAAAACTATCTCAAGCAGGCTGTTTATCGAGTGAAAACTAATGAGAAAGTTTTGGAAATTTATGCAAGTGCCGAGCAATTCTTTCCTGTTCGCTTTCGCACGATGGATAAGGGACAGACTTGGTTAGCAACGTCCCAGGCTTTACCTTGGATTGCTGATAACTTAATTGGCGATCGCCCTTGGTACTCGGGATTTTTCGAGTTTCTCAAGAAAAATAAACTGTTTGAACGTCAAGGATTAGCCAAAATGACACAATTTCTTTCGGAATCAGAGCGGCTACTTTTTCAATCGGTACATGATGCTTTCGGTAAATTTCGAGCAGGACAATTTAAGGCTCGATCTGATCAAATGGGAGGCAATTTAACCCAGGAGCAAGGCTGGGATGTTGCTAAACGGAGTGCTGATAAGGCCATTTATCGCTTGCAACGACCAGCCACTCAGCAAGAATTTGCTAAGGCTTTGGTTGACTTTCTGGCTCAGTATCGCCCTTCCACAGCGAAGGGGGAAGGCTTAGAGATTTATGCTTGGCTGCACACTGGCGATAACTGGCGGAAGGCTCGGGATTTGGCACTGTTGGCGATCGCAACCTACAAGAAAAAGACGATCGAAGGGTCGGGCGATCCTGATTTGAGTGTGGATGAGATCGAGCCAGAGGAAGACTCAGAAGGCTTTGAATACAATTTTTCGTAACTCTTACTGTCAGCTTTGCTAACAATTTTGATCTAACTTCAGAGGACTCGAACCATGTCTAAGCATTTGTTTGCCAATATTGTCACTCCCACTGCGATCGCGGCGAATAACCGAGGTGAAGGTGACGGTAGCACTTTGGCTACACTCCAAAAGATCACACGAGGCAATGACCAATACACCACGGTCAGTGCTGATGCCATTCGTTGGGGCTATCGGGAATATTTTCAGCATCATTTCGCAGCCGAGGAAGTCAATCGAACATTTGACCCCGATCGCGACAAGTACGATATCAAGGACGAAAAACACAGCGCTGAAAAGTTCATTGATGATGACTTGTTTGGCTACATGGATGCGAAGAAGGACAAGGACAACAAAAACGCCACTGAAAAGCGTCGTGGTGCATTAGAAGTTAGCCGCGCGATCAGCCTTGATCCCTACTGGGGTGATATTGCTTTTGGTTCCAAGGGGGGTGAAAAAGGCAGCACCTCAATTCACAACACAGAAATGCACAACACGGCTTATCAGTATGCGATCGCCCTGACTCCTGAGCACCTGAAAAAGCCCGATCGCGCTGCCGCTTTTTTGGAAGCGCTGGTGGGTGTTCGCCACGTGGGTGGCAATCACTCGCGGTTCCTGTATGAATTTCGACCGGAATCGATCGTCTTGCGAATTACTGAAGATCCCAGCCCTTGGATTATGGGTTGCTTCAAGCGCGTTGGAGAAGAGGTGGGCTGCCCAGAATTGATTCGACTACTGGAGGCGGGCGATATCAACCCCGAAGAGTTAATCATTGGGGGTAAGATTGCCAAAACGCCCTATGGAGAAACCCTCAAGAGTTTGGGAGCTCCTGTTTTTGATGGCGTAAAAGCTGCCAAGGATGCTGCAAAAACACAACTAAAAGCAGCGGGGATTATTGCCTAATGAACAACTGGTTCTATTTGGATTGTCCTTGCACCAGCTTTCCACGCAGCTTTGCCAGGGACTATAAGGAAACCTACCAATACCCACCGCCTTCGACGGTTTATGGATTTCTTTTGTCGCTGGTGGGCGAAGAAGATATGACGGCGCATCTCGGTGTGCAACTGGCGATCGGGCTAATTGGCCAAGCACCACCCATTTCACGAATTTTGCGAAAACAGCGCCACCATAAGTTCAGCAAGCAACATCTGGGCAATTATCCAACCAGTCAGTTTTCTAAACCCAATTTTCAAGAAATTCTGACTGATTTGAAGCTGGTTTTGCGGGTGGATTCCAGCCAGGAATTAGCGACTATTGGATTATTGGATCGCCTTTCAATCGCCCTCACAACACCTGAAAAAATTCGTCGATTTGGTGGCTTGAGCCTCGGCGAATCTTGGGCAATGGTGAATGGAATGCGGCTCTATCGGGAAACCGATGGCCCTGTGCGCTGGCTGATTAAAGATGCAAGGGGCTTGATTGGGTTGCCGGTCTGGATTGATCGCACAACCACCAGAGGAACCTTTCAGCGCTTTTCACTGACTGAAGCTGCCGATTTTGACGATCGCGCTTGGGTAACGATCAATGGTCAACCCACGGCGAAACCGGTTAAAGGAGGGCGGAAGACGTGACGGAAAACAGCGCCTACGACACCGATTTCTATGGCTGGACGATCGCCCAGGCCGCCCTGCTGCGCGATCGCAATGGGGCAGCGATCGACTGGGAACGACTGGCAGACGAAATTGAAAGCATGGGACGACAGGAACGCAAGGAACTCGTCAACCGGTTGCGAATTTTGTTGGGGCATCTGTTGAAGTGGCGCTATCAACCCGATCGCCAAAGTCGATCGTGGATGACTACCATTCGGGTGCAGCGCTTGGAAATTCGCAAGTTGCTGACCAAAAATCCCAGCTTGCAACCAGTGATCTCGGAAGCGTTTGCCGAAGCCTATGAGTTGGGGCGATTGTTGGCGATCGATGAAATGGGTTTGGAAGATTATGAGGAAAATCTCGTGCCTTCAGCATCACCCTTTGATTGGGAATTTGTGATCAATTCCGATCAATTTGATGCGCCCGACTTGAGCTAAACACTAACCAGACAAGGGGGTTAAACCCCTTGCCCCAAACTGGCTGAATGCATCCTAGACAAGGTGATAAAGCCCCTTGCTCCCAACGATTTGATTGATGCGATCGCCCTTCACCTCTGATGCCCTTTGGCGTTGAGCAGAGCAGAAAAGAACAAAACTGCTGGCCCAATCTGATCAACCCCATCCATTTCAGAGGTGAATTTCGATGGAGATAGACACTGATCCTTGGCTGGAGCCGACATCCACCACGCCCGCATCAGATTCATCCGAACTGACAGCAACGATCCGGGTTTCGGCACTCCACGCCCTCGCCTATTGTCCGCGTCTGTTTTATCTCGAAGAAGTTGAAGAACTTTATGTGCAAGATGCGGCGGTGTTTGCCGGTCGCAAATTGCATCAGGAACTGGCGGAGGTGGCGGAAGGCGAGTGGGTGGAGCTGACTTTGGAAAGCGAAGCCTTGGGGTTGCGGGGCAAGTTGGATGCCCTGCGATCGCGCGATGGGCAACTCATTCCCTACGAGCACAAGCGGGGCCGCTGTCGACGCGGGGCCAACAAACAGCCGGAAGCCTGGCCGAGCGATCGCCTGCAACTGTTGGCCTATGCCTGTTTGCTGGAAGCGGCCTTGAGCGTTCAGGTGCAAGAGGGGCGGATTCGCTACCATGCCGAGAATGTGTTGGTGCGCGTGCCGATCGACCCGGGCGGCCGGGCGGAGGTGGCGGCGGCGATCGCCCAAGCGCGGGAACTGCGGCGATCGACCCAGCGCCCACCGGTCACGGACAACGATCGACTCTGTACCCGCTGTTCCTTGGCTCCCGTTTGCCTGCCCGAGGAAGCTCGCCTCGTTCACGATCGCGGCTGGGAGCCGGTGCGCCTGTTTCCGGCCGACGACGATCGGGAAGTCGTCCATGTTTTGGAAGCCGGAACCCGCGTTGGACGCAAGGGCGAGCAGCTCAAGCTCACCCAACGCGATAACACCGTCAATCTGATGCCCGTGGAGCGTGTGGGCCAAGTGGTGTTGCACAGCTATGCCCAAATTTCCACCCAAGCGCTGCATTTTTGCCACGATCGAGCGATCGGCGTGCATTTTGTCTCCGGTGGCGGGCGCTACATGGGCGGCTTTGACTACCGGGCCGGCAGCATTCAGCGCCGCGTTCGGCAATACTGCGCCCTCAGCGATCCCGACACCAGTTTGCAACTGGCTCGGAAACTGGTGATCGCCAAAACCAAGAGTCAGCGCCAATTTCTGATGCGCGTTCGGCGCACTCGATCGGCGGTGTTGCCCCTGGTGGACAGTGCAATTATCCAAATGAAGCCCCTGATCGATCGGCTGGAGCGGGCCGAATCCCTCGCGGGGCTGCTGGGCTTTGAGGGCAAAATCGCGGCCCTCTACTTCAGCGCCCTGCCGTCGTTGTTGGTGGAAACCGTGCCGCCAGAGTTGCAGTTCAGCGATCGCAACCGTCGCCCCCCACGCGATCGGTTCAACTGTCTGTTGGGGTTTGGCTATGGCTTGCTGCTGAAGGACATCACCAATGCACTGATCGCGATCGGGCTGGAACCGGCCCTCGGGTTCTATCACCAACCGCGCAGCCAGGCCCCGCCGCTGGCCTTGGATTTGATGGAACTGTTTCGCTTGCCCCTGGTGGAACTGTTGGTGTTGGCTTCGGTGAATCGCGGCATGTGGCAGCCGGAGGAAGATTTTGCGATCTGCACGGTGGGGCGAGGCAAGGCGCAACAGCAGGTGCAGCAAGTTTGGCTGAGTGATCAGGGCCGACGGAAATTCATCCAGCTCTATGAGCGGCGGAAGCAAGATGTTTGGAAACATCCCGTGACGGGCTATTCACTGACCTATCGGCGGTTGTTTGAGCTGGAGGCGCGGCTATTGGAGAAGGAGTGGTCGGGCGAACCGGGTCTGTTTGCGGCCTGGTCGGTGCGCTGATCATGGCGGAGGCAAAATCCTGGTATTTGGTTTGCTATGACATCCGCTGTCCGAAGCGGTGGCGCAAGGCTTACAAGCTGTTACAGGGCTATGGCGATCGGTTGCAATTGTCGATTTTTCGCTGTTGGCTGAGTCAGCGCGATCGGGAGAAATTGCGATGGGAGTTATCGAAGATCTTGAAACCGGAGGATGATCTGTTGATTTTGGGGGTTTGCGATGCCTGTGTGAAGCGGGCGCAGCGCTGCAATGACTCGGTGGATTGGGCGTTGAAGCCGGACAGTTTTCGGATGTTGTAGGGTTGGGGATTTTACAAGCACCTCTGGCCGTGGCGGGGCGATCGGGTTTCGCGGGAGCTGGAGGTGTTTTGGGGCCTGGGTTTGGGGGACTTTGGGGGGATTGGAGATGCTTGTAAATGGCTGGAAGGCTTGTGGGGCAAGGCTTGGGCGATCGGGAAAATGTCAATTGTTTGCAGCTTTCGGGGCGATCGGGGGGCGATCGGGTAAGATGCTTGTAAGGTTGCATTTCGGCGCTTGTCCCGTAAGGGTTTCGGGCGGCGGGGTGCCCAAACCTCTGATGCCGTAAGGCGTTGAGCACGCAAGTGGAAACCCGTTAAATACCAGTCCCCACGCGTGCCCAAACTCTGATGCCGTAAGGCGTTGAGCACATCCATGCAGCGGTTGACCTGCTGGAAAATACCGTGCCCAAACCTCTGATGCCGTAAGGCGTTGAGCACAGATTTTGGCAACGTTGGGGGAAGTGCCCAAACTCGCGTGCCCAAACCTCTGATGCCGTAAGGCGTTGAGCACACAACTTGCTTT
>MKGP02000030.1 GCA_001913845.2 Limnothrix sp. CACIAM 69d | reverse complement strand
GGGCTAATCGAAAACTGTTTTGCCACTTTCCGAATGGAAGTATCTCCTTTTTCGTAAGCTTCTACAATTTTCTGGCGCAAGTCTAGAGAATAACAACCCATAAATTTTCCTGACGATAGCCCAACTGCACTTATAACTATATCGTACTGATCGTTCTAGGTAAAGGCTGTAAGGCGGCTAGCTATGCGTTAAACCACGAGTCAAGAATAGCTTTTCTGCGATGGGTGTCGTCAGAGCTAATTTATTAAGTAGGGGCAGCGTCCATTCAGTAGGTTGGGCAGTGCCCACCACTATCTAGCCAAAATTGTATCCATCTTTAAAACAATAATTGCCTCTCCCTGTAGGGTAATTGGATTACTTTCACCATGGACTTGCAACAACATCAACGTTTCCCAGATTCAAGGAGATTTGTGATCTGGTATGGGAGATCCCAGCCTTGATAGCCAAATTGATGTTTACAGATCGCCCAACGATTGCTGGGTGTTTTAGATGATGAGGCGATTAGTCGCACTACGGGTCTTGATTTGGAGGCGATCGCCCAACTCAGGACTGATGACTCGCTAACCCCCTAAAACCAATATCCACGAGGGGCGCATGGTCGAAATTGGGAATATTAGTATCAATTAAAATTTTCACTGAAGATATTTCTCCACCCGCCGCTCTTCTAACATGACGGCTACTTCTGCATCGGTTGGGGCGGGTTTGTCTGTTTTTAATAAGCCCCGCATTCGTTGAATTGCACCAGAGCGATCGGGTTGGGCAATGGTCGTCTCTTGCAGGGATTCGACGATAGCGGAGATCAGTGCCAGGCGATCGCTGGGTGGCAACTGGAAGATTTGTGCTTTTAGTTCTTGCAACAACATCAACGGCTCCCAGATTCAAAGGGATCTGTGATCTAGTATGGGAGATCCCATCCTTGATAGCCAAATTGATGTTTACAGATCGCCCAACCATTGCTGGGTGTTTTAGATGATGAGGCGATTAGTCGCACTACTGGTCTTGATTTGTAGGCGATCGCCCAACTCCAGACTGATGACTTGCTGTACCCCTAACACTAATTTCAATAAGGGAGGCATGGTCGTAATACAGTGCAATCACGCTCTGTTTATGTCTATTGCGCCAAACCGCTATTACCTGCTGGTATTCTGTCTATCTATTGTGGTTTGAGTAAGTCAAGTGCCTTAAATAGTTGATCATCTGCTGGTTGTTGAAGTTCTGCTTCTTTGTCAAAATGGTATGAAACCCAACGGACATCTTTACTTTCAATACTTGTGTAGAAGTAAATCGCGTTAGACGCTTCAACGAATTTGATAAATGGCAATAATTCCAATGGTTTCGTCTGATCTAGATGACGCAGATATAGCTTTTTCCTGTCAAGAGGAATTAAGCTCTCTATTGTGATTTCATTAAACGGGGTTCTTGCTCCGATTAATTCTTTTGCGTTAAAAGTGAAAATGCCATCTTCAAAACTACTCGTTGTTGGAGAGATCATTCGAGTATCTTCAAAAGCATCGGCAATATGTTTCCTCAATTCGTTTAGCTTTTGTTCAAGTGTTAGAACTCTTTGATTGTTTTCTTCTTCACTTGTTATGCCACCGTGTCCTTTCCATTTATTTCTAAGCTTGGCAACTTCAATTAAAACATTAACAATTCCCTTGCTTGTAATCATTGACAAAAAGGCTTCTGTTGGGTTTCCAAACAGACTTCTACAATGTTCTTTCTTGTCATTGTCTGATAGATACTCTCTGATCGTCTTTGAAAGCCTCGCGGTGAGGCTATTCCAACTACCAAATGTTGCTCTTGTATACCAATCTTTAGGCAAATACCAATCTTTAGGTTTTTTACTCTTGTCAGATTTTTCACTCTTATCAGATTCTTCATTCTTATCAATCCATTTATGACGTTCTTCTTTATAAAATTCCTCATCTTGAACCAAAGCACTTAGCATAAGCATTGACAAAAATTCCGAGAATGCTTCAAATAAGTGAAACAAGTGTTCAATTTTCTTGCTATTGTCTTTGGTAGCATAGTACCGCCACAAAATAGAAGAAATAGGAAATGGCAGTTTATCAATCCAATTTTCCAATTTCTCTTCCTGATTTATGGTTTTTAATTCCTTAGAGATTGATTGATGGCTTTTCGGCTTTTTCCATAGATTGCGTCTAAGTTCATCAAGTCTAAATGTGAATTGTTGAATTTTACTATCAACTTCAATCACCTCTGCTTGAGTAGATAAGTCAGGTAAGAATAAAACACACCTTGAACTTGAAAGTTGAGATTTTGAAATTCGAGGAATTCCTGCACCAGCTTCTAAACTCTCTCTTAATTTTTTACCAACTGGTGTATTGAAATAATTTGCTACATAAATCGCATTGGCTTTTGTTTCATCAAGTTGAATTTGATAGTAATTCCTTGGTTTGATTTTTAGTTCTGATAAACTTGAAACAACGGGACTGCTTCCAGATTTAGGAAAATAAATGGAATTAGTTAAATGCTCGACTTCATCAGAACTGTCGCCTTTGAGTGCATTTATCATTTTGGAAATATCAGTTAAGAGAATTGGCAGGCAGCCAATTCTCTTAGCAAGTTCTTGCATTTCTTTTTCAGCTATAAGTGAATTCAGTGATTTAAATTCCAAAAATTCAACAAAATAGCCGAGTTGAATAGCTTTACCTTCTTTTTGATTTTTGAAGTTTTGGAGTATTGCTTTATTCGTTATATCGTCTTGTGAAATCTCAGCAACAAATGTTTTCTCTTTATTCTGTTTAGAGATAAGAATAAGATTGAACTGAATACTTTTCATTGGTGCAAAAGCACCTGAAGGAAGAGAAAAAATAGCATCAACAAAAAGTCCCTGCCTTTTCAATGCTTCCTTTCCCTTCTCGTCCGTCAGAAATAAATTGGAAACAAGGAAGATTAACTTTCCGTCTTGAGCTAAATGTTCACCACATTACAGAAGTAGAGTTGTTGCAAAATCAAAAGGACTTCTTTCTCCATTTATAAGTCGCTTTCGAATTCCGAAAGGTGGAGAAGAAAGAACTAAATCAAATATTTGTTTTGATTTCGATAGTTCATTCAGTGTGTCACCAAGCTTGATATTTTGACTTTTTTCCTTGAATAAGAATTTAATAGTTTCAAATTCTCTTGGGATTAGGCAAGTTCCAAAAATATTATCAGCTTGAATATAAAAGACAGGAGAGGACATTGTTATCCAAGGATCAAAAATAGATTTTTTATTTTCGGTTTTTATAAGTTCTTCAATGAATCTCAAAACATAGGTAGGTATGATGATTGAATAAACGTTTGTCAGTTCGGAAATCAATTCTGCATTTTGGAATAAGCTGCTAAGCTTTTCCACTCCCAAAGTTACTCCGATAAGCTCTAATAATCTGGTGTCACGAAGTCCTAAAAACCTTGGATCCGCCCGAAGTCGGTCAACGTTCTTCCAAATTTCATTTTTTATGTCTTCTATGTCTGTTTGTTTCATTATTGTTGTCTTTTATGCTTGCAAGTGGCTTAAAACCAGTAGCTCTCCAGTAGCTCTAACTATACATTAGACCGGAGGCGTAGGATAACACCTCTAATTACAGGACTGATGCCACAATCAATCAGCATACTTTTACTGATCAATCTATTGCCATATTCACTCACTCACATCCTCAATCTAGGTGTTCGCAACCTCTTTGATAAACCCATCTAGCCGTTAGCCTGTCGGAGTTTCTGGAATTGTAAAAATTTACGAACTTGGCAAAATGATCGCCCGTTGAACCCAGCCTGCCCGATCGCCCCGAGCTGTGAGATCCACCACCATCCCCGGTTCGCCGCGCACCAGCCACACCACCCGCGCCCGATCGTCCGTCGGATCCATGTGGTCGTAATAGGGCGTAGTCGGTTGGTGCGATCGCCCCGCCAGATGACCCAAGCTCACTTCCAGTTGACCGCTCACCAACTCCGCCCCCGACGGCAGGGCGATCGCCGCCCGACAAGGTTGCACCGCGCCCTTTTCGATCGCCTTTTGCGTGCCATTGGTCGGTAGCCAGCCCGTGTTTTGCACCACCCATTCAATTTGGAACAGGCGATCGCCCAAGGGTTGTGCCGTCGCCTTCACAACTTCCAGGCGCGGCGAAATCAGCAATTGCCACAGCAGCCAGCGGGGAAACCGCTCAATTTCTCGCTCCAACAAATGGGCCGGTGGATTGCGCCAGGTGCAAATTTGGTTCCAGCCGCCCAGCTCCACCTTGCCCAATTGCGGATGCTCCCAGGCGTACCAATCCACATAGCCGCGCCCATCCAACACCTCGTCATTCCACTTCAGCAGCGCCAAATCTTCCTCGATCGGGTGGTCATCCAGCCACTCCAGCAGCTTCGGCGTTTTCACCCCCGCCGCCTGGGGCAAATTCCACAGCTCCACCGTCCAGGCAAACAAGCCCCGCTCCTCGTAGCACCAATCATCAAAGGCCCCGGTCATCACGTTTTTCGGATGGTCGCAGTAGCCCTCAAAGACACTGGTGGCGGGGTAGTCCGTCAGTTCCGTGCCCTTTTGCCCAATCGCCCGGTAATTCAGCCAGTCGGATTGGGGCAGCTCTGTATCGGTGGCGTGGCTGTAGGGCCGCAACAACAGGCCGCCAAAGGTGTGGAAAGCCACGGCGGCGTTCAGGTTCGGATGCTGGGCAATGAAATCAGCGATCGCCCGGGTTTCCGGCTCCGAAGTGGGATAGTTGCCCGCGCCGGCCTGTTCCGGCTCCGGTCGCCACTGCATCGGAAAGTTGCGGTTCAGATCCAAACCCTCGATCGGGCGTGGCGTGGCGATCGTCGCGCCGTCGTAGCGATCGATCCGACCCTCCGGCAGCAGTCGATAGTAAGTGCCGCCCGTTTCGATCGGGTCGCGCCGCACCAGCAACCGAGGATCGCGATCGGACACCTTCCAGGCCCCATTGGGATCGGGCACACGCATCCAGAGAATCCGCCCGTCCCCATCGATATCTTCCATTTGCAGTTCGCTGGGGCCGCCCGCCAACCGATCGCCCGGATAGGGTCGGGTGCTCGATCGCACAAATTTGGGGCGATCGGCCAGGGCCAGCTCGGCTCCGTCCGGGTTCACGCGCGGACAAAGATAAAACACCCGCGAATCTAAGCAATGCGTAACATCCGGATCGCGGCCATAGTGCTTTGTCAAAAAGTCGAGGAGATAGAGACAGGCCGTTGAGGGCGCAAGTTCCGTGGCGTGGATATTGCCATCCACCCAGAGGGCTGGCTTGTGGCGATCGGGCCCGGTGTCGCAATTGGTGATGGTTAATAACCAAATATCCCGGCCCTCGTAGCTGCGGCCAATCGATGCCAATTGGACAAGCTGCGGAAATGCGGCCGCGTAGCTCTGCAAAATCTCCGACAGCTCCGCATAGCGGTAGAGACGATCAAAAGAAACCTGACCCATGGGTGTTCTGTGTTCTTGGCCCAGCCCGACCAGAGGATGCATCGTGAATCACCATACCCGCCCATGCGGGGCTTGATCGGGATGCCGATTGACGTGAATCGACGTAAATCGACATGAAGACGTAAATCAAAAACGACTAACGCAAGATCTATGCCTGATCAAAACCCAATCACGACCAAACCAAGGCTCATGCCGCCGGTTTGGGGCCGGTTGGGGGGAAATCAAACCCGGCCGGATTGTTTACCAACCAGGGCGATTGTGGCTCAGGAAGGGATGCCAGCCTTTGGATTCCAGCACTTTAACACCTCCATAAGGGGTCTTGCCCCCCATTGCCCCTGTCCTTGTCGCAATTCCCGTACCCGCGCGATCGCGCCAGGCCATACAGAATCCTTTAGATTAGTTTTAAGGTTGTAAACATTTATTCACAGTTTCCCACCCCCTAGCTCAAAACATCGGTACTGATTTGGGGCTAAGGAGCCGCTGTGAGCCTGTTGCTAGCCCGTTGTCGGGCTGTTGACTTGGTTGATGACGAATCTCCGGGATCTGTCCATGGATCCACTGATTTGGATCCCTTGGCCTGTTCATTTGGTCTGCTCACGGCAATCTGCCCATGATGATCTTTGGTGATTGCTCCGCCACCACGAGCTAACCCCGTCCAACTGCGTAATCTTGCCCTCTTGCCCCTCTCTGCACCATGTTTGAGTACTTTACCGATCGCGCCATCCAAGCCATCTTGCTCGCCCAGGAAGAATCTCGCCGCTTGGGCCACCGCCTTGTGGGCAGTGAGCAAATCCTGCTCGGTTTGTTGGGTGAGCAGTCCAGCCCGGCGGCTCAGTTGTTGGCGGCGGCGGGGGTCACCCTGGAGGGGGCCCGGGCCCGGGTGGAAGCGCTGATTGGTCGCGGCGCGGGCATGGTTCCCGACGAAGTGCCCTTTACGCCCAAGGTGAAGGCCCTGTTTGAGGCGGCCTTGGCCGAAGCGCGCCAACAGGGTCAAAAGGTGGTGGCTCCGGAGCATTTGCTGTTGGCGATTATTCGCGATCGGGACAACTCAGCGGTGAAGGTGCTGCGGAGTATGGATGTGGATCCCGATCAATTGCGGATCAACTTGATTCGGTTGCTGGGCGAAACGGCAGCGGTGGCCGCGGGCGATCGGGGCGAGTCCCGGCGAGAGTCCACGGGCGATCGCACCGACAGTGGCAATATTTTGGCTACCTATTGCACCAACCTGACCCAGGCGGCGATCGAGGACAAGCTGGATCCCGTGGTGGGGCGTGATCGGGAAATTGAGCGTGTGGTGCAAATCCTCGGTCGCCGCACCAAAAATAACCCGATTTTGATTGGTGAACCGGGCGTGGGCAAAACCGCGATCGCGGAAGGCCTGGCCCAGCGAATTGCCCTGGCCGACGTGCCGGAAAACCTGCTGGATAAGCAAGTCTATGCCCTGGATATGGGGCGGCTGCTGGCGGGTACGCAATATCGCGGCGCATTCGAGGAGCGGCTGAAGGAACTGGTCAGCGAAGTGCAGCGGGCCGGCAACGTGATTGTGTTTATTGATGAAGTCCATACCCTGCTGGGCGCGGGCGGAATGCAGGGTGGCCTGTCGGCGGGCAACCTGCTGAAGCCGGCCCTGGCGCGGGGGCAGTTGCAATGCCTGGGCGCGACGACATTGGATGAGTATCGCCAATACATTGAGCGGGATGCGGCCCTGGAGCGGCGGTTCCAGCCCGTGAAGGTGGGTGAGCCGACCCCGGCCGAGGCGATCGAGATTTTGCGCGGCCTCCGCAGCACCTATGAAACCTTCCACAATGTGTTGATGACCGATGAGGCGATCGCGGCGGCCGTGACCTTGGCCGATCGCTACATTGCCGATCGGTTCTTGCCCGACAAGGCGATCGACCTAATCGATGAAGCCGGCTCTCGGGCCCGCGTCAGCGTCGGCAAAAAACCCGCCCACATCCGCGATTTGGAGCAGCAACTGGCCCAAACCGTGGAGGAAAAAGAGCAAGCCGTGGAAAACCAAGACTTTGAAACGGCGGCCAAACTGCGCGATCGGGAATTGGTAATCACCGAAGAACTGGCGATCGCCCGCCAAGCCCCCGCCCAGGATCGCCCCCGCCCGACGATCACCGCCGAAGACATCGCCGAAATTGTCAGCGCCTGGACGGGCGTGCCGGTGACGCAGCTTTCGGATGCGGAAGTGGGGCAACTGCTGAACCTGGAAGCGAAGCTGCACGAGCGGCTGATTGGACAAAACGAGGCGATTGAAGCGGTCTCGAAGGCCCTGCGCCGCGCCCGCTCTGGTTTGCGGAATCTGGAACGCCCGATCGCTAGTTTCCTGTTCCTGGGCCCCACGGGCGTGGGCAAAACGGAACTCGCCAAAGCCCTAGCCAACTTCATGTTCGGCTCCGATGACGCGATCATTCGGATCGACATGTCCGAGTTCATGGAACCCCAGTCCACCTCGAAGCTAATCGGCAGCCCGCCGGGATTCGTGGGCTACGGCGACGGCGGCCAGCTCACGGAAGCGGTGCGCCGCCGTCCCTACAGCCTGGTGCTGTTTGACGAAGTGGAAAAGGCTCACCCGGACGTGTTCAACCTGATGTTGCAGTTGCTCGATGAAGGGCGGCTGACGGATTCCCAAGGGCGGGTGGTCAGCTTCCGCAACTCGCTGATCGTGATGACCTCCAACCTGGGGGCCAAGGCGATCGCCAAGGGTGGGGCTAACCTGGGCTTTGGCCTGGCCAGCGACAGCGCCGAGGGTCGTTACCAAGCAATCCGCGATCGGGTCACCGATGAGCTGAAAAACTTCTTCCGCCCCGAGTTCCTGAACCGGCTGGATGAGGTGGTGGTGTTCCGCCCGCTGGAAAAATCGGAAGTGCGGCAAATCGTCGATCTGTTGGTGGTGCAGGTGGCCGATCGGCTGGTGGAGCAAGACATTCGCCTGACCGCGAGCGATCGCTTCAAGGACAAGGTGGCCGATGAGGGCTTTGACAGTAGCCTGGGTGCGCGGCCGCTGCGTCGCAAGGTGACGCAACTGCTAGAAGATGCCCTGGCCGAGGCGATTTTGTCCGGTCGGATCAAGGGGGGCGATCGGGTGTTGGTCGATCTGGCCGACAACGGTGAAACCCTACTGGATATTCAATCCCAGGCGATCGACCTGCGCTTGCCAGCGAGCGTGAGCTAGGATTAGCCAGCAACGGCATGAGGCGGTCAGGTTTTGCCCCTCTCCTCGTGCCATTGCAATGTCTAAGTTAGCAACCCTTAATGGGAGCAATGTCCTCGAAGCACAGAACCCTAGCAGACCTACAAGCTGAAGCAATTCTCCACTTGCCAACGGAGTTGCTTCAACGAGCAGGTCATAAAAGCACACTTCCAATTCTTTTAAAAACTCAAGACGCTTTCATTTCGTTGCTGAAAGTTTGTGACAGCCACCCAGAAGCTTGGATTAGCGGACTCGAACAGAGCCGTCTTCTATCAGGCTCCTTATTTCTAAAACATTGAAAATCATAAAATCTGTTATGTTATTGACGGGGTTGGCAATATCGAAATTCGTAAGAGCGCTATTAATATTCTCCTAGGAAACAGTGACTTCATTTCTACGATGTCACCAGAGAGCATTCAGAAGCTAGCTGAATTTTTAATCAGAAATCTTTAGGATATTTGAAATCTAGATTACTTAAGAAGACAAGTGTGATCAAGTTTGTTGATTTGTTTGCAGGTATTGGCGGGATGAGAAAAGGGCTAGAATTAGCTCTAGCACAGCAAGGTTTACAGGGAAATTGTATTTTTTCCAGTGAAATTGATGAGAAAGCAAAGCAAACTTATCAACTTAATTTCGGTGAAGAGCCTTACGGAGATATTAGAACTATTGATCACTTACCAACCCATGATGTTCTCTTAGCAGGTTTTCCTTGCCAATCTTTTTCCTATGCTGGCAAGCAGAAAGGCTTTGCTGACACCAGAGGAACACTCTTTTTTGAAATTGAACGACTATTATCAAATTTAGAAACAAAACCTAGAATATTGCTATTAGAAAATGTCAGAGGATTTACGACTCATGATTCTGGCAGAACTCATAAAACTGTCATTGAAAGACTGCGATCACTCGGCTATCGTACCAGGACTTTACTGCTGAATAGCTCAAATTTTGGTGTTCCCCAAAATCGAGTAAGAGTTTACATTGTCGGTGTTTTGGATCATGAACCCGAGTTAACCCTGCAATCGAATGTGGGAACTCCAGATTCTCATCAATTTAAAAAAACATTTTCTCAAATTGATTTATTTATCAATCAATCGCGATACTGTTGTGTTCGAGATATTTTAGAACACAACCCTGATCCACGATATCAATGCTCAGAAACATTCACAGAACAATTACGTCTTGCTCTCAATGGTAAACCTTTAGAAACTCTGCATGGTTTTCGTTTGATTGATTATCGAGGCGGTAACTCAATTCATTCCTGGGATTTGGGTCTCAAGGGAAATTGCTCCCTTGAAGAGCGAGATTTAATGAATGCTATTATTGAAAATCGTCGCAAAAAGCATTTTGGTACACACCAAGATGGAAAAGCTCTAACACTAGAACAAATTAAAACCTTCTGGAATCAGGCCAATCTCGAAAACCTTTTGCAGGACTTAGTGAGTAAAGGTTATTTGCGATTCATTGACAATAAATATAATCCTAAATGCGGCAACATGTCGTTTGAAGTATTTAAGTTTCTAGATCCTGATAGCATTTCTATTACACTCACTGCTAGTGATTCTCATCGTCTAGGTGTTGTACAAAACGGAATTCCAAGACGAATTACCCCAAGGGAATGTGCAAGGCTTCAGGGTTTTCCTGATGATTTTCAGTTGCATACTGATGATATAGCGACCTATCATCAACTAGGAAATTCGGTATCTGTACCAGTCATTAAAGCAATTTTTGAAGATTTATTAAGATCGTCAACTGCTTTACATCATTCAGCGGTTCTATTAATTTCTCGCTAAACTCATTGGCCATATAGATTCTTGAAGAATTCTACTTTTGGCTGCGATGAGTGACCTTCCCATAACATCGGTTGGGCTGCCTCAATTCTCGGTGCATGGGAGCGCGAATCAAGCATTTCGCAACTCCGTGGCCGGTCTCCCATGCACCCTTGCACCGCAATCCATGGTGAGGCGCATTGAGCAACAATTTCTAGGCTTGTTCAGGAATTGCCGGATTCGTGGCGTTCGTAGGCGGTGACGATCCGTTGAACCAGCGGATGGCGCACCACATCGGCGCGGGTCAGTTCACAAAAGGCGATGCCCTCAACATTTTTGAGGATCCGCTGGGCGATCGCCATGCCCGAGGTTTGGTGATCTGGCAGGTCGGTTTGGGTAATGTCGCCAGTCACGACCATGCGCGATCGAAACCCCAGCCGCGTCAACACCATTTTCATCTGGGCCGGCGTGGTGTTTTGGGCCTCATCCAAAATCACAAAGGCATTGTTCAGGGTGCGACCGCGCATATAAGCCAAGGGAGCCACTTCCACAATGCCCCGCTCCATCAGGTTGGCCACCTTTTCCGGGTCGATCAGTTCGTACAGCGCGTCGTAGAGGGGGCGCAGATACGGATCAATTTTTTGTTGCAGGTCGCCGGGAAGGAAGCCTAGCCGCTCACCCGCTTCCACGGCGGGACGGGTGAGGATCAGGCGCTCAAATTCACCCGCGAGCAACGCTTGCACAGCAATCAGAGCAGCGAGGAAGGTTTTGCCCGTGCCCGCCGGGCCGGTGCAGAAGATCAGGTCGTGATTGCGGATGGCTTTGATGTAGCGCTGTTGGCGAAAGGTTTTGGCGCGGATGTTGTCGCCGCGCCGGGTGCGGGCGATCGAGTCTTGGTGCAAGTCCGCCAGCTCACCGAGCCGATCGGTTTCAATCGCCCGTTTCGCCGTCAGCACATCCGCTTCATCAATCCGCTGCCCGGCGCTCCAATAGATTTCTAAGGCCTTGACGATTTGTTGGCACAGGGCGATCGCCTTGTCGGGCCCAGTGATCACCAACTCTTGGCCGCGCATCACCAGGGTTGTGCCCGTGTGTTTGGCCAGGGCCTTGAGGGTTTCCTCGCGATGGCCCGCCAGGGTGACGGCGCTGGTGCTGTTGCCCAGGTCGATCGATAGGGGAGACACCGCTACCGCCCTCGGCTGGGTCGATCGGGTCGCGATCGCCGTCGGTCACCCCCGCGATCGCCCCGGCCCCGGCCGTTGCCATCTTCCGAGGGGCCATCGCCCAAGCTGTAGCCGCCATAGACATCCAAAAAGGCCGCGCGGCCTTCGTGGTGGGCCGCCAAGTCCAAAACCGTGCGAATCGATTGGATGGTTTTACCGCTGCGCCCAAACACCCGTCCCCGATCAGCCGGGTCAAAGGCCACCCGCAGCCAAACATTGTTGCCCGTATGCTCGCAGTCAATTCGCAAAGCGTCGGGCACTTCCAGCAACGGTTCAATCAGGTATTGCACAAGCCCCTCGTAGTCGATCGAGGGGCTGGGATTCGTCGAAGTTGTCAAGCGGAACTCCGGCTACTCGAAAATGATTAGGGGCAAAGCCACCGGGGCGATGAACGCGATTCAGTGGGGCGATCGCCCGAGCCTTGCCAAACGACAGGGGCAGGCTGCCGGCCAGTCGGGAAGGGAGAGGAATCTCGACAGACCAGAGAACTGCACCTCCAACCCACTAGGCGTTAGCGGCCTTCAGTTGCTCAAAAATGTTGGCCTTTTCAAAGATGCTGCGCACGGTGTCGGTGGGTTGAGCACCAGACTTCAGACGCTCGATGATCCGAGGGACTTCCAAGCGCGTTTCGTTCGTGCGGGGATTATAGAAACCCAGTTCTTCCAGGGCGCGACCATCGCGGCGCGAGGTACTTTGCATCACCACGATGCGATAGCTGACTTCGCGTTTTTTGCCGAGGCGCTTGAGGCGAATCTTAACCATGGGGGCTGTTGCAACCGAATCGAGTGTAACGACTGTCGTTTTTGGGAGTAAACGACAAAAGACAAAACTTGATTCTACGCGCTGAAGCCAGATCGAGGCTAGGGGTTGGCCAGGATTTTTTCAGCGATCGCGGCTGCGGGTCTCTCTATAATCAAATGCGGCAATAAATTTTGCTCATTTGCGGCAATGGATGCGGTGCAGCCGTCACGCAATGTGACGGTCAATGATGGCGATCCATCGCAGTCGCCATCCGACCATAGTTGCCTTGCCTATCAGCGCCAATGGGCAACCACCAGCGCCCTGGTGAGGATCCGCGCCAACCCACGGCCAGGCCCTGGCGACCATCCTGGCCCTTAGCATCCAACTTTTGAGATCACTCTACCCAAAATTTACGCAACTCCCTATGAGCAGCGCCACCAGCAACAAGGGCAACGACAAAGCCATCGTCAAGGACTATTTCAACACCACTGGGTTCGATCGCTGGCGGCGCATCTATGGCGACGGCGACGTAAACAAGGTGCAACGCGACATCCGCGAAGGGCATCAACGCACGGTGGATACGGTGGTCTATTGGCTGAAGCAAGGAAGCAAACTGGCGGGCCAAACCATCTGTGATGCGGGTTGCGGTGTGGGTTCCCTGAGTGTGCCGTTGGCGGAGTTGGGGGCGATCGTTTCGGGTAGCGACATTTCCGAGGCGATGATCGGTGAGGCCAAGGAGCGTGCGGCCAAGCTGAACTTGGGCGATCGCCTGAGTTTTGAAGTGAAGGATCTTGAGGCGATCGAGGGTTCCTACGACACCGTGATTTGCTTGGATGTGTTGATTCACTATCCCGACCAAGACATTGAAAAAATGATTGGGCATTTGGCCAGCCGTGCCCAGTCGAAGCTCATCCTCAGCTTTGCGCCCAAGAGTCCGGTTTATGTGCTGTTGAAAAAAATTGGCGAGCTGTTCCCCGGCCCCAGCAAAACCACGCGCGCCTATTTGCACCCGGTGCGGGATGTGGTGCGAATTTTGCGGGCCAATGGGTTTGAGGTTAATCGGCGGGAGTTCATTGGCTCCCAGTTCTATTTCTCGCAAATTCTGGAGGCTGTTCGCCCACAGGAATAGACGCAAAGAATCGGCGCGAGCAATCCGTGGGGCAACAAAATTCAGTGCAGCTCGATCGGGATGTAATCCACCAGTTACATCCCGCCAGTGGCGTTCCAGCCGCTCAACCCCATCGACTACAACCCAGCAACCCGATCGTAAATCGAAGTGGGGCAAGGGGCTGAGGGCTTGTTGTCCAATCGCCTGAACCCCTGATTTCAACCCGATAATCTCGTGAGGGACAAGGGGCTTAAGCCCCTTGTTACGACGACCGTGGGTGACGACTGCGGGCATGGAAAATAAACCGTCTCTCACCGATTCCAAGTTGCAAACTTTTTGCCAAAAACTGATCATTCGTTCACAAAATGCTTCGTGACCCTTTTGGGTGGAATTTCCCTAGAAAATCTTAAGAAAACCAAAACTTTTAACAGAGATAAACAGAATTGAAGTTTCATCAAAAGTAGGTAAAACAATATTAAGTAGAACACCGATCCCAATCTTGATCAGATCCCAACATTGCATTGACCCAGATCACAGATTTTTAGCTGCACCTTTGCCATGACGACCCGATCGAGTCAATCATAGTTGCCGTCTGAACAGTTGCAGGCCGCCGCTTCTCTTAAGGGAAGAGTTTGCCGAAATACTGACTGAGTTTTGAGTGGGACTCACTTGGTATCAGAGGTAACCAATTAGGGATCGCGCCATTCGGAGGAACCGATGTCTTTAAATTGAAAGGAATTGTTGCTAAATTCCCCCGATCCCCGATCGGCTATTCCATAATGCTAAGAACGAGAATGAATTAACCCCTCGATTCCATGATTGGTTTTGATCACCCTTGTTTCCTGCTCTCAAAACCAGTCGCATCGCCTCTGAAATTGCTTTTTAAGGCATTCTTCCGCTGAGGTTAGTGGTCGATTGGCTATCGGCCATTTACTGAATTTGTTGAAGTTATTGACAGTGCTATCTGCAAGGTCGTGAGGAGTCGAAAACGACGGAAATGCTCGAGAACGGCCCTTTCAGTCTCCTACCGCTTGAACTGGACTAATTGAATTGGGCTAATGGATATCGCGCTCAAAGGGACTCCGTCGTTTTTTGAGTTTTCTTGGTTAACGGGATGACTCGGCTCATATCGGTGTTGTTTTTCGTTGTTTTTCGTTTCTGATCGCGTTTTTTGATCACTGGATGTGAAGGATTGATCGCCCAGATCCGGTGCTCCCGCCGCAAATGCTCCTTGCCTTGGGGGGCGATCGCACCTTCAGCCCATCCGCCGTTTAGACAAGCCAGTCGATGCCTCGGTTTAGTTCCTCAAATTTTTGCCAGATGGTGACCACAATGCTGACCGTAGAAACGATTTACTGCCCCAACTGTGGTTCGCGTGCAGAGCGTCATCGGATTCGCACGAGCAACGTGATTCGCACCCAGTGCCATGCCTGTGACTATTTGATGGTGACTTGCTCGCTCACGGCTCGGGTGTTGGAAGCCTACGCGCCAGGCATCGCGATCGCCCAACGATCGGCTTGAGTTTTCGCCCAATTCATTCCAAAACTTGGTGAATTGGGCTTGTTAATTGGAAGGGTTAAGCTAGCTCGTTAATCTAGTCGGCGGGTGTTGCCGCTGCGAACCCAGCCCTCGGGGCCGCTTTCGCCCAGGCGCACCCGCTGCCAACGTCGATCGGGACTGTCTCCCAAGACAATGACCCGATCGTTGTAGTCCACACTGCCCAGCCTTGCGCCCGATCGATTGGGAGTCGATCGCAACACCAGCCCGATCGGTTGGGTCACCCGGGCCCGATAAGCACCGGGAGGCAAGGGCGACGGCGGCGGCAAAACTGGGGCTGGGGCAACCGCGCTGCTGGGCGGTGGGGGCGGGGTCACCACTGCGCCGGGCTTGGGATCGTTGGCAAAGCTGGGGCGCGGCGGGGCCGTGGCAATTTGGGTGACGATGTAGCGAACGGCAATCACCCCTCCGGCAGCCAAAAAGGCGATCGCGATCGCGATGCCACTAATGAGGCTGACCAGCCCGCGCAATAGTTTCCACAGCCAACGCACGATCGTTTGCGACTCCCGATGAGGATCAACCACCAACCTGTCCAAAATATTTTGCTAACCGATCTAGCCCAGAGATTTCGCCAGCCTAGCTAGCCAGAGATTTCGCCAGATATCTAGCCAGGATATCCTGCGATTCAGCCCGTATTTTCCCCTAGAACCTGTTCTAGTCAGGGCGAAAATTTGGCTAATACAGCTCGTTCAGCCCATCCAGCCCGATCGATCCAGAATTAGCCCGAGAATTAGCCTGAGAAAGAAGACAAGCCGCCCAAGGTGGCCGATCGGGACGCTAACCGTGCTTTGCCCGCAGCCGCCCATTGCTGAAGGGCTTCGATTTGCTCGCGGGCCGTGCGAGCCAGGGGCACAATTTGGCTAACGGCGGCCACGATGTCATCGGTGGTGAAATCGCGGTTTTCGCTGAAGCCAATGTGCATTGCCTCCACAATCGCTTGTTCAATTTCGGCCCCGGAAAAGTCCGGCGTTTCGTAGGCCAGGCGATCGAGGTCGTAGGTTTTGAGGTTGTGGGGGCGCAGTCGGCTTAAATGCACCTCAAAAATTTCGCGGCGCTCTGGCTGGCTGGGCAATCCCACAAAGAAGATTTCGTCAAATCGCCCTTTTCGCAACAGTTCTGGCGGCAAGGACTGGATATCGTTCGCCGTCGCCACCACAAAAACCGGCGATTGCTTTTCCGCCATCCAGGTGACAAACGTGCCAAAAACCCGCGAGGCCGTGCCGCCGTCGCCCTTGCTGCCCAATCCGGCGAAGGCCTTGTCGATTTCATCAATCCACAGAATGCAGGGGGCCAGGGCTTCCGCGAGCTGAATGGTTTGGCGAGTGCGGGATTCAGACTCACCCACCAAGCCGCCAAACAAACGCCCCACATCCAACCGCAGCAAGGGCAAGTGCCAATGGTGGGCGATCGCCTTAGCCGTTAAGGATTTGCCAGTGCCTTGAATCCCCACCAACAGCAGCCCTCGGGGATGGGGCAGGCCGTATTGTCGGGCCCGCTCTGAAAATGCGCCACCGCGCCGCAGGAGCCAAGCTTTCAGGTTGTCTAGCCCGCCAATATCAGACATTTGTTCCGTGGCGGGGCAAAAGTCCAAAATTTGGGTTTGGCGGATCGATTGGCGCTTTTCTTCCAGGATCAGATCCATGGTTTCGGGGGGGAGGTTGCCGTTTTGGGCGATCGCCCGGCCCAACACCCGCCGCACCCGATCGAGCGAGAGGCCTTGGCTCGATCGCACCAGGTCTTCTAAGTCTCGTCCTTCCAGGGTTTGGCCCGTGGCGGTCGCTAGCCGTTGCACCTCCTGGCGCAGTTCATCGGCGGCGGGCAGGGGAAATTCCAGCACCGTCAGCACTTCGCTGAGGTCTTCGGGAATTTGCACCTGTGGGGAAAGGAGCACGATGTTTTTGGGTTGGGCTTTGAGCGATCGCACCAAGTTGCGCAATTTTCGGGCGATCGCAATATCATCCAAGAATCGATGAAAATCCCGTAAAACAAAGACTCCCGCCGCCGAATCGGGAAATTTCTCTAGAAATTCCAGCGCTTGCAGCGGATTGCGCTTGGCCGCTCCCAAATCATTGGGACTGCCGCTGTAGCCTTCCACAAAATCCCAAACATAAACCCCACGATTGCCCTGGCTTTGGGCACATTGGGCGATCGCCTTTTCCACCCGCTCCTCTTCGGCGGTGGGGATATAAATTAGCGGATAACGGGCCCGCAGTAGCAGCGAAAATTCCTGAAAGAAATTCATATTAATGACCGAATCACCAGCGGCCGAGTCCGAAATGCTGAAATTGGCTCTAGGGCGTATAAACGGCTTCTCTGCCCGCAATTCAGCATACCGCCTCTCTTGTTGAGGCGTGTGTTGCGGCCTGGGCAGGTGGCCAAATTCTGAGGTTGATTATCAGATGATCCGAAACCCAATTCCACCGTTAGCAGATCGTGAGGGCGTTAGCAGATCAGATCGTGGGGGCGTTAGCAGATCAGATCGTGGAGGTGTTAGCAGATCAGATCATGGGGGTGTTAGCAGATCAGATCGTGGGGGCGTTAGTAGATCAGATCGTGGGGGTGTTAGCAGATTAGATCGTGGGGCGTTAGCAGATCAGATCGTGGGGCGTTAGCAGATCAGATCGTGGGGGACAAGGGGCTTAAGCCCCTTGTCTTCATCAGTCGCTGGGGTAGGCTGCGTATCAACTTTGGCTTTTCAGACATCCTCTTAGAAAGTCAATTCAATAGACCTCTTGCATCAATCAAGACCCTCACCCTAAATCCCTCTCCCAAGTCGGGAGAGGGACTTGAAAATGCCAGGCGCATCGGCAGTTCCCGGTACGATCGCAACTGGCTCTTAAAGATTTGGATGTGGAAAGGGCAATTCATCGGCTTCAGCACAAAGCCCAATTCGGCGGCCGCTTCTTCCGGCGACTCGGCCA
>MKGP02000045.1 GCA_001913845.2 Limnothrix sp. CACIAM 69d | reverse complement strand
TTTGACCAGCGCGTGGGATGGATCAAGACCTCCACCGCAGAGAACCCCAACCCGGTGGATACGGCCAACTTCGAGCGGCTGCGGGACCATGTGGCCGCCCTGGCGTTCTGGCCCGGCAACACCGGGCTGCCCGAGAGTCAATGGCATTGGAATCCGCGGGCGTTTATTGGGTGGTTCAGGAAGTGTGGATGGTTAGGTGAGAAGGAGATGGCGCGAATTTATTCAGATGAAGGTGTGTACACGAGCGTAGGTCAGATCGGTGCAGCATATAAAGAGCGCTATCGGCCAGCGGTAAACCATGTTCTAAGAAAGTACTGTCTTGCATCCTCGAAAAGGGCCGCTCATTTCTTTGGGCAAGCAGCGCGTGAAAGCTACTACTTTATGCTGGTAAGAGAGTCCGCTGTCAGCGTTGCAAATGCAATCCGAACCAATCACATATCCATTCAGTTCGAAGCAGATGGATATTTGAGAATCACACCGGAAAACAGAGTTCAACTGCGCTACTTCGCTGAGCCCGGCCAGCTCGGGTATTACGAAGGGCGTTCAATTTTAGGAAACACCTCCGCTGGCGATGGCATCAAGTTCCGTGGCCGCGGCATGAAACAACTTACCGGTCGCTTCAATTACGCCGAGTACTGGGTGTTCCGTGGTTGGCTTAATCCGTCAAGCTATGATCATCGATGGTTTAGCACAGGACGCCCCGGTCCGGCTATAGACAACCCGGAAGTCGCTGCTAACGTGCCTTATAACGCTGTTGACACCGCAGGTTTTTATTGTGCAAAGACGCGCATTCACAAAGCAGCCGATGGCGGAGTTAGTCAAAGGGATTCGGCTGCTGTTAGCCGACTGGTCAATCCTTATGAACAACCTCCTGCCCCGACGCGGTCTTTGGAGACGACGCTGGCTTTTAGGGTGTTGGGCGATGAAGTTTAAGTCACTTTTTTCTTTTTGTTGCTCTTTCGATTTCATTAAGCGCTGGAGCCGACGGTATCAATAGACAATATATAAAGAGCAGCGAACAAACCTTTAGCATCAAATTGGGGGATGTAACTCGCAGCCTGAAGCTTCCAATCCGTATTGTTGATTGGCGAGTCGACTGTAGCGAGTCGCGCGCTGTAGTCTGGGGAGCCCCAAAAAGCAACCTTCGCCTTGGGGATCGCCCCTACGCGGAGGCATACGTTGTCGATGTTAATCGACTGAAAATTCTCGAAATTTACTCAATGACGAGGGGACCGTATGATGCGGAGTTCTCTGCTGATAGGAAATTAATATTAGTTGACGAAATTCTGATTGAATTTGGCACAGGAAAGCTCGTGAAGAATTTTCGCTCCGAAGACTTTTTGTTTGAAAGAGAGTCGTGTGGGGATTTTTCGGGGCGACGGCTCTTGAAATAGTGCGACTACCGTGGGGCACGCTCACGGCCACCGTGGTCGGCCCGGGTGGCGAGACATCGGCCAGCGGCGCCGGCGAGATCCACACCGACCGCCTGAGCCGCATCCGCTTTGACTTCCAGGGCAATCTTGCGCAGACGTTGAAATCCCCGCGAACTCCCTAGCCAGCCGAACGCGGAGTCAGACGTCTTCCACAACAGCCACTCCAGAAAACACCCGGGACAGCAGGGCATCAACCTGCCGTCGTCTGCCGGTGCGTTCCGACTGGCACCCTCACCCCAACGCCCAAGCCACATGCTCCCGCACCAGTCGCACTCGGGTCGTCCGCCCGG
>MKGP02000094.1 GCA_001913845.2 Limnothrix sp. CACIAM 69d | reverse complement strand
ATCAAGAACCCCGCCGCAAGCGGACGGGGTATGGAATTGGATCTGCTCCCAAACCTAAAGATTTGGATTGCAGGCTTTTTGTTTTCGCCGCAGAGCGGCGGGGAATCTGACCCATACTCGATTGAAATAATGCACAGGCCCTATTTTGCCAAGAAATTTTGAATCGCTTGAGCTGTGCGATCGGGCTGTTCTAAGTGGGGCACATGACCGCAATTTTCCACCCAAATAAATTGACTTTTGGGCAGCGCCGTTTGGAATTTTTGGGCCGTGGCTTTGGGCAAAATTTGATCTCGATCGCCCCACAAAATCAAGGTTTCTTGGGGCAGTTGGGCAATGCGATCGCCCGTAATGGTGTAACCACCGTTGCGCGTGAAGGAAATTAGCGCCTCGCTCCATCGGGGCATTCCCAAATGCAATGCACCGCAACGATAGGCCTCTTCGGTGGCACAACGATCGGGGTCGGCGTAGGCCTTGCGCCCAATGCCCGATCGCACCTTTTTATTCGCCAAAAATTGCGTGGCCCATTGTCCCAAGGGGGGAATCAAAAACCGGCTGGCGATCGGTTTGCCCACAAATCCAGCACTATCCAGCAGTACCACTTTCTGCACCGCCTCCGGATAGGTGAGGGCAAAATCCATCACGGCTGCACCCCCCATGGAAGCCCCCACCAACACCACCGGCCGCCCAATGATTTGCTGCCAAAAGCAATATAAATGGGTGCGAATTGCTTCAGCGGTAAATTCCAACTGCTCAGGGCGATCGGTAAACCCAAACCCCAACAAGTCCACGGCCCATGTGGCGTATTGTTGGGCTAATCGTGGGAACAATCGACGATATTCCAGCAGTGAACTGTCAAAGCCATGCACGAGCAAAATAGGTGGCACATCGGGCAATCGATCGCGCAATTCTGGCGATTGACCCGTGACGAAACTGGTTTCGATCGGCAATACACGATGGGGATCGGGCCAGGAAGTTTGGATCGTTTGGCGCTGAATTTGACGCACAAAGTCGATCGACTCTGATTCCGTTAAATTGGCCACAGCTTCAGGTAAAAATTCCGAGAATTCATTCATGCTTCCCTGATAAATTCCCTGGCCAGATTCCTGGTTGATGTCCTGATTAGTATTTTGATTAATATCTCCCTGCACAATCATCACCTCAAATGAAAATTCAGTCCAAACTCAATGCGCCAGTCAATGATTCATCAACCAATCCATCATCGTAGGGCAACACCCCAAAAATCAAATCCTCCTTGCTGATTTTTATTGCTTCTGATCCCTTTTTTTCACTAGAAATTGGTTTGGCAGGATCTCTGAAAAGTCGGCATTGATACTTGGCCTGCTCCAGTAATCTTTGAAAACAAGGGGCTTAAGCCCCTTGTTCCCATAACTGCTAGTGCTTGGCTAGCACCTCAAGACACTTTTCAGGTATCTTTTGAGATCAAAACCCCAGTCGGCCACAAGGCGACCGTTTTAGTGTTGAATTTTTACTGATTATTGTCTTGAAGCAACCTCACCCCGAGTTCCATGACCCGTATAGCCGACGCGATCGCCCCTCACGGCGGCACGCTGATTAACCGCATTGCCAGCCCTGAGCAAAAGGCCGAATTCCTGAGCAAGGCCGACCACCTGCCGCGCATTTCCCTGGACGATCGCGCCGTCTGTGACCTGATCGCGATCGCCATTGGTGCGTTCAGCCCGATCGATGGCTTCATGGGCCAAGCGGACTACAAAACCGTGGTTGACGACATGCGCTTGGCTAACGGGCTGCCCTGGGCCATTCCCGTGACCCTGCCCGTGACCGATGAGCAGGCCAACACCCTCAGCGAAGGGCAATTGGTGCGCCTAGACGATCCCACCGGCCGCTTCATTGGCGTGCTGGAGCTGACGGAGAAATATCACTACGACAAAACCCGGGAAGCCCTCAACGTCTATCGCACCAACGAAGAGAAACACCCCGGTGTGGCAGTGGTTTATGGCCAAGGGGCGACTTATTTAGCTGGGCCCGTGTGGTTGCTGGAGCGCGAGCCGGATCCTCGCTTCCCGCTCTATCAAATTGACCCGATCGATTCGCGCCATGCTTTCCGCGACAAGGGTTGGAAGTCGATCGTAGCCTTCCAAACCCGCAACCCAATCCACCGCGCCCACGAATACATCATCAAGTGCGCCCTGGAAATCACCGATGGCCTGTTCCTGCATCCCCTGGTGGGGGTGACCAAAAGCGATGACATTGCCGCCGATGTGCGGATGCGTTGCTATGAAATCATGCTGGAACACTATTTCCCCCGTGGCCGGGTAATTTTGGCCATCAACCCTTGCGCCATGCGCTATGCGGGCCCCCGGGAAGCCATTTTCCATGCCCTCATTCGCAAGAACTATGGCTGCACGCATTTCATCGTGGGTCGTGACCATGCGGGCGTGGGTGACTATTACGGAACCTACGATGCGCAGTACATTTTCGATGAGTTTGCGCCGGGTGAGTTGGGAATCATGCCGCTGAAGTTTGAGCACGCATTCTACTGCAAACGCACCCAAAGCATGGCCACCACCAAAACCAGCCCCAGCGAACCGGACGAGCGAATTCACCTGTCGGGCACGAAGGTGCGCGAAATGTTGCGTCGGGGCGAGTTGCCGCCGCCGGAATTCTCGCGGCCTTTGGTGGCGGCTGAGTTGGCCCGGGCGATGCAAATCCCTGAGAGCTACTCAATCTAGAGCTACTCAAGCTCAGGAAACCCGGAGTGAGCTAGGGCCCATAGGCTATGGGGGCATTCAGCACCCCCTTGGAAGAATCTAGGGGCGATCGCTCTGGAGGCCGCCGTCATTTCCTGGGGGCAGCCAAAAATGACTGATTTCACATGTCCCGATCGTCGTAACAAGGGCATGTCCCGATCGTCGTAACAAGGGCATGTCCCGATCGTCGTAACAAGGGCATGTCCCGATCGTCGTAACAAGGGGCTTAAGCCCCTTGTCCCTCACGATCCGCTAACGGTGGAATCAGGGTTTCAGGCGATTTGACAACGTGCCCTGGTCTCTTGCTCTGCCTCAAGCTGGTTTTCAGTGACTAGGTTCCATCGATTCAGATCAAGCAGGGCGCACGATGGTGCGCCCTGCTTTTTTTGGAGCAATCTTCTCTAGGCATCAGGAAAGCGCTGTTTCAGTGCTTCGATGATGGTGGTGTTGGCCTTGGGGAAGGGAAATTGGTCAATTTCGGCGAGGGTGACCCAACGTACTTCATCACATTCGATCGCCTGGGGTTCCCCTTGCAGATGCTCGCAAAGATGCACGTGCAGCGACACTTTGAAGTGGGTGTAGGCATGATCCACCACAATCAGTTCTTCACCGACGGCAATTTCAATGCCTAATTCTTCTTGAATTTCCCGGCGGATGCAGTCGGCGATCGACTCATTGGGTTCCACTTTGCCGCCCGGAAACTCCCATAGGCCGCCCAATAGCCCTTCGGCGGGCCGGCGATCGATCAAGATTTGCCCCTGGGGATTGCGGATCACGGCCACGCCAATCACTTTGTGGGGAATCGGTGCTTTCGGTTCGCTCACGGGAATTTGCTGCTGCTGGTTGGTTTGGTACGCCTGACAGTATGCCATCCAAGGACAAACCAAACAGGCCGGTTTTCGGGCGGTGCAAACCGTGGCCCCCAAATCCATGAGGGCTTGGTTGAGGTCTCGGGGGCGATCGAGCGAGACCACCGCTTCGGAGGCGGCCCAGAGGCGATCGAGCGCTTTGGCTGGCGCAACGGGCAGCGCAATCAACCGCGCCAACACCCGCTTCACGTTGCCGTCCAAAATGGGCAAGGGCAAATTAAAGGCAGAGCTCAGGATGCCGCCGGCCGTGGTGCGGCCAATGCCGGGCAGGGCGATCGCCTCGGCCAGAGTGCGGGGAAATTGTCCCCCATGCCGTTCCATCACCAACTGAGCAGCCCGGCGCAGATTGCGGGCCCGGCTGTAGTAACCCAGGCCTTCCCAGGCTTTCAGCACTGCTTGTAAATCGGCTTGGGCCAAATCAGCGATCGTGGGGAACCGATCGAACCACCGTTGGTAGTAAGGCAAAACAGTTTTGACCTGGGTTTGTTGCAGGGCAATTTCTGAAACCCAAACCCGGTAAGGATCCAACACGTCCGGGGGTTTTCGCCAAGGCAAGTCGCGGCCGTGGCGATCGTACCAATCCAGGAGCGATCGCTGCAAAACCGCCGCCGAAACCGGCAGCGGTTCTGAGGTTTCAGCAATTGAGGAACGCAAAATCAACCAAGGTTCTTGACATCAACCGAATCGAACCTAATCTGCCGTCGGCGCGTCGCCAGCCAAATCACCCGACCAGTTTTGCAAGGACTTTTCAAAACTCATCCGTTGCTCGGCATTCCGCAAAAAGTAGCCACTCATCATGGCCGAAGCCAACAGCCGCCCCAAATGTTCGCGGTTGGTGCTGATGGACACATCAAACTGTTCGCCGGGCAACACGCCCAGCAGACCCACGATGTTGTGCTCCATCATCCGAATCGTTTCCGGGGAAGCCGGCCGCGACAGGTGGGCGATCGTTTCCGGATTGAGGGATTGGATATATCGCATCAACGATTCGCTCGGTTCGCGATCGGTGGTTGGCTCGCTTTTCCAAAAATTAGACATGGGGTTCAGTTCTGGGGCCACGATTCAAACCTCGCGGGTAGACGGTGCGAATGGTCTCCGATGAACAAGCACAATCTAGCAAGCAAATGGGCAACTGGGGGGTCGTCAGAACCGAACCGCCTTGGCGCGATCACCCAACGGTCTTGTGAGCCTTTGGCCCTGAATCTGCTCTGTACCGGCTTTGGCTTGGCTCCGAGCGACTTTGCACGGCTCCGAGCTGGGCCAAATTTGTCCAACCACCTGTTCTCAACCACCTGCTCTCAACCGCGCACCGCCAACCGTTAAATTCCTTCGGGCGACATCCACCGTTCCAGCCAATCGAACACCCGATCGAGCTGTTGCGTGGTAATGGCTCCGTATTGCCACAAAATCGTTGGCAGATTGTTGCCACTATCGGGATGCTTGAGGGCCAGCGCCAAATCCGCAGCACTCAACTGCAAGTCCTCTTGCAAAAACCGAACCAAACCTTCTAATCCCTGACGTTGCATAGCTTTTTACCTCCTAGCCACCGTCGTCAACGGCTGGATTGGGTTGGCAATCAGTGCCTGATTCTGACCGGTCTCGATCGCGCCTGGGTTTCGGCGGCAATCAACAGGGTTCACACTGCGATCGAGGGGAGTGAATCACCATCCAGCGGTTTTCTGACTCTCTGTTTCGGGGCCCTGGCTCAGGTTCAGGATCACGTTGTCCAGTTTCTGAGCTGTCCTGTGTTAAGGAATGGAAGCACCGGGCACACCCAACCCAAGTGCTGGGTCAAGATTGGCGAGAGTGCAGGGTTAGAGACTATGAAGCGCTCTAGCCTTCAGTTTCGGCCGCAAACCCGCCAGAGTCTGCGATCGCGATCGCCTGATGGTGCGATCTTGATCCCCGTTGATCGGGTATGGTTTTGGGCGCTTCCGACCAACCGATTGTGACGCAGCCCATGGCGACCGATCATCACCGAATCGCAACCCATCGATCGAGCAGGTAGACCTTAATCCTGCTGCTTAGAAAACCGCTGGGCCCCCAAAAACGCCAACACCGTGGCCACCGCCAGCAAAATTGGGATGCTGTACCAAGGAAACTCGCTCAGGGGAAGGTAAGCAGCCGATCGCAGGCCAATGCTGGTGTAGGTCAAGGGCAAGCAATAGACGATCGGTTTCAGCAGCGGCGGCAACTTGGCCGGGTCAAAAAACGTGGCCCCCAAAAAGGACATGGGCACAATCAGAAAATTGTTGTACAGCCCCACCATTTCCAGGGACTGCACCGAAAGACCCACAATCACCCCCAAGCCCGCAAACACAGCACAGTTGAGCACCAGCAACAGCAAAAAGAGCGGATTTAAAAAGCTCCAAACCTTGCCCGTAAACAACACCGCCACCAAAATCACCGAGCCAGCCGTCAGCAGGCCGCGCACAATGCCTGCCATCATCCGTCCCAGGTGCATGGCCAAGGGATGCACCGGCACGAGCAACATTTCCTCAAAGGTCTTGGTAAACAGGCGATCGCCGCAAATTGAAAATGTTGTGCCCCCAAAGCTAATGGCCATGGAAGACAGGGCCACCATCCCCGGCAAGATAAATTCCAAATAGCTATCGCCTGCGGAAGGCTTAGCCACGGCATCCAGGGAAGTTCCCAACCCCAACCCAAAGGCCAGGATATAAATCAGCGGGGACACCAGCCCCGAAGCGGCCACCTGCCCAACCCGCACCCGCAGTTTCAGCCAGTCACCCCAAAAAACGGACAGGGCATCGGCCCAAAAGGTTTTGAAAAGGGCGGGCTGGGGTCGATCGCCCTTGGGAGTCATGATGGGGCGATCACTCGATCGGGCAGTGGCTTCGTACATAGGGTTTTGGCAAAGGATTTAGCAAAAGATTCAGACAGCGCTCAGAAAAAGCCCAACAGGCTCAGGGTTTGCGCAAGCTTGGCTGGGGATCAACTTGGGGATCAGCTTGGGAATCAACTCAAGACCAGCCCCAACTCGCACAAAAAACTCAATTCAGCAAGATTGAACCATCAGCAAGATTGAACCAACGGGAGCGCAGGATTGAGCCAAGATTTCGCAGGCATTTCGCGGAGATTTCGCAGAAATTGGGTAGAAACCTGGCGGCAATGATCTGGTAATCGCGATCGGGGTGAAATTCCATGGGGGTGAGATCCCATAGAATGATTATTAAGGATTTGTTACAAAAAGCAATCCACCCATCAACATACCTGGTCAACAAAGTTGCGCTCACTGCGGGTCTGCCCCAGTTCGCCCAAGGCTTGTGGTGGCGAGAACGCCGGCCCCCAGCCACCGATCCCCGCCCTGGCCCTTGTCCAGACGGTGCATGAACTGGCCAGCAGAATCAACCTGGTATTGTTAGCCTCAGAAACCATGAAGAATATCCAACCGGTCGGGGAACTCTAGCTGCCCATGATGCGTCTAAACTCTGCTTCTACTGAGGTTGTGCCGAACGCCCCGACTGCCCAAGGGCCATCCAGACCGGCCAGCAGCGCCGTCACCATGTCGATGGTGAGTGATTCGGTGCCAGGGACGGCGCGGGGGACGGTGATGCAGCTAGACGACCCGCTGAATGCGGAACGCAATCTTTCCTCCAGCAACGGCGATCGGGCAGATGCTCCCAGCGGACAGCAGCCCGCCCCCCCAGCAGCACTGGGGCCAATCCATCAAGCCATCACTCAAGCCCCGACTCACCAGCAAGCCAAGGATCGCCAAACCCCGACTCATCAAGCCACGACTCACCAAGCCACGACTCATCAAGCCATGGATCATGTGGTTGATTCTGGGTCGATTCGCTCCTGTGTGTTGCCTTGGCTCGCGCGGGTGCTCTATCCCCTGGCCCGACGGGTTGTGTTGCCAACCTATTTTGGTTCCGTGACGATCGAGGGCCTGGAAAACCTGCCCCAAAACGCCCGATCGCTCCTATTTGCCCCCACCCATCGATCGCGCTGGGATGCCTTGGTGGTTCCCTGCGCCATTGGCCGACCCATTTGCCCCGCCGATTTGCACTTCATGGTTTCGGCCAACGAAGCCTCCCGAGGTCTCCAAGGCTGGTTTATTCAGCGCATGGGTGGATTTCCCGTAGACACAACCAACCCCAGCATTGCCAGCGTTCGCCACGGCATCAAAGTGCTGGAAACGGGCAAGGCCCTGGTGATTTTCCCGGAAGGCGACATTTTCCGCGATGGCCACCTACACCCCCTCAAGCCCGGTTTGGCGCGGATGGCAATCCAGGCGGAACGCAGCCATTCGGGTGTGCATATCGTGCCGATTCATGTGGAATATGGCTCGCCGGAGGTGGGTTGGCGCTGTGGTGTGCGGGTGATGATTGGGCGATCGCTCCCGTTGGCGCAATATCTCGATCGCCCGGCCAAGGTGGCCGCCCCCACCCTGACCCAAGATTTAGCTGATGCCTTGAATCAACTGGCACAGTCTCCCACGGAGCCGCTGACCGGCAGTGATCTGCCCCGCTAGTCTGCCCTCGGAATTAAGGGCTTGACCCTGACCGGCAAAGATCCCCGCGCTCTCTTAAAATCAAAGCTTGAACCAGCAATCCAATCACCCGGATTTTGGCCATGCTTTTGGCCATGTCATTGGCGGCCCAAAAGCTGACCAAAGTGTGACAATCGCGACGGGGCCGCATCGGAACAGCCTCTCAAAATTTGAGCAAAGTTCAACCTCGATGCGCCGCCAGTACATGTCAGAACATACATGTCAGACAATACACGTCAAAATGGGTACTTGTGCACAGCCCAGTTCGATGAGTAAAAGCTTGTCACGCCATATTGAAACCACACCGGGGATTCGGGGCGGTCGTCCGCGGCTGGCCGGAACCCGGATTACCGTGACCGATGTGGCCCTGATGCATCTACGACTTGGCCAATCGATCGAGGAAATCGCTGGGCGCTATCAACTGCCCCTGGCGGCCCTCTACGCGGCCATGGCCTATTACTTTGACCACCGCAGTGAAATGGACTTGGCCATCCACGAAGACCTGGCATTCGTTGCCGGATTTCAGCGAAGCCAAGTCTCCGTCCTTCAGGAGCGCCTCAGTGAGCTACGCGGAGATTAGGGCTGAGTGCGTCCTTAACTGAGCGTTTTTCGATCAAGCGATTGAGCGCCGATCGAGCCGGTAGCCCACCTCATGCTTGAGCGTTGTGGCGATCGCTCCGGAGCGGCCGCGAAAGGGTGCGGAAAGTTTCAGGAAATTGCAATCGATCGCGCTTCAGGCTATATCCAATCCTGAGATGCTCTTGACACCCCCGCAACCCGTGAGCCAACCACGCTTGGGATTTTACCTAGACGACAGCCTTGATCCCGCCGTCAGCGCAGCCCTGCGCGGCTATGGGGTGCGGGCAACCCGGCCGACTGAAGTGAAGCTCCAAAACCAGAGTGATGCCACCCAGCTTTTATTTGCCCATCGCCACCAATTGGTTTTCGTGACAGCGGAAGTGACGCTGGTGAAGTTCGCCGGATCGCAAAAAGATCATGGGGGCGTGGTCTATAGTCCACTGGCACTCCCGATCGGGCGGATAGTACGTCAATTGTTGTTGCTCTATGAGACCTTTCAGCCTACGGAATTAGCTGGCAAAATCGAAATTTTGAGCTAATTTCGAGCTAACTTTTCAGCAATAAGCGATTCATGCGGCACGGTTCAACGATTGCCAGAAATTCACCATGGAAGCAAGGGCAATCAATTAGGAATCCGTAGCTGTGGCTTGCCAGGGCGATCGCCAGATTTCACCCCGCACCCGCAACACCAAACGCTCAATGCCAAGCTGACAGGCCGCTTGATTAAGTTGGGCCCGCTGTTCCCAAAGCTTGTGGGCAGCGCTATCGGCTCGGCAATCAATGGCCAAGACCGATCGCCCCTCCAACACATCCAGATACATGGCATAACCCGCCACGGGTCGGCAGCGGGCCAACTGCCAAAACCGCATTACCAAAGCTCTTTGAAAGTCGATCGGCATTGGATTGCCTCCTCTGCTGGTCGGTAAATCCTGAACTTTGGCCATTGTGGCTTGTGGAGAATTCAGCGGTCGAGGCGATCGTTACAGCTTGATGATCATTGCAATAATTAGCCTAGGCATAAAGACCAGAAACCCATTTTCCATAGCCGTTATAGGGACGGGTGGGAACCGTTTTCCAGGCCAGCGGCGGGCCCGACCCCAATAACCGCTCCGTGGCCTGAGACCAGCGGGGGTGGGGAACAAGGGGATCTACATTGGCCTCAAAGCCGTATTCATCAGGGGCCAGCGTGTTCCAAAAGGTCAGGGGCTGACGGGGCAAAAATTCAATTTTGACGATCGACTTAGCCCCTTTAAAGCCATATTTCCAAGGCAGGACGGCCCGAATCGGTGCGCCATGCTGCTTCGGCAGAATTTGCCCATAGTTACCCACCGCAAAAAAGGCCAGGTCGTTGGCCATTTCCGCCAGCGTGAGGCCTTCGGTGTAGGGCCAAGGCAACTCCCGGAGAGACCAACCGGGGCCGATCGTGATGTCTTTGTTGTAGTAGGAGGTGAAGCGGACGAATTTAGCATTGGGCAAGGGATCGACCGCTTCGATCAGTTTGCGCATCGGAAACCCGAGCCAGGGCACAACCATCGCCCAAGCTTCGACGCAGCGGAACCGATAGATGCGTTCTTCAATCTCAAAGGCTTTGATTAAATCCTCGATCGCCCAAGTTTTAGGCTGCTTGACCAATCCAGACACTTCCACAGTCCAGGGATTGGTGGGCAACCGCTGGGCCCGCTGGGCAATATCCTTCGTGCCGCCAAATTCATAGAAGTTGTTGTAGCGACCAGCCAAGTCTTGGGGCGTGACGGTTCGCTGCGGATCGGCAAATTGGGAATTGCGCTGCACCCCCACAAAGGGCGATCGCATGGTGGTGGGGCCGGGGGGTGGGGCCGCTTCCAGCTCGCCAGTCGGCGTATTTTGGCAACCCGTCAGCGACGAAACACTACCGGCAATGCTGAACCCGGCGAGGGATTGCAAAAAGCGGCGGCGATTGAGAAACAGGGCTGGATCCGTTGCTTCGCGATCGCGCAGTTGCCAGTCAGGACGCAGATTAAAGAAGGTCATGGGGTAGACAGGGCGAGCAGTCAGCGCGGTGAGTCAAGCACAGTCGATCGGGTGCGATCGCGGCGGCAACTAGGACAGGCGATCGCTAGGATTACAGCTTCTCAAGAGAACACCCAAGCCAAGATTATATTCTCCCTCAAGAACACTCAGAACCTTTTTTAGTCTAACGCTGATTTAACTTGCAATTTTGTTCCAAAATCATCAAGTTAAAGTCAATGTTGGGCGGCTATTTTTTCTCTATATCGATGTCTTTCGTTGGATCCCATTCTTTGCTTAATATTGCAAATTGCATTGTATTTTCGTATCTCGGCGTTCCGTCATCATTATTGATGAACGTGATGAATTCCTTGAAACATCCTTCCTTTCTCATACCAAGGCGTTCACAGACCTTCTGAGAGCGAATATTGTCTTCTTCCACATAAGCGTAAATTCTTCTTGCACCTCTATCCTTAAAAAGATAGTCTAGCAGCGCCTTAGCGCTCTCAAGAGCATATCCTTTTCCCTGATAGTCTGCGTTAAAATTCCAACCCACACTGTAAGTGTCTGGCTCATCTTTCTGGAGAAACAGGTCTCCGATCAATTCATCAGTCTCTTTAAGGCAGACAGCAATGAACTTATCAGTTCTCTGTCGTTCCTCCACAACCTTCCTTGCTTGATTCATTGTCTCAATTCTGTCTGAAGCGAAGCAATTCACTTGCTTTCTCGACAGATAGCGAAATAATCCCTCGGCATCTCTCTCCGAGAACGGCCTCAATATAAGCCTATCCGTCAACTTTGGTTGCACCAAATTCTCCCAAAATATAAAAAGCTTCCAGTGCGACAATTTACGACTTTCTTCAAAGATTCTTGTTCGCCCAATGGTTGCGCTCACCAGGCGCAGGCAGGTTTTGTAAATCAATAGACCCTATTGAATATTATTGAACATTCTGGTGCAGCGCGTTGTTAGACTTTGTTGCTTTGCTCCACAATAATGACGACATTTCCTTTCTTGTGTCCTTGTTCAACATACCTATGAGCTTCGGCAGTCTGCTCCAGTGAATAACGCCTGTCGATGACCGATTTCATCTTGCCCATTTCGATTAACTCTTTCAGAAAAATCAGATCTGCTTTACGCTCGATCGCCACCCCACCGATGACTTTCTTGCTGCTGGTCATTGAAGTCCACAGCCCTCGGAGTATTGGCAATAGATTGATATGAACAGCTCTAAGATAGATGCCATTATTTTTTAGCGAGTTGAGACAGCCTGAAAATGGACTTTTGCCACTGGTGTCAAAAATGATGTCGTAGGTCTTCCCATTTTGAGTAAAATCCTCTTGCGTATAGTCAATAACGTGATCAGATCCGAGAGATTTCACCAATTCCAACTTCGCTGTACTACACAATCCGGTCACTTGTGCGCCAAAGAATTTGGCAAGCTGCACAGCAGCCATCCCCACTGCCCCAGAAGCACCATAGATCAAAACTTCCTGCCCGCTCTGAATCTTTCCTTTATCTCTCAAGAAGATCAATGCAGTTGTTGCCCCAAAAGGAATGGCCGCAGCTTCCTCATAGGTCATATTGGTAGGCTTGATCGCAACCGCCCCCGCTTCAGGCAGACAAATATATTCAGCATTTGCCCCAAAGCTGGTTCCTGCACCAGCAAATACTCTGTCACCTGCTTTGAATTGCTTTACATTTTCACCAACTGCTTCAATTTCTCCGGCCAGCTCCGACCCGAGTATGGTGTTGTTTTTAGGTCTTGCGAAACCGTAGAAAAATCTTACGGGAAATGGGTCAGCTTTTCGGATGCGGATATCTGCTGATGTTACTGTTGTTGCATAGATTTTAATTAGCACCTCGCTTGCTTTAGGAGTAGGTTTTTCTACTTCTTGAAGCTGCATAGCATCGGGAGATCCATACTTGGCACATACAATTGCTTTCATGAATTTTCCTCAAAGATGGTTTTAGTGTGCCATAGTTTTTTATCCATTGACCTTGCGAAATTTAACGTTTCTAGTCAGTAACTGTAATCTTTGTTGTGTTTAGCATAAATTATGTTTGTTGCAAATCAATCTTCGACAGCCTGCCGCACTAGAATTCTTAGATTATGCCACTTTGTCAACAACTTTAGAATAATCATCGTTATTAGAGGATGTCTGAAAAGCTAAAATTGCTACTCCATATGCTCCAGCGATCAATGCAAACAAGGGGCTTAAGCCCCTTACCCCCACGATCATTGATGCTTGGCCCGTACTGAAAGATACTTCTCAAATATCCTCTTAGGAAGGATCATTACAAAATACTTTCATTTGATTGACGAATTTTGTTGATAACTTTCAAAATAGTTTCTCGGTTCTTAGCTGATTGAATCCATCGCGGCAAGCGTGAAAATAAGCTGCGATTCGACCAAAGATCATTCTCGTCGCGTTGGCTTTCCCGCAATCTTGCGCTGACAAATGCTTCAATAAAATCTAAATGTTCAAAATTGTAAGCCCAAAGCGTCTGGCCACAACAAGGTGCTTGCAACCATAAAGGGTAATGAAAATAGTCATCTACTGGTGGCTCATTTTTCCAAGTTCTTGAAATTGTGCTTTCAGCCCAATCCTTGTAGGAGCCACAGGCTTTGCAGGAAAACCTGCGAGGGGAAAATCGGAAATTTTCAGGAGTGGTGCAACGCACAACAGCACATGACTCACAATGGGGACAGCGCACCAGAACCTGATCTTGAAATGATTGAATTGTGTCTCCTGTGTCCTGAAACCTTTCCATAATTTAAGTTGAAAGACTTGATGTCCTAGCCCAAAATCTAGCGGTCTAATTCCGATATTACGGGCGTTCTTCTGTTACTGCGGAATATACCGTCATCTACGGGACTTTGACCGCAGCTCGTAGCACGTGGATCAATGTTGCGGAGTCAGTCGTGGTGACAGGGGGCTGAAGATCTTGTCTGCCTAACGATCGGGTAGCGGCAACAGTCATTGGACTTGACCGATCGAATTAAAACAGCCGCGCCCTAGGCTCAGCGATCGCCGCAGGGTTTTGGGAGTTCGCTAGGATTAATTTTGACAGCAAATTCCAGTCCCCTCGTTGATCGCCCGGACGATCGCCCTTACCGATGAACCTCTGGGAAAGCCTCAAAATGGCGATCGCCACCTTGGCCGCCAACAAATTGCGCAGCAGCCTCACCATGCTGGGGATTGTGATTGGCAATGCTTCGGTGATTGCCACGATCGGGGTGGGCGAGGGGGCCCAACGGTTTGTGACCGCTGAGGTGCAATCCTTGGGCCCCAATACATTGTTTATTCGGCCCGGCAGCCCGGAGGCCGATCGGCGGCCCGTTTGGCCCCCACAAACCCTGGTGCTGGAAGATGCAGAGGCCATTTCTACGGAAGTGCCCACCGTGGTGGCCGTGGCTCCGGAGCTGACCGGGAACGAAGTGGTGAGCTACCGGGGCCGCAATGCCAGCGTCACCGTCATTGGCACCACGCCGGACTATACCGAGGTGCGAGATTTCCAGGCCGATCGGGGCCGGTTCATCTCCAAGCTCGATGGCCAACGGGTGCAACGGGTGGTGGTGTTGGGGTCTGAGGTGGCGCGGCAATTGTTCAACGGCCAAGACCCGATCGGGCAGTCCGTGCGCATTCGCAATCTGCGGGCAGAAGTAATTGGGGTGATGCAGCCCAAGGGATCCAGCTTTGGCATGGATATGGACATGACCGTATTTTTGCCGCTGCGCACCATGGCGAATCGGTTGGTGGGTCGTCGATCGCCCTATGGAACCAGTGTTAGTTATATTTCCCTGTCGGCGCGGGATGAAACGGTGATGCGGGCCGCTCAATTCCAGATTGAAAACCTGCTGCGCCGACGACACAAAATTGTGGGTGAAGATGATTTCACCGTTCGTAACCAGCAGGATTTGCAAAACACCCTGGGGGCAATCACCGGCACGTTGCAGGTGATGTTGGTGGCGATCGCCAGTATTTCCTTGTTGGTGGGCGGCATTGGCATCACAAACATCATGCTGGTGTCGGTGGCGGAACGAACCCAAGAAATCGGGCTGCGCAAGGCGATCGGGGCTTCCCAACGGGATATTTTGATGCAGTTTGTGATTGAAGCGACGATTTTGGCCAGCTTGGGCGGGGCGATCGGCACGGCCGTTGGTGTAGGCGGCTTGGCCTTGGTGAGCGTGGCCACGGACTTGGAAGCGGCCCCCTCTAGCACCGCGATCGGGGTGGCTGTGGGTGTTTCTGGTGGGATTGGTCTCTTTTTTGGTGTAATTCCAGCCCAACAGGCGGCCAAGCTGGATCCGATCGTGGCCCTCCGCAGCGCCTAGGTTATGCCCTGTGCTCAATCGTCTGCAACCCTGATGTCATCGTGACGAGATCCTAGGGGACAAGAGGCTTAAGCCCCTTGTTAGAACGATGAGGGGATGAAAAATTAACCGTTGCCCCTTGATTCCAGAAAATGACGACAGGTTCTATGGCCAAGGGAGCCACCAAACCCGCACCCCACAACACCGAGGACAACAGCACCGAGGACAGCCACCGGCCGCAGGTGTCGATCGTGCTGCCGGTGTTCAATGGGGCAGACACCCTGGCGGATACGGTGGCCTCGATTTTGGCCCAAACGGAACCCGATTGGGAACTGTTGATTATTGACGATGGCAGCCACGATCGCTCCCGGGCCTTGGCGGAGTCGATGGCGGCCACCGATGGCCGGATTCGGGTTTATGCCTTTGCCAACGGGGGACAGGCGATCGCTCGGAATCGTGGGATCGATCGGGCGCGGGGGAACTGGATTGGGTTCATCGATGCGGACGATCGCTGGCATCCCGACAAGTTGCGGGCCCAACTGGCGGCCCTGGCGGCCAACCCCGCCGCCGGTTGGGTTTACAGTTGGACCCAGCTCACCAATGATGCGGGCCGGGCGATCGGGCAGCCGGTGACCAGCCCCTTCAGCGGTTGGATCTATGGGCCCCTGTTGGTCACGGATTTTGTCTCCAGCGGGTCTAATGTGCTGGTGAGTCGATCGGCTTTGAGCCAAGTGGGGGGCTTTAATCCAGACTTGGTTCCCTCAGAGGATTGGGATTTGTGGTTGCGATTGGCTTGGCAGTTTCCAGCGGCCCAAGTGCCCGAATGCCATGTGTTCTATCGCCAACGGCCCACCTCCTCATCGGAAAACGTGTGGCGACAGGAGCGCGTCAGTCGGCAAATTTTGCAAACGGCGATCGCCCGATCGCCCGACCAACTCACTCCCCACCGGGCCCTCATTTGGGGCAACCGCTACAAATATCTGCTCTTTAAGACGTTGGATGGCCCCGCCCAACCGCGCCGAGCCAAAACCGCCGCTCGCTTCGCCTGGCAAGTGTTGCAGTGCCATCGAGGGGTGTTGAAGCAATGGCCCTTGGTGGCGCAAATTGTGCTTAAGATGGGGCTGATGGGGCTACCGGGAGCGATCGGGCAAAGGGCGATCGAGCAACTAGGGCTACAGCGCATCCAGGATCGGATCTTGACCTTAACCCTCGTGCCGCGCTTTCAGGGGCCAATTCATGGCCAGGTCGATCGCCCCGAAGACTGATCGCGCCTTGGCATTTGTCTATCCGGCTATCAATACCCCTTCCGTAAGTCCCAGTAATTCATTTGACGCGAAGTCAGTCATAAATTTAACTTCAACTTGGCTCAAGGCTGCTGCGAGGCTCCAACTTTGCGCTCAAGCCACCATTGATTCAATTATTTCCAATCGAGGCCAGCAGTCCGATCTAATTGTAAGGTTCCAAGATCAACCCAAGCGACTGATTGAATTCAATTGAATCCACTACACTTTTTGATAAGTCGTCAATGAATTTTATATAATTAAAGCTCATTAAAATACAGACCTCTTTTATTAGAAATAATTTTCATGAGTTCGATTTAATACTTGATCTTTACAAAATAAAACTATCTATCAGATCCGGTTCTTACTTTGAATTCTTGAAGAAAAAATTATATTCCCTAAAAATCAGCCACGACTGACGGAGTTTTCCCATGAACTTTAGCGAGTTTGGTGTGGCAAATTTTGATTGTCGAGAGTCGGATCCTTGGGCGCAAACTTTTGAGATCAGCCTTCCCTTCAGCCAAAATCTCCCAAAATTCGGTTTCTGGCAATTGGCATCCAGTAGTTTCCCCGCAAATCAGAGTTTTAGAAGTACCAACGCGGTTTCAGAGACGGTTTCAGCCGCAGATTTTCTGCTCAATTCGGAAGCGAGCAATTTAGTCGCGAGTTCTGCAATTTCGGACACCACGCCCATCACCCCATCCCACGGTGGATTAATCACCCCGATCGCCCCAGAAACCAGAGAACGCCGCAGCGCCAATGATGGTTTTTATCGTGTGGAGCTAACCACTGAAAACGCCGATCTGGTTCTTGGGGGCATTGGCCGGGACTGGATTCAAGGCGGGGGTGGTGATGACGAATTATACGGCTTGGATGGAGACGATCGCCTGCTGGGCAACCAAGGCCGCGATCAGCTATGGGGCGATGATGGCCATGATTGGATCCAAGGGGGACAAGGGGCAGATAGCCTGTGGGGCGGCAGCGGCAACGATCAGTTATTGGGGGATTTGGGAGATGATTGGCTCGCGGGCGAGTTGGGTATTGATACGTTGACTGGCGGCTTGGGGGCTGATCGCTTTTTGATTGGGATGGCGATGGATGGGGGCACGATCGACCAAGCGGATTTGATTTTGGATTTCCGAACCAGCGAGGCCGATCAGTTGGTGCTGCCCAGCGGTCAAGGGTTTGCAGATTTGGACTTCATCGCCGGAACGGGAAACAACAGTGGCGATACGATCGTCCGCGATCGGGCAACGGGCCACAATTTGGCGATCTTAAAGGGAATCAACCCTAGTAGTTTCAACGCCAGCAATGTGGTGTCCCAAGACAGCCTGGCTCCGGCCCCGGCCGTGATTCGGTTCAGCAAGGGCAATTTTCTGGGCGTTGAGCTGGACGGCAAAGCGACCATTACCCTAGAGCGATCGGTGAACACAGCAACGGACGTGAGCGTGAGCTTCAGCACCAGCGGCGGCACAGCCACCCCCAACCAAGACTTCACCCCCATCACCGGTTCGATCGTCTTTGGGGCCGGCGAAACCCGCAAAACCATCTCTATTCCGCTAACGGACGATCGACGCACGGAACCCAACGAAACCGTGATGCTGCTGCTGTCCAATCCCGTTGGCGCTGAGCTAGATTTGGCAACCGCTACCCTCACCATCAGCGATCATGGTCTTTGAGCAGCGTTGAGGTGACCAAGTAGTTGCCAATCGTCAATTTCGCACTTGAATCCAGAGCGATCGGGCATGTCGATCGGCGTGCCCCTGCTCCATTAACATTGGTCAAAACTTGATTGATCAGAAATGGGTTAGTAGACCTCTTTCACGAACCAGTTAAAAGCCTTCATCCTTGAACCCTTTCCCTCAAGATGGGCTAATTAACAATCATTGTGTAGGTTGGGTTGAGGTACGTAGCTTGCTTCCCGAAGGGTAACCCAACAACAGTAAGGTTCGTAGTGATCGAGTTGGGTTTCGCAAGGCTCAACCCAACCTACTGAAGAATCAGGCGACTGAGCATTTTGTCAGTCAATCGGCAATCTCGGAGAGAGATTTAGGGTAAGGATCGTGATTGATGAAAAAGGTCTAATGATTCCTCAAAAACATCTCTAAAAAACGATAGAATTTCGCCCCCTTTTCGTTGTTGATTGATGAAATTGCCAATGAAATTTGCAAATAGCTATTTTGGCTTTTTAGACATTCTGAATGAACTACCCCGCCGCAAGCGGACGGGGTATCAGAATCAAAAAAGAGTAAGCTGCTCATCTCTGTGCAATTTCAGATACTCATTACCCTGGTTCTTAACGTATCTCGCTATCATCCCTTCA
>MKGP02000049.1 GCA_001913845.2 Limnothrix sp. CACIAM 69d | reverse complement strand
AGCGATTTCGGATCTTCTCAGAACGCTATCGCAATCGTCGTCGCCGTTTTGGCTTGAGGCTCCATCTGTTAGCTGGGTTGCTCAACTACCAAGCGGCACATCCAATTTGATTCGTGCAAGAGGTCTACTGATTTCAACAAACGAATTGCAACAAAAAGCGGCGTTCCCGATCGGGTCGCCGCTTTCCAGTTCTAGTTGCGTCGTTTTAGTGCATCCGAGGAAACGGAAAATCTGTCGTGAGGCAAGCCGCGTCTCCCAAAACGCGATTGCATCAGGAATTCAATCTTCGCAGTGTGGTATCCGGTCGGATTTGCTTCGACCTGATTGTAGCTGAAGATACGAAAAATTTTGTAACATTTTTTTGCAAAATCTGGCGAAGATTCTGTAAAGAATTTGCAAAATCTCAAAATACCTGCTCCACCCTCTGTTCCTTCAAAAGTACCGGCAACGGCTCTTGAACGATGACTCTCCAACTCTCCCGATCGCTCCTGGAGCAACTTTGTCGAGCAGCGGAAGCGGCCTTGCCCTATGAATGTTGTGGCCTGTTGCTGGGCCGGCAAATGCGCGCATTAGTTGAATTACCGGTTGAATCACCGGTTGGCCTAAGGGATCCAGCCCCCGCAGGTTCCATGGAGGCGATCGAGGTGATTGTCCATGAGCTGTGGCCCGCCAATAACGATTGGGAACAGCTCACCGATGAACCCTTTCGCACTTTGGATCCGATCCCCGCCGACGAAACCAGTTCTGAGCGGCGCTATGCGATCGCCCCGGCCACGATGTTGGCGGCCATGCGGGCCGGCCGTGCCCGTAACCTTGATATCATTGGGGTTTATCATTCACACCCGCAACATCCGGCCGTTCCATCCGAGTTCGATCGCGCCTGTGCTTGGCCTGACTACTCGTACCTGATCCTGTCGGTAAAAGGCGATCAAACCGTGGACTGGCAAAGCTGGCGACTTAATCTTGATCGTCAGTTTCAGCCCGAGTCGATCGTCCTCTGTGGATCCTGATTGTTGATCTCAACTGCCCCTGGCGCGCCCGGTTGCTTGCCACTGCGATTCGTTGATTTTCCCCCAGGTCAATTGCCCCCAAGGTGATGCCTGGATCGGAAACCCCTCACAGCGATCGAGGGCGCGATCGCCCCCCGCGATCGGGCATCGAACCCAAACCACCTCGCAACCTATGCTGAATATCGATACCAGCAACACACAACTCCTAAAAGAAGAGTACGAACGCTACTCTCGACACCTCATCCTGCCCGAAGTGGGACTGGAAGGCCAAAAGCGCCTGAAAGCCGCCAGCGTGCTCTGCATTGGCAGCGGCGGTTTGGGTTCGCCCCTGCTGCTCTACCTCGCCGCCGCCGGCATTGGCCGGATTGGCTTGGTGGACTTTGACGTGGTGGACTACTCCAACCTGCAACGCCAAGTCATCCACGGCACATCCTGGGTTGGCAAACCCAAAATCGAATCCGCCAAAAATCGGATCCTCGAAATTAACCCCTACTGCCAAGTGGATCTGTACGAGGCGCGGCTCAGTTCTGAAAACGCCCTCGACATCTTCCGCCCCTACGACATCGTGGTAGACGGAACGGACAACTTCCCCACCCGCTACCTGGTGAACGACGCTTGCGTTCTGCTCGACAAGCCCAATGTTTACGGCTCCATCTTCCGGTTCGAGGGCCAAGCCACCGTCTTTAACTACGAAGGCGGCCCCAACTACCGCGATCTCTACCCCGAACCCCCGCCGCCGGGCATGGTTCCCTCCTGCGCCGAAGGCGGTGTGTTGGGAATTTTGCCGGGGATCATTGGCGTAATCCAAGCCACGGAAACCGTCAAAATCATCCTGGGCAAGGGCACGACCCTGAATGGTCGTCTGTTGCTGTATAACGCCTTGGATATGAAGTTCCGGGAACTGAAGTTGCGGCCCAACCCTGAACGTCCCGTCATTGAAAAGTTGATTGACTATCAACAATTCTGTGGGTTACCGCCCGTGGGCCAAGCCGAAGAAAAGCCCGACGTGGCCGAAATGAGCGTTACGGACTTGAAATCGCTGATCGACAGCGGCGAAGACTTCCTGCTGTTGGATGTGCGCAACCCCAATGAGTTTGAAATTGGCCGCATTCCGGGATCGGTGTTAGTGCCGTTGCCCGACATCGAAAGCGGCAATGGGGTTGGGAAGGTGAAAGACCTGCTCAAGGGCCGCAAGTTGGTGGTTCACTGCAAGATGGGTGGGCGATCGGCCAAGGCTCTCGGAATCCTGCAAAAGTCTGGCATTGACGGCATCAACGTCAAGGGCGGGATCAATGCTTGGAGCCAAGAGGTGGATCCTTCAGTTCCCCAATACTAATTAGACGACAGGCCCTAGTCCGGCTTCTTTTAAGCGGCGACCAGTGTTGATGCAAGCTGGTCGTCGTTTTGTTGCGTTGTTTTGTTGCGTTTGTTTTCCGCTGGATGGGCCCTTAATGGGGCCGCTGGCTGCTTGCGGTCCGGATCGCAACGCTGTGGAGCGCTGACTTTGAGGCGTGATTTGCGAATAGGCGAACCATTTTTCAGAACAGGGCGATCGCCCCTGGGGGGCGATCGGGCTACCTAGACTTTTCAACCCCTTTCGATAAAATGGAAGTTGAACGGTTCAGTAAAAATTCCTAGCCTCCATCGCTCGATTCGTCCATCGAGGGTGCGATCGTTCGGAGCTTCGGCCCTCCGGTCAGCATTGCCCAATCCCTTAACTTTCTTGGGTTAACCGGCTGTCCCTGCCCCAGTTCCGCTCGGTATTTCTGGTCGTCCAAATGCTCTGTCTCCAGTTGTGATGGCCCCCACAGTTCGCCAAGAAAAGCATCAGTGGCGCAAGCTGAGTTTCCCTTCAACGCTGCATTTGTGCCCTGTTTTGGATTTGTTAGTGGAAAATGTCCCGGAGCCTTGGCGTTTTGAAGTGCGCCTTGGGTTGCAGGAGGCTTTGGTTAATGCGGTGAAGCATGGCAATGGTCTTGATCCGGGAAAACGAGTGTGTGTTCATTTTTCCGCTCGCAGCCACCGCTACTGGTGGATGATTGCCGATCGGGGGGCAGGATTTAAGCCCCCTTGTTGTTGTCATGCGCCGCCGTTGCCACCTGTGGCCATGGATGCGGATCTGGATGATGTGACCATGGATTTGGATGCGGTGGAAGACCTGCTGCCGGGTAACGAGGGGGAATGCGGCCGCGGTTTGTTCATCCTGCATCAAGTGTTCGATCGGGTGGAGTGGCAAGAAGACGGTCGCGTGTTGCACCTGTACAAGGAAACGGATCCGATCCGAATCTCGAAACGGCAGCGATTGGCCCAAGCGGCCCAAGGCCTGCGGGCCAGCTTGCGAGAACGCTACGTGGCGCTGGTGCGCTAGCGGCCATGATCCGGGCAGGGCGGGGCGCTCACGGTGCGATCGAGCCATCCCGCCGCCTGCTGTAAATGCTCTAGGGCCATTTGGGGTTGGTCGCGCAACAGGGCCACCAGGGCTGCGGCCGCCTGTTCCCGGGCCCGGATCGATCGATTCCCCTTTTGTCGATGCCAATCCCCGTTGCCCAACACCAGCCGAGATGCGAGCACCTGGGCCAACTCCAAATCGGTCAGCTCCTGACAGGGTTTGGTTTCCAGGGGATTGGTAATTGGCTGATGGGCAAAAAGGGAAGGTTTCATAGGTTGTTCGATCGCCCCGTCGAAGCTAAGGAGCAGGAAGTCAGGAAATATTGCCTTCAGTGTGGCGACCTTTCTCGGAAAAATCAAATCCAATTGCTGATCGACATCATTGGATCCAAACCACCAGAGACAAGGGGCTGAAGCCCCTTGTCCCCCGATCGTGTAATGGGTGAGGGTTTTGGGGATCTCGTGACTGTTCTAAAGCCCCGTACCCCTTTAGTCACTGATCGCGCAGCGATCGGCAATGTCGAGGTAACTCAACTTCGAGGTCACGATCGGCTCAGGTTGCTGGTTGCGCAATTACGATTCCACGATCGCTAGTTCACCATCCCGAAAATGGCCGCGAAACTTCCCTTCAAATTGCACCAGGAAGGGAAAGTTGGCGCTGACGGGGCGGCCCTGGTGCTCAGTGACGATCGCAATGATTTCCCCTTCCTTGCCTTCCAAGTTGTAGGGTTTGCCCCGATGCTCCGGGTAGTGGTAGACCTCTACGGTGGTGCTGACACGCACGCGATCGCCGACTTTCATAACCTCTGACAGCTCGCTAATAAACTTGGGTGGTTGAGCACGATCTGGAATGCCCAGAACGCAGAATGACCTACGTGGCGTTCGGTTCCAGTCGCGATTTTGGTCGTGATTCTGGATTTTCCCACACAAACCGCAGCGGAAACGGGCGATTAAGAGATCAATAACTAGCCATCAAAAAATTCACTGGCTAGGGGCCGGGAACGGGTAATTCTTCGGTGGTGGTGCTGGGTGCAGGCTTGCCCGGTTCTGTGGGGCGGGTGGGTGTGGAGGGTGTACGGTTGGGATCGGGGCGATCGTCCCCGGAGGGACGCAGGGTGAGGGCCAGGGCGATCGCTCCCAAAATGACCAGGGCGATCGCCCCCAGCCCTATCCACTGGGGTTTGCTCAGGCCCGGGTGCGATCGGCGGCGACGCTGGGAACGGGGAGGACGGCTAGTGGTTTGCAACAGGGCTTGGGACGCTTCGGACATTTCCGATTCCCAGGTGGCCGGAGCCAGGGCCACGGCTTCGGGGGCCGCAGTCCAAGGATCGGGAATGCCTACGTTCAGGGGACTGAGACGACAAAGCAGGGCCACAGCGGTGGTGTTGTCGCTGCCATTGGTAGCGATGGCGGCGGCCACCCAGGCCTTGAGGGTCTCGTTGAGCGATCGCGTGCCGGTCACAATTCCCAATCCGTATTCTCGCCAGCTTTGTTCCACCCAACCCCGATCGCTGAACCCATCGGAACAAAGCAACAGCAGCCCATCCTCATCCACAATCCAGCGTTGAACATGGGGTTGCAGATTGTCCGCTTCCTTAGCTCCCAATGCCTGGGCGATCGCGCTGCCATTGGGTTGGTTCAGGGCTTCGCGATAGGAACGGAAACCGGTTTCTGCTTCGCGGCCCGCCAGGTCGTCATCCACCGTCAAGGGGATGCAGCCGCCCATGGAAATCCAATAGGCTCGGCAGTCGCCCACGTGAGCAATGTAGAGATCGCGGGCAATGGTGGTTTGTTCCACGAAGGGGGGCCGCAGGGGTTGGGGCAGGGCGATCGCCAGGGCGGCGGTGGTGGCCATTCGCTGGCGGGCTTCCCGGCCTTGGCTGTCGTTTTGGGTGGCAATCAGATTGTTGGCTACCCGCAGCATGGCCCGAATCTGTTCCGTGGCGATCGGGGCTTCGATCGATTCGCCGCTTGTAATCGCCTCGGAAATCAGAGCTTGGGCCTGCAATTGCAACGACTGCATGGCCATTTGGCTGGCCACTTCACCCCGTTCGCGCCCACCCAACCCATCGCAAACAATCGCCACGCCGGGATCGATCGCCCCCAAGGGCGGCAAGGGCGAAAAGGTGTCGGGATAGCAGGTGTCTTCGTTGTTCGATCGCTGGCGACCCGGATCCGTGAGGCCCGCTGCGGCCACCGTCAAATCATATTGGGCTTGGGTTTCTTGGATCAGGCGATCGAGCAGGCTGGCCGCTCCGACCGCATTCAACGCGCCTTGGCGAATTTGGGTACACCAATCCTGAAGCCGCACCCCCAGCAGGGCATCATTTTCCGTCGAGACCTGTGGCAACCAACCGGTTAGCCAAGCAAACCACAAATCCCCCAACCGCCGAAAATTCCCTTCCCGATCGGCCTCATCGGCCATCAACTCCCGTAGCCACAAACGCCCCCCCTGAATCCGCACGTTTTGTAACGAAAGCAGGCTGGCCGTCACCCCTTCCGCTGCCAGGGCGGGCCATAGGTCTAATAGTTGCCGCAACCAGTGGAGCCGCCGCAGATTTCGGGCCCCACCCCAAGCCTCATTAATGCTCGGGTAGGGTTGACCCTGATCGTTCAGGGGCGCGTTTTCCAGCAGGATTGTATCGGGTGACTGATCACCCATTAAGCAAAGACCATAAAACTGAGGCACGTGGCGGGCCCAGCGATGGAGCCGCAGATAGGGCAGGGATCGATCGGGTAGTTGGGGCGGCACATCGGGCGATCGGGCCGGTTCCGTCTCCAGCCACACGGACGGCGCTTGTACGTAATAGCGCCCGGCCACCATGCTGCCCACCGGAATCGCTGCCGCCACTTCTCCTACGGCCCACAGGTAGCGATAGAGCAGCGGTGTTTGGCACTCGCTACAGCGCTCCCGCCCGATCGCATTGCGAGGTTGGGCACAATTTGGATTTACGCAGTAGATGGGCGGCTCAAGTCCGTTCATGGCTGGCAAGCACAGTAGCGGATACCGATCGATTGTATCCCTGGAATCTTCCGGATCCCGCCGATCCACGGATCCCATTGATGAATCAAGTCGAATCAACTGGATTACTCCATCGATTCAACAGTGTTCACCGTTCACCGGGGCCCATCAACAGGACAGCCCAAAACCCGAAAGCTAGAATGGCCTCAGACCGGTCGGCTCTTGCCACCCCTCCCTTCTGAACAGCCGGTTCCTATGTCCTTAACCACCCTTTGGATCCTGCTCGGTGCAGGGTTGTGTTTAGCAGAACTGTTTGTGCCCACGGCCTTTGTGGCGGCGGTGATGGGAGTCAGTGCGCTGGTGGTGGCTCTGGTGTCGGTGGTGTTGCCCAGTGCGCCCCTGCAAGTGGGGCTGTGGTTGGGGTTGTCGGTGGTGATGATTCGGGCGGCCCGGCAATGGCTCGATCGCCCCGCCCCAAAGCAACATTGGGATGCGATCGAGGGGCAAACCCTCACCGCGATCGCCCCTGGCCAACCCGGCCGCGTCCTCTATGAGGGACAATCCTGGGCCGCCCGTTGCCAAGACACCAGCCAGGCGATCGCCCCGCAAACCCCTGTGTATATCGTTGGCCGCCAGGGGACAACCCTGTGGGTGCTACCGATCGAGCATTGGCCAGACAACCTAGAAACAGAGGCATAATGAGCACTTTCCTGATCCTTGCCCTCGCCCTGGGCGGCACAGCCCTCTCGGGCATCAAAATCATCAACCAGGGTGATGAAGCCTTGGTGGAGCAGTTGGGAAAATATAAGGGAAAACGCCTGGAACCGGGCATTAACTACGTGATTCCCGTGCTGGAGCGTGTGGCCTATCGGCAAACCTTGCGGGAACGGGTGATTGATATTCCGCCCCAGCAATGCATCACCCGGGACAACGTGAGCATTACGGCCGATGCCGTGGTCTATTGGCGAGTGGTGGATCTCGAGAAATCTTTTTATAAGGTTGAAAATCTGCAAATGGCCATGACGAATTTGGTGTTGACCCAGATTCGATCGGAAATGGGCAAGTTGGAACTGGATGAAACCTTTACGGCCCGGGAACGGGTGAACGAAGTTCTGCTTCAGGATTTGGACATTGCCACGGATCCTTGGGGTGTGAAGGTGACCCGGGTGGAACTACGCGACATCATTCCCTCCAAGGCTGTCCAGGAATCGATGGAGCTGCAAATGTCCGCCGAGCGACGCAAACGGGCGGCCATTCTCACCTCCGAAGGGGAGCGGGAATCGGCGGTGAACTCCGCCCGCGGCCAAGCGGAAGCCCAAGTGCTGGAGGCGGAAGCCCGGCAAAAGGCGGCGATTTTGGCGGCGGAGGGGGAACGTCAGGCGATCGTGCTGAAGGCCCAAGCGGATCAAGAGCGGCAGGTGCTGCAAGCCCAGGCCACGGCGCAAGCCCTGAAAATTGTGGCCCAGTCGCTCCAGCAAGATCCCAAAGCGGCGGAGGCCCTGCAATTTCTGATCGCCCAAAGCTATTTGGCGACGGGCCAGGCGATCGGCAGCAGCAACAGCAGCAAGGTGATGTTCATGGATCCGCGCAATATTTTGTCCACCCTCGAAAGCCTGAAGACGTTGACGGGCGATTAAACACATAGGGGGCGATCGGGCAGCGGCTCCAATGTGCGATCGAGCCAATCCCTCAGCCCTTACCACTCATCAACTGCTCATCAATTTGCGCCGGTGGTCTCAGGCGCTTGGGCAATCTTCCGGCCCTGCGCTTAAATGGGGGCGGGACTTGCGGCGCTCGGCCTTGGATCGATCAGGATGGATCGGGATCGGTCAGGATCGATCGGGACTGGATGGATTCTGGGTTTGGATCTGGACTCGGATCGAGTCGATCGAGCCGTGGCGACCATTTCCCAATCAGCTTCCCCGGGACTCAGCGAGGCATTGACCCAATCATGAAGTACGGAATCGACATTGGCCACAACGCCCCTCCCGACACTGGGGCACGCGGCATCCGGTTTGAAGACGAGCTGACCACAGCCGTTGGCACAAGGGTAATCAACAAGTTGCGGGCCTTGGGGCATACGGTGGTGAATTGCTCACCGCGTAGCGCCTCCAGCGTCACCAACTCCCTTTGGCAGCGCTGTAATGTGGCGAATCTCAACCGGGTTGATGCGTTTGTGTCGATTCACTTCAACTCTTTCAACACGGTGGTGAGTGGTACGGAAGTTTTTGCGGCCAGCGCCACGGGCGAACGGTTGGCGGCTCCCGTGCTGCGCGAAATTGTGGCCCTCGGGTTCAACAGCCGTGGGGTCAAAAATGGCGCGCATCTATACGTGATTCGCAACACGTCTGCGCCGGCCATCTTGGTGGAATGCTGTTTTTGCGATTCTCGTCGGGATATGGATTTGTTTGATCCCGAAAAGATGGCTAACGCGATCGTGAAGGGGTTAACGGGACAATTACCCAAGCCGGAGCCAACCCCACCCCCAGCGCAGTCCAGCGCCCAGGTCTTGGAATTGCAGCGCACCTTGAACCGGCTCCGAATTTTGGATCGCAACAACCAGCGTCTAGCCGAAGATGGGTTCATTGGCTCGGCTACCACATCGGCCACCCAACGATTGCAGGCGATTTTGGGTTTGGTGACGGATGGGGTGGCGGGCGATCGCACCTGGGTGAACATTCGGCAAATTTTGGCTAAGCCGATTTTGCGGCCCAACCAAAGCTCCGGCCCCGCCGTGCGCTACTTGCAATTTCGGGTGGGTGTGGCGATCGATGGCATCTATGGCCCCGGAACCCTGGATGCGGTGCGCCGTTTCCAAACCCAAAACCGCTTGACGGTGGATGGCATCGTGGGGCCGCAGGCTTGGGCTGCCCTGATTGGCTAGCGGAATGGGCCTCAAGGACTGAGCAATCGCGATCGCCCGTTCAATCACTAGAAAACATAAAAAGGCCGATCAATTGCCCATGAATCGCAATCGATCGGCCTGACTAAGGTTTCAGGCGATTTGACGGCCAGCCCCCGACTCTGGCGTAAAGCTCTGGGCGCGATTTAAACCTTGGTGCGATCGGTCAAAATTTCAAAGCCATCCTCCGTCACCAGCACCGTATGCTCCCACTGGGCTGACCAGGAGCGATCGACCGTTACGGCCGTCCACTTGTCACTCAAAATCTTGGTTTTCTTGGAACCCGCATTCAAAATCGGCTCGATCGCCAGGGTCATCCCCGCCCGCAGCCGCACATTCGGCAGCTCACGGGTTCGGAAATTAAACACCGCCGGTTCTTCGTGCAGGTTGCGCCCCACGCCATGACCGGTGAAATCTTCCACCACCGAGTAGCCATTGGCCTTCACCACGTCCTCGATCGCCCCGGCAATGTCCAGCAGCGTTGCCCCCGGCTTCACCTGATAAATTCCCGCCATCAGGGCCTCTTCCGCCACCCGTGCCAGGCGATCGGCCTCCGGAGAGACCTGCCCCACCCGCACCGTCACACAGGAATCGCCATGGAACCCGTTGAAATAGGCTCCCGTGTCTACCTTCACAAGGTCGCCACTTTGGATCGTCTTTTTCGAGTTGGGAATTCCATGCACCACTTCATTATTAATGGAGGCGCAAATGGAAGCTGGGAACCCGTGATAGCCCTTGAAGCTGGGCACGGCTCCCAGTTCACGAATGCGCTTTTCCGCATGGCGATCGAGGTCGGCCGTGGTCATGCCCGGTTCTGCCAACTCCAGAATTTCCTTCAGCACCGTTGCCACGATCGCCGAAGCCTGCCGCATGATCTCGATCTCGCGCTTCGATTTAATTTCAATACCCCGGCGATTTTTTTGAATGCGCGGGCCCGTTTGCGAGTCGGCAGGCTTGGACTTGGGCAGCAGGTCGGCAAAAACGTTCATGGTGTTAGCAGGTGGTGTTAGCGATCGAAGCGACAGTGGGGAAGGCAATGTCCCTCTAGAGCTTATCAAAAAACTTTACAAGCCTGGGGGACTCTGGCCGGGGCTGGTTAACGGCCGGGTGTTTGCTGACCTGAGACCACGGCCGGCGCTGCCCAAGCCGGTGCGCACCCAATTCCCGTCAGCCACAGCCCAACAATCAGCAATGGCATCGGGATCGATATCAGGATCGCTCGCCCGATCGCTCGTTTGGCTGTTTTGAACCCCAGTTGCGTCTTAGCAAGTAAGGTTGCCATTGTTGGCGCATGGGAATCGATCGAAAAAAATGTCAATTTCCGTAAGTTCTGAATTTTCATGCTCCTAATTTCCTGATTCTCGGAAAAGTGATTCAACCAAGTTGGGTTACCCCGTCATTTTCTTGATTTTTGATTAATTAACAAATCAACAACCCATTCAATGCTTGAGAAACAGTCAAAAACATCTTTCAAAACAAGACAAAAAAGTCTGAAGCTCGATTTTGGCAATAGATTGGATCGATTACCCTACTGCCCTAATTGTCCTAAATCTAGTGTGGGACGGGTTGGTGGCTTCACAAATGGTGAATCACTGGACAGGAGCGCGGTTACTGACTAAAAAACAGGATTGGAAAACCGCGTACGAGATCAATATTGGTGGATCGATCTCGCCAGGGTAAGGCATACTCAAAGTGACCCTTGACCATGCCACTTCTCCCGAACAGCCTCCCTGTGCTCTGAACAGTCTGCAAGAGCACAGCGTTTGTTGTCTAATTCCTGATGTAATGGAGAAGATCTGCATGATTGGCGGTAATCGACGGACTGTTGCGCTCATTGCCCTGGATGATGCTGATGCTGCCAAAAGCGACTGGTAAGCTCCCGCTATCGCCCTGGTTCGACTGCGATCAACTCAATTTGGGTGCAGCCCGATTTCCTCTCCCTGGACTCTCGCGTTTTGACCCCTTGGCCCTATGAGCGATATTCCCTCCATCCTCCAAGACCTCGCACGGGAGTTAGAACGCGACCCAGAAATTGTTCGCATTAAAAAATTGCTGCTATTGGCTTGCACGGGGCACTGGGAAGGCGATAACCAGAAAATTGCCCTGCTTGATACGGGGCGGTTGCTGCAACGGCTGCAATCCTTATCGCCCACGATGAATCATCTAACGACTCGGTTGAACCGGGCGGCAGCTCACCTGAATAAGCCTCAGGTGTATGGGGTAATTGCCAGTCGCATTAGCCAGCGGTTGGGAAATCTTTGTCATGATCCGGACGGGGAAGCCACCCTCACCAGCACGGAACCGCGTTTGCCGGTGGAGTCTGGAGACGAGCGGACGGTGCTGTCTTTCCAAGGCCCCAGCCAAAGCGCAGAACCGGCGATTGTGGCTCGGGATCCATCCCAGGACACCATGACCAATCGGCCGGTGGTGAATTTGGCGGCCTACGATTGGTTTGCGGTGCGATTTGAATTATTACGGGCCACAAACCCGTTGCGGGTGAAAATTCTCAGCTTTTTCACGCTGGATCCCCAAACCAGTTTTAATGCCTATACTTGGGCTTCTATTAAGTCGGAATTGCTCGATCGCCTGTTGTATCGGCTTTGCGAAGCTTGTCCAACCCTGGATGATTTGGAAGAACGCTTGCAAAGCACGGTGAATCGTTTCCCGGAAGTGGAAGAATATGCCCAGGCTGCGGAGTCAATGATTCGCGTGCTCGATCGAGCCATCTATTCAGCGGATCCGGAACCGAAACCCCTGGCCCAAGAATCCTTTGGCGCAACGGGACGCTTTCCGGGCTTTGAAATGTTTGGCGAGGCGGCGGAAAAAACGCAACTTAGCTCTGGCTTACCCATGGAAGCTGAGGATGAGGATGATGAGACAGAACGATCGATGTTTGCGATCGAAAATGTCTTTACCCGGTCGCATCCCTAGGCACACTGAGGCTGACCTGAGCGATCGCCCTTGGCCCGGCTCCGCACGCGGCCTGCAAAATTCCCTGTCTTCTTTCCTGGAATCCCCACAGACCCATGGACGCACAAGCCATCTTGCAACGCTACAAAGCAGGTGAGACCAACTTCAGTGGCCTCAACCTGAGCGGCTGCAAACTGATTCGCGCGGATCTCGTGGGTGTGAATTTCACCGGAGCCGACCTCAGCCACGCCAATTTGATTTTGTCTTACCTCAATCGGGCGGTGCTGCGAGGGGCCAACTTAACCCACATCAAACTGAGCGGGGCCAACCTCGATCGCGCCAACCTGAGTGCGGCGAACTTGCGGGATGCGGACTTGCACGGGGCCCGGCTGGAAGCGGCTGACCTGCGCAATGTGAATCTTTCCCTGTCGATTTTGACCGATGCCAACCTGGTGGAGGCGGATTTGCGCAACGCCAACCTCAGCGGCATCAATGCCCGAGGGGCCTGTCTGCGGGGGGCCAATCTGCGCGAAGAAAAGCGGGTCTATCAAGGGGCCAACCTTCGGGGAGCCGATTTGAGCTTTGCAGATCTGCAAGGGGCTGATTTGTCTGGGGCGGATCTGACCCGTGCGAATTTGACGGGGGCTAATTTGCGGGAAACCGTTCTGCGCGGGGTGAACCTGATGGAAGCCAACCTGAGCGGGGCCATTTTGTGTAATGCGGCCCTCAGCGACAGCAACTTGGAGCGGGCCACGCTGCTTCAGGCAAATCTCACGAGCGTGCGGGCCGAGCGAACCATTTTCAATGAATGTAATCTCAACGGCAGTGTTTGTCAGATGGCGCTGTTTGCGGATGCTAAATTTGCCCACGCCAAGATGTTGCAGTCGGATTTTTCCTATGCACGCTTAACTCGGGCTGACTTGCGCCGGGCGGATATGACCCGATCGAACCTGTCCCAGGCGGATTTGGTGGATTCGTTCTTGACGCGCACCAATTTGCGAGATGCCAACATGACCAAGGTGTTGCTAAATCGGGCGGAAATGAGCAGTGCAAACCTCAACGGCGCAAACTTGACCAACGCCACCATGCCCGACGGTCAAATTTATTATCAGAATTACTAACACTCCTCAACCGACGACAGGCCCTAGGCCGCCTGAGCCAGGGCCGATCGCAGCGCATCCAAATAGCCACCCACGTTGTAGGTGTTTAGGCGGTAGCTGACCGGGTGGACAATGAGTCGGGCTGTGCTTTCAAACAACACCTCAATTTCCACCAAGCCGTTCTCCTTGAGGGTGCGCCCCGTGGCCACCAAGTCCACGATCGCCTCAGACATGCCCGTGATCGGCCCCAATTCCACGGAGCCGTAAAGGGGCACAATCTCCACCGGTAGATCCAACGATTGGAAATATTCGCGGGCACAGCGCACAAATTTGGAAGCGATGCGGCTATGGGCCGGCAGGTCGATCGCCCGTTGATAGGGCCCATCCGCCTGGACTGCCACCGACATGCGACAGCCCCCAAAGCCCAAATCCAGCACGTTGGCAACGTTGGGCGCTTTTTCCCGCAGCACGTCGTAGCCCACAATGCCCAACTGCGCTTGGCCACATTCCACATAAACCGGCACATCACCATTGCGCACCAGCATGGCCCGCGCCGTGCCGGTGGGGTCGGTCACTTGCAGTTGGCGGTTGCTTTTGTCGAGCAGGACGCTGAAGTCTAGGCCCGCAGCGGCCAGCAATTGCACGCTATCGGCCAGAAGGGAGCCTTTGGGAATGGCGATGGTCAGCACAGGGCGATCGGGGGGTGGGATGGGGCAAGGTTTCGCCCGCCTATTGTATAGATCTATTTCCCGCGTGGCGCATCTTTTGTTTGGGTGTTCGTGTCCCTTGGGCTTCATCGTGACCCAAGCTTGCGTTAACGTCGCTGACTCGATCGACCGCTGGGCAACAGGGGAAACAGGCCCGCCGCCACCACGCCCGCCCCAAAGCCTGTTGCCAACAGGAAACCGAAGGGCATTTGCACGGTGCGAGATCCAAACCACTGCACGGAAACAAGGGTGGCGTTTTGGACGGAAATGAGGGCGATTCCGATCGTTCCTGTGGCCACAATCAGAGCGATCGCCAGGTTGACTAGTTTGCCCATTTTTGACCTATTGTTTTGACTGAATTCGGTATTTTCCATCGAGTAATTCAACAATTGCTTGAAAACGTTGCCTGGAAAACTACCAATCTGCCTTAAAAATTACCAAGTGCTGAAGGGGCGATCGGCTAAGGCAGAATTGCGATAGCGGGGATCATGAGACACTTCTTCACCAATCCAGTCTGGTAACTGTACCGGTTGATCGGGGCGATCGAGTTCAATTTCCGCCACGATCAATCCCGCATTGCTGCCAAAAAATTCATCGATTTCCCAGCAACCTTCCGCACAGGGTAACCGATAGCGAACTTTGTCGATCGGGGGCGAAACACAGAGCGTCGCCAACATTTCCGTGGCATCAATGACAGGAATTTCATATTCGTATTCCGATCGCGCCAGGCCGTCGGTTGGGCCTTTGATGGTTAGAAATGCTCGATCGCCTGCAATGCGTGCCCGCACGGTGCGCAAGGGATCCGACCACAGATAGCCCTGTTGGTAGCGTTTGCCCGGCTGGACAAGATCACGCCAACGGTTCGATCGCACCAGAAATTTCCGCTCAATCTCGATCGCCATGGGAAGTCGCTGCTGATCAGGATATTGAGTCTGAATGTTCAGGTTTGAATATTCGAGCTGGAATATTCGGGTTTGAATATTGAGCCTTGAATATCAAGCTTTGAATCTCTTTAGCTTTGAATATTCAGTGCTGAGGCTTCAGATCTCCCCTAAATTTTCAGGGATCCCTTCAACCGTTTGGGTTTATTTTTAAGTTTATTGTTAGTTTACTGTTCTTTGGGGAACGGGATGGAGCTAAGCGGATTCGAACCGCTGACCCCTTCAATGCCATTGAAGTGCTCTACCAACTGAGCTATAGCCCCGTTCAGCGAAGTTAATAATCGCCTAAAAGTTTGGATTCGTCAACCCAGGCAACCAAATTTTTTTCGGCGTGATTGGGATCAGGTGCGCTAAGGTAGCACTGCTTCTGTAAAGAACCATTACGAAATTAATCCTCCCGCCGATCGCGCCAGTCCGACTAGCCAATGGCACGAGCCATCGAGTCTTTCGGGGCGATCGGCTCCGGCAGAACTGCTCCACAGCTTTAACTGCTCCCATCAACTGATCGACCCATGAATAACCTTTCAGTTCCTCCAACGGTGTCCCTTGGGTTGCCGATCGGCTTGGATCGATCGCCCCAAAGGCGGTTTCGATCAAGCCCCTGTGGTGACTGCCCTAGCCCCTCTGCGAAGCTTGGGTTTGCAACCGATTCTGAAACGAATTTCCGCGTCAGGCTCGGTTTCATGCCCGTGACGCGGGGAGACCGACAATTTGGCTCACAACTCATCCGGCGGCGGTGGCTGAGTGGCCTCTGTGGCTTAGCCCTGTTGGCCAGCGGTTGCCAAAACGCCATTCCCCCCAGCGATGCCCAACCGGCCCCGCCGGGAGCTGCCGATCGAGCAGGGCCGCCTTCGGTGGATGTGGCCACGGCCAAAAACGCCACTCAGCAAACCACCCAGGACTATAGCGGGACGACTCAGCCCTTTCGGGAAGTGGCCGTGCGATCGCGGGTGGAAGGCTACGTGCTAGACATGCGATCGGACGTGGGGCAACCGGTGCGCCAAGGGCAACTGTTGGCGCGGGTGGATGCACGGTTGTTGACCTCCGAGGCCGTGGAAGCCCAAGCGGAAGTTTCCGCCCGGGAGCTGGAAGTGGCCAGCAGCCAAGCCCAAATTGGCGAAGCCCAGGCCCGCGTGGGCGAAGCAGAATTGCAACTGCAACAGGCTAAGTCTGATCTCGATCGCCTAGAGCGGTTGTTTCGGGAAGGGGCGATCGCGGAGCAAAACGTGGAAAATGCCCGCACGGCCGTGGGAACCGCCGCCAAATCCCTCCAGGCCGCCCGCCAACAGGTGAAAACCCGCCAGCAAACCGTGGCCGTGGCCCGGCGCAGGGTGGCCGCCCAACAGGCGATCGCCGATCAAGCTCGCCAACGCCAGGATTTTGCACTGGTGCGATCGCCCCTCAGCGGTCTTGTGTTGGCCAAGCTGTTGGAACCCGGCAGCCTGGCCCAACCGGGCAGCGAAATTATTCGCATTGGTGACTTTAGCCAACTCAAGATTCTGGTGCGTCTGTCCGATCGGGCCCTGGCGGGTGTGCGGCTGGGGCAAGGGGCCCGAGTGCGGCTGGATGCCTTGCCGGGTCAAGAATTTACCGGACGGGTCACGGCCATTTCGCCCTTGGGCGACGCGGTGGCCCGGCAAGTGCCCGTAGAAATCACCATTCCCAATCCCGATGGGCGCTTGGGGAGTGGTCTGTTGGCCCGGGTGAGCTTTGCCCAGGCGGCCGCCGCTCGGGTCACCATTCCGGAGCGGGCCTTGGCGGTGGCCGACTTGGCCGATCGCGCTCCCGGTGGGGCAAGTGGTCGCGGGGGGCGTTCTGCCGGAGCTGGGCAACCCGCCGCCAACGCGCCTGCTCCCACCCAAGGCACGGTGTTTGTGGTGCAAGGGGAAGGAGAAGCCGTAACCGTTGCGCCCAGGTTAGTGCAGTTGGGATCTCGGTTTGATGGCCAGGTGCAGGTGCTCTCGGGTCTGCAACCGGGCGATCGCTATGTCCTGCGCAGTAGCGGCCCTCTGGCTGCGGGCGATCGGGTGCGACTGAGTGCAATTTCTGAACCCGCGAGGTAAGGCAAATGTTTGATTCGCGGCCCACGGGCTTTAGTCTCAGCGCCCTGTCGATTCGTCGTCACATTGCCACTTTGATGTTGGCTGTGGCGGCGATCGTCCTCGGGGGCTTTTTTGTCAGCACCATGCAAGTGGATTTGCTGCCCTCCATCACCTATCCCCGGATTGGCCTGCGGGCCGATGCCCCGGGCGTGTCGCCGAATGTGGCGATCGATGAAATCACCCGTCCTTTGGAGGAGGCCCTATCGGCCACCGAAGGCGTGGTGCAGGTGTATTCCCAAACGCGAGAGGGCAGCATCAGTCTAGATTTGTATTTCCAGCCGGGCGGCAACCTAGACCAGGCCCTGAATGATGCAACGGCAGCCTTTAACCGGGCCCGGGGCCGGCTGCCGGATGTGGTGGAAAATGCGCGGCTGTTTAAAGTTGACCCCTCCCAGTTACCGGTTTATGAGTTGGCGGTGACCTCGCCCACCCAATCCCCTGCTCAGTTGCGGGTGTTTGCCGATGAGGAACTCTCGCGTGAGTTGAATGTGGTGGATGGGGTGGCCTCGGTGGATGTGTCCGGCGGGGTGGAAGAAGAGGTGCGGGTCACGCTGGATCTACAACGGCTCCAGGCGATCGGGCTGGATCTGCAAACGGTGTTGGATGGCTTGAGCGATCGCAACCAAGATATTTCCGGTGGCCGAATCTATGCTCCCGATGGGGAACCCTTGACTCGGGCCGCGGGCCGGTTTCGCAGCGCGGCTGAGTTAGCCCAATTGCCCTTTGTGGTGCGGAATGGCAACGGCAGCGCCCCCACCCAAACGGTGACCCTCAGCGACTTTGCCACAGTGGTGGACGGTACGGCGGAGCAGCGGGTGGAAGTGCGCCTGAATGGTCAGCCGTCAGTGAAGCTGAGTGTGCAAAAGCAGCCCGATGCCAACTCGATCGCCGTGGTGGCCGCCGTCAAACAGCGGCTTCAGGAACTGGCGGCCAATGGCACGATTCCGGCGGATGTGACCCTGTTGCCTACCCTAGACGAGTCGGTGTTTATTCAAAATGCCGTCTCCAACGTGATTTCCTCGGGCTTGATGGGGACAGGGTTGGCGGCCTTTGCGGTCTTTATCTTTTTGGGATCTCTGCGCCAAACCCTGATTGTGTCGATTTCGATTCCGCTGGCCACCTTGGCGGCGGTGATTTTGATGCGGTTTTGGGGCCTGACGATCAACGTTTTCAGCTTGGGCGGCTTGGCCCTTGGTGTGGGAATTGTGGTGGATAACTCGATCGTGATGATGGAAGCGATCGTGGAAGGAACCCGCGCCAATGGCCGAGAGGTGGAGCCAGCGGAAGTGGTCGATCGGGCGATCGTCAGCAGCCAAGCGGTGGAGTCGGCCCTGTTGGCTTCCACAAGCACCAACCTGGTGGCCGTATTGCCCTTTTTGTTCATTGGCGGGTTCATTGCCCTGCTGTTTAATGAACTGATTTTGACCATCAGCTTTGCGGTGGCGGCCTCGATTTTGGTGGCGGCCACGGTGGTGCCAGCCATGGCGGCGCGGTTGCTGGCGGTGCGTTGGTCGAGTGGGGTGAGCCGTTGGTGGCCCCTGCGAGCGTTCGATCGCTGGATGGATGGGGTGATGGTCAACTATGGCCGGCTGCTGGGCGGGCTAATGCGGGTGCGGCTGTTGGTGGTGTTGGTCATTGCCACGGCCCTCACAGTCAGCAGCCTGGCAGTGGTTGGTTACATTCCCCAAGAAATCCTGCCGCGCATTGCCACGGGCCAGGCGCAATTGGTGGCCATCTTTCCACCCAGCACCACCCTGGAAACCAATCGCCAGGTGATGGAACGGGTTGATCAAATCCTGCGCCAACAGCCGGAAACAGAATACGCCTTTACCACGATCGGGGGCTCCCTCTTTGGCAGCAACACCAACGAAAACCCCCTGCGCAGCACCAGCACCATCACCCTGAAACCGGGAGCCGATGTGGAAGCCTATGTGGAGCGGGTGAATGGGCAACTCCGGAAGCTGAATTTGGTGGATATTCGCCTGCGGTTGCGACCCGGCGAGGTACGGGGCTTGATCTTGAATAACTCGCCCGTGCGGGGGGCAGAGTTAGACGTGATTTTGCAGGGCAATGATCCGGCGGCCTTGGCGCGGGCCGGGCGGCAGGTGCTGACGGCCCTCGATGAACAGGCCACGCTGGCGGCCTTTCGGCCCGATGGCGATCGCCCGCAGCCGGAGGTGCAAATTCGCCCGGATCCCACCCGCTTGGCCGATCTGGATCTGGACATCACGGACATTGGCCAGGCGATCGAAACGGCGATCCAAGGTTCCGTGCCCACCCAATTGCAGCGGGGAAACCGGTTGGTTGACGTGCGCGTGCGGCTCGATCGCGCTGCCATCAGCAACCCCTCCCAACTGCTAGACCTGCCCCTGTTTGCTGGAGCCGATCGCCTCGTTCGCTTGGGCGAAGTGGCCAGCCTCGACAGTGCCCAAGCCCCCAGCGAAATTCAGCGAATTAACCAGCGATCGGTGTTTTTGGTGGCCGGGAACCTGAACCCCGGAGCCAGCCTCAGTGATGCCCTTGCGGAAGTGGATCAAATCCTCAGCAAGCTGGAGTTGCCTGCGGGGGTGACCCGGCTGCCCAGTCCCGCCGCTGAAAGCAACCGCCAAATCCAAGAAGCCTTGCCCCTGTTGGGTGGTTTAGCTTCCTTCCTGGTGTTTGTGGTGATGGCGGTGCAATACAACTCCTTGATTGATCCGCTGGTGATCATGTTTGCGATTCCCCTGGCGGTGGCCGGTGGAATTTTGGGTCTCTATTGGACCCAAACGGCGATCGGGGCCACGGTGGTGGTGGGCGCGGTGCTGTTGGTGGGGATCGTGGTGAACAACGCCATCATCATGGTGGAGCTGGCGAACCAACTGCGCGAACAATACCAACTCCCCCGCAAAGCCGCGATCATCCAGGCCGCCCCCCAGCGACTTCGCCCAATCCTGATGACCACGATCACCACGGTTTTGGGGATGTTGCCCATGGCCCTCGGCATGGGAGCCGGGGGAGAATTTCTGCAACCCTTGGGGATTGTGGTGTTTTCGGGGTTGTCTCTGGCCACGCTGCTGACCCTGTTCTTGATTCCCTGCCTTTATGTGTTGATGCATGAGTGGGCCACTTGGCCAGCGGCCTGGCTGGGCCGCAGACCCCGGGCGATCGCCCCGGTGCTGGAAGGGCCCCTTGATGGCGAGCCAGAATTGGATCCGGTGACGGTTCCGATCGAACCGTCCGAAGCCGCCACAGCCGGAGACCGGCCGCCGGACTATACCCGTTAAACTCAGAGACCAACGGCGATTGCAACAGCATTCTCTGGAGATCTCGTCTATGCCCACTTCCCTGCGCCGATCGCCTCCACTGCGATTTGGCCAGGCCCAGTCGATCGGGGCCGCTGCCACGGCGGCCCTGATTGTGCTTGTGGCAACCAGCGTGCTGGTCGGTTCCGAAAACCGCCAATTTCGCAGCCAGGAACGGGCCACGGTACTCAGCAAACTCAGCACGGTTCGTGCCAAGCTCGAAGGCTATATCAACTCTCAACTGCTGCTGGCCGAGTCTCTGGCGGCCTATGTGGCCGCCAACCCCCAAGTGACCCAGGCGGAATTTGCCCGCATGGGTACGGTGCTGCTGGAAAAAAACAGCGGCATCCGCAGCGTCAACTTGGCTAAAAACTCTGTCATTAGTCATATCTACCCCTTACGGGGGAATGAGTTGGCCTTGGGATTGAACTTGGTGGCCAAACCAGAGCAACGGGCCGCCGTGGAACGCGCCATTCAACAAAAGCGCTCCACCATTGCCGGCCCCGTGAAGTTGGTGCAAGGGGGAGTTGCTTTCATTAATCGCACCCCGGCTTTTGTGGTGGATCAACCGGGTTTGAACTCGTCACCGACCTACTGGGGCCTGGCCAGTGTGGTGGTGGATGAAATGGCGATCTATGAAGCGGCGGATTTGCCAAAAGTGAGTCAGCAATTGGCGCTTACCATTCGGGGCAAGGACGGCCTGGGAGAGCGGGGCGATGTGTTTTGGGGCCAGGCTCAGGTTTTTCAGCAGGATCCGGTGTTGGTGGAGGTGGCGATCCCCAATGGCACTTGGCAGTTGGCGGCAACTCCCCGATCGGGTTGGCGCGATCGCTCCCCGATCGCGGGGGTGATTTGGCTGCTGGGCGGTGCGCTGTCGATCGGGGTGGGGGCGGTGGTTTGGAAGCTGATGGGCGAGCCGACCCGCCTGCAACGGGCCGTTGACCAAGCGACGGTGGAACTGCAAACGGCCTTGCAGGATTTGCGCCAGGAAATGGACAACCGCCAGCAGGTGGAAGCGGCCTTGAGCAACAGCCAATTAGCCTTAACCAAAACCCAAGCGGAGTTAGAAATTGCCCATCGCTTACACAAAATGCTGCTGCCGCCCAAGAGCGAATTGGCGGCGATCGAACCGTTAGAAATTGCCAGCTTTACGGCGGCGGCGGCGGAAGTGAGCGGTGATTATTACGATGTGATTTGTCAGGGCGATCACATCAAAATTGGCATCGGTGATGTGGCGGGCCATGGCCTAGAAAGCGGCCTCTTAATGCTGATGATTCAGATGGCGGCTCGCACCCTGCTGGCGGCCTGCGAGCATAACTCAGCCCGCTTTTTAAACACAATTAATCGTGCAATTTATGAAAACTTGCAGCGCATGAATTTGCACAAACATGCCACCCTGGCGCTGTTGGATTATCAAGGGGGGCGGCTGTGTTTAACGGGGCAACATGAGGAGGTGATTGTGGTCCGATCGAGTGGCACGATCGAACGATTTGACACGATGGATTTGGGTTTCCCGATCGGAATTGAGCCAGATATTGCCCATTGGGTGCAGAAAGCCACCCTGGAACTGAAAACGGGTGATGTGGTGGTGCTTTACACGGATGGCATCACGGAGGCCCAGGGCGATCGGCAAATGGCCTATGGGGTGGAGCGGCTCTGCTGGGTGACTTGTCAGCAGCGCGATCGCCCAGCGTCCGAAATTGTGGCAGCGATTGTTGCTGATTTACGAAGCCATCTCAATCAACAGCAGCCTGAGGATGATATGACCCTGTTGGTGCTGAAACAACGCTAGAATTTCTGTTAATAATCCAAACCCAAAATTCAGTCCTAAAAATCTACACCGCGCTTCAGATCCATGCCCTTTTCTGCATAGTGCTTGTGGCAAATCATCTCAGAATAAACGCTGGCTAGGTTGAAGTAAGCCGGTGGATTCAAACAACGCCCTGTGATGATAATTTCAGTGTCTTTGGGTTTGCGTAATAGGTCGCGGGCGATCGCCTCCCCATCGAGCAATTCCAAATCAACGGTGGGGTTGAGTTCATCCAGAACGATCGTTTTATATAACCCCGAGGCGATCGCTGCGCGGGCCAGTTCCCAGCCGCGCTCCGCTTCGATGTAGTCCAGTTCCTGTTGTTGACCGCGCCAGACGATCGCATCGCGCCCAAACCGCAGATGATCCACCAGGCTGGGATAGCTCTGTTGCAGGGCGGCGATCGCGGCATCTTCGGTGTAGCCGCTGCCCCCTTTCAGCCATTGGGCAATCAGCACCCGGTGAGAGCTGTCCCGGCCAATGCCCCGTCCGATCGCCTGGAGCGCTTTGCCGAGGGCGCTGGTGGATTTGCCCTTGCCCGCGCCCGTGTAAATTTCAATGCCTTCAATGCCTTCCAAGTTCAGGTTGGGATCCAATTCCCGAGGGCGCATTTCCGAGTGCAAATCGGCAATGTCTAGCAGGGCTGTGGGGGCACTGCGGCCCGTGGCAATAATTTCCAACTCCGAGGGCTTGTTTTTCAGGGTGCTGATCACCTCATCGAGATCCAGTAACCCCAAGTCCAAAACGGGGTTAATTTCATCCAACACAACGACGGAATATAGCCCCGAGGCGATCGCCCCTTTGGCCACATCCCAACCCCGCTGGGCTTCCAGGCGATCGAACTTAGTCACGCCTTCGGGCCCGAAATATTCCGATCGTCCTGTGCGCACCTGGTCAATCAGGTGAGGAAAGCCGCGTTGCAAAGCCGCGATCGCCGCGTCTTCGTCGTAGGGGCGATCGGGTCCCTTCAAAAAACGCAACAGTAAAACTCGGGTTTGCCAGTCGCTGTGGATACCCAAGCCAATCGATCGCAACACAACGCCCAAGGCCGCTTGCGATTTGCCCTTACCCGCGCCATCGTAGACGTGGATTTGCCCTAATTCCCGATCGTCGCGGGCCTGGGCTGTGCGAATACCAATGCCGTTTCGTGGTGCGGTTCTCATGCCGATGCTACAAACGTTGCTGAAGGTTACTGAAAAACCGGAATCTGAGCCATGGCTCAGGGGCCTGTGTCTGGTGCCGCTCGGGTCGTCAACGGGACAGGGAACCAGGCATCGCCCCAGGCTCCGACCGCCGCTTTTCCCGCAGCGCCAGCGATGCAAAATGCCAGGTCATAATCTTAATGCCGCGCCCTCAGGATCTTAGACCGAAGCGCCCAGACCCGATCGCCCCGATCAGTTCGATCGCGACCGAACCCCCCGATCGCTGCGAAGCCAGCCCGGTAAAATCAGCATTAACCGGCCCCAACTCCCAGCCTGCAAACCCTGACACCCCCCGATCGCCCCTATGCCTCTGATCTTGCCTTTGCCCACCGTTATTTTTCAGATTTTGTTTCTGTTCATCGCGATCGCCAGTGAAGCGGTGATCTTCAACCGACTGGCGGGCATGAACCAGCGCCGCAGCGTGGAATATGCCGCCGCCATGGAACTGCTGGTGCTGTGCATGGGCTGGGCTTGTTTCTTCACGGCCTATGAATTGTTTCCGCCTACGATTCAAAACGATTTACAAGCGCTGATCCTGCAAGGCGTTTGGTCGAGTGAGCTAAATAATTGGTTATTAATTGTTGTCCCGATCGTCTTTTTCCTGATCTTTGAACTGAAGTCGATCGCCGTTCAATTCCTAGACTTAATCTTGAAATATCCTGCCCCCGGCGCTGATTTAGGCATTCCGGAAGAGCCGGAAACCGAAGCAACTCCCACCCTCACCATCACCATGCGCAAGCAGCTTCAGAGCTTTTTTCAGCGCTACCAATCCATTCAAAGTGAATTGGCCAAGAAAACAATTTTTTGGGGACATATTGCCAGCACTGGCATTGGCGCTTTGGTGATTGCCATTCAAAGTATTCTCTTCGCCCTTCGTCAGGCTTAGAGTAATTCATCGAGTTCAAAGACAACCGTAAGTCCACCGTAATTTATAGGAAATTGACAGACAATGCTCAAAGAAATCAGCAGTGATTTTTGGAAAATCGTCCAACCCAGAAAAGCCTTTTCCTGGCAAACCTTGCTCTGGGTTAGCATTGGCTTTTTAATCTTGTCTGTGATGGCCCGCTTGGGAGCGAATAACCTGGAGTTGCAGCGTACCTTTTCGGGGTTTAGTGCCCTGATGTTGGCCCTGTCTGGGGTGGTTTGGTCGATCGAACAAAAGCCAATTCAGATTCGGGGCGTTTCCCTTGGCCCTTGGATGGCCGGTGCTCTGTGCTCCCTATTGCTCTATCGGTTCTTGGCGGATCCCGCCAGCGATCGCACCGATGCCCTGTACCTAGCTTGCTTAACCTTTCCGCTCAGTTCAATTACCATCAAAATTGTCCAAGACTTTCTCAGCAAGCCCACGGACTCTCGCTACAAAGTGCCGATCAAAGAGCGCATTCCTTTGGCCATGTGGTTGCTGGGACACTTTTTGCTAGCCTTTTGGATTCGGTTTGCTTTCATGATCCAATCTTGGATTGATCAGCATCCGGCCTTGAATAACAATGATGTCCGAGCCTATGCGGCGAGTATGTTTGTTTGGCCAGTCGATCTGTTCCAATAGCTCTGCTCCAATAGTGTTGATGGGGCTAATGAGCATTACTAATGATCATTAACAGAATCAAGGGTCAAGTGGTTTGGAATTAATCAGCATTGGATTGATCAAGATCAAGTTTGTTAGCCTTGAATCTTAGCCTTGAATCTTCGTCTTGAATTAATTGGCGCTGGATTAGTTGATGTTGGATTAATCGGCTTTGCCCTTTCTATCTTGTATTCACGTTGCGTTCAGAATTCGTCAGGAACATGGGTCAATTAACAGGTTGGCGAGCATTCTTGGCTGGGTTCAGTGGCCAGCGAATTTGGGCGATCGCCCACAATGCTTTTTTGGAGGCTTGGCGCGCCAAAATCGGCTATTTACTTTTGGTCTATGCCGTAGCCCTGGTGCTGGCGATCGCCCTAGTGCCCTTAATTTCCGCTGGTGACTCCGCTGGCAAAATCGTGCTCGATGGCTGTTTGGCCGCCACCAGCCTGCTGGGGCTGTTGGTGACGATCTTGGTGGGCACAAGGCTGATCGATCGCGAAATTGAACGCCGCACCATTCTGCTCGCGATCGCCAAACCCCTCAGCCGCACAGAATTCATGCTGGGCAAGCACTTGGGTCTGTCGATGTTGTTGGCGGCTTGGGTCACGGGGGCCACGCTGGTGCAAACGGTGGGCCTGTGGTTGTGGGGACGGGCCAGCTTTGAACTCAGTGCCATGGTGTTGACGGCCCTGTTTGCTTGGTTGGAACTGGTGTTGATTGCGGCGGTGACCCTGTTGCTGGGATCCTTCACCAGCCCCCTGCTGGCGGTTGTGCTGACCCTGGCGATTTACCTAATGGGCCACATCAGCCGGAACCTGCTGACGATCGGGATTCAGCTTCAAGATCCCTTCATGCAGCGGCTGACAGAAATTCTCTATCTGATCCTGCCGGATTTAGAGCGGTTCAACCTTAAAAACCTCGCCGTGTATGGCCTGATTCCCGAGGGGCATCTGTTGATCGGTGATGCGGTGTATGGGGTTTTATACGCTGTGCTGCTGTTGTGTGGGGCAATTTTTGCCTTTTCGCGCCGGGAGTTTTAAGAGGAGGTCTGAGAAGTGACTGGGGGAGCTTGCAAAGGTGCTAGTAGCCTTAGGAACAAGGGGCTTAAGCCCCTGGTCTGCGTTGATCAATCCAACTCACAGGGCGACAATTTTAGCTTTTCAGATATCCTCTAGCGGCCATCCTCCAGCTCAGGAGGCGATCGCCTAACGCATCCCCTGGCGAATCGCCAATATACGCATACAGGACGAGAGATCTCGAGTTTTTCAAGAATCTCCCCTAAATCGATTGGGAATGTGTACTTTCGGGAACCCTTTGGCTTATCCTGAAAACGACTTCGTTGCAAAATCCCTATGACCGCCAACGCAACTTCCCGCCGTCCGCATCGCCGCTGGGCCTGGCCCCAGAACCTCTCCATTCCCTGGCAGGTCACGATCGGCTACATGTTGCTGCTGTTGCTGTTGCCCTTTGCGGCCATGTTCAGCAAAGCCAGCACCCTCCCGATCGAGAGCTTCTGGGAAACGGCCACTGCCCCGATCGCCCTGGCTACCTATCAAGCCACTTTTTTTACGGCTTTTTTGGCCGCTGCGGTCAATGGTCTGGCGGGGTTCATCATTGCTTGGGTGCTGGAGCGCTATCAATTTCCCGGTAAGCGGCTGCTGGATGCGGCGATCGACCTGCCCTTCGCCCTGCCCACCGCCGTCGCTGGCCTGACCCTGGCCACGGTTTACAGCGAAACGGGCTGGATTGGCTCCCTGCTGGCTCCCTTGAAAGTCCGCGTTTCCTTTACCATCACTGGGGTTTGGATAGCCATGCTCTTCATTTCCCTGCCCTTTGTGGTGCGCACTTTGCAGCCCGTGATTCGGGAAATTGAATCGGAATTGGAAGAAGCGGCCTGGAGTTTGGGGGCTTCCCCTTGGCAAACCTTCACCCGAGTGCTGTTGCCGCCCCTGTTGCCTGCCACCATCACGGGGGTGGCCCTGGGATTTGCCCGATCGGTGGGGGAATTCGGCTCAGTGGTGCTGATTGCCAGCAACGTGCCTTTCCAAGATATGGTCGCTTCCGTCTTGATTTTCCAAAAGCTGGAACAGTACGACATCAAAGGAGCCACCGTCATTGGCACCACCATGCTGCTCATTTCCCTGGTCATGCTGTTGATCATTAACTTGCTGCAAGCCTGGGGTCGCCGCTACGACTAATTTTTTCCCCATTGGAAACGACCACCGCAACCACTGTTTGCAGTCCTTTCACGACTAATCGTTATAAAGTGCGTCGTGCCTGTCGCCACCAGCCGCACGCCATTCCTTCGTCAATCCACCTTTGCGAACTTTTCCCCGTCGGTCACCATGGCTTCGACCCCTCTGAATCCCCCCAACGCTCCCCAGTCCTTGCCCCAAAAAAACCTCAAAGTTGATTGGGTGAAACTAACCCTCATCTTGGGGGTTACCGCTTATTTGCTGTTGGTGCTGGTGATTCCCCTGCTGAATGTGATTTACCAAGCGCTTGCGGGCGGTTTCCCGGGGTTTTGGGCTGCCCTGCAAGAGAGCGACTTTCAAAAAGCCGTTCTGCTGACGTTGTTGATTGCGGTGATTGTGGTTCCTTTGAACACGGTTTTTGGGCTTTGCGCAGCTTGGGCCTTGACGCGGCGTAACTTTCCCGGCCGCGCTTTTTTATTAAGCGTGATTGACCTGCCCTTTTCCGTGCCGTCAGTGGTGGCGGGGTTGATGTTGGTGCTGCTCTATGGACGTGAAGGTTGGTTTGGTTCCCTGCTCGAAGGGTGGGATGTAAAAATCATCTTTGCGGTTCCGGGCATGGTGCTGGCTTCGGCCTTTGTAACGATGCCCTTTGTGGTGCGCGAAGTGTTGCCGGTGCTGGAGGATTTGGGCAAAGACCAAGAGGAAGCCGCCCGCACCTTGGGCGCGAATGAGTGGCAAATCTTTTGGCGAGTGACGCTGCCATCCATTCGCTGGAGCGTGATGTATGGGGTGATTTTGACCAACGCTCGCACCATGGGCGAGTTTGGGGCGGTGGCGGTGGTTTCCGGCAGCATTGCGGGCAAAACGCAGACCTTGCCGCTGTATGTGGAGGAAGCCTATAAGCAATATCAAACCCAAGCGTCCTATACGGCGGCGTTGCTGTTGGCTTGCTTGGCGTTGGTGACGTTGGTGCTGAAAACGGTGCTGGAGCAGCAAACGCAAACGGGGGATGAGTAGCCGATCGAGTCGATCGCCCCGAGCCGCCATAGGAGAACAGCCTTGAGCAACCTCTAGCCGAATTTTTTCTTGGCGGCTTCGTAAACTTCAACGGTGATGGTGGTTTCACCGGCTTCTTGGGCAAATTTCTCGATCTTTTTGCGGGCGGCGGGCCGGACAAAAAACGGAATTTCTTTGAGCTTGGCTTCGGCTTCGGGAGTCCAGTTCATAACTAAGCAAATCAGTAAGCAAATCAAGACGAGCAGATGAACGAGATTACCTTGAGGGCAAGGGGATTCACAGCCGGTTCAGCGATCGCCACCCAGAACAGCGACAACTGAGAGCGGTGGCAACCGGGTCAGTCGGCTCCTAGGCCATCTCTTCAGCCAAGGTGCGGGCGATCGCCCCGAGGTTAAAGCCCGATGGGTAGCAATGTTCGGCTTTGCACCGCTTCAGTTCCGTTTCATTAATCACGATTTTGAGCCGCTGCATGATTTGGCGGGTGAGGTCGGCGCGATCGAGCGTGCCCACCACGGAGCCGATCGGACTCAAAACCACCAACCGCTTCACCTGCCGTTCTTCCATCAGCAGGGCCGCTTCGGCCAGGGTGGCGCTGTCCGCGATCGAGGCGAGGCGGTCAATGGGTTCAATGGCATCCACCACCCGAATCCAGGGCCAGCGCTCATGGTCAATGGCTTTGAGGCTTTCGGGATCAATCCGGCCCCGATCGCGCCCATCCATGGCCACAAAGTATTCCGGGCGATCGGCTGTCAGTAGGTAGTTATCCACAAAATCCCGCAGGCTCAGGTGACCGTCCACGATCCGGAATTCCCGGGATTGGGCATTGGCCACCCGTTCATTCACCAGGGCTTCTTGCACGGTGGTCAGGCGTTCGTAACTGGCGGCATTGCGCAAACAGAACCAGCCAATTAACCCAATCCACCAACCCTGGAGACCACCGGGCACAAACAGGATCAACAGGGCAGCCAAGCTGATGCCCAACCAGCCGATCGCCTGGCCGGCTTTGGCGGCCCAACGCACGCCCGTAAACCGGCTGCCGGTGGCTTTCCAAACCAGTGCCTTCAGCACCTGGCCGCCATCGAGGGGCAAACCGGGAATTAGGTTAAACACCGCCAGCACTAAATTAATCCGCGCCAAATTCAAGCAAAGGATGGTGAGCGGGCTGGTGGGAGCCAACCGCCCGATCGCGGACAGCAAAATAAACAGGCTCAAGCTGACGAGGGGCCCCGCGATCGCCACTTGCATCGCGCCGCCGGGGGTTTTGGATTCCCGGTCGATCGCGGCCACGCCGCCAAACATGAACAGGGTGATCGAATTCACGGCGATGCCTTGCGATCGGGCCGCCAAGCTGTGGCCCAACTCATGCACCAGCACGGAGCCAAAGAGCAACAAAGCGGTTAGCAAACCCAACAGCCAAGTTAGCCCCGCGCCCCAATCGGGATAGCGGTTCGCCCACTCAACACTGTTGGCGGCCGAGAACCAAACCAAAATTAAAAACCACGATGGATCGACTAGTAGCGGAATGTTAAAGATCGACCCCACGCGCCAACCGCTTTGCATGGTAACCGCCTCAATCGATCGAACTCTTTCTTCCAGGGTAACGCGCTTCATTGGATCGACTGAATCGACGCGCGGAAATTGATAATTATCAGCTTTACAATCTCGTTAGGCTTCCTTTTCCAACCCCTTTCCCCCTACCGTGACTGCGATCGCCCCTGAACTCGCCCAATTTTCCGCCACCAATGCTTGTCCTTATGTTTGGACTTGGCAAGGCCATCGCATTTGCTATCAGCATTCGGGCGATGCTGGCCCCGCTGTGGTTTTAATCCATGGGTTCGGGGCTTCCTGGCGGCATTGGCGTAAAAATATTCCCTTTTTGGCGCAACATTGCCGAGTGTTTGCCCTTGATCTAATTGGTTTTGGGGGGTCAGCCAAGCCCACGCCCGATCGGGAAATTTGCTACACCTTCGAGACTTGGGGGCAGTTGGTGGGGGACTTTTGCCGCGAGGTGGTTGGGGAAGCGGCGTTTTTGGTGGGCAACTCGATCGGCTGCGTGGTGGCCATGCAGGCGGCCGTGGACCATCCTGAGCTGGCGCGGGCAGTGGTGTTGTTGAACTGCTCCTTGCGCCTGTTGCACGATCGCCGCCGGGCCGAGCTGCCCTGGTTTAAGCGGGTTGGCTCCGGCTATTTGCAAAAAATCTTGGGTTGGCCTTGGTTAGGCCGGACTTTTTTCCAACAAATTGCCCAGCCGGCCACCGTGCGCAAAATTCTTTGCCAAGCCTACCGAGACACCAGCGCGGTGACGGATGAGCTGGTGGAGATCCTGATGGAACCAGCACGCGATCCGGGGGCGGCCGATGTGTTTTTGGCTTTCACGCGCTATTCCCAAGGGCCATTGCCGGAGGACTTGTTCCCGAAGCTGCCTTGTCCGGCCATGATTCTGTGGGGCGCGGCGGATCCTTGGGAGCCGATCGAGCGCGGGTTGGCCTTCGAGCAATACCCAGCCGTTGAGCGGTTTGTGAATTTGGAAGGGGTCGGCCACTGCCCCCAAGACGAGGCTCCCAAGCAGGTGAACTATTTGCTGCGGGATTGGATTCTTTGGAAAGCGGCGGCCAAGCAGCAGCATTCGCCCTTGTCGATCGGGGATTGGGTGGAAATTGCAGTGGTGCGGCCCGATGGAGACCCAATTTGGAACGGCTTGCGTGGCCAGGTGGAACAGGTGGGCGATCGGGCGGTGACGGTGCGAGTGGAACAGGGCCAAGGCATCCGGCACTTCTATCGAGAAGATGTGAGGGCGATCGAACCGCCGACGGATTTGGAGTGGGAAAAGGACGGGGAATAGGTTGCGCAGGGGGCCCATCAACGCTGCCGGATCCGGCCCATCACTGCCCGATCGCCCCTGATACAATGGGGCCGAGCCGCTTAAACAAAACTTGATTTAAATCCCGAGAGCGATCGCTATGGAAACGCCCGTCACCGACCTGGCCCCCGAGACCCAAGACAGCGCTGCCCAAACCACCGCCCCTCTGGATACCAAAGCATTTCGGCGATCGCTGAACCATTCCGATAATTATTTTCGGCGCGGGTTTGGTCACGGAGCAGCGGTGGCTGAAACCATGGCCACCTCTTACCAAAGCGGTTTAATTCAAGAATTGCGAGCTAATGGCAATGTGTTGACCCGGGGCGATGTGACCATTCGCTTAGCCCAAGCATTCGGGTTTTGTTGGGGGGTGGAACGGGCGGTGGCCATGGCCTATGAGGCCCGCAAACAGTTTCCCACGGAGCGGATTTGGATCACCAATGAAATCATCCACAACCCATCGGTGAATGACCATTTGCGACAGATGGGCGTGTTGTTCATTGAAGTGAACCATGGCCAAAAAGACTTCTCGGTGGTGGAACGAGGAGACGTGGTGATTCTGCCGGCCTTTGGGGCCAGTGTGCAGGAAATGCAATTGCTGAACGATCGCGGTTGCATCATCGTAGACACCACCTGTCCTTGGGTGGCGAAGGTGTGGAACAGCGTTGAAAAACACAAAAAAAGTGATTACACCTCGATCGTTCATGGGAAATACAACCATGAGGAAACGATCGCTACTAGCTCCTTTGCCAATAAATATTTGGTTGTGCTGAATATGGAGCAAGCGGAATACGTCAGCAACTATATTCTGCATGGCGGAGATAAGACAGAATTCCTCGCCAAATTTGCCAACGCCTGTTCGCAGGGGTTCGATCCCGATCGGGATCTCGATCGGGTGGGTGTGGCGAACCAAACCACCATGCTCAAGAGCGAAACCGAAGAGATCGGGAAACTATTTGAGCGCACCATGATGCAGCGGTTTGGCCCCGACAAACTGAATGATCACTTCATGAGTTTCAACACCATTTGTGATGCCACCCAAGAACGGCAAGATGCCATGTTTGAGTTGGTGGATGCGCCGATGGATTTGATGATTGTGATTGGTGGGTTTAACTCTTCTAACACCACCCACTTGCAGGAAATTGCCATCGAACGGAACATCCCTTCCTATCACATTGACAGCGCCGATCGAATTTTGGATGAACGGGCGATCGAGCACAAACCCCTCCACGGCGACATCGAACGTGCCGAAAACTGGTTACCCGCCGGGCCGATCACTGTGGGCATCACTTCCGGTGCGTCCACGCCGGATAAGGCCGTTGAGGAAACGATCGAGCGAATTTTCGCCTGCAAAGAGCGCCTCGCTCAATTAGGTTAGCCAGAGTCTTTATCCTGAGAGGCTGTCTAGAACGTTAACGGTTGATGGGCGATCGTGACAGACAACTTTGCCAGCTCACAAAAGCACCATCTAAAACACCATCAGAACGGGGTACTGGCTCTTCACCAATACCCCGTTTCTGTTATGTCGCAAAGGCTTACAGTAGCTTGGGTAGTCTAGGGAATTGAAATTCCTTTTTTGAACCCAATTTTTTTGAACCCAATAATTTCGCCAAAGAGGTGCTGCTAGAGAGAACCTGTTGGATATTGCGTCCTTTGCCTTCTTTGTTTGACCTTTATTGAACCTTTGCTCGTGGAGCTAAAAGCGTCTGGTGGCCAGATCGCGACCATCCGATAACCCCAACGATTCCACCCGATCGCCTCTGGATTCCGTAACTCGTTCAGCTACTTCTTGGTAGCGGTTTTTATAGCGTTGCTGTGCGATCGACAGCAGCAAATAAACCACCGCCAAATAGACCACCGATGCCCCCAAAATGGTCCAAGATGTTTGCTGCGGAAACACCAAATGCGCCACGTTATGAATCGGTAATGAATACCGATTTGCAATCACCAATCCTTGGTAGAGGGCCAATCCCACCAACAGTCCCAGCGCGTTCATAGCAGTAACTGTACATGAATATAGTTTTTGTGAGCTGAAAATATGGTCGCGCTGAAGCCAGCACTGAAATATGGTTCAGAACGCGATCGACATCCCCCGGTCGCCGTTCCAAAACAATGACAGCACTCACCATGGCGCACACCAAGGCCGAACCCTGACTCAAGGCAATTGAGAATCGGAGTCCAACCTAGTGCTTAACCCCTATCTGGGTCTGGGCCTCACTGAATAGAACCATCCCATCGGGAACCGGAACACCCTTAAGGATGCGGATTCGCGATCGCTACCGGATTGGTTCGGGTCAGCAGACCTGATAGCGGCTTGGATCTGGTCGTCTTTGTGTGAGAATGCTCGTGCAATTCACATTTCGGAGTCCAGTCCTATTCAATTCGGCAAAGCTTGCAGCGGGCAGCTTTCCCATGAAGTTTTTAGAAACCCCTGACCTATAGAATAACACCTGATTTCTCAGGGTTGACAGTGAATTTTTGGTGGTTTTTACAAATCTTTAGAAATCCCCAAAAGCCCGTATTGATGGGCATTCGTGCAACAGCGATCCCCGATCAATCACCGTAATCTTGACAAATCCCGATCCCACTCATCTACGCGGATTGGTCTGGGGTTAGCTTAAAATAATCACAGAATGCGTAAAATTTCGTAACCTGATGCTGCACCGGGCCAATCCATGACCTCGACGATTTCCCTGCTTTCTCCGGTTGAAGCCGATCTTGATGCCATGACGATGAACCTGCGCAAGCTGGTTGGCGCAAAGCATCCGATCCTCTATGCAGCGGCAGAGCACTTGTTTAGTGCAGGCGGCAAGCGTTTGCGACCGGCGATTGTGTTGTTGGTGGCCCGGGCCACGATGGGGTCAGCGGAAATTACGGCCCGACATCGACGGTTGGCAGAAATTACGGAAATGATCCACACGGCCAGCTTGGTTCACGATGATGTGGTGGATGAAGCCGGAACGCGACGGGGTGTGCCCACGGTACACAGTCGTTTCAATAACCGGGTGGCGGTGCTGGCGGGCGATTTTCTCTTTGCCCAGTCCTCTTGGTATTTGGCAAATTTGGACAATCTGGAAGTGGTGAAGCTGCTTTCGGAAGTGATTATGAATTTGGCGGAGGGCGAAATTGACCAGGGTCTCAATCGCTTTGACACCAGCCTGACCCTGGAAGCCTATCTGCAAAAGAGCTACTACAAAACCGCATCGCTGGTGGCCAACAGTTCCAAGGCGGCGGCGATTTTGAGCGATGTGGAGCGATCGGTGGCCGAGCGGCTCTATAGCTACGGTCGCCATGTGGGTTTGGCGTTCCAGGTGGTGGATGACATTCTCGATTTCACCAGTTCCGATGAAGTGCTCGGGAAGCCGGCGGGGTCGGATTTGCGCAGCGGCAATCTGACGGCTCCGGTTTTGTATGCGCTGGAGGAGTTCCCCCAACTGGAGGGGCCGATCGAGCGGGAGTTTTCAGAGGAGGGCGATATTGAAACGGCCCTGGAGTTGGTGCGATCGAGCCAGGGCATTGAGCGGTCTCGTGCTTTAGCGAAACATCATGTGGAGCAGGCGATCGAGGATGTGATGGTGTTGGCTCCGTCGGCGGCGCGGGAGGCCTTGGTGGGGCTGGCACATTACGCGATCGAACGGATTTACTAAGGCTGACTGGGTTTCCAGGGGGTCGATCGGGTGATGATCGCCAACGGGTGATCATCCCAGATCAATCACGACCTTAAACCAACACCCACTCCAGACAAGGCGCTTAAGCGCCTTGCCCCCCCGGATCCTGCGACGTAAGAACCGAGGGTTTGCGAATCCGGGCGATCGGCCCTAGCGTTTGGGACGGGGCTTCAGGATGCGTTTGGCCTTGGTCAGGGCCCGTTGCCAGATCGATCGCGGGGGCGGCGGAGCCAAAGGAGAAACGGTCGGCTTCGGTTCGTGTAAATACCGATATTTCTCCCACAGTTCCCAGTAGGGGCAACCGGGCTGAAGTCGAATGCCAGCCCAATGCAAATAGGGAACGGGCTTGTTGACTTTCGGATCGATCAAGCGATCGCCCTGCCAAACAAAATGTTTGCTACCGGCCCAGCTTCCGGGCCCCTTGGCGGGCCGCTGTGTCCAATTCCAACGCTTAGGAAATCGCCGCAAAACCATGTAGTTAATGATGGGTTGGTCGGACGTTTTCTTAGAAAAATCAAAATATTCGGGGTGAGCGGCACATTCAGCGAAGGTGTCGTACAAATCTTGTTCGGTGATTAATCCTTTGCGAGATCCCCACAAACCACCGTTAAAAGTTCCCCGCAAATCTTCTTCTGTAAAAACACCCTGGTCTAGGATGGTTGATGTGAAAACGTCCTTCATGCCGCCAGCATGTTGATAGTCATAGCAAACAAATTCTGCTTCAGAGAGAGCATCAAGGCATTGAATAATCGGCTCAAAAACAATCAGGTCTGTGTCAATGTAGAGAAATTCATCAAAGGGGCCAAACCAGCAAGCTTGTTTACGAAACTGATTTGGGCGAGCGAAAAATTCTTGACCAAAGATGCTCTGAAGTTGAACGGAAAGGCGTTGAATAAACTCTAAATCTTCAAATAATAAAACACCGAAGCGATCGCTTAGAATTTTGGCAACCTTTTGGTAGTGATCATCATAGGGAATGAGCATAACGGGCGTTTCGGAATCAGTTGCCCGAATACTTTCGAGCAGCGCGATCGCATGTTCCGTTACTTTGTCATTGGCGATGATATAAAATCCACGACTCATAGCCGATCGATCCTTTGCAATTCAGTTCAGCCGATCCATTGCCATTTCAGCATAGGCCTGAACCTTTATTCTTGCCATCGGTTGCCAAATCCCCATAAATCGGAGCCATCTTGGATTGTGCTCAACGATGGTGTGCTCAAAGATGATGGGCCCAAGAATGATGCGCTCAGGGACGATCGGTTGGGAAAAATTGAGCGATGAGATTGATCAAAAATAATCGGCTCAAAAATTCAAAGGGGCGATCGAACCCGCTCGATCGCCCCCCAATTTGCTCGATGGATGCTGTAAACCCTTGAAAACAGCAACCGCCAGTGTTTTTCTATCGCATGTTGGTGCGTTGAATTAACTCTTGGGCTTCCCGGCTGGGCGTATAGCTGTAGCCAGCGGTTGAAGCGTTCGAGTCATCCAGCAGTTGCGGCGTGAGCAACACCACCAACTCCTTGCGCTCATTGCGGCGATCGGTGCGGCGGAACAGAGAACCCAACAGCGGCAGGTCGCCCAAAATCGGAATCTTGCGCACTTCGCTGCGATCCGTGTCTTGAATAATGCCCGCCAGGACTAGGGTTTGGCCATCCCGAATCCGAATCGTGCCGGATGATAGCTTCCGCTCAGACAGCAAAGTGGCAAAGGCATTATCTTCAAGGGCCCCAAACCGATCAACCGGGACTTTCAGCGAGGGCGAAACCGACAGGGTAACAAAACCATTGTCATCGATTCGATCGACTTGAATCCCCAAAACGAGACCAGCTTTTTCCTTTTCAATGGTGAAAGTCGTGTTGCTCACACCATTGGAAACTTCCGTTTCCGCCTCCACGGTTCCCACCACTTCTTCAGTGAGTTCCACGTTGGCCACTTGCCCTTCCTGCACCACCAAGGTTGGATCGGTCAGAATTTTGGCATTTCCGTTAACCACAGACGCTTGGAGCTGAGCGAGGAAATCGTTGGCGATGTTAAAGCCATTGGGATTTTGGCCATTCACATCGCCTGAAATTGACAGAGGAACCGAAACGGGCCCAAACCCAACAGACTCGGGAGCCAGGCTGGTGGAGTAGGGCGCGCCCCGATCGCTCCAGTTAATCACCCCAATGCCGCCCGTGTTGACGATGCGAGTGCCACCCACCCCAAAGGAGAAACTCGTACCCAGGCGATCGTTTTGCAGCAGGTTGATGTCAATCACCCGCACATTCACCACCACCTGACGCAGGCGGCTATCAATCCGCGACAACTGCTCGGAAGCCAGGGCGACCAAATCCCGCTGCCCCACCAAGGTGATGGTGTTGGTGCGCTGATCTACCGCAATTTGCAGGCCGCGAAGAATCGGCACCGAATCTTTCGGGTCATAGCGAAGCGGGTTAATGACCGTGCGCTCACTGGTGCGGGTTTGGGTCAAGGGAGCCGCTTGAACCTGCGCATCACCACCGCCCTGCTGCTGTTGCTCTGCCCCGATCCGCACAACCTCCGTGGTTCGCTCCGTGGCCGCCGTGGCACTTTCGGCCCCCAAAATCACCAAATAACCGGCCGCTTCGTTGGCCCGCACTTGGTTGAGGCGCACGGAACGCATGGCCACATCCCGGGCCGCGTTGGGCAAACTCCGGCCCACAAAAATGGTGCGACCATTGCGGCTGGCCTGAAGACCACTAATCCGCAAGACGTAGTTGAAAACGTCCTGGGCCGATTCGTTTTCAATGTCGAGGCTAATGCGAGCATCGGCTCCGGTGGTGGGAGGCGTGCCGGGAGCGGTGGGGCTGCCGGGGGTGGGGCCAGCCGCGTTGTCCGCAAAGGCAATGTTCACGCCGCTGGCTCGGGCTAGCAGCGACAACACTTCACGCACGGGGGCTTCTCGTAACACCAAACGGGGAATGATTTGGCTGCTGCCCAGGTTAATGGTGTAGGGCTGGATTGGTAGATCGGAAATGGCAATGTCGCCAACGGGTGGGGCGATCGCCCGGGGCATGGTGGGAGGAGCCACCGCCGGACTGAGCACGGCCGGTTGACCATCGATGGTGATGGTGGGGTTGGGAACCAGGACGTTGGGTGCGCCGTTGCCAACCGGCGAGCCGGTGTTGGCCGGTGTTTGGGCTACGGGGCTACCGGTATTGCTGGGGGTGCTGGGGGTGGCCGTGCCGGCATAGCTCAGCAGAACGGCATTGTTGTTGCTGGGGCGAATGCGACCGGTGGGGCGAGCCGTGGTGCCGCGTACCGTCACCTGGACGGTGCTGCCATCCAGTTGGGTCACTTCCACGGCCGCAATCCCGGGGGCGGGGTTGGCTCGGGTTACATTGCCGCCGGGAACCACCAACCGCGCGCCGGCCACATGGGCAATCAGGCTGGTTCCTTGGGGAGGCAACAGGAAAACCTGTGGTCGATCGACCGAATCGGTCACCAATTCCACATCCACACCGCTGCCGCTGCCGCTGATCCGCACATCCAGCACGTTGGTTTCGGCCAAGGCGGGCTGCACGATCGCCACCGTTGCCAACCCACCCATCAGCGCTGCATTGCCCAAAATCCGCTCGTAGTTCACCGTTCGCTCCTCACTGCTGTTTTGTCGATCGTGGTTGTTGGGGTTAGGGAAAGGAAAATGGGTGTTCGCCAGGGCGATCGAGTCAGAACATCATGATGTTGCGGATCCCTCGGCCCCCAATCTGGCGATTACTTGGGTGCTTCGCCCTCCGGTTTATCTGCGTTTTCGCCTGCTTTGTTGGCTTCGGCGGCGGCCTGTTGGGCCAACTCCCGAGCCGAGAGTGGTAGGAGCACCTTTAACGAAAAATTGGTTTGAATCCGAACCTGGGGCGCGCCTTGGGCGACAAACTGCCCAGTTTTGTCATCAAACCGCACCGCCTGCTTGGAGAGTTTTAGCTCGGAGGTCAAATCATCGATCGCCAGCATCGACTGATAGCGCTCAAGGTTGCGTAGGATGTTGCCGGTGCGATCGTAGTCCGCCTCGAATCCCACCTTCAGCACCAGTTGCCGAATTTTGCTGTTGACCGCATCGCCCCAAGAACCATCGGTGACCATCTCTTCCGATGGACTTTTGACCGGGACAGGTTCCAGCTTGGTGATTTGGCCAAACTGTTCGGAAACAATCCGGTTGAGATCCAACGGCAGCACCGAAACCGTGGTGGGGGCGGGAAACAAGGCCAGCACTTGCTCTTGGGTGGCGCGGGCCCGCTGTAAGTTGTCGAGGGTTTGCTGCACCTTGCGTTTTTCTTCGGCCACCTGTTCCAGGCGTTCTCGTTTGGTGGCCACATCCTCTTCAAGTTTTTTGTATTCCTCGTATTGGGGCATCACCACCTGAATCAGGAGCGCCACGCCGCCAATGACCCCGACGGCGGCCACAACACCGCCGAGGATGGTGGGTGTGAAGGTAATCCCAAAAACAACGGGATCGCTGGGTTCCGTGACCGCTTGCTGTGCGCTAAACGCCATTGTTGGTATTCTCCTTAGGCTCGCTGTCGCCGGCCGGTGGGGTGAGGCCGGTGTTGGGGGTTTTGCCTTGTTCAGCCAAAATGCGGCGAATGGTTTCGATGCGCACCACAAGGCCGGAGGCTCCGTTGCGATCGAGCACCGGCAGCAACTCTTCGGCGGGCTTGGTCGTGTAAGCCGACTGAATCGTGTACTTAATGACTTTCGGCGCAACGATTCTAACTTGGCCACCGGCGGCCGCCGCAGTGGGCGGGGGCGCGGCTAGCACATAGGCAATCCCATCTTGCACCTCTTGGTTCGCCTGGACGATCTGGGCGGGGTTATCGATCGCCTGGCTGCCCACTAACTGGGTTTTGGCCGCATCCAAAAAGGGCGACTTTTGCAGCAGCAGCAAAAACTCGCCCACCCCTTCCAGGGAGTTGGCATAACCCTCGATGGTCAGGGTTTTCGGGGGGCGAATGGATTTGCTCGTGCTGGCGGCGGCCGCACCGGGGCTGGGCTTGGGGGTGCTGGCGGCGGCGGCGGTGGCAGCGTTCTTGTCTTCGACCTCGCGGATGGCCGTCATCTGCACGCCCACCGGCAGTCGATCGCGCAAATCACCCAGCAGGGCAGACCAAGACTTGACGCGACTGAACACCCCCACCAAACCTTGGGTGAGCTGGTCGATCGCCTTCATCTCCGCTTCGGCTTGGGCCGCTTTGGCCAGCTCCGCTTCCAGATCCTGTAAGTCTTTATTGAGCTCAGCTTGGCTCTGTTCCAAGGCGGCTTTTTGGAGTTGGAGATAGCCCCAGAATCCGCCGATGGCCGCCGGAACCGCCAAACCCACCATCACACCCAAAATCAGCGGCAACTTACTCGCCTGGGCGACAGCCGCACCCGCTGTTTTACCGGCCCCGGCGGTTTGGTACTCGGGGCGATCCTTCAGGAAGTTGATGTTGAGACTATACATAGCGAGGGCAACAGTCGGGTGGCTCGGGGTTTGCAGTCTCGGGATTCAGCTCGGTCATCACCCGGGGCAGAAGGGCGGACGATCGACAAGGGGCGATCGGGCAGGGAGTCGATGGGTCAATTCAGAGGTTGAGCGGTTGAACCGACATTAACCAACAGGGGTAACAGCAACAACCCTTGCGAGTCAATGGCTGCATGTCAGTGGTTCTGTGCGAGGGCCCCCTATTCCCGGTCATCGAGTGCATTCCGCAGCCCCAACCCTAACACGACTCCCAAGCTGGCGCGTTGGGCTTCGGTGATGTCGCTGTCAGCCTCCAAACCCAAGGATTCGATCGGGTCAACCCGCATCACGGGCACGTTTAACCGTTGGGTAAAAAACTCATCAATTTCCCCGATCGCCGCGCCGGGCCCCGCCAACATCAACTGGGCAATTTCCAAATTCTCGCTTTGGTTGAGGTAGAAATCGACCGATCGGCGCAACTCATCGGCCAACTCGCCCATCATCTTCACGATCGCCACCGAACCGGGACTCATACCCGTTGTGCCCGAAGCCGCTCCCACGGCCTCGATTTGCGAAATGGGAATGGTCATCTCCATCAGCATGTCCGTGCTGCGGCTGGGGGGCGTGTTCATCGCCCGATTCAAGGCCTCTTGCATTTGCAAAGTCCCGATCGGGACTGTTCGCGAAAACTGCGGCACGCCATCCACCACAATCGCAATTTCACTGCTATCAAACTGAATATCCACCAGCACCACGGCCTGATTAGAAGCGTAGCCCCGGAGCTGTTCGCGGATGGTGCGAATGAGGGCAAAGCTGCTGATTTCTAAGGTCTTGATTCGTAGCCCCGCCTGCTCAAAGGTGTCCAGATAAGCATCAGTGACCTCCCGACGTGTGGCCACCAGCAACACTTGCACCTTTTCGATGCCATCTTCATCGGTGAAGTAGCCGAGCTTTTGATAGTCAACATCCGCTTCTTCCCGAGGAAAAGGGAGATAAAGACCCGCTTCCTGGTTCATGTATTGCCGCAATTCATCATCATTGAGTTCCGCTGGCACAGGAATCAAACGAATCACGGTTTCGCGCCCCGGAATCGCCGTGGCCACTTCCTTCACCTTGACGCGGCTATCTTGAATCACCGCCTGAATGAGTTCGGCAGCGGCGGGGGGATCCACAATCGCTCCCTCTTCAATCACGCCTTCAGGAACTTCCACGGAAGAGAGAATATTGAGCTTAAATTTCTGGCCCTTTTTTTGAAGTTGAACCAGGTTAATTCGTTCGGGTGAAATTTCGATGCCGATGCCTTTTTTACCGCCTCCTAAGAGACTGCCGATCGCGTTGGTTAAGGGGGCAAACAAGTTTCCAGCAGCGTTCATAGTTGGGGACAGTTAGGAGACCCGAAAATGGCAGTCAAGGGGGCGATGGGCAACCATCAGGGATCCACAAACAGGGAAATTGTTTGGCCCCAAATGGGTTGGCAGGCAGGGAATGGATGGCTCAAAAAGCCGAAAACGCCGATGGTTTCAGCACTACCATGGACTACGACGCATGGTATCCAATTTCGTTTAAGATCGCCATACCCGAGGGTAAAGAAATCTTGCTGGCCGTAGGTTTTCACGATTGACGGCGATCGGGAAATCGCTTCAAAATTCCGTGTAAACTCGGAGAGAGCACCATGGGGATGGCCAAGATGCAGCGGCGAGGGCCGCACGGAGGGTGGAGCCGTCGATCGTTTTTGCAGTTGGCTGGCGGCACGGCGATCGGGCTGGCGGCCTGTGGCCGATCGAGTTCGTCATCGGCGCTGCAATTTTGGACGATGCAACTCCAGCCCAAATTCACGGACTATTTCCAACAGGCGATCGGGGAGTTTGAATCGGCCCGATCGGGCCTGCGGGTGAATTGGCTCGATGTGCCCTGGGCCGCCATGGAAAGCAAAATTCTGACGGCGGTGGCGGCCCGCCAGGCTCCGGATGTGGTGAATTTAAACCCCAGTTTCGCCTCCCGGCTGGCGGCACGCGGGGCTTGGCTGACCTTGGGCGATCGGGTTCCTGCTGCCGTTCAAAGGCGCTATTTGCCCAACATTTGGCAAGCGAATGCGATCGGGGGCGAACCCTTCGGCGTGCCTTGGTACTTGACCACCAAGGTGACGATTTATAACCGATCGCTCCTGGAACAGGCCGGGATCGATCGGCCACCCGCCACCTACGAAGACTTGGCGGAGCTGGCCCAGCGGGTGCGCGAAAAAACTGGTAAATACGGCTTTTTCATCACCTTTGCCCCCAATGATTCCGCCGAGGTGCTGGAAGCTTTGGTGCAAATGGGGGTGACCTTGGTGGACGATCGGGGGCGGGCCGCCTTTGAGTCGGCCGCCGGGCGAGCCGCCGTGAACTACTGGGTGAACCTGTTTCGGCGGGGCTGGTTACCCCAAGAAGCCCTCACCCAAGGCCACCGTCGCGGCATTGAGCTATATCAGGCGGGAGAATCGGCCCTGGTGGGTTCCAGTCCTGAATTTTTGAATGCGATCGCGACTAATGCCCCCTCGATCGCGGCCCTGTCGGCGGCGGCTCCCCAAGTGGTTGGTTCCTCTGGGGTGCGCAGCGTGGCCGTGATGAACCTCACCATTCCCAAAAAATCGCCCCGGGCCGAAGCGGCCGTCGATTTTGCCCTGTTTTTAACGGACGATCGCCATCAGCTCAGCTTTGCCCAGGCTGCCAACGTGTTGCCCTCCACCCAAGGTGCTCTGGCCAGCTTGCGGGCTAGCCTGGCCCAGGCAACGCGCCAAGGCAACGCCAGCGCGATCGACCAAGCCCGCAAAATTGCCGCTGACCAACTCGCCAGCGCCCGCGTGTTGCTGCCCCCAATTAAAAACCTGAAGGATCTTCAGCAAATTTTGTATGAAAACATCCAAGGGGCATTGCTAGAGGAAAAAACCGTTGATCAAGCCCTGCGGGATGCGGCGATCGAGTGGAATCACCTAGCGCCCAGTTAGGTAGGGGTTTCAACAATCAAAAGGGACAGCACCACACAGGGCTGTCCCTTTCATCGGTCTTGGTCGAAAATTGGGGTTGCGATCGATACCGCACCGGTTTGCGATCAAACACCTCACCCGTGGCAAGGGGCGATCGAGCGATAGGAACTGGCGCGGCCTGAGATTGCCCAATCTCCATGGCCAACCAGGAAACTACTTTTGACCCAACACCTGACCCTTCAGGGTTGCAATCTTGCTGGAGAGTTCCTGACGGTTTTCGGCTCGCAGCAGGTAGCGATAAATGAACCAACCGGTGTAGGTGGCCCCAATCAGCTCGAACGTGGGCGACAGCAGCGGGATCTCGTTGATTGCACCCAACAGGGCCAACAGGATCTTCACTGAAATCAGCGCGAAAACAATCAGAGCGACGGTGACTACGGGCTGACGGTATTCGCCATAGAACTTGCCGATATATTCCGGCAGTTTGGCCAAAAAGTCAGAAACTTGGTCAAGGATTTGCTGAAACTCAGCGTTGCTTGCTTCTTCGCTACTGGCCGGGGCTAGCGAACCGCCTTTTTCGGCACTTACGGAGCCAGCGTCGGCATAGTCAGATTTTTGCAGTTCGGGTTCCATTGTTCACGACCGATATACAGCGTTTCGATAGTAGACTGCTGCCGCAAAGGGGGACTGTCCGATCAAAACATCCGATGGGAACCGTTGTTTTGGGAGGACAGCTCACGGTTTATGCAGTCAGTCCGGTGTGTGGTGGGTTGGGCTGGAGCGAGGGGCATTCCCGATCGAGCGATCGTGGTTTAGCTAGGAAAATACCCTAGACTCTTCAGAACTGCAATCCTGGGACGATCGCCCGGCAAGGGGCCTGCCGAAAGTCTAACCAAGCTAGCACGGCCGATGAATATCGGTAGATGGAAGTTTTGTTGAGCAGGGCGAAACCATGAGTGAACCAATGGAACAACGGGGACTGGCTTCTCAATCCCGATCGACCCGATCGGCCGTTTTGCGAATTTTGGATGCCAACCTCGATCGGGCCCGGGAGGGGCTGCGGATTGTGGAGGAATGGTGTCGGTTTGGCCTAGAAAGTGCCGAACTCACCGAACAGTGCAAAGCCATGCGCCACGAACTGGCCCAATGGCACAGCGATGAAATGCGATCGGCCCGCAACACCCCCGCCGATCCCGGCACAACCCTGACCCACAGCAACGAAGAGACCCGATCGAGCATTCAAGCCGTTTTGCAGGCCAACCTGTGCCGCGTGCAGGAAGCCCTCCGCTCGATCGAGGAATATGGCAAGTTGCTGTCCCCCGAACTATCCCAAGCTTGCAAGCAACTGCGCTACCAAACCTATAGCCTAGAGAGCCGTTTGCAGGGACGAAACCGCCACCAACAATTGGCGGCCGCCCGGCTTTATTTGGTCACTTCACCCCATGAATATCTGTTTGAAGTGGTGGAAGAGGCCCTCAAGGGGGGGCTATCCCTCGTGCAATATCGCGACAAAAACGAGGACGATGGGCGGCGCTTGGCCAATGCCCAACGACTTTGCGACTTGTGCCATCACTATGGGGCGCTGTTTTTGGTGAACGATCGGGTTGATGTGGCGATCGCCGTCGGGGCCGATGGAGTTCACTTGGGTCAGCAGGATTTTCCCTTGGAAGCGGCCCGGCAGATTTTGGGGCCCGAATATCTCATTGGCTGCTCCACCACCAACCCGGCTGAAATGGAGCGGGCCCTGCGGGGCGGTGCTGATTACATCGGCGTGGGCCCCGTCTATGAAACCCCTACCAAAGCGGGCAAGGCGGCCGCTGGGTTGGAGTATGTGGCCTTTGCGGCGGAAAAGTCGCCGGTTCCCTGGTTTGCGATCGGGGGCATTGATGCCCAAAACTTGCCGGCCGTTTTGGAAGCCGGTGCGCAACGGGTGGCCGTGGTGCGGGCCCTGATGGCCGCAGAGCAACCCAAACAAGTCACCCAATATTTACTGTCCCAACTTCACGTCCTGTAACTTCGCGCCCTTCTAACTTCGCGCCTTTTAACTCCAAGCCCTTGAGTCCCTTGGGCAGGACGGGGGGCACAACCCGATCGCCGGGACTGTTGCCCCAATTGCCGCAAACTTTCCACACATCCAGACCCTTTGAGCCGTTTTGGAGGATCCTTCATGAGTGAGCTATCCAGTTCAACCATTGCCTTGCAGGTGAATGGCGAAGCCCGCCACTGTGCTCCTGGCACGCAGCTCCCGGATTTTTTGACACAATTGGGACTAAATCCGCGTTTGGTGGCCGTGGAATATAACGGTGAAATCTTGCATCGGCAGTTCTGGGAGCGCACCACGTTACAGAAGGGCGATCGGCTGGAGATTGTCACGATCGTGGGTGGTGGCTAAGGGTGGGGCAAGGGGTTTAAACCCCTTGTCTGTCGGGTCGGCGGGCGGACAATCTGGAGTTGAAGTCGTCGGAATTGCCCGATCGGGCCCGATCGGGATGGATTACCCATCGATGCCCAGACCATCAAAAGCTGATGATTTTAAGGCTGGTGATTTTTAAGCGGCTGATCTTGAAGGATTGCTATTCGGGAAATTGCAATTCAGAAAGTTGCGATCCAAGGTAATAACGACCCAGGTTGATCGCCCAGTGATCGCCACCGATTGCCCAGTGATTACCTACTGATCACCCACCAATCATCTGAATTGATCGTCCGATGGGGCGTGATCGCAAAAAAAAGCTCCCCACCCGAAGGCGGAGAGCTGAGATATCGTCAGGGTGCATCTACCTGTCTTTTCCCTTCGCAGAACCATACGGTTGATCCGGAGAAGCTGACGAAAAAAGTTTTAGCTAGTTTGGTTTTTGGTTGTTCTTATTCACTTTTCGCTTGTTCGTTTTCCTTTTGTTCGCTGTTTTCCATTGCCACCCTATGGCTGTCTGATGTTTGGCTGTCTGATTGTTCGCCCGCTGTAGCGCCCTTGTCCTATGCCGACTTCCGTGATCGCCAAAGCCGTCTTGGAATTTCACCTGTCGATTACGCCGTTGGGTGGGGACGATCGGGTGTTGATTCGCACGGAACGAGCGCCTAAGGGAGTGATGTTGGCGGAAGAGCAAGCCATTTGGCCGATCGGGGAATGGTTGGTGCAGGCGGAACGGTTGATGGCGGATCCGTTGTGGGATCTGTTTCGCACGGAGCCAGCAACCGATGAGCGCCTGGCCAGCCTGGTGGCCTTGGGAGAACAGCTATACAGCGCTTTATTTCAAGGCTCCATTCGCGATCGATGGATTTCTGCCCAAAGCGTGGCCGATAGCCAAGATGCGGCACTGCATTTGCGGTTGGGACTGCGGGGCGATCGATTGCTGCAATTACCCTGGGAAGCGCTCTATGGCGATGGGCGACTGTTGACCACGGGCACGGACATCACCTTTTCTCGCTATCGATCGCAGTTTGGCCGCTCCGGTAGCTTTGATGCGCGGCGGCTGACCCTGCGCCGTTCAGACTCATTGCGAATTTTGGTGGCCCTGGCGGCTCCCGACGACCAAGCGGCCTTAGCCGTGGAGCAAGAAGTGGGGCGGTTGCGCCAAGAGCTGCAACAAACCACCGCCCACATGGAAATCGATGTGCTGGATCAGCCCGATCGAGAACAGCTCACCCATGCCCTCGAACAGGGGCAATACCATGTGTTTCACTACGCCGGCCACAGCGACCCGGGCCCCGATGGGGGCAGTTTGCACTTGGTGAATCGGCGCACGGGCCTGGCGGAACCCTTGGCGGGCAACGACTTGGCGGGGCTGTTGGTGAATAACGGCGTGTGGCTGGCTTTTTTGAATTCTTGTCGGGGCAGCGACTCGCCGGTTTATCGATCAGATGCGCCGGAAACCGATGCGGACACGTTGGCGGCGGCCCTGATGCGGCGCGGTGTGCCGGGGGTGCTGGCCATGTCGGAGCAAATTCCCGACGATGTGGCGATTACTCTGATGCAGTTGTTTTATCGCAACCTGCGTTCGGACTATTCCCTCGATTTAGCCACCAGCCGAATGCGTCAGGGGTTGGTTTCCACCTATGGTTCAGCACAGTTCTATTGGGCCTTGCCCATTTTGTATTTGCATCCCGATTTTGACGGGCTGCTATTTGCGGCGGGTGTACCCATCTCGCTGCCGGGGCGATCGCCCTTAATTCCCAACGGCGAGCCACTGCCCACCACTCCGCGATCGCCCGATGAATCGGGGTTGCGGCCCCCAATGCCCCTCAAGGGTCTGGCCGATGAGCAGCTAGCGGATGATCAGTGGGCTGACCAAACCATGGCGGTGAATTTGGAGGAACTGGTGGCGCGATCACCCTCGAATGCCGTAGGGGGCGATCGCCCGGACACAAGCCGCAGCCAGCATGGCTCCAATGGCCAAAGTAGCCAGAACGAGCAGGGCAACTTACCGGCGGCCGCAGCCACTGCGTGGGCAGATCGATCGCACCCTCGGTTTGACCTGGGATCCGCCGACGCGGACAACGCTGCCCGATCGGGGGCTGCCAAGGCCGTCACCGTGCCCCAATCTTGGTTAGTGGCCGGAGCCTTGGCCGTGCTGTTGGGAGCTGGTGGCCTATGGTGGACGGGGGCCCGGTCAGGAACCCGATCGCAGCCAACGCCCCAACCCACCGCCCCGATCGCCCAATCCCTGAATCCGCCAAACGATTGGAACAGCACCGATACGGAAACGGTGCAGGCGATCGCCCTGCAAGCCTTGCGCCAACAGCAACTCCCCACCGCTGTGCAGGCGATCGAAGCCCTGCTGGCCCCCAACCGCAACGCTGCCGCCATTGCCCGGGACGTGCTGCAAACCCTCCCCAACAGCCAAGACACCGCCGAAACCCTCTTTTTGCGCGGGCGGGTGACCTGGCAACTGGCACGCCAGCAGCAACCGGACTATAGCTTCAACGATGCCCAACGGTTTTGGGAGCTGGCCATTCAACAGAACCCCAATGATCCGCGCTATCACCTGGCCTTAGGGTTTGCGCATTTTCAGACCCAAACCCTCGATCGGGCTGAGCAAGCCTTTGCCGAATCCCTGAACCTCACCCAAACTGCTGACGGAGCCATCCTCAGCGATAACTTGGCCCTCACCGCCCAAGCGGGCCTGGCGCTGGTGGCCCAGGCCCGGGCCCAACAAAACAACGACTCCGCAGCCCTGCAACAGGCCATTCGCTACCGCGATCAGGTGCAAGCCAACGCTGGCAGCCAGTTTCAGCCCCCCGTTTTGGCGCAGAATTGGCTCTGGACAGAGTTGGCCCTCAGTCAATGGCAGCAACTACTCAGCCGATCGTAATCTTTTGACATCTTGCCATTTGCCCCAATCGATCGCCCCCAAGACCGGGGCAAGATCCCCCCTTTGTTGGCCAGAGTTTGGCTCCGCTGGCTTGCGCTGTGCCCCTTTGCCCCGTTTTCTCGCTCCCAATGTTCGATCGCCTTTGCTACGAACCGTAACGTTAATTACGAAAATTCATAAGATCCCAAAGTATTTGCAAAGTTCTAGCTATACCTTTCCTGATATATTTTTTTTGGGCAATTCGGCTACAACTTCGCGAGAGTGCAGCCCGTTGGCGGTATCGTCTCGACCGTCACCTTTGAAGAAACTGCTTCTCTCGGATTTCTAGCTGCTTGATCGCTCGTCTAAGCGCCGATTCATCGAAAATAATGCAATTTGCATAATGCGGTTCGCATTCCTCGGTTTGCGAAGCTCCAAGATCTAAGGGGCTTCGCAAGATTCTGCTGTGAAGACGCTGCTGATCTCTCAATCGCCCACCACTTTCGCCGACCCTCGATCGACGAAGCAGTTCTTAGGAAGGGACGTTATGGCTTACGCACAGACGCAATCAAAAGCTGGCTACGACGCTGGCGTAAAAGACTACAAGCTGACCTATTACACGCCGGACTACACGCCGAAAGATACTGATATTTTGGCTGCGTTCCGCATGACCCCGCAACCGGGCGTTCCCCCGGAAGAAGCTGGGGCAGCCGTGGCCGCTGAGTCCTCGACCGGGACTTGGACCACTGTGTGGACTGACCTGCTGACCGACCTCGATCGCTACAAGGGTCGTTGCTACGATCTAGAGCCGGTTCCCGGTGAAGACAACCAATACATTGCCTACATCGCTTATCCGCTGGATCTGTTTGAAGAAGGCTCCGTTACCAACCTGCTGACCTCGCTGGTGGGTAACGTTTTTGGCTTTAAGGCCCTGAAAGCGCTGCGTCTGGAAGACCTGCGGATTCCTGTCGCTTACCTGAAGACCTTCCAAGGCCCCCCGCACGGGATCCAGGTAGAACGCGATCGGATCAACAAGTACGGTCGTCCCCTGCTGGGTTGCACCATCAAACCCAAACTGGGTCTGTCGGCGAAGAACTACGGTCGTGCCGTTTACGAATGTCTGCGCGGCGGCTTGGACTTCACCAAGGACGACGAAAACATCAACTCGCAGCCCTTCCAACGCTGGCGCGATCGCTTCTTGTTTGTGGCTGATGCCATTCACAAGGCCCAAGCGGAAACCGGCGAAATCAAGGGTCACTACCTGAACGTGACCGCTGCCACCTGCGAAGAAATGCTGAAGCGGGCCGAGTACGCTAAAGAACTCGAAATGCCCATTATCATGCATGACTTCTTGACGGCTGGCTTCACCGCCAACACCACCCTGTCGCACTGGTGCCGCAACAACGGCGTGCTGCTGCACATCCACCGCGCCATGCACGCGGTAATCGACCGTCAAAAGAACCACGGGATCCACTTCCGCGTGCTGTCGAAGTGCTTGCGGATGTCCGGTGGTGACCACATCCACACCGGTACGGTGGTCGGTAAGTTGGAAGGCGACCAAGCCGTAACCCTGGGCTTTGTGGACTTGCTGCGCGAAAACTACATCGAGCAAGACCGCAGCCGTGGGATCTACTTCACCCAAGACTGGGCTTCGATGCCGGGCGTGATGGCCGTGGCTTCGGGTGGGATCCACGTGTGGCACATGCCCGCACTGGTTGACATCTTCGGCGATGACGCGGTGCTGCAATTCGGCGGTGGTACGCTGGGTCACCCCTGGGGTAACGCTCCGGGTGCAACGGCGAACCGCGTGGCTTTGGAAGCTTGCGTCCAAGCCCGTAACGAAGGCCGCAACCTGTTGCGTGAAGGTGGCGACATCCTGCGTGAGGCTGCTCGCTGGTCTCCTGACCTGGCTGTGGCCCTGGAACTGTGGAAGGAAATCAAGTTCGAGTTCGAGGCGGTTGATACCGTCTGATGATGCGGCGAGCCGGTTGATTGGCCGATCGAGGGAGAAGCCGCGCACCGATGGAAATCGGTAAGCCGGTAGCGGTTTCTGAAGCTGCGATCGTCTAGCATCGTGAGAACGTTGGGCGATCGCGGAGGCTGCGTATGGATCTCAAGCAAATTGCCAAGGATACGGCCAAAACGCTGCAAAGCTATTTGACCTACCAGGCAATGCGGACTGTCCTCGCGCAACTACATGAAACTAATCCCCCCAAGGCGGTTTGGCTGCATCGGTTTTCGGCGGAGAGCAATTTGCAGGATGGGGAAGCCTATTTGCAATCACTGCTGACCGTTGATCCGGATTTGGCCTTTCGTCTGATGACGGTGCGCGATGAGTTGGTCAGTGATGTGACTGACTATTTGCCGGAGATGGTGCGTGAAGGGGTTCAAAAGTCCAATGGCCATCTCCGCCGCCAGCACCTCGAACGGCTAACACAACTGGTTTTGGCTGAGGAACCCGATCGGCTCCTGGAATCGGAGCGGCGATCGGGTGACCACTCGATCGATGATTAATTCCACTCCTGGAATTAGCCACGGGATGAGTGAATCGCATTCGAATTGCATTCGTTGAAGTTTTTTCTCTTCGCCCCGTTTGGAGACAACTGGCATGAAGACTCTGCCCAAAGAGCGTCGTTTTGAGACCTTCTCGTATCTGCCTCCCCTCAGCGACCAACAGATCGCCAAGCAAATCCAGTACATGATCGACCAGGGCTACATCCCCGGTGTTGAGTTCAACGAGAACTCGGATCCCGAGGTGTACTACTGGACGATGTGGAAGTTGCCCCTGTTCAACGCGCGTTCGGTGCAAGAAGTGTTGACCGAAGTGCAAGCTTGCCGCTCGGAATATGGCAACTGCTACATCCGCGTTGTGGGCTTCGACAACATCAAGCAGTGCCAATCGGTGGGCTTCATTGTGCACCGTCCTAACCTGAGCCGCTACTAAGTCGCGGTGGGAGCTAGCTAGCGCGATCGAGATCGTTAGCGGCTAAAGTGGTCATTCTGAATGAGCAGCAGGGGTGAGGTTGACTCGCCCCTGTTTGTTTTTCTGCGGGTTTTTTCCGTAATCCCGCCGATTGGCAGGGCATACTGAGAACAGGCTTGAAGGCGAATACCGGTCAATCGCTCACGGATGCTACGGATGCTGGGTCTATGGTGGAAATGAAGGTTGCGGGAATTGCATTGGATGCGGCGAGCCGCACGCCGATCGTGTTGCTTCGAGATACGGCCGATCGGCGTGCCCTTCCGATCTACATTGGGCCGGATCAAGCCAAGGCGATCATCAGTGCCATGGAGGATCGGCCACCGCCGCGCCCGCTCACCCACGATTTGATGGCGAATCTGCTCCAGGCTTGGGAAATGACCCTGGAGAAGGTGATTGTCCATTCGCTGCAAGATGGCACGTTCTATGCGGTGCTCTGTGTGCGGCAAGGGGATGTGCAAAAGGATATTGATGCGCGCCCAAGCGACGCGATCGCCCTGGCCCTGCGCACCGATAGCCCCATTTGGGTGATGGAGGAGGTGATTGCCGATGCTTCGGTGCCGGTCGATCGGGACGCGGACGAGGCCGAGCAAGCCGCTTTTCGGGACTTTCTCGCTAATTTACGCCCGGAGGATTTCTCAGAGCGGGGCAATCGTTTCCAAGGTGAACCGACTAGCGAATCGGAGAGTTAAGACGGCAGAAGCTGACGCGGCTGTAAAGGGCGAAGGCGGCATCTTCGCGCATGGGCTGGGCGTTGCGGCGAGGAACAGGGACTTGGGGATTGAGCCGATCGAGTAATTCTCGGTAATCCAAGGCTGTTTCCGCAAAGCCGGTGAACCGATCAAACACCCGGGCGATCGGGGTTTGTTGAGCCACAAAGGTCACGAGGGCGTTCCATTGGGTGCGCCGGGTGGGGCGACCGTCATCCAATTCCTGCACAAAGGAGTTGGGCGAAAATCCCATGGGTGCAAAGGCCACGCCCCGATCGAACTGATAGGCACTTTCGCAAAGGCGCAAAATGCAGCCCCGATCGGGCAAGTGCAAATCCACAAGAGGAACCCAATCTTGGGTTTGATCTCGGCGCACAATTTGACCGCGTGCATTCAAATCAATCACCGATTCCACCACGGGCACGGCTCCTAACACGCGCTGGCTCACCTCTGCCCACCGAAAAGCCAAGGTTCCCAACTGGTGTCGATCGTTTTCGCAAATCACGATCGGGTCTGGATCAACGGATTGGAAATGCTTGATGGTGAAAGTTTTGACGGCTTGTACCGCTTTTTCATCCACACAAAAGCAGGGAATTTGGTGTGATTGGAGGGCTTCCGCATAGACTTGCAGCTCTCCCAAGAGGCCGGTGCGATAGAGCCGCCAATCGCGGCTGGGCAACTGCATTCGGGCGGTGTAGGGATCTAAGTCAAAAATGCGGGCAAATTGTTTCGCCGCTTCCGGGCGATCGTCCGGGGCGATCGGCTCCAAAATTAAAATGCCGTGGGCGGGTTTTTGGGGGCGATCGCCCGGGTGCGTGCCTTGACGGACAGCTTGGCTGGCGGCGGCTCGGGCTTGGGTAATGGCGGCTTGGCGCTGGGTGCGATCGGCCGTTTCCAAGCGCTGCAACCCCTGGCGAGCTTGGGCCAAAATCTTGGGATTGGGGTTGGTGGTGTTTCTCAGCAGTTCTCGATAAATGGGTTCCGCCACCGTCGGTCGCCCCGCCAGCTCATGGAGCCGCGCCGCGTAGAGTTGCACCCAAGGATCGCGCGGGTGGCTGGTGAGCAGTGGATTCAGCAACCGGGCGGCGGTGCGATAGTCCTTGTTTTTAAAGGCTTCGATCACGCGATCGATTTCGGGAGGACGACTCATGGGCGATCGAACCTACGATGGCCGTTGCAGCAAGGGATGGGGGAACTAAACTCAACTCAATTCAACCAAACCCAAAAATCTAGATCCCAAACAATTAGATCCCAAAACACTCGATCCCAAACTAGACGCTAACAACGATTCAAGGGGAAGGAATTTTGATTATGGATCCAAGCATGGCACAGGTATGGCAGCGGTTGCGAGTGGCGATCCTTGGCGCGGTAATGGGCGCGATCGGAAGCGGAGCAATAGCTTGCCCGCAGTCCGTGGCCGCCACCCTCACTCAGCCCCACCGGGCCGAGACACAACCGGAGCGCCCCCAAATGCCACCCCGAACGCCACCCCGGATGCGTTCACCCGTGGAGTTGACCGAAAATCAGGTTCGATCGCGCCTGGAAGGGCTGCTGGCCGCCATCAAAAACCAAGATATTGAGGCGATCGTCAGCTTCTATGCACCCAATGCGGCAATTCGGGCAACGGTGAACCTCGCCGGAGGATCTCAGATGATTCGGCTGGACGGTCGCCAACAAATTCGAGATTTGCTGGAGCTAGCCTATCCCCAAATGCGCATAACCGCCGTTCGCTATGAAGATTTGGTGATTGAGATTGCGCCCGATCGCTCCCAAGCGGTGGTGACCTGCACCCTGTTCCAGTCCGCGATGGCTCGCGATCAGCCCCTGAACAGTGTGGCTAACCAGCGGTTGGTGTTTCGCGTCATTGATCAAGAAATTCTGATTACCGAAGATATTTCTGAGGAAACGAGTCGTAGTTTCCCCAAAAATTAGTCCCAACCTAGCGGCCCTGTGGGAAATGCGTGACCGGGAAAATTGCCCAAAAATTCCCACGCTGAAAACCGGAAACCCCGTGGAAAATACAGCCCTTACCTCGCTTAATAAGTACAGCGGACTGTAGGGTGGGCATTGCTCACCGACTAACAGCTTCGTATCATTTGCGCTCTGACGTACCAATCGTTTGAGGTAAAGGCTGTATTGATCAAGACTCAGCAGAATTCTGAGAGCGTTGAGCGCGGCCGTCATGACTCATGATGTGCAAATCCACTGACTGCTCCGTTAGGAGATTCATCAATCGGTAGGTTAAAGAACCCCGCAGCAATAATTGCCATCGTGATCGACGAGTTTCGCCCAGCACAATTTGTGTAATTCGATAATCTTTGGCCACGTTGGCGATCGCCTGGGGAATGTTGGACGCTTGAACTTGCAAAAACTCTCCCCCAAACTCCTCACAAAGTCGCTGACAGCCCTCAATTTGGAGAGCTTCGCTTTTGCTTAAAAACCGATCAGGTGGACAAACAAATAAGCTATATAAGGGTGCATTCATGTAATTCGCTAGCCGCGCTGCCCGTCGTAATAGGCGCATCGATCCCTCGTAGGTCGAAACACAGACCAACACGCGCTCATGAATGTTACAAAACGGGGTGCTGGAATCCTGGTCGATCGCCTGTTCTTCAACGTTGTCGGCCACTTCCCGCAATGCCAATTCTCGCAGAGCGATTAGGTGGCGACGCTGAAAGAAATTGGTCAACGCTTGGGGAATTTTATCCAGGGCATAAACCTTCCCATCCTGTAGGCGCTCTTCTAAGGTTTCAGGGGTGACATCAATCACCACCACCTCATTCGCTTCCTCAAGAATTCGATCGGGCACGCGCTCCCGAATCACGACACCGGTAATTTGAGTCACGAGATCATTGAGGCTTTCTAAATGCTGAATATTCAGCGTGGAAAACACATCAATTCCCGCTGCCAAAATTAGCTCCACATCTTGATAGCGTTTGGGGCGATCGCTCGTGGGCACATTGGTATGGGCCAGCTCATCAATTAACACCAACTGGGGCTGGCGATCGCAAATGGCCGCCACATCCATTTCCGGTAGCAATCGATTTTGGTAAGCAATTTGGGCAGGGGGAACCACCTCCAAGCCGATCGCTTTGTCGGCGGTTTCCTTGCGGCCGTGGGTTTCCAATAACCCAATCACCACATCCATGCCCTCTGCTTTTAATTGTTGGCCTTCTTCCAACATGCGGTAAGTTTTGCCAACACCGGGAGCCATGCCGATGAAGACTTTATGTTTACCGCGTTTGGGAATATGCATGAGCCGATCGCCCTTTCAAACTGACTGTGCCCCTAGGGATTGGCCGATCGCCCATTGCCGGGTTTCGCCTTGTTGTTCAAGATGCTGTCGAGGGTCTGCCCCGGGGGCAAATCCGTGAAGACCCGATCGCCCGGCTTAATGCCTTGAAGCACCTGCACCTGATTGCCCAAGGTGGGGCCCAAAACCACCGCGCGAAACTCGGGTTTTTGGGTGGCATTGGGGACTAAAACACCCGTGCGACCACGATTGGTGACCACGGCCACCGTCGGCACCACCACGGCTTGGGGCAGGCGATCGCCCACAAAGACCAAATCCACATTCATGCCCGATCGCAACACCTCCTGTCCCGACAGAATCGCCACGCGCACTTCAAAGGAGGTGACATCGCGCTCCCGAATCGCTTCCGGAGCCACCAGCTTCACCCGTCCCCGAAAGACCCGATCGGGATAGGCATCGGCCGTAATTTCCACCGTTTGTCCCAACTTGATTTGCCCAATGTCCACTTCCGGAACCCGCGCCAACACCTCCAACCCGCTGGCCAGAGCCGCGATCGAGGTGGAAGTTGCCCCACTGCCGGAGGAAGCGGACGTGGTGGGAGTCACGAAGGAACCGGGTTCCGCATACTTTTGGGAAATGAATCCGGCAAAGGGCGCACGCACCACGGTGTCATTCAATTGCGTTTGGATCAGGGCCATTTGGGCGCGGGCTTCGGCCACATCGGCCCGGGCGGCGGCAATATCTTCAACCCGGGAACCGTTCCGAATTCGATCGCGCCCCTTTTGAGATTCCAGCAACGCCGCCTTGGCTCGATCGACATCCGCCTTGGCGCTGCGGGCCTCTTGCTCAAACCCATCCAGGCGATCGCGCTCAATCACTCCTGCTTCCGCCAGCGATCGGTTGCGCTCCAGCCGTTCCCGGGCCAAATCAAGCCGCGCCTGGGCACTCACCACATCCGCGCGCGATCGATTAACGCGAGCTTCCGCCTCTGCAATTTCTTCCGGTCGATTGCCGGTTTGGGCCTCCGCCAACCTTGCCTGGGCCCGCGCCAAGCCGGCCTGGGCCCGTGCCAGTTGCGCCCGCAGTTCCGCATCATCCATCCGAGCAATCACTTGGCCCTTTTGCACCGTATCTCCCTGCTCCACATACAACTCCAGCAGTCGCCCGGAGGTTTTGGGACTCAGGTTCACGGTTTGGATCGGGCGGATAGTGCCGCTCGCATCAATCTTGACCGTCAAATCAGCGGAGGTGACCGGAACGGTCAGCTTGGCCAAGGGATCAACCGCCGGATCCGCTGGCTTGCGCAATTGCCACAGACTCCAACCGGCGGCCCCCAAGATGGCCGTGGCCGCCACCCCCAACAAGGGCCAAAACAAACGGCGCGATCGCTGCTCCCATTGGTTCAGCTCCTGGAGTGCCGAGGTTGAGGCTGGGGGGGCAGATCCAGAGTCCGAATCAGCAGCCGGGGCACTTGATGGAGATCGCTGGGCCGTGCCCGATCGACCCGCATTCGATCGCTGGGTATCAGGCTGAGACTCAAGTTGCACAGGTTGCTACTCAGAACGCGCTAACTATATCCATTATGAAAGGGATTTGACTAACTGCGGGAGCCGCTGCTCGGCGAAATCTCCACACCCGGCGATCGCCCCAGCGGTCTCCCGATCGTCCCCAGTTTTTGACCCCCGCGTTGCCCAAGATCCCGCCCTAACCGGGCCAAACGCTTCCTCAAAAAAATTCAAAAAAATTTTGGGCCGCCTATTGGGAATTTTCGATCCTTGTGCTATTGTTATCTCCCGTGGTGGAAGCGGGTCGATGCCCGAGTGGTTAATGGGGACGGACTGTAAATCCGTTGGCTATGCCTACGCTGGTTCAAATCCAGCTCGGCCCACCACCCCGCCTCTGTAGCTCAGTGGTAGAGCGCACCCTTGGTAAGGGTGAGGTCACGAGTTCAATCCTCGTCAGAGGCTCTTTTGACAAGCTCATTGCAATCTTTGAGCCTCTATTGCCAACCCCTATTCAATCTCTATAGTGAATTGAGCGCACCAGTTATGGCAGCGTCTAACTTCGATTGGCTCCATCGCGGAACCGCCGATATTTTTCCCAACCAACCCGACTCAACGGATCCGGCCCAGAACCTAGAGCGGTTGTTGGCCACGACCGATCGCCCCTTGCGCGTCAAGCTTGGCATTGACCCCACCGGCAGCGATATTCACCTGGGCCACAGCATTCCCGTTCGCAAATTGCGCGCCTTCCAGGATGCCGGTCACACCGCCGTCCTGATTATTGGCGATTTCACCGCCCGCATTGGCGACCCCACCGGTAAATCAGAAGTGCGCAAGCAACTGACCGAAGCGCAAGTGCAAGCCAACGCGGAAACCTATTTGGAACAGGTGCGATCGATCCTGGATTTTGAAACGCCTGGCCGCCTGGAGGTGCGCTACAACTCCGAGTGGTTAGCCAAGCTGGACTTGGGCAAAATCCTGGAACTCCTCAGCACCATGACCGTTGGCCAAATGTTGGCCAAGGAAGGATTTGCAGAGCGCTATCAACAGGAAAGTCCCATCTTTCTGCATGAATTTCTCTATCCGTTGATGCAGGGCTATGACTCCGTGGCCGTGCGGGCGGATGTGGAACTGGGTGGCACAGACCAAAAATTTAACCTAGCCGTAGGGCGAGATTTGCAGCGCCACTTTGGTCAAAAACCGCAATTTGGATTGCTCACACCCATCTTGATCGGGACAGATGGGGTGCAAAAAATGTCCAAATCCCTGGGGAATTATGTGGCCCTGCGAGAAGACCCGCTCACCATGTATTCCAAGCTGGAAAAGGTGGCCGATGCGCAACTGGAAACCTACTTTGAACTGATGACGGATTTACCGTTGGATCAGTTACCCGAAAATCCCCGCGATCGCCAGAAATTGTTGGCCCTGGAAATTACCCAACAAATCCATGGCGAGGCGATCGCCCTGCAAGCCCAAAAGGATGCCATGAACTTGGTGTCGGGCGGTGGCGGTGCGGAAAATGTACCGGAATTTTCCTTGGCTCAGGTGGAATTTCCGGCTCCAATTTTCTATCTTTTGAGTGCCACAAAGTTATGCACCACCAGTAGCGAAGCCCGTCGCCAAATTCAAGGGGGCGGTGTGAAACTGGATGGCGAAAAGCTAGCGGACGTGAACCAAAAGTTTGAATCGGCGGCGGATTTGTTGGGCAAAGTGCTGCAAGTGGGAAAAAAGAAATTTGTGCGATTAGTAGCCTAGGGGCAGCCCAAAGCCTAGTAGCGCGACAGGCTGAATACATTGGGTCAAAGTTGCGGAGCCAGTCGTGGTAACAGCGGGCTTGAGCATCTTGCTGCTTAACGATCAGGTGACGGTAACAGCCATATCATTTAATCCAACGAATTAAGGCAGCCACGCTACTAGCCTGAGAGGATGTCTGAAAAGCCAAAATCGATACTCTGCACGCCTCATCGATCGACGAAGACAAGATGCTCAAGCCCCTTGCCCCCACGACTATTGGTGCATTGCCCGTGCCAAAAGACACTTTTCAGACATCCTCTGAGAGTTGATCGCCCCTGGCAACCGACAAAACTCGGTTGTTATACTGGCTGGCTGGGCTAGCCTCTCCTGCGTGGTGCGGTGTCTATGACGGTTGAGCAGTTTCAGTTTTCAACCGAGCTTGGCGGTGTTGGGCTAAGCAACATTGGGCTGGGCAATGCTGGGCTAGGGCTAATCAACAATTGGTGATTCCCATGTTTAAGAGTTTGGCTTCGGATGCCTTGGGCCTCAGTGATATTGGAGTGGTGATTCGTCCCCAGGATTACGGCAAGGTTGATGCGGACGACTACATCATCAATGAAGAGGGCGAAAAGATCTATTTTTTGATTAAGTCCAAGATGGATGAATATTGCTTCACCAACTTGGCGCTGATCCATGTAGATGGCACGTCGGCGGTCAGCAAAAAGCGTACCTTGCGGCGCTTTAATTATGTTCAACATGCCATTTCCAATGTGACCTTAGAAACGGCGGGAACGCTCGATCGGGATGTGGAAATTAAGTTTTCCATGGGCAGCCAGCATTACTCGATCGATGTGGCTAAAGTCCATATCCACGAACTCAAGGACTTGTATAAGACCCTGCTGAAGATTGCCTTGATGCAGCAAGAAGATGCGGCCTTTTATGGCTATGCACAAACCAGTTTGAATACGGCGGCCACCACCATCAGCCGATCGACCAGCACTTCAACGGCCGAAGAGCAATTCAAGGCCATTAACCAATATGCATTCAATTGGTTAAAGCTGGCCCACGAGTCCTATGTGCGCAAGGATTTTGGAGCAATTTTCGAGAAGTTTATTAATAACTAACTGCGGGCGGGCTTGGGGCTTAGGGGCCATCGCCAAATCCTCGGAGAACCTGATGCTACCGTTACCGAATCGCTAGGCAGCGAGGGTCTTAGGGCGTGTCGTCATTTCCTAGGATCAGATGAAAACGATTGATTTTCCATGTCCCAGTTGTTGTAACAAGATGCTCAAGCCCCTTGTCCCTCACGATCTGCCAACGGTGGAATCAGGGTTTCAGGCGATTTGACGACACGACCTAAGCCCCTTGTTACGACGACGGGAGCCGGGGAAAGCAATCGGCTCGGCTGGATCCCAGGAAATGATGGCGCTCCCTAATCTTCCTCAATGCGGTAACCCAAATCGGCCAGGCGAGCGGGCGATCGCCGCCACTTGGGTTGCAGTTTCACGTACAACTCCAGGTAAACCTTGCCATCAATTAGCTTTTGAATTTGTTCGCGGGCTGCTGTGCCGATCGCCTTCAGCATGGAACCGCCTTTGCCAATGAGAATTGCTTTTTGGCTGGCCCGTTCAATGTGAATTGTGGCCAAGACGCGGGTAATTTTCGGGGTTTCCTCCACCCGATCGATTTCTACCGCCACGGAATGGGGAATTTCATCCCGGGCATGGAGCAAAATTTGCTCGCGGATTAGCTCGCCCATGATGAATCGTTCGGGGCGATCGGTCACCAATTCCGGGGGGTAATAAAACGGGCCCGGCGGCAGTCGATCGATCAGCGCCTGCAATAACTCCTCCGTGCCCTCGCCCTGGAGTGCCGAAAACCGCACGATCGGCCAACCCCGATCGGCTGCCAAGGCCGCATAGGACTCTTCCACCGTCGGATCCGTTTGCAGATCAATTTTGTTCAGCCCTAGAACCACCGGCACGGGCGCTTGGGCCAACCACTCGGCCACGAAGCGATCGCCCCCGCCTGCTTCCACTGACCCATCCACCACAAACAGCAGCAAATCCGCCGAATGGATGGCCATCCGTGCATTGGCCACCAATACTTTGCCCAATTCGTGGTGGGGCTTATGAATTCCGGGCGTGTCTACAAACACAATTTGCGCGTCATCCCGGGTCAGGATGCCCCGCAGTCGGTTGCGGGTGGTTTGGGCGATCGGGGAAACAATGGCCACCTTTTGCCCCACCAAACCATTCATCAGCGTGGACTTGCCCACATTGGGCCGCCCCACAATTCCCACAAAGCCCGATCGAAAGTCGTCGGGAGCCGTCGGAATTCCCAAATTCAGCGCCTCTAGCATTTCATCCAACGAGTTGGCCACAGCGGCGCGATCGTCCGTTGGCTGGGAATGCTGTTCAATGCTCATAGGGTTGCGACTGACGATGTGGGAAATGATGCGAGAGACGATGGCAGGACAAGCCGTTCAACAGTTTTCAGTCCACTGTTAAGCCGATTGTTACGCCAATCATTAAACAAATTGCGAAACCAATGGTTACAACGGATCGGCGATCGGGCGATCGGGAGCGGATTTGGGGCGATCGCTTCGGGATCGAAATGGGGCAATATGGCCAAGGTAGCCCCGGCAACCGCTTGACCATGGCCAATCCATGGCCCCGTCAAGATTTTAACCCGCCCTTGCCGTTGGGTCTTCCCGCCCTTGCGTTAGGACAACTATTCGTCAACCCCCGCATGACCGACCCATCTCTTTTGCCCTCTCCCATCAACCCCGCTGACGATCCGCTTGAGGATCCCCTTGCCAAGGTACGGGCCCAGTTCGATCGCGCCCCCTATCCCCGCATTCCGCTCGATCTCTTACCGGCCGAAACCCATACCTACTGGCACGATTTCCGCACCGCCTACTATCGTCGCAATCAAAAAATTGCCAACACCGAAGGGCGGTTGATGCTGGATGTGGGCTGTGGCAGTGGATATGGTGTGTTGAGCATGGCTTTGGCCAACCCCGGTGCGCGCATTGTGGGGGTGGACTTGTCGCCCGCTTCCGTGGACTTGGCCCAAAAGCGCCTGGAGCACCATGGCTTGGGCGATCGCGTGGAATTTCATGCACTGGCAATGGAAGAGTTGTCGCAATTAGGCATGGAATTTGACTACATTAACTGCGATGAATTGCTATATCTACAACCGGATCCGGCCGATGGGTTGGCGGCCATGAAAGCTGTCTTGAAACCCGATGGCATTATTCGTTCCAATCTCCATAGTCTTTATCAGCGATTTGATTATTTCAAAGCCCAAAGCTTGGCTCACTTAATTGGGTTAATGGATGACAATCCGGGTGAGCTGGAAATGGGAATCCTGACCGAGTTGATGGAGTCTTTGAAAGATACAACACTCCTGAAAATGCGAATTTGGGATTCTGAAAAAATGCAAAATGAGCAGCGGGTGATGATGAACCTGTTGTTCCAGCGCGATCGGGGATTCACCATCCCGCAGCTTTTTGACTATATTGATCGCTCCGGTCTGGAATTTATTAGCATGACCGATTGGCAGTCCTGGGAAGTGACGGATCTGTTCAAAGACCCAGAGAATATGCCCATTTCGATCGCCTTTGGCTTGTCGGAAGCGCCGATTTCCGATCAACTCCACTTTTTTGATTTGATTCGATCGAACCATCGACTTTTGGATTTCTGGTGTGGTCATCCCGACGCGGCACAACCCTGGACAGCCCTCAGCGATTGGGAACCAGAAGATTGGCATCAGTCCCGAGCGGCGCTTCACCCGCAATTGGATACGCCAGAATTTGCCGCAGACCTCAAAAATGTGGTTTTGAAGGGCACTGATTTAAAGTTGGATCAGCACCTATCCCTGAAATGGGGTTGGGAATCGGTCAGCAGCGCGATCGCCCTCGGGTTGCTGCCCCTGTTGGAAGGGATGAAAACCTTTACGGAACTCGCAGATTCGCTGCAACAATTGCGCCCTGTGGATCCCGTGACCTTGGAGCCGATCGCACGCTCAGAAGTGGAAGCAGCCTTGCGCTATTTGCTTTCAGAATTGGGTCAAGCGGGTTATCTGTTGGTTGAACTCACTTGAGTTGAACTAAGCCAACAACTTGAGCTGGCAACTTGAGTTAGCAACCTGAATTGCTGAATTGAGTTGGTGAATTGAGTTGGTGAATTGAGTTGGTGAATTGAATCCACCTGGCGAATATTCAACGAAAATTCCCCAGAACTCGAATTGAGTGCAGCCGAATTGAGCCGAATTAAATTAAATCGACTTAATTGATTTTGAAGCCCTAATGGGAAGTCCTAATTTGCCATGAATTTTGAATCTTCCGCTGAACGAGAAGCTTGGATTCAGCGACAGTTCGATCAAACGCCCTACCCTCGCGAACCGATCGAAACGGCTCCCGATAGTCAGCCCGATGAATTCCATGCCCACTCATTGGCCACCGCATTCTATGCCCGCGATCGCCGATCGGTCAGCTCCGAAGGAATGCAGATTCTGGATGTGGGTTGCGGCAGCGGCTTTAAGGGTTTGATGTTGGCTCATCTGAACCCGGGAACAACCATTACCGGTATTGATCTTTCTCCAGCTTCGATCGACGTGGCGATCGAGCGGTTTCGGCGGTTTGATTTGCTCGATCGGGCCAAATTTCTAACCCTCAATATCGATCAGCTTCCTAGCCTCAATCAGCAATTTGACTACATCAACTGCGATGAGGTGCTGTACCTGTTGGAAGATCCCCTCGCCAGCTTGCGGTTGATGACCAGTGTGCTGAAACCAACGGGTATTTTGCGAGTGAATCTGCATAGCTTCAACACTCGAATCCCCGTGCTTTGTGCCCAGGAATTTTTGCGCGATGTGGGAGCGATTACCCCCGATCGGGATGAAAAAACCACCATGGCTCTGGTGGAATCCATTGTGTTGTCCCTGAATCCGCGCAATGTGGATGTGCGGAAAATGTGGGATCGCAATGACACCGATAATCCCGATATTCGCGAGCGGATCTTGGCCTTTAATTTCATGCTCCATGGTGATCGGGGATTTTCAGTGCCGGAGGTGTTTGACCTGATTGAGGGTGCGAATTTGCAGCTTATTGCCCCCGTGGAACCCCAGGATTGGGCGGTGAAAACCATGCTGGATCTGGAGCAATTTCCTGAGGAACTGCGATCGCGGTTTGAGCAAATCAGTTGGCGCGAGCAAATGTATTGGCACGATCTGTTGGTGAGCCGCAACCGGTTGATCGACATATTCTGTACGCCAAAACCCATGGCAGAACCGCCGAAGTCGCCCACGGTTGAACAGTTGGCCCAGCAGCCCGATCGCACCCAAGCGGTGCTGCACCCCCTGCTGAACAATCCAGACTTTGAAGCGGCCCTCGTGGAATCCTGTCGCTACCTCAAGCCCCTGAACTTCGCGAAATTTCTGCGGCGGCCGGAAGGCATCGCGGCGGCCAGTGCCAGCCTAGTGCCCGTCTTGGTTCCTTTGTTGACGGGGCCCCAACCGATTACGCAACTGATCGATCGGTTCATGCGGGTGCGGCCCCTGAACCCAGTCGATCGCTCACCGGTCGATCGTGCCAGCGCCACCCAAGCGGTCTGCACCTTCTTGCGAGACCTCGAAACCTTCGGCTACATCTTCCTAGAGGCCATTGAGGCCTAGAGCCTGTCGTCAAATCGCCTGAAACCCTGATCCCACCGTCAACGGAGCGTGGAAGACAAGGGGCTTAAGCCCCTTGCCACTGAACGATTTGGCAACGGTAGCAATCATTTGAGCTGACCTATCAAAATTAAGCTTGCCGTAGTACTGGAGTTGACCTAGAGTTCAGCATCTCCCAAAAGGCATTCCTTGGGCATCCCGAAAAATGGTGCTGATCAGGTGCTACGCCAGTCCGCTAACATCGCAAGAATCCTGATCCTGATGCAATCGCCACCCAAAAATTGCTTGGGGTTAACTCTCGAACATGCTTGTTTGGTAAGGGTTTTCAGGCTTTTTCCCTTGACCCCAAAAAAATTCTGCTGCGGTTGATATGAATCCCCAGTAACCTGGGTAAGTTGCAAGCATGAGGGGAACAAAATCCCCACCTTCCCAACCTTCCTCCCCCGACTCTCGAGGAGACTATCCCAGATGAAAGCTGAATTCAAAGCCAAGCTGATCCAACACCTCGCCCAGCGCCGCAACAGCGAAGAAGGCTTCACCCTGATTGAACTGCTGGTTGTAATCATCATCATCGGTATTCTGGCAGCAATCGCTCTGCCTTCCTTCCTCAACCAAGCCGCTAAGGCTCGTCAGTCGGAAGGTAGCACCTATGTTGGTTCGCTCAACCGTGCTCAACAGGCTTACTACGTGGAGCAAGGTAAGTTTGCGGCTGACCTGAAGACCCTGAACGCTGGTATCAAGGAAAAAACCGATAACTTCGAGTACAAGACCGTTGGTACTGACACGGAAGCAACCAGCACCGCTGATAAGCTGCAAGCTTCTCTGAAGAGCTTCAAGGGCGTGGTGAAGTTGGAAGACCAACAAGCCAAGGCGATCTTGTGCATCACGGCTAAGGAAAATGAAGCTGCTAGCTCTGCTACCAAGTTGGCTAGCGACTCTACCAAGGATTGCAACTAATCAAGGCTAGCGCAGTCCATTGCGAAGATGGATAGCCTTGGGTGGAGCCAGTGTTGTCGCTGGCTCCACCTTGTTTTTGAGGGAATTTTCCGTAACCTGGTCGCTTAGCGATCGGCTGAGATGAGGACAAGACATCGTTGAACGGTGGGGTCAGCACAGCCGGTGCAGTCGCCGCCGAGGGCCAGGGTTTGCTGAATTTGGCCGATCGCCTCGGAAGTGATGATTTCCCCAGGCACGATTGTGGGAATTCCCGGTGGATAGGGACAGATCCACTCAGCGGCAATGCGCCCGATCGCCCGGTTAAGGTCGATCGGCTCGGTGGGAAGCTGGCTGGCCTGGCGCGGAGTCAGCGGGGCCGGACTGGGGGGCGCAAGCAACCCGGCGACCGCATCCAGCCCCCGATCGGGAGCCATTTGGGGCGATCGCGCCAGGGCCGCCAAAGCCGCCACCAAGCGATCGGCTTCTTGGTCGGTGTTGGCCGGTGTCCAAACAAAGGTTAAATGTTGAGGGCTGCTGAGTTCGGCGGTGATGCCCCAATCTTGGTCTAACGCTTCATCGGCCTGGTAACCATTCCAGCCAGCCAAGTGGACAGTCAAGCGCGATCGATCCAGATTTAGCCCCGAAAGCACCCGAATCGCTCGATCGCCCGCCAACTGCGATCGCACCCGATCGACCCGCGCCAGCGTTTCGCCCCAATCAATTTGACCCCGCAGCGCCGCCCGCCGCCGGGCCGCATCCAAGCTGGCCATCAGCAAGTAGCTGGGGCTGCTGGAGGTGACCCACCGCAGCACCTGATTCAGCCGATCGCGATCGATCAAAGCCTGAGGGTGTAGATGAAGCAGCGCCGATTGGGTTAAGGAACCAAGGGTTTTGTGGGCCGAAGCCACCACCAGATCCGCGCCGGCCGCCAAGGGAGCGATCGGGAGTTCCGGATGCAACCCAAAGTGGGCCCCGTGGGCCGCATCGATCATTAAAGGAATACCGTGCGATCGCGTTAGTTGGGCGATCGCGGGCAAATCCGAAACCCAACCGTGATAGGTCGGTGACACCAGCAGCACCGCCTTCGCTTGGGGATAGGTCGCCAGGGCTTGGGCGATCGCCTCGGGAGTCACCACTGTGGGCATCTGCCATTCCCGATCGACTATTGGCCAAACCCAGCAGGGCCGTGCCCCCGCAAGAATCAAACCGGCCAAAACCGATTGATGGGCATTGCGAGCCACAATTAGCGAGTCGCCATCCTGGCAAACGGCCCCGATCGCCGCCACCAGTCCGCTCGTGGCCCCATTCACCAAAAATCGAGTGAGGCCCGCCCCAAAGCAATCGGCCGCCAACGCTTCGGCCGCCGCGATCGCGCCCTGGGGAGCCGCCCAATTATCCAATCCCTCCAGTTCTGTCAAATCCCAGGCCCAGCAGTCGCCCCAAGCATCCGCCAACAGCGGGTCGATCGCCTGGCCCTTATGACCCGGCACATGAAACCGCCCCGATCGGCGGCCCGCGCGATCGGCCAGCGCTTCAATCAGAGGCGCGGCTTGCTGACACTCAATGTGATGACCCGTGATTGCGTTCGAGATCGCAAACTGTCCCCCCAATTCCATTCATCCTCATCCTGTATTTCACAATCAATTCATTCAAGCCATTCCTTCCACCCCAAACACCCTCTACCATGCGCCACACCACCGCCTGGATCGTCCAAGTTTGGCTATCGTTTCTGTTCTCAACCGGTGGCACAGCCCTGTGTATCTATTACCTTCCGGTCGATACTTGGATGAAATTTGCCATGTCCATGGGCTTGGGCTTCACCATCAGCTCAACCCTGACGCTGGCCAAAACCACCCGCGACCAATACGAAGTTAAACAATTGGTGGCTAAGGTCGAAGAAGCCAAGGTTGAAAAACTGTTGGCCCAACATCACTAACAGAAGGGGACTGAGCAATCTCTTGAGGCGTTCGTCAATCACCAATCGCCCTGGGGTAGAGGGCTGAGGGCTAGTCGTCAAGCCGCCTAAAGCTCTGACTCCACCGTGACAAGATCGTGGGGGCAAGGGGCCGAAACCCCTGAGCTAGAGCAGTTAGGACATCGTGGGGGACAAGGGGCTTAAGTCCCTTGTCTAGGGCAGTTAGGACACGAAAACCTGACCCGCCGCCCCAGCGCCTAACCAGCGCCGCGATCGCCCAACCGCGCGGGGACTGCCAAAGTCCGGTACTATGTTGAACTGGATTTCTCAAAAAATTAGCCGCGCAACCGGTGGGATGGCGCAATCGATCGCCGCTACCCTTGCCCAGGTAATCCGAACCCTCTGAATTGACCGACTCAGCCCGCAACCCCAGCACCAGCGAAATGGTACAAGAACGCGTACTTCCCGCAACCCCGACCACCCGCGCCACCGTCACCCGCGAAGAAGGGCTTATGCTCTACGAAGACATGGTGCTGGGTCGCCTTTTTGAAGACAAGTGCGCCGAGATGTACTATCGCGGCAAAATGTTTGGCTTCGTTCACCTCTATAACGGCCAAGAAGCCGTTTCGACGGGGGTGATTCGGGCTTTGCGCCGCGATGCCAATGATTATGTGGCTAGTACCTATCGTGATCACGTCCATGCCCTGAGTGCTGGTGTGCCCGCCCGGGAAGTGATGTCAGAGCTGTTTGGTAAGGTGACGGGTTGCAGCAAGGGCCGTGGCGGTTCCATGCACTTGTTCTCGGAGCCGCATCGACTGCTGGGGGGCTATGCCTTTGTGTCGGAAGGAATTCCGGTGGCGACGGGGGTTGCCTTCCAAAGCAAGTATCGACGCGAAGCCATGAATGACCCCAGCTCCGACGGGGTGACTGTTTGCTTCTTTGGGGACGGAGCCGCGAACAATGGCCAGTTCTTTGAATGCTTGAACATGGCGGCCCTTTGGAAGCTGCCAGTGATCTATGTCATTGAGAACAATAAGTGGGCGATCGGGATGGCCCACGAACGTGCCACCTCTGTGCCCGAAATCTACAAAAAAGGCCCCGCGTTCGGGATGCCCGGCGTAGAGGTAGACGGGATGGATGTGTTGGCGGTGCGCGGTGTTGCCCAAGAGGCGATCGCCCGGGCCCGTGCTGGCGAAGGCCCCACGGTCATTGAAGCCTTGACCTATCGTTTCCGGGGTCACTCCTTGGCTGATCCAGACGAACTGCGGGCAAAGGAAGAAAAGGAAGTTTGGAGTAAGCGCGATCCGATCACTCGCCTGGCCGATCACCTGCTGGGTGAAGGATTGGTGAAGGCGGAAGAACTGAAGGAGATCGATCGCCGAATCCAAGAGCATGTGAACGATGCGGTGAAATTTGCCCTAGACAGCCCTGAACCGGATCCCAAGGATCTGTACAAGTACATTTTTGCGGAAGATTAGGGCCTGTCGTCATTTCCTGGGGGCAAGCGAAAACGGTTGATCTGTCATACCCTAACCACCCTAGACAAGGGGCTTAAGCCCCTTACCCCCCACGATCCGCCAACAGTGAGTGGAATCAGGGTTGTAAGCAATTTGACAACAAGCCCTAGGTCAGCCAACGCCCGAAAAAACCGTAGGGTCAAGCTAATCGAAAGCTAAGGCGATCGTCCGCCAGAAACCGCCAAACTCCGCATAAACTGGGGCAAAGGGTCATCCTTTCTGCCCCAGTTTTTGATCGCACACACTGATCGCACAGACGCTCTGATCCAATGGCTGGAGCGAACGATTGAGCGAACCCATTGATTGAAATGGGTCAAAACAGATCGCAGTGACCAAAACCAAGGACTGCTGTGTCAGAACTGCTGTGTTTGGTCATTGTTTTGATGGATTGGCTGTGGGGTGACCTGTTGATCCAGCCATCGCGGTTTTGCCCATGAGTCGTCGCTCCCAAGATGCCCCATTACTGATTACGGCCCTGTTGGTGTCCTTGGCCCTGTTGGGTGGGGGCTATTGGTTGGTGCGATCGAACGGGCTTCTGGGCAGCGAGAGTCCAACCCCATCGACCACCCATAATCCCCAAGGGGGGCCGGCCCCGTCCCTGAGCAGTGGCGAGCAGGTTTTGTTGGCAGATTCGCCCGATAAGTTGGCGGCGGCAGCGGCGGGGCAAGCTGGAGATCCAACCCAGGCGATCGCCCTGTTGCGCAAAAGTTTGCAGCAGCGGCCCAACGATCCAGAAGCCCTGATTTATTTGAATAATTGGCTGGCGCGGGAGGCTCCGCAACGGACGATCGCCGTGGCTGTACCGGCGGCTAATTTGCCCGATGTGGCCAAGGAGTTGCTGCGGGGAGTGGCGCAGGCCCAAGCCCAGTGGAATCAGGGCGATCGGGAGCGATCCGGCCCAAAACCTGCCTGGCAACTGCGAGTGGTGATTGCGGACGACAGCAACAATCCCGCCACTGCTAAGGCCGTGGCCGAAGCCCTAGCGGCAGATCCCCGGGTGCTGGGGGTGGTGGGCCACTTCAGCTCCACCACTTCGCTGGCGGCGGCTGGGGTTTATCAACGAGCTGGGCTGCCGATGATTTCCCCTTCTAGCACGGCGGTAACCCTCAGTGGGTTGGGGGATGCGGTGTTGCGAACGGTTCCGAGCGATCGCCAGGCGGGACAGGCCCTGGCGATGGTGGCCCGCCAGCAGTTGAAACTGGCGCGTGTCTCGGTGTTTTACAACCCCAAAAGCGCCTATAGCCAATCCCTGAAAACGGAATTTGTGCAACAGTTCACGGCCGATGGCCAGGGCCAGGTGCAGTTGCAGGAAATGGATTCCGAGCCGATCGATGCGCAACGGGCGATCGGTCAGGCCCAATCGTTCAACACGGAGGGCTTGGTGTTGTTTGGGGAACGCCAAAGCCAGGGTAGCGAGGGGTTAGTGCTCTTGGGCGATCGCTCGACGCTGCCCTCAGCTTTGGCCATTGTGGAGGCCAATCAAGGACGGCTGCCGGTGTTGGGGGGCGATTCGATTTATTCACTGGATTTGTTGAAGTTGGGAGCCAGCGCCCAGGGCACAATTCTGGCGATTCCCTGGCATCCGGATTTGCCCCAATCGCTGGATTTTGCCCAGGCCATGCGTCGTCGTTGGGGTGGGGATGTGAATTGGCGAACGGCGATGGCCTACGATGCGGCTCAGGCTTTGATTCAAGCGATTGATCAGGAAATTACTCAAAAACCCGATCGACAAAATGCGCCCGGCAACCATCCGAACGAAGCCCAAGACCCCACACGATCGGCTGTGAAAGCTGCATTGCATCGGGCCGACTTCCAAGCGGCGGGATCTTCCGCTGCCGTGCGCTTTGCCAATACGGGCGATCGCTCGTTGCCCTTGGTGTTGATCACGGTGCGGGAGGGCAATCGATCGGGAACGGGGTTTGATTTCCGGCTGTTGAATCCTGGCCCCTAAGCGCCCAATTTCTGCGGATTGCTGTTGATTGCTAGGGATCGGTTCCGTCCATGGATTCCGGGTCGATCGGGCTATGGCCCACGGCCTTGGCCCGCCAGCCCTGAAACAAAACCCCCTGACGCGGGCTAAACAACAGCGACAACACAAAGAACCCGGAAGCCACCAGCACGATCGCCGGCCCCGAAGGCAAATTGAAAAAATAACTGAGATACAGCCCCGCCACACTGGAGCAACAACCCAACAGGGCCCCCAGCCCCATCATTTGGTGCAGACGAGGCACGAGCAAATAGGCCGTGGCCGGTGGCGTAATCAACAGGGCCAACACCAACACCACTCCCACCGCCTTCATGCTGGCCACGATCGTGATGGCGATCGCGGTGGTCAGCCCCCAATCAAGCCAACGGACGGGCAAGCCCGCCGCTTGGGCCCCGAGGCGATCGAACGTATAAAAGTGCAGTTCCTTATAGCAAAGGGCGATCGCCCCAAGCACCAGCACCGCCGCCAATCCCGTATCCCACAGGTCGCCGCTGGTCACCGCCAAGAGATTGCCGAATAGGAAATGATTGAGATCGATTTTGTTGTCTTTTTGGATCGTGGTGATCAACACAATCCCCAGGGCGAAAAAGGCCGAAAGGACAATGCCCATGGCCGCATCTTCCTTGAGGGGCGATCGATTGCGAATAAAGTCAATGGCTGCCGCGCTCACCAACCCAGCCACCAGGGCCCCTAAGAACAAGCTGCCACCCATGGCAAAGGCGATCGCCAAGCCCACCAACAGAGAATGGCTGATGGCATCGCCCAATAGGGCCATGCGCTGCACCAAAAGGTAGCTGCCCGTGCAGGCACAAAGCAGGCCCACGACCACCGCCGCCACCAACGATCGCTGAAAAAAGGTGTATTGCAGCGGTTCCGCCAGGGCTTGCAGCAGCCCGTCCATTAGGCGGCCTCCTGAAAAAATTTCACCCGGCTGCCATAGGCCCGTTGCAAATTCAGGTCATTCAACACCGCCGCCCGATCGCCTGCGGCCACCAATTGGCGATTCAACAGCACCAAATCATCGAAATGGGTAATCGACTCGCCCAAGTCATGATTCACCACCATCACCACCTTGCCGTCTTGGGCCAGTTCCCGAAACAGGTCAAACAAGATGGCCTCATTGCGCCGATCGACCCCCACGAAGGGTTCATCAAAACAAAACACATCCGCTTCTTGGGCGATCGAGCGGGCTAAAAACACCCGCTGCTGTTGCCCTCCCGATAGCTGAGCAATCGGGCGATCGCGCAATTCCCACAGGCCCACCCGCTCCAGGGCCGCCCGGGCCGCTTGGCGGCTGGTGTTGGAAAAGGGCCGCAGCCAGCCCGTTTTGCGCGTTCGCCCCATCAACACCACATCCCAAACCGTGGCCGGGTAATCCAAATCCACCTGCGATCGTTGGGCCACATAGGCCACGCGATCGAGCTGTTGTTGCAAAGGGCGATCGCCATAGACCACCCGCCCCGTTGCGATCGGCACCAGGCCCAGCATGGCTTTCATCAGGGTGCTTTTGCCCGCCCCATTGGGCCCCACCACGCCCGTCAGCCGTCCGGGCTGGATGCGCAAACTCACATCCAGCAGCGCCTGCACGCCGCGATAGGCAGCATTTAGGTGGTCAATTTCGATCGCATGAGTGCTCATCATCATTGGAGTTGGGCCCATGGGCAAAAAAAGTCCAGATCAAATCGTGCGAAATGACCTGAACCCGATCTAGCAGCTACCTGCCTCTCACGATATCAAACCGAGAAAGATCATGAAATGATTATGAATGCAATTATGAAATGATAATGAAAGTCAAGTCAAGCCCTCCCAGTGCTCTGATTGGGGCCAGCGGCGGGCCAGTGGGCAAAATACCGCGATCGGGCTGGAGTTGGCCCCGGTCTTGGACTGCTGGCGGTGGCTTGATGATGGCAATGGAGAAATGGCAGATGATTCGACCCTTAGAACCCCGAAAACCACGGCAGAAATTACGCCAGCAATTACGCCAGCAATTACGCCAAAAATCACAACTGGCATCATCGCGAAAACGCCACACAACCGGCCAGCTCTCGATCGGGCAGCGGGGCCCCGGTTTTGCCTGGGGGCGATGGCTGGGCAGTTTGGGGATTGGGGTCTTGCTGGTGAGCTGTGGGTTAGGAGAACGACCCAGCGGGCCCGATCGGCCCACGGTGGTGGTTACCAGCACGATTTTGACGGACTTAACCCAACGGGTGGCGGGTGATGAAGTGATCGTGAAAGGGTTGCTCAGACCCGGTGATGACCCCCACCTCTACGAACCCGTGCCGCGCGATACGGTGGCGATCGAGCGGGCAGACCGCATTTTTTACAACGGCTATAACCTGGAGCCGGGAATTATTAAGCTGATTCAATCTTCGGGGCAGACGGCCAAGGCTGTGGCGATCGGGGAGCGAGTGCCGGCCCTCACCCTACCCAAACAGGGGGCAACGGTTCCGGATCCCCATGTGTGGGGCAGCGCCCGCAATGGAATGGTGATGGTGATGGCGATTCGGGATGAATTAAGCAAGCTTTCCCCGGATGATCGGGCGGCGTTTGCGGCCAATGCCGATCGGTTGTTGGGGGAACTCCAGCAGCTTGATCAATGGATCGGTGTCCAAATTCAAACCATTCCCGCCGCCCAGCGACGACTGGTGACCACCCACGATGCCTTTCAGTACTATGCCCAGACCTACAAAATTCCGGTGCTCGGAACCCTGATTGGCATTAGCACTGAGGAGCAACCCAGCGCCCAAACCATGGCCCGAATGGCGGCGGCCATTCGCCAAGCCAAAGTGCCGGCGATTTTTGCAGAAACGACCATTAACCCGGCTTTGATTGAGACGGTGGCGGCCGAAAGTGGTGTCACCCTGTCTCCCGACAAGCTCTATGCGGATTCGATCGGGGTGGCTGGGGGGCCGGCCGAGAGCTACGTGAAGATGTTGGCGCAAAATACGCGATCGATCGTGCGGGCCTTGGGCGGGCACGATCGACCCTTTGCGCCGAGCCTTGCGCCCGCCAGCGCACCCACTCCCTCAAGCGTCCCAGCCACGCCGCGTTAGGCTGGTTGGCCAAACTGCAACCGCTCAGGTGCGGCAACTGGGCGGCAGGGGCAGCAACACCGGCAGCCGAATCACGAATTCTGTGCCCCATTCCGGGTCGGAAGTCCAGTCGATCGTACCGCCGTGATTTTCCACCACAATTTGATAGGTGATGGACAGGCCCAAGCCCGTGCCGCGACCCACGGGCTTGGTGGTGAAGAAGGGATTAAACAGATGGGGGCGAATGTCGTCAGAAATCCCATAGCCCGAATCACGGATGGCAATTTCCGCGATCGATTGGGGGCCGTTGCTCAACAGGCGAGTGCTGATTTTCAAGATGGCGGGCCGATCGATCGACTCCATCGCATCGATGGCATTACCAATCAGGTTCATCAACACCTGGGCCATCTGTCCTCCATGGCAAGTCACCAGGGGCAATTCTCCCCGATCGATCTCCAATTGAATGCCCCCAAACCGCCCATTGGGTTCCAGCCGGTGGCGCAGGAGGGTGAGGGTTTCGTCCAAGCATTCGTGGAGATTGGTGGGTTTCATCCCTGCCCGATCGAGCCGAGCAAAGTTGCGCAGGGAAAGGACAATTTGCCGAATGCGCTCCGCTGCTAACCCCATGGCTTCCAGGAGTTTGGTGAAGTCTTGGCGAACAAAGGTTAAATCAATGTCCCGCAACAGTTGGTCGATCGCCTCGTGGGCTTCGGGATAGGTCGATCGATAGGTGTCAATCACCCTCAGCAATTCCGCCAAATATTGTCGGGCATATTTCAAATTGCCATGGACAACGGCGATCGGGTTGTTGATTTCGTGGGCAATGCCGGCCACCATTTGCCCCAGGCTGGACATCTTTTCGCTTTGGAACAGTTGCATTTGGGTGGACTGCAACTCATCCAGGGCTTGGGCCAGGCGATCGGCCTGGTCGCGGGCTTGGTGGGCCTTGTCTTGGGCATCGGTGTAGAGGGCCGCTTGATCCAGGGCGATCGCCAATTGGTCGCACACCCCCCGCAATAGGCCCACCTCGCTTTCGCTCCAAATTCGATCGCCCCGATGCTCCACACAGGCCACCGCCCCCAAAAAGGTGGTGCGGCTGCCCTGAACCGGCAAAATCAGCGCGGCCCCCGCCGACAGTTGCGCCAAAAATTCCTGCACCGTAATTGCCGCCGGCCGCACCACCTCATCGGTGCAAACAATTTCCCACTGCAACAGCAACGGCGCGACTCCCGCCGCCAAGCCATGTAACTGCTTGCCCACAAAGCTCGGTAGACTGCCCTGGGCCGACTCGGCCGCCACTTCCCAATAGGATTGCTCCAGGAAGGTCACATCCTTGTTCACTGGCCGGGGGCAATAGTTCAAGAACAAGCAGCGATCGACATGCAGCAGCGATCGAATCTCCTGCACCGCCGCTTGCAAAACCACTTCCACATCCAGGGATTGGCGAATTTGCCCCGCCAACCGAAACAGCAGCGCCTCCCGCCGCGACATCAAGGCCTCGCGGGCCCAAGCCCGGTCAATGGCCATGGCCAAGACGCTGGCAATCCAACCCAGGGCCCCATGTTCCGCCGACACCATGGGCCGCCGCCCAAACAGGGCCATCACCCCCACCAGTTGGTCATCCACAATCAGGGGATAGCCCGCAAAGGCCACAACCTGCTCACTATCGAGCCAATCGCGGGCCTCAAAGTTGGGGTCGGTGGCGGTGCAGTTGGTCAGGTAGGGTTGGCGACTCTGGGCGATCGCCCCCACCAGGGAAGCCCCGATCGGAATATAGGTGGGAAATTCCGCCACTAGGGAATGTTGGCCGGCTGAGGCCCGCAACTCCAGCAACCGCGCCTCCCGGTTATAGGTCCAAACCCGCACAAAGGGCACTTGCAAGGCCCCGGCGATCGTTTGGGTGCAACGCTGCAACACTTCCGACAGCGATCCCCCAGACGCAAGGGCCGCCCCCACCTCCGCCTCCAGCTTGGACAGCCGGGCCCGCTCAATCAACACCCGATCGGCCAAGCGCCGTTCCGTGATGTCGTGGCAGTTCACCACAATGCCGCGCACGGCCGAATCGTCGAGCAGATTAGTGGTGACCGCATCAAAGAAACGCCAAGAGCCGTCCCCATGGCGCACGCGATAATCCGACAGCCGTTGACTCACGCCGGGTTGGGCCAGGGCCGCCGCGATCGTGCCTTGGACGGCGGGCAAATCCGCCGGATGCACGAAGTTCTCGACCGGTTGCCCCACGGTTTCAGCGGAGGTGTAGCCCAAAATGCCCTCGGTGGAGGGGCTGACGTAGCGGAAAATTCCGCAACTGTCCAAAATCACTACAATATCCGTGGCTTTCTCAATCAGAGATTGAAAATTGACCTGATGCTCATCAAAGCTAACGGCCCGGTAGGGGGGAGCCGATTCGGCCTCCGGGTGCAGAGCAATGCTCGCGTCAGGTTCTGACCGAGACGGTGGGGTCGATGGTGAGGTCGATCCAGCAGGAGATGAGGCGGTGCTGAACGGGTCGGTCATGGGGCTAGGCAACAGGACTTCTCGAAGGCAGGATGACGGATCCCCAGGGGCGATCGCACGGGGCGATCAACGCTTCCCATACGTTAACAACAGTCTGAAAGGACGGCCTGAATTATTTTGGGAAGAATTGCTTTGGGAAGAATAACTTTGGGAAGTCTGTCGGGAATGGTTGGGGGACTTGGCTGAAGCTGAGGAGACTGGGGCCAGCGGCTTGCGGACATGACTCCAGGGCCATAGAGGCACAGGCGAATGGGGCAGGGCAGCACGCGATCGGCCATGGTGCAAGAGGCTTGGTTTGGGCGAGCAACAATTCCCTCAGCACAGACTAACTGAGATTACCCGGACGCTGCCGCAGAAAGTCCCAAGTTCAAGGTTTTGATTCGTTCCCTGAAGCCCACCGAATTAGAGATGCAAACTGACACCTAAGCCGATCCACTAACCGATCAACAAGTTGATCAACAAGTCAATCAACAAGCCGATCTATAAAACAGAAAACAAAACAGAAAACAGATGCGGGTTCAGCAGCCTCGCCAGGATGGGACTGTTGAACCCGCATGGATGTTGTTGGAGTTGCCCGATCCCCCATGATTTGAGCATGAGACATTGCTGGCTTCCGTCGCAACGATCACGCTTCGGAGGCCAACCAGCGGCCGATCGAGCATTGAATTATGGGGAGGAGCGGCTTGAGAATGTGATTTGGCGGCCGCCCATTAGGTTCAAGACAGGGCCCGCTGCAAGGTTGGCTGTTTGGGGCCACCGGGGCGATCGCCCGCAATCGAGCTGCTACCAAAGCGGGCGATCGGGCTGGGATATACCAACGGGGATGGGGGCCGATCGGCAAAGCCGGGAATCTGGTAATGGGCCAACCCTTCCAAAATCCCCCAGGCGTAGTGCCCTTCGGCAAAGTAGATGTTGGGATGAGTGCGCAGCCGATCGAGTTCGCGGCTGTGGTTCCCCACCACCACGGCCCGGGTGTTGCCCCGCAGCATGGAAACATCATTGCCCGAATCGCCCGCCACCAGTAGGTTTTTGATCAAAAATCCCCACTTCAGAGCGCAGTAGCGAAGGGCATCGCCCTTGGAGGCACGCCAGGGCAAAATATCGAGATATTGCCCATGGGAGCTAATCAGCCGGACATTTAGTCCCTGGCGGCGCAGATATTGGCGAATTTGGCGAACCTGGGGTGCAATCTGTGGATCAATCCAATAGCTGATCTTGTGCGATCGCTGGTTGGCAGCGGGCTGCAACACCAGACCTTCTATGTCGTTCAAGGCGTTGCGGATGGCGTTCGGTTGCCAATTGTGGCTGATGTATTGTCGCCAACGGGTGTCGGGAACCAGGTCGGGGCCGTAGTGAATTTCGCTGCCAACGGCCGTGATCAACACATCCGGGAGCGGAATTTGCCAATCTTGCAGGGTTTCGAGGGTGCTGGGCAGGGTACGCCCGGTGGCCACACCAAACCCGATCGCCCGATCGCGCACCAGCAACTGGGCCAAAAGCCGATCCAACCCTTCGCGATCGCCAATCAGGGTGTTGTCAATGTCGGAAATGAACAGATGTTCTGCCCGAATCAGCGGGTTTGTGGAAACCTCCTGCCGCTGGCGATGGGCCGGGGTGGTGACGCTGAGGGCGCTGCCCACATGCAAGGCCTTGGGTTGCAACAGTTGTCGAATCTGTTGCAGATATTTTTCCGTATGCGCTTCCCAGGAAAAGGTGCGTCGCACGCCCGCCAAACCTTGCTCAGACCACTGTTGCCAGCGATCGGGCTGGGTCAAGGCTTGGTAAAGGGCCGATCGAATTTGATCCAGATTCAACGGATCCACCAACTGCCCATTGGTACAGGCCGCCAGAATATCGCGCGGGCCGCCGTCATTGGTGGCCACCACCGGCAAACCGCTGGCCGCCGCCTCAATCAACGTTAGGCCGAAGGGTTCCGTGAGGGCTGGATTAATAAACACGCCCCGAGTTTGGGTGGCCAGGCGATATAAATCCGCCACATCGGTGCTTTGGTGGTGCTTGGGATAGGCCACCTTGCCGTAGAGATCGTAGCGATCGATCAACAGCATCAGTTCCGTCATCACCTGCCTGGGGCCCGGCTCCATGGCGGCAATGTCCGTGCGGCTGCCCAGCACCAACACCAGGTTGGCCAGGGATTGCAATTCCGGCGACTCCCCATAGGCCCGCACCAAACTGGCCACATTCTTGCGCCGTTCCGCCCGCGACAGGGCCAAGATGATCGGCTTCTGTGGATCGGTGAGGAATCGATCGAGCTGGGCTTGGATCGGTGGGGTGGGCCATTGGGCCGGCGGCGGATAAAACTGCTGAAGCTCCGTGCCCGGCGGAATCACCACCATTCGATCGGGCTGGTAATTGTCATAAACCTGATATTGCTCCTGTACTTCCTGTTGCGTGCTGGCCACAATCAAGCTGGCACTGGCCAGGGTGACTTCCTCCGCTTCAATGCGGGTGTTGAAGTGAAACTGTTCCTCCAGGGCGGCCGGTTTGCTGCCCTGCTCCAACATCCGCTGCAACTTCACCCGCCCCAGTGAATGGCCCGTATGCACCAGGGGCACCCCCAGCCACCCGGCCACCCGGGATCCCACATAGCCCGCATCGGCGTAGTGGCTGTGAATCAAATCTGGCGTGCGGCCCACCGTCCGCAGGTAGCGCAAGACTTCATCGGCAAAGATATCGAGATGGGGCCAAAGTACCTCCTTGCGCAGATAGCGACGCGGCCCGGCCGACAGCCGAACAATTTGCGATTTGGGGCTGAGGGGTTCAATGGGCTGGGCATAGTCGGCGCTTACTTTCGGGTCTTGAATGCGGCGAGTGATGAGATCGACCCGATCGATTTCTGGACGCTGGGCGAGCGATCGCGCCAGCTCCACCACGTACTTGGTTTGACCACCCGTATCAGCATCGCGGCCCAGTTCCAAATTGCTGCCCCGCAGCAGGCCGTGAATGCTAATGGTGACGATATACAGGTTTTTCAAGTCAGTCATGGTTCTGTTGGAATCCTCCATGAACAGCTCGTTCTTCAGCAATGGGTAATGACCAATGACCCTCTGGATGCTGAATCGAGCCTTGAGTAACTCGGCAACTGACGGTGAAACGACTGGTTGAACGACCGGCCAAAACATGCCGTTCGGCCTCTCCAGCATAACCAGCGAATTTTGAGTAGCTTGGAGGGGTTACCCGAACCTCAAATTCCCCTGCGATCGGTTAAGCACCGACCACAGGGCGATCAATTTCCGCTAAGGATTTGCATTTATGGCTCGATTTGACAGCGTTCAAAGTATTCATCACGCGCGGCATTTGCTCTATGACAAATCAATCGTTTACTGTCGCGATCGCCCCGTGGGAACCTTTGCCGCCTTGCCACAACCTCGGCGCGATCGACCCGATGCCCCGCCGGATCCTGACCTGAATTACAACGAAGTTTTCATCCGGGATAACGTACCCGTGATGATCTATTTTTTGTTGGATGGGCGAGCGGATTTACTGCGCGATTTCCTAGATATTTGCCTGGACTTGCAAAGCACTGATCCCCAAACGGAAGGTATTTTTCCCAGTAGCTTTTATGTGGAACCCAACAGCCAAACCCTGGTGGCTGACTATGGCCAACGGGCGATCGGGCGGGTTTCCTCCGTTGATGCCAGCCTTTGGTGGCCGATTTTGGCCCATGTTTATGTGCAGCGAACGGGCGATTGGAGTTGGAGCCAACAACCCAAAGTCCAAGAGGGTATTCAGCGGTTTCTGCGGCTGATTTTGCATCCTTGGTTTCGGCACGCCCCAACCCTTTACGTGCCCGATGGAGCCTTCATGATCGATCGCCCCTTGGATGTGTGGGGCGCACCCTTAGAAATTCAAACCTTGTTGTATGGAGCCTTGCTCAGTTCCGTCGTTTTAATTCATAGCGACCTGAAGGAAAAAGTAATTGGCAGCACTGCCGGATCAGCAGCCCTCACCGATCCCTTTATTCGGCAGCAAATTTGGCAATTACGATACGCCACTGCCCTGGCCCGCCGCCTGCGTCGCTATCTGCTTCAACACTATTGGATTAATGGCAAAACCATTCAAATTCTCCGCCGTCGGCCCACTGATCAATACGGTGAACGAGTTTCCAATGAATATAATATTCGCACCGAAACGATTCCCCACTGGTTGCAAGCCTGGCTGGGTGATCAAGGGGGATATCTGATTGGTAATATCCGTACAGGTCGCCCTGATTTTCGCTTTTTCTCCTTGGGAAATTGCTTGGGCGCTATTTTTGATGTGCTTACCTTTTCCCAACAGCGTGCTCTCTTTCAATTGGTACTGAATAATCAGGCTGATTTGTTTGGAGAAATGCCTCTGCGCATTTGCCATCCCCCTTTGGATGCCAGTGATTGGCGCAATAAGACCGGATATGACTCCAAAAATCGCCCCTGGTGCTATCACAATGGCGGTCATTGGCCCTGCCTGCTTTGGTATTTTGTGGTGGCCGTTTTGCGACATCAACAAACGTCAACCACGCCCTACTATCGCTTTGGGCATTTGCATGAGTCGCTCTGGGATTGTTTGCAAGATGCCTATCAGGTGTTGCTGAAGCGGTTACCGGAACAGAAATGGCCGGAATATTTTGATGGGCCCACAGGGGTTTGGTTGGGGCAAGAGGCGCGTCTTTACCAAACCTGGACTTTTACGGGCCTGCTGTTGGTTCACCATTTTTTGAATAAGCCGGCCGATGCCACGGTGTTGGATATGCCGGGATTGCGATCAATCCTGTCGATCGAGGCGCAATATCAGGATTTGCGATGGGATTGAGGATGCTGGCAGCCAACGTGATCGCCCATGGCGACCGAACCAGGACCCGCAGCGGGCGATCGTGTGAGTTGCCGGTTGCGGGCCCGGCGATCGCTCCAGGGCCCCGACCTGAGCATTGACCCGCAAAATGCCGGGGAACCACCGGCCGAATTCCTGGGGCGATCCCCTAGCCGGATTTAGGTAAAGAAAGTTAAACTTTTCTGAGAGTGATTGTGGCGATTCGATCGCTTTGTGCTTAGTCGCCCTCGGCTATCGATCGCCCCTGACCTCTCATTTTTGTCATTTATTTCCCTTCTTACTCGGAGTTCTTCCATGACCATCGCAGTTGGACGCGTGGGCACGGAACGCGGGTGGTTCGACGTAGTGGACGACTGGCTGAAGCGGGATCGCTTCGTCTTCGTCGGCTGGTCGGGTCTGCTGCTGTTCCCCTGCGCATACCTCGCCCTCGGAGGCTGGCTGACCGGCACCACCTTCGTCACCTCGTGGTACACCCACGGATTGGCTTCGTCGT